>DAIQNZ010000003.1:0-437484 GCA_036788135.1 Propionicimonas sp.
AGTGACCTCTTCCGTGTCAGGGAAGCGCGCTACCGCTGCGCCAGCCGCCCGAGGTACTTAGCAGCTTCCTGCTTCATACCGCTCTGTCTTTCCGAACGAGTTCTCCCGATCGAAACTACGAGAGAGGTGGAGACGGGATTTGAACCCGTGTACACGGATTTGCAGTCCGTTGCCTCGCCTCTCGGCCACTCCACCGGCGAGAGCCGGTCTCGAAAGTCGATCGTTGAGACCTTCTCCGAGCGGACGACGGGATTCGAACCCGCGACCCTCACCTTGGCAAGGTGATGCTCTACCAACTGAGCCACGTCCGCGCTGCATCTCACGCTCCGGCGTGAAGTGCGAGTGCAACCTTAACCAGTCCTGGCGCTGGTCGCAAAATCGGGGCGGTCACCCCCAGCGAAACCGCGGTCAAAGGCCGGGTAAGGGTGACCTGAGTACGTTTGCCACCGCCAGGGCTGAGGACGTTCGCATCCGGGGTTTGGACTGACAACCTTGAAAGACCAAATCTCGAGGAGACACGTGGAGAACGGGCAGCATGCGGTGGTGGTGATCGACCTGGTCGCCGCCGTGGCCGAGGCGCTCAAAGCCAACCGGCCGGCCGGGGGAGTGATCTGTTCGACCTTGGCCCGCGCTACCGGGGCGGAGTTGGGTGCGTGGATCGCGCTGCGCCCCGATGAGGGTGCGGAAGTGATCTGGGCCCAGCCGGGGGAGGACGATGTCGAGCCGCTGGTGAACCAGGTCCTTGCCGGTCGGGTGGGCAGTGAGGAGTTCACCCGGCGCCGAGTGACGAAGATCGGCGAGATCGCGGCGTTGACTCCGCCGGAGTTGCCGGGCACGGGGCCGACCGGCGCACAGCGGGTCTTGGCTTTGGGCAAACGGAAGGGCTTCACCGAGGATGACGCGCGACTGCTGCGGTCGGTCATTCCGGCCCTGACAGTGATGCTGTCGCAGGTGATCGCCGCCAGCGAGCGGCACCGTCGAATGTCAGCGCGGTTGGCCGCGGCCCGAGAGTTCGGACTGAGTGAGCGTGAGCTTGAGGTCCTGCAGCTCCTGTCCCAGGGGCTTCTGGCCACCTCGATCGCCTCGCGGCTCGGGCTTTCGCCACGCACCGTCCACAAGCACTTGGGCAACATCTACGAGAAGATGGGCGTCCACGATCGTCTCGTGGCTGTGGAAATGGCCCGGCGGCAAGGCTTGGTCGAACCCGAACACTGAGTCCGATCCGGTTCCGACAGGCTCGGCGGGCGGCGACCCGCGCAGTTGTGCGGCAGACTAGGAAGCCGCGAAGGAAGGAACCAATCCCGTGTCCGTGACCATTACCGTGTCCGATCAGCAATCCGAGCGCCGCCACGAGACGGTGGCAGACGGCACTACCGCCGCGCAGCTGGTCGGAACCGACAAGACGGTGGTGGCAGCACGGATCAACGGCGAGTTGGTTGACCTGGCCACCACCGTGAACGACGGCGACGACGTCTCCGCGGTGCTGATCGGCTCGCCTGACGGCCTCAACGTGATCCGCCATTCCTGCGCTCACGTCGCAGCGCAAGCCGTGCAATCGCTGTTCGTCGAAGCCAAGCTCGGAATCGGCCCTCCGATCACCGATGGCTTCTACTACGACTTCGACGTGCCGACGCCGTTCACCCCTGATGACTACAAGGCGATCGAGAAGGCGATGACCCGGATCGTGAAGTCGGGTCAGCGCTTCGTCCGACGAGTGGTGAGTGACGATCAGGCCCGCGAGGAGCTTGCGGCCGAGCCATACAAGCTGGAGTTGATCGGCTTGAAGGGCCACCAGGACGCCACCGAAGGCGCTTCGGTTGAGGTGGGCGCCGGTGAGCTGACCATCTACGACAACGTGAACCGCGATGGCTCGGTGGCGTGGAAGGACCTGTGCCGCGGCCCGCACGTGCCCGACACCAGTTACCTCAAGGCCTTCGCTATCACCCGTAGCTCCGCCGCGTACTGGCGCGGCGATCAGGCCAACGCCCAGCTGCAGCGGCTCTACGGCACCGCGTGGCCGACAAAGGATGACTTGGCGGCGTATCAGACGCGGCTGGCCGAGGCGGCCCGCCGGGACCATCGCAAGCTCGGCGCCGAGCTGGACCTGTTCAGCTTCCCTGAGGAACTCGGTGCCGGACTGCCGGTCTTTCACCCTAGGGGCGGCGTGCTGAAGCGGGTGATGGAGGACTACGTTCGCGAGGCGCACATCAAGGCCGGCTTCTCCTATGTCGGCACTCCGCACATCTCCAAGGAAGGCTTGTTCCACACCTCCGGGCACCTTCCCTACTACGCAGAGGGCATGTTCCCTCCCATGGACGATGACGGTCAGGCCTATTACCTCAAGGCCATGAACTGCCCGATGCACAACCTCATCTTCAAGTCGCGTGGGCGCTCCTACCGCGAGCTGCCGCTGCGATTCTTCGAGTTCGGCACCGTGTATCGCAATGAGAAGTCCGGGGTCCTGCAGGGCCTGACCCGCGTGCGGATGATCACCCAGGACGACTCCCACTCCTATGTGATGGCTGAGCACGCCGCCGACGAGGTGAAGCACCTGCTGACCTTCATCACCAACCTTCTGCAGGATTTCGGGCTGGACGACTACTACCTCGAGCTGTCGACGCGCGACACCGAGGGCTCCAAGTCGAGCAAGTTCATCGGTTCGGACGAGCAGTGGGAAAAGGCCACCTCGGTGCTGGAGCAGGTCGGACGCGACTCCGGGCTGGAGCTGGTTCCCGATCCGGGGGGTGCGGCCTACTACGGCCCCAAGATCTCGGTTCAGGCCAAGGACGCGATTGGCCGCACCTGGCAGATGTCGACGATTCAGTACGACTTCAACCAGCCGGCCCGCTTCGGTCTGACCTACACCGGCCCGGACGGCCACCCCGCCGAACCGGTCATGATCCACTCGGCGAAGTTCGGCTCGATCGAACGTTTCATCGGTGTGCTTACCGAGCACTATGCCGGGGCTTTCCCGGCCTGGCTCGCGCCGGTGCAGGTCATCGGCATCCCGGTCTCGTCGGAGTACGACGGCTACCTGCGCGACATCGCCGACAAGCTGACCGCACTCGGCGTCCGCGTCGAGATCGACGACAGTGACGACCGTTTCGGCAAGAAGATTCGCAACGCTCAGACGCAGAAGGTGCCGTTCATGCTCATCGCCGGTGAGTCGGACGCTGCCGCGGGCGCGGTGAGCTTCCGTTACCGCGACGGCAGTCAGAACAACGGTGTACCGATCGAGGCCGCAATCTCGGAGATCGTCGCCGAGACGCGTCCGCCACGCCGATGACCGGCCGCGAAACGTTCGGGTCGGACATTCTCACCGATGCCGGCCTGTTGCCGGGGGTGCCGGACGCGTTCCAGCGTTTGTGGACCCCGCATCGGATGGTCTACATCGGGGGAGAGAACCGTCCGACTGACGCGAGCGCGGAGTCCTGCCCCTTCTGCCGGACGCCGCAGGCGGCCGACGACGAGCAGACCCTCCTGGTCCACCGCGGTGAACTCGCCTATGTGGTGCTGAACCTGTACCCGTACTCTCCGGGGCATCTGTTGATCTGCCCCTATCGGCACATCTCGGATTGGACGCAGGCCACCGTGGCGGAGCGTTCCGAGATCGCTGAGCTCACCGCCACGGCGATGACGGTGCTGCGTGCGGTCTCGCATCCGGCGGGGTTCAACCTCGGCGTGAACCAGGGCGAGGTTGCCGGCGCTGGGATCGCGGCTCATCTGCATCAACATGTCGTGCCTCGTTGGCTGGGCGATGCCAACTTCCTGCCTGTCATCGGACAGACTCGCGCCGTGCCCCAGCTGCTTCAGCAGGCCAAGGAGCAGTTGGTAGCCGCCTGGGACGACGCCGCCGCGTCTCGCTAGGCTGACGCCTATGGCTGCCGAACCGTATGACACCGAGCGGGTGCTCACGGTTCCCAACATCCTCAGCTTCATCCGCCTGGCCGGCGTCCCGCTGTTTCTGTGGCTGCTCTTGGCGCGACACGCGGATGTCTGGGCGGTCGCGGTGTTGGCGGTGGGCGGGGCCACAGATTGGCTGGACGGCCAGTTGGCACGCCGATGGCATCAGCGTTCGCGTCTGGGCCAGGTGTTGGATCCGATGGCCGACCGTGCCTACATCTTGGCCACGCTTGTGGGGCTCGCGATCAGGGGCATCGTGCCGTGGTGGCTGGTGGTGCTGTTGGCCGCCCGCGATGTCGTCATGGCCACCACTATCTGGCCCGCCCTGCGTCGACGCGGATACTCCAGCCTCCCCGTGCACTTTCTGGGCAAGGCGGCGACCTTTGCGCTGCTCTACGCGTTCCCGCTGGTCCTGTTGGGCACCGGAAGCGGTGTCTGGTCGGAGGTGGCGAAGGTGGTCGGCTGGGCCAGTGTGATCTGGGGCGCGGCGCTGTACTGGTGGTCCGGCCTGCTGTACCTCGGTCAAGGCGCAGAGGTCATTCGCAACTTCCCGTTGGGCGTGAACGACCCGGATCGTCCGCTCGCGGACGCGGAGAGCAAACCCCGCTAGGGTGGGCCAAGGAGACCGACCCCCTCGTGGGTCGGATGATCGACACAGGAGAGTCGCATTGTTCCCAAATGATCTGCTCTACACCCCCAAACACGAGTGGGTGCGCCGCGGTGCTGACGGCACCGTGCGTGTGGGTATCACCAGCTACGCCGCTTCCGAACTCGGCGACGTGGTCTTCGTTTCGCTGCCTCAGGTCGGAGAAGAGGTCGCTGCTGAGGACTCCTGCGCAGAGGTCGAGTCCACGAAGAGCGTCTCGGGCGTCTACACCCCGGCGGCCGGCGTGGTGACCGCGATCAATGAGGCCCTGACCGACGCGCCCGAGACCATCAACTCCGACCCTTACGGTGAGGGTTGGTTGTTCGAACTGAAGCTCGCCGACGAGAACGAGCTGTCGGCGCTTCTCAGCGCGGACGCGTACAGCGAACTCGTCTCGGGATAGGGTGAAGGTCAACCTCTGGTGGAGCCCCGGTGTTGGGATGACACCTCGGCCGGGCGCGAAAGGTGACCTTTGATGAGCAGTTGCCCAGCTTGTGGCCACGAGTTGGCCGAACCGGCCAACTTCTGCCCGCATTGCGGCGCGAGCTTGGCCAAGATGTCCGGTGACACGACCCGGGTGATTCCTCCGGTCGTGGAGGAGTTCGAACTCGAAGACCTCGGTGCCGAAGACGCAGCCGCCGTGGAAGCGCTGCCTGCCGGCTCGGCGCTGCTGCTGTTGTTGAAGGGCGGGCAGGCCGGAGGGCGCTTCCTGATCGATGCTGACGTGGCCACCGCCGGTCGGCATCCGCGCTGCGACATCTTCCTCGATGACGTCACCGTCTCGCGCCATCACGCCCGGTTCACCCGTCAGGACGGGCAGTTCTGGGTGACCGACGAAGGCAGCCTCAACGGCACCTACGTCAATGGCGACCTCACTGACGGCGCCGTCGCGTTGCGTCGAGGCGATGAAGTGCAGATAGGCAAGTTCCGGATGGTGTTCTTCACCACCCAGGACTGAGTGCGGCGGTAAGCGAATGGCGTTGGGTCTGCGAAGCATCGGTCAGGTGTTGGCCATCCTGAAGCCCGAGTTCGAGGACATCTCCATCTCCAAGATCCGATTCCTCGAGGCGGAGGGCTTGATCTCTCCGGAGCGCGCCCCGTCCGGCTACCGACGCTACGCCGAGTCCGACATCGAGCGTTTGCGCTACATCCTCGATGTGCAGAAGAACCACTACTTGCCGCTGAAGGTCATTCGCGAACACCTCGACATGATGGATCGCGGCCAGCGTCCGCCGTCCTTGACCGCGCCGGCCACCGCACCAGCGGAAGAGACCGGTCTCGATCAGGCCGACGGTTTGACGCCGCATCCGCGGCCACCGCGTCGGGCCATCCGGGTGACCCGCCGAGAGCTGCTCGAGGTCAGCGGCTTGAGCGAGGCCGCTCTCAGCGAGCTCGAAAAGCACCAACTGGTGGTCCCGCGACGGGGCACCATCTACTACGGCAGGGACGCGTTGACGGTGGCGGTCGTCGCGCGCAAACTGGCCGCGTATGGCATGGACGCTCGCCATCTGCGGGTGGTCAAGCAGGCGGCAGAACGCGAGGTCGGACTCATCGAGCAGGCAATCGCACCCCACCTGCGTCGCAACCCGACCTCACGGACTCTTCCGGCAGAAGTCATGCAACTGGTGTTGCACGCGCACGCGGCGATCATGCGCTCGCAACTGACCCAGTGAGGTGAGTGGTGATCGAACTCAAAGTTGCCGAGATCCGCGTCGCGGGCACCGAGACGCCCCCGGTCGTTGTGCTGGCCGAGGTGGACGGCGCGCAGCGCCTTCTGCCGATCTGGATGACTCACGGCGGTGCGGCCGCGATTCTGGGCGCGACCGAGGATCCGGACCAACGACGCCCCTCGATCCACGATCTGACCAGCGCGATTTTGGGCGAGCTGCGCAATAACGAACTCCTGGCGGTCGAGATCATCGGCTGCGACGAGGGGCAGTTCTACGCCGAGCTGGTCTTTGCTCATCGGCGGATGCCGGCCCGTCCTAGCGATGCGATCGCGGTGGCGTTGCGGCTGGGGCGTCCGATCCGCGCCACGGCTGAGGTGATGGACGCCTGTGCGGTCGCAGCCGAAGTGGCCGAGGATGACGCGCCGCGCGATGAGGCCGAAGTTGAGCGCTTCCTGGAGTTCCTCGACACCGTGACCCCCGAAGACTTCGGTGGCGAAAAACCCTGAGCCGCAGGTTCAGACTCTCGAGCGGGCCGTGTTGCGGCGCGGCGTGTCGTTGACCGGCTGCCGAGCCCCGGATTACCGTCGTAATCGCACCGACGTGATTCACCCGTGGCAAGGAAGAGGTCGACCATGAGCACTCCGGATCAGCTGCCCAGCACACAGCGGGCCGCGCAGGATCTGCTTTTCGACGGCGACTTCTCACCCCTGCCTGAGGATCTCGGCTTCCGTGGCCCGGTCGCGTGCCGCGCTGCCGACATCACCTACCGTCAGCTCGACTACTGGGCCCGTACCGGCCTGGTGGTCCCCGAGATCCGTTCGGCCGGCGGATCGGGCACCCAGCGCCTGTACAGTTTCCGCGATCTGTTGATCCTGAAGGTGATCAAGCGGCTCATCGACGCCGGCATCTCGTTGCAGCAGATCCGCACGGCGATCGAGCATCTGCGCGCGCGTGGCGTCGATGACCTGACCCAGGTGACGCTGATGAGCGACGGCATCTCGGTCTACGAATGCACCTCAGATGACCAGGTGATCGACCTTCTGCGCGGGGGGCAGGGCATGTTCGGCATCGCGCTGGGAGGTGTCTGGCGCGACATCGAGGGCACCTTGCAGGAGCTTCCTGCAGAGCGCGCCGACGAGCACCCGGCCGCAAGCTCGGACGATGAGTTGTCGCGGCGGCGCCGCGCCCGCGCCGCCGGCTGAGGGGCGCGCCAGCGGCTGGGGTTGCCGCCGCCGTGGTGGGGGATAGGTTTGTCCTTGCCATGACTGACTTCACGCAGCGCCATGTGGGCGCAACCACCGATGATCAGCACGAGATGCTGCGGCTGCTCGGTTTCGACCAGATCGACCAGCTGGTCGATGCCGTCGTCCCGGCAACGATCCGCTCTAGCGAGCGACTGCAGCTGCCGCCGGCTCGCACGGAGGCCGAGGTGCAGCGTGCGTTGGCAGGCTTGGCCGCGCAGAACGTCCCCGGGACGGCACTGATCGGGCTGGGTTACCACGCGACGGTCACGCCGCCGGCGATCCGGCGATTGGTACTGGAGAATCCGGCCTGGTACACCGCCTACACGCCTTACCAACCCGAGATCAGCCAAGGGCGGCTCGAAGTGTTGGCGACCTTCCAGACGTTGATCACCGAACTCACCGGTTTGCCCGTCGCCGGTGCCAGCCTGCTGGATGAAGCGACTGCGGTAGCCGAGGCCGTCGCGATGGCCCACCGTGCCACTCGGGCCGGTGATCGCGTGCTGGTCGATGCCGGCCTTCTGCCGCAGAGTCTGGCCGTGTTGCGCACTCGGGCCGGTGCTGTCGGCATCGAGGTGGCAGTAGCCGACACGGGGCTGGCCGCAAGCTTTGCGGCTCGCGCGGCCTGCGCCGTGGTTGTTCAGGTCCCAGCTGCGGATGGCTCGCTCGCTTCGGCCGCTGAGCTGCGCGCGCTCGCCGATCAGGTCCATGAGGCCGGCGCATTGATGATCGCCGCGGTGGATCCGCTGGCGATGGTGTTGATTGGGGCGCCAGCTGAATGGGGCGCGGACATCGTGGTCGGGTCGGCGCAGCGTTTCGGCGTTCCCCTGTTCTACGGCGGACCGCACGCGGGCTTCATCGCCGCGCGCCACGGCCTGGAGCGACAGCTACCCGGACGGGTGGTCGGCCTGAGTAAGGACGCTGACGGCGTGCCCGCCTACCGCCTGGCCTTGCAGACCCGAGAGCAGCACATCCGTCGGGAGAAGGCCACCTCAAACATCTGCACAGCCCAAGTGCTCTTGGCTGTGGTGGCAGCGTTGTACGCGGTCTACCACGGCCCTGCGGGGCTGACCGCGATCGCGGCCGGCGTCCATCGCGACGCGAAGCGACTCGCTGCGGCACTGCACGACGGCGGCTATCAGCTGGCCTCGGCGGACTTCTTCGACACCCTCAGCGTGTACGCGTCCGGCCGCGCTGCCGATATCGTCGCTGCCGCGCGCCGGGCTGGCGTGCACGTGCGTTTGATCGATGCCGATCATGTCGGGATCGCGCTCGGTGAGGGAGTCGGCGAAGAGGCCCTCGCGGCAGTCTGCGCCGCGTTCGACGTGGAGCGGCCGGGGGAGGCGGAGTTCGGCGGACTTGCCGACCATGGGCGCACCGGCGAGTTCCTGAGCCATCGCGTCTTCGGTGCCTATCACAGCGAGACCGAGTTCATGCGTTACCTGCGTACGCTCGCCGACCGGGATTTCGCGTTGGACCGGGGAATGATCCCGCTCGGCTCATGCACCATGAAGCTGAACCCGGCTGCGGCGATGGAGCCGATCAGCTACCCGGGCTTCGCTGGGCTGCATCCTTTCGTGCCGTCTGATGACGCGACCGGTTTCGCGCAGTTGATCGACCAGTTGTGCGAGTGGCTGGCTGAGATCACCGGCTATGACGAGGTGAGTCTGCAGCCTAATGCCGGCAGCCAGGGCGAGTTCGCGGGTCTGATGGCGATCCGCTCCTACCACCGTGCCCGCGGTGACGAGCAGCGCGACGTCTGTCTGATCCCGGCCTCGGCCCACGGCACGAACGCCGCTTCCGCTGCCATGGCGGGGATGCGCGTCGTCGTCGTCGCCACGGCACCGGACGGGTCGGTCGACCTGGCCGATCTCGACGCCAAGATCGGCCAGCACGCCGAGCGACTGGCCGCCGTGATGATCACCTACCCGAGTACGCACGGCGTGTTCGAAGACACCGTCACGGCGATCTGTGAGGCCGTCCACGCGGCCGGAGGCCAGGTGTACGTCGACGGTGCCAACCTGAACGCGCTGCTCGGACTGGCACGTCCGGGTCGATTCGGCGCCGACGTGAGTCACCTGAACCTGCACAAGACCTTCGCCATTCCGCACGGAGGAGGCGGGCCGGGCGTCGGTCCGGTCGCCGTCCGCCGCCACCTGGCGCCGTATCTGCCCAGTCATCCGGTGGTTGATGCCGGCCCGCAGACCTCCTACGGGCCGGTCAGCGGTGCGCCGTTCGGGTCGGCCGGGGTGCTTCCGATCTCATGGGCCTACATCGCGCTCTTGGGGGCGGACGGCCTGCGCGCCGCCTCGACGGGGGCGATCTTGGCGGCGAACTATGTCGCTCGCCGGCTGACGCCTTTCTATCCGGTGCTCTACACCGGCGCCACCGGATTGGTCGCCCACGAGTGCATCATCGATCTGCGTGAACTGAGCAAGCGCAGCGGCGTGAGCGTGGACGACGTCGCCAAGCGGCTCATCGACTACGGCTTCCATGCTCCGACAATGAGCTTCCCGGTGGCCGGCACGTTGATGATCGAGCCCACGGAGGCAGAGTCCAAGGCCGAACTTGATCGATTCTGCGATGCGATGATCCAGATTCGCAGCGAGATTGATCAGGTCGAGGCCGGGGTATGGCCCGCAGATGACAATCCTCTGCACAATGCGCCGCACCCGTACCTGCGGATCAGCGTCGACGACTGGACCCATCCCTACCCGCGTAGCGTCGCGGCGTTCCCAGCCGGGCTACGTCCCGGACCCATCGGGTCGGGTGGGCGCGACAAGTACTGGCCGGCGGTCTCTCGCATCGACGGAGCATACGGAGACCGAAACCTGGTGTGCACCTGCGGCCCGGTCAGCGACTATGCGGCAGACCAACCGGAGTAGTCGATGATCGCGTGGTGGCAGCGGTTCTCCCAGCATCCATGGGTGGCGCATCTCCTGCGCGCGATCGACCGCTTCAATGTCCGTGGGGGAGCGCAGTTCGCGGCCGCGGTGGCCTACTTCTCGGTGCTCTCCATCGTGCCGATTCTGATGTTGGCCTTCAGCGCGGTCGGCTTGACGTTGACCGTCGTTCGGCCAGATGCCCTGGACGCGGTTCGCGAGCTGGTCAGCAACGCGCTGAAGGGCTACGGCGATCTGGGGGACCGGCTGGTCGGGGTGATCACGGCGGCCCTGAGTAACTGGGCAGCCCTGGGGCTCACGGGTCTGGCGATCACCGTGTGGGCCGGCGCTACTTGGATGGGCAACCTCAAACGCGCAGCACGAGCCCTGATGCGTGAGGACTACGACCGTCCGACCGAGCAGCTGCCGATGCCGCTTGACCTGATGGTCAACTTCGGCGGCTTGGTGGTGTTGTTCCTGGGCGTGCTGGTGAGCTCCACGGCCACTGTGGTCGCGACATCGCTCACCCGCGAGGTCGGCGACCTGCTCGGGATGACCGGGGTGGGCTGGGCGGTGATGGTGCGCCTGGTGGGCCTGCTGTTCTCGCTGATCATCGGCGTGTTGCTGTTCTGGTGGATGTTCCGCTGGTTCGCTGTCGCGCCAGTACGACGTGGTCTGCTGTGGCTCGGGGCTGGAGTCGGTGCCGTCGGCCTGGTGGCTCTGCAGACCTTGGCTGGTTATGTGATCGCCATGTTCTCGCGGAACTTCGCCGCGTCTCTTTTCGGTCCGGTGATCATCTTGATGTTGTTCTTCAACTTGTTGGCGACGTTGATCTTGTATGTCGCCGCCTGGCTGGCGACGTCGGAGCCGCCGCAGCCGATCCCGGCCGAGCCTGATCCGGCGCTGCAACCGGAGGTGCCGCAGCCGCGTCCCGGCGAGGAACACGTCTCGGCGGAGGTTGCCCGCCGGTCGATGGGTTTTGGCCTGGTGACCGGTTACACGGTCGGCACCGCGACCGGCCTGGGTGCCGGAGCCGTGCTGGTCTCGCTCTTGGGCCGGCTTCTCGGGGGAAGGCGCGCTCGGTGAATCCGTCGGTTCGCTCCGCGGTGGCGCCGTTCTACGTGATGGAGGTGGCCAAGGCCGCCGCTGCGCGCGCAGCCTCGCACGGGGACGTGATCGGCCTGTTTGTCGGACAGCCGGCGACGCCCGCGCCAGCAGTGGTCCGCGAGCGCGCAGCCCGTGCCGTTCGCGATGAGGTTTTGGGCTACACCGTCACCGGTGGGATTCCGGCGCTCCGCGAGGCGATCGCCGCGGAGTACCAGCGGCGTTACCAGGTTGCGGTGGACCCCGCGCAGGTGATGATCACCACGGGGTCCTCGGCGGGATTTGTGCTGGCCGCTTTGGCTGCCTTCGATGACGGCGACACCGTCGCGATGGCTGATCCGGGCTATCCCGCTTATCGCAACACCCTGCGCGCGCTGGATGTCGAGGTCGTGGGTCTAGCCGCGGACGCGTCGACGCGTTTCCAACCCACGGTCGAACTGCTGGAGGCGCTGCCGCAGGCTCCCCGCGGCGTGGTCATCGCCTCACCGTCCAACCCGACCGGGACAATCATCGACCCCGACGAGCTGCGCGACATTTCGGCCTGGTGCGAGCACGTCGGCGCCGGGCTGATCAGCGATGAGATCTACCACGGGATCAGCTTCGGGCGAGATTGTGCAAGCGCCTGGCAGTTCGGACGCAACAGCATCGTGGTCGGTTCCGTGAGCAAGTATCACTCGATGACCGGCTGGCGGCTGGGCTGGCTGCTGGTGCCGTCCGGCTTGGTCGATACCGTCGACCGGTTGCAGGCCAATCTCGCGATTTGCGCGCCGGCGATTTCCCAGGTGGCTGCGACGGCCGCCTTCACCCCTGAGGCGCGCGCCGAGCTTGATGACCACGTTGCTCGTTACGCTCGCAACCGCGAGTTGCTGCTGCGACGTCTGCCTGAGCTGGGGATTACCTCCTTCGCGCCGCCGGACGGCGCGTTCTACGCCTATTGCGACATCAGCCATCTCACCGACGACTCGCTGCGGTGGTGTGAGGACGTGCTCGCCGCGACCGGCGTGGCGTTGGCTCCCGGCGTGGACTTCGATCCCGAACGCGGGCGCCGGATGATGCGGCTGAGCTTCTGCGGTCAGACCGAGGAGCTCAATGAAGGGCTCGATCGTCTTCAGGCCTACCTGCTGGGTGACTGAACCCGTTCACGGGTGCGGCTCGGCCGGGAACGGCAGAGCCGCCGTCCGAGAGGTCGGAACGGCGGCTCGAGAACCGGTTTTCGAGTTCAGTGCTCGGCGGGGGGTGCCGGAACCGGGGCGGCCTGACCGATCTTGCCGACCAGTTCGAGATACCAGGGCTGAGTGATGTCGAACGGCTTGCCGCCGGCGATGCGCTCGAAGGCGATCACGCTGAGCAGGTCGTCGTTGTCCTCGTCGTGTCCCACAACACCGGGATTGCCGGCGAGGGCCGAGTCGACGGCCAGATCGACCATCGACTTGATCAGTGCCCGGTCGAAGGTGTTGGCCGCGGCGGAGCGGGAGTAGTAGCCCGACTTCTGCACCAGGACCTTCTGGGCATCGAGCATCTCCGCGAACTGCTTGGCGAACCAGGCGCCGGGATTGATGCGCTCCAAACGGATGTGGCCGAAGGCGTCGCGCGCGACCTCTTCGCCGTTGCGCTCCATCTCGGCCACGATGTCGGCGATACCGGCGCCCTCGGAAAGGAAGATGTTGACGCAACCAACTTCGTCCATGACGTTGCGCAGGCGCTCGGCCTCCTTGCCCAGATCGATGACCGCCTCCGGCACGAAGACGGCATGGACATCCCAGGCCTTCTCGGACAGGCCGATCTCCGGCAGCCACTCCACGCTCTCGACCCACTCGTGGTACTTGCGAGCCGTCGCGGCGGTGAGCCAGCCGCAGTTGCGACCCATGACTTCGTGAACGATGAGAATCCGGGTTCCCGCGTTGTGCTCGGCCAGCACGTTCTTGGCGAAACGTGCACCCATCTCGGCAGCAGTGTCGGCACCAAGGGACTGGCGGATCGGCACGATGTCGTTGTCGATCGTCTTGGGCAGACCGACCACGGTTAGGCCGTAATCGTGCCGCGCGAGATAGGCGGCCAAGTCGGCGGCGGTGGTGTTGGTGTCGTCGCCGCCGATGGTGTGCAGGACGTCCACGCCGTCGGCCACGAGGCGATCGGCGGCGATCTTCAGTGGATCCTCGCCTTCGGCCACCAACCCGCGCTTGACGAGATCCTTGGCATTGGTGAGCTTGACCCGGGAGTTCCCGACGGGGGAGCCGCCGTACTCGTGAAGCAGCGCGGCCTTGGCGCGGACCGCCGGGGTCACGGTGAGGTAGTCACCGGTGAGCAGTCCCTGGTAGCCGTTCTTGTAGGCGATGATCTCCACATCGGGAGCGACTTCGGTGTAACGCTCGATCAACCCGCCGATCGCGGACGACAGGCAGGGGGCGAATCCGCCGGCGGTGAGCAGGGCGACTTTCTGGACCATCTTTTCGGTATCCCATCAGACTGAGGTGCATACAGCGCCAACGAGCTTACCGAGCTGTTGCCGGAGCGCGTTGTGGAGGGGGCTGGTTTGAAACGAAGCGGGCTGAGCACAATGAAGCAGCTAGGAGGGCACATGGCCAGAAGTGAGCGTGGCGCATCCCTGTCGACCTTCGTTGTGGTCCTGCTGCCGGCGCTGTTGCTGATGATCGGATTGGTCATCGACGGAGGTGCCCAGGCCGCAGCCACCCGTCGAGCCGAGCGGATTGCGGCGGCAGCGGCGCGGGCCGCCGGCGATCAGACCGCGGCCGCGCGACTGGCCGGCCAAGAACCCGACCGCGGTGCGGCGGTCGCGGCTGCCCAGCGAGTGATCGCGGAGGGGGGAGTCAGCGGTAGCGTCCTGATCGGGCCCGAACACATCACCGTCAACACTCGAACGAGCGCACCGACGGTGTTGCTCAGCCTGATCGGCGTAGGCGAGCTGCCCGCGGCGGGCTCGGCCGTCGCCGAGCTGGTTCCCGACCGGTGAGTCAGCAGCTGGCGCGCATCCGAGCGACGGCCTCGACGATGAGTTCGGGCGCGCAGGCGAGGTTGATGCGTACCCATTGCTGATGCGTGCGCGCGAACTGCGATCCGGGCGAGAATGCCACCCGACCCTGCTCACGGAAGTGTTGCGCGGGGTGGGCCAGCCCCAACGCGGAACAGTCGACCCACGCCAAGTACGTCCCCGGCATCGGGCGGTAGCTCACTTCAGGCAACTCACGTGCGAGCTCACCGGCCAGGAGTCGCTTGTTCGCTGCGAGTTCACCGACCAGCTCGTCGACCCAGTCCTGGGCGGAGGTGAGTGCAGCGGTGTGGGCCAGGTTCGCCACGTGGGCGGTGGATTGCCCACTGACCTGCGGCCGTTGAAGAATCTCAACAGCCTGCGGCCCAGCGATGACCAGGCCCGCCTTGAAACCCGCCAGGTTCCACGCTTTACCTGCCGAGGTCACGGTGACGGCACGCTCACCTCCGGGCACGGTCTGCAGCGGAACGAAAGTGCTCCCCGGGTCGACCAACGGTGCGTGGATCTCGTCCACGATCACCTGGACGTCGGCGGCGTTGGCCAGGGCCATCACCGCGGCGAGTTCGTTGGCGGTGTGCACCACACCGGTCGGATTGTGGGGCGAGCAGAGCAGATAGGCCCGCGGCTTCGGCTCGACCTTCATGACCTGCTCGATGACGGCAAGGTCAAGCCGCCCATCGCTGGCAAGCGGAGCCTCAACAACGGTGCGGCCATAGGCCATGATCACTTCGCGGAAAGGAAAGTACACCGGTGGATTGATGATGACCGCGTCGCCGGGCTCGGTGACAGCCAGCAACACGGTGGCGATCCACGACATCACGTCCGGCCCGCGACGGATCTGGGCCGCCGCGGAAAGCTCCCACCCCCAACGCGCTGACGCCATTGCCGCGAACGCTTCGGCATAGGCGCTGCCATAGGCGTACCCGGTGTCGTTGCGCTCGAGTGCGGCGATGACCGTCTCGCGGACGCTCGGGTGCAGGCGGGTGTCCATCTCGGCCACCCACATCGGGAGGACGTCGGGATCGTAGACCCGCCATTTCGCACTGTTGCGAGAGCGCAACTCGTCCCACGGCACCGAAAGCAATGACATGCTGTCACCCTATCGGCCGACGGCTACGGTGGATGCATGGCTCGCTACTTCGACGTCCATCCGGTCAACCCGCAGGCTCGAACTCTTGGCCAAGTCGCAGAGCTCATTCGCGGCGGGGCATTGGTGGCCTATCCGACCGACTCCGGCTATGCGCTGGGCTGCAAGCTCGGCAACCGCGACGGCCTAGAGCGGATCCGCGCGATTCGCCAGCTCGACGAACGCCACCATTTCACTCTGGTCTGCAGCGAGTTCGCGCAGCTGGGCCAGTACGTGCAGATGGACAACGACGTGTTCCGGGCGGTGAAGGCCGCCACGCCTGGGCCGTACACCTTCATCCTGAAAGCCACCAAGGAAGCCCCCAAGGTGATGCTGCATCCGAAGAAGAAGACGGTCGGCGTTCGGCTGCCTCAGCACACCACCACTGTGGAACTGCTGAAGACTCTCGGTGAGCCGCTGATGTCCTCGACGCTGATCCTCCCCGACATGGCTGATCCGCTCACTGAGGGCTGGGTGGTGGATTCGGAGGTGGGGCCGCTGGTCGATGCCTTGATCGACTCCGGCGACTGCGGAACCGAACCCACAACGATTGTGGATCTGTCCGGCGACGAGGCCGAGATTCTGCGCTACGGCGCCGGCGACCCGAGCCCCTTCGAGAGCTGAGGCTCGCTCAGCTCCGCAGCCGGAGGGCCACCGGACGCGCGCTCGCCGCGGGCAGCCCGGCGGCAGCAGCCTCGATGTCGAGGTCGGCGCTGGTGGCGGCGTTCTTCATCGCGGTGGCGACCACCAGCTTGATGCGGTTGAGCTGGTTGACCTCGCTGGCCCCCGGGTCGTAGTCGATCGAGGCGATGTTGGCTTGCGGATAGCGGCGCCGCAGTTCGATGAACATGCCCTTGCCGACCACGTGGTTGGGCAGGCATGCGAATGGCTGGGCGCAAATGATGTTCGGGGTGCCGGTTTCAATGAGTTCCATCATCTCGGCGGTCAGCAGCCAACCCTCGCCGGCCGTGGTGCCGAGCGAAATCACCTTCTCCGCGCGCGCCGCCATGGTTTCGAGGCTGGAGGGGACCGTGAACTTGTCGCCGGCGCGGGCCAGCGCGCGGTTGGCGGGCGCCTGATACTGCTCGATCAACCACAGTCCCAGCCGCTTGGCGTGACGGGAGTTCTTCCCGATGCCGAGGTTGCGCCATTTCCACTCGCCGGTGAGGAGCGCCTGGCTGAAGAAGTCCTGCAGTCCGGGAACCACGGCCTCGCAGCCCTCAGCCTCGATGACTCCGACGGCATCGTTGTTGGCGTCAGGGTGGAACTTGACCAAGATCTCGCCCACCAGGCCGATCCGCGGCTTTCGAGGCAGGTCGAGCAGAGCCAGGCCATCGAAGTCGTCCACGATGCTGTTCGCCAGTCGGGCGAAGCCCAGGCGGCGGCCCAAGGTCGCGCTGTAGCCGTCGGCGGTAAGGTACTCGGTGCAGATGGCGTCCCAGCGGGCGTAGAGCTCATTGGCGCTGCCGGGTTCCTCCTCATAGGGACGCACGCGCAGCAGCACGTTCAGCAGCAGGTCACCGAGGACTAACGCCTGAATGCCCTTGTGGACCAGCGTCGGCGTGAGCCGGAAGCCCGGATTGTCCTCGAGGCCTTGGGCGCTGACCGCGATCACCGGAACCTGTGGGAAGCCTGCGTCCGCCAGGCCCTTTCGCAGCATGCCGGCGTAGTTGGTAGCCCGACACATGCCGCCGGTCTGGGTGATCATCACCGAGGAGTTGTCCGGATCTGCGCCGCCAGTGAGGAAGGCGTTGACCAGCTGGCCGATGACCATGATGGCTGGGTAACAGGCGTCGTTGTTGACGTACTTCAACCCGGCTTCGACGTCGGCCTGATCCGCCTTCTCCAAGAGTTCGACTCGATAGCCGGCGCGGCGCAGCACCGCCGAAATGAGCCGGAAGTGGATCGGTGCCATCTGCGGGGCGTAGATGGTGTGGGTGGAACGGTGGGCTGCAGTGAACCGCGGCCAGGTGGGGGCGGAGTCGTCGGGGTAGGTGATCACCGAGGCGCTGGTGCGGCGCTGATCGGTGGCGGCCTTGAGCGACCGCAACCGGATCTTCGCGGCGCCAAGGTTCGATACCTCATCGATCTTCAAGACCGTGTACACGTTGTCGCGGGCCTCAAGAAGCTCCTGCACCTGATCGGTCGTGACCGCGTCCAGACCGCAGCCGAAGGAGTTGAGCTGCACGAGCTCCAGGCGCGGATCGGCGGCGCTCACGCCGGCGGCTTCGTACAGGCGGGTGTGGTACGCCCACTGATCGCGGACGCGCAGCGGGCGCTGCAGCCGGGGACCATCGATGATGCTGTCTTCGGTCAGCACGCCCATGCCGAGGCCGGTGATCAGCTCGGGGATCCCGTGATTCACTTCGGGATCGACGTGATAGGGCCGGCCGGCCAGGACGATCGCTCTCTTCCCGTGCTCGGCCAGCCAAGCCAAGGCCCGCTCGCCCTCTGCCTTGATGTCCGCTTTGACCTGCGCGTCTTCGGCGTAGCCGGCGGCAACGGCCTGCTTGGCCTCAGCCACGGTGACGCCGAAGTCGGCGAAGGTCTCCGCTAGCCGGTGGGGGAGAAGCTCGGGTGCGTCGAGGTTCAGGAAGGGGCTGAGGTACCGGACGTCCGGCTCGCGCAGGCCCGGGACGTTCGCGCCGAGCACCTGGGGGTAGTAGGCCACCACCGGGCAGTTGAAGTGGTTGTCGGCATTGGTGTTCCAGTCCTGCTCAAAGGGCACGCACGGATAGAAGATCGTCTTCACGCCGCGGGCGAGCAGGTCCTCGATGTGGCCGTGAGTGAGCTTGGCGGGGTAGCACACGTTCTCTGAGGGAATCGACTCCGCTCCGCGGGCGAGCGTGTCCCGATTGGTTCGCTGGGAGAGGATCACCCGGAAGCCCAGACGCGAAAGCACCGTGAACCAGAACGGATAGTTCTCGTACATGTTCAGAACGCGTGGGATGCCGATATCACCACGGTGGGCTTGGGCCTGTGGCAACCGCCGATAGCCGAAGATGCGTCGATGCTTGTAGGCGTAAAGGTTCGGCAGCGACGAAGCGGCGACCGGCTTGCCCGCCCCTGCTCCGCGCTCGCAACGGTTTCCGGAGACATGAGACGTGCCGTCACCGAAAGTCGAGATGGTCAGCTGGCAGTGGTTCTGACACAGCCGGCAGGCGTCTTGGGCTGTGGTGACGCTGAACTCGGCCAGCTCAGTCGCCGAGAGCACGGCGGATCGCTCTCCGGGCTGGAAGCGGGCCGCCGCGGTGATCGCGGCCCCGTAGGCGCCCATCAGCCCGGCCAAGTCCGGACGGACGACCTCGGCTCCGGTGAGGAGTTCGAAGGCTCGCAGCACGGCATCGTTGAGGAAAGTACCGCCCTGCACGACGACGCGTTCGCCCAACTGCCCGGCGTCACGCAGCTTGATCACCTTGTACAACGCGTTGCGAACCACCGAGTAGGACAGCCCGGCCGAGATGTCGCCGACACCGGCGCCGTCCTTTTGTGCCTGTTTCACAGAGGAGTTCATGAAGACCGTGCAGCGGCTGCCCAGATCGACCGGAGCTGCTGCGTCCAGGGCGCTGCGAGCGAAGCTGGCCACGTCGGTGCCCATGGTTTCGGCGAAGGTCTGGAGAAAGGACCCGCAGCCCGATGAACAGGCCTCGTTCACCGCGATCGAATCCACAGCGCCGTTGCGGATCTTGAGGAACTTCATGTCTTGGCCGCCGATGTCGATGACCGAGTCGACGCCGGGACACAGTCGTTCCGCGGCCCGGTAATGCGCCATCGTTTCGACCTCGCCGTCATCGACGCGCAGGGCGGCTCGAATCAGCTCCTCCCCGTAGCCGGTCACGCAGGCTCGGGCCAGCACCGCGTCGGGCGGGAGGTCATGGTGGACACGCCGAACGATGTCGACCGACGCGGTCACAGGATCGCCCTTGTTGGAGGCGTAGTGGGAGAAGACGATGCGATCCTCATCGTCGATGAGCACCGCCTTGATGGTGGTCGAACCGGCGTCGATGCCCAGAAAGCAGGGCCCGCTGGTCTCGGCCAGCGATGCCTGGGGGAGACGAGCCTGGGCGTGGCGGCTGATGAACGCATCGCGTTCGTCCTGGTCGATGAACAGCGGGCGCAAAGCCTGGTTGGTGATGCTGAGCGGTATGGCGCGCCGCAGGCCGTCAACCATGTCGGGCAGGGTGCGCTGTTGTCCGTCGGCAAGCAGCGCAGCGCCGATGGCGACGAAGAGCTGGGCGTCCCCGGGAGTGGTGAAGGTGTCGACCTGCGCGGCGAGCGCCCTGCGGAACGCCTGGCGCAGCCCGGGCAAGAAATGCAGGGGCCCGCCGAGGAAGACGAGATTGCCGCGGATCGGGTGGCCAGCGGCCAGGCCGGAGATTGTCTGCAGCGCCACCGCCTGGAAGACCGAAGCCGCCAGGTCGGGGTGCGAGGCGCCCTGATTGATCAGCGGTTGCAGATCGGACTTTGCGAAGACCCCGCACCGCGAGGCGATCGGATACAGGGTCTGGTACTTCTCGGCCAACGCGGACAGGCCCGACGCATCGGTTTGCAGGAGGGTGGCCATCTGATCGATGAAGGCGCCGGTCCCGCCAGCACAGGTGCCATTCATGCGCTGCTCGGGGACCGGATGAAGATAGGTGATCTTGGCGTCCTCACCACCGAGCTCGACGATCACATCCGCGCGTGGGACGAAGCGTTGAACCGCCTCGGTGCTGGCGATGACTTCTTGGACGAAGCCGACACCCATGAGTTCGGCCACATGGACGCCGCCGGAGCCGGTTACCGCGCACTGAAACCGAACGCCGGGATAGCCGGCCTCGATATCGCCGAGGAGCTTGCGTAGTTCGCCGCGGACGTCGGCATTATGGCGCCGGTAATCGCGAAACACCACCTGGTCGTCATCCAGGATGACCGCTTTGACGGTTGTGGACCCAATATCCAGGCCGAGTCGTAACGTCACAGGGCGGCCTGCTCACCAGCGCCGGACCACATTGCGCGCCCGCGTGAGGGCGAAAACCGCAACGTACGAACCGGCATGTGCCCATTTTGCCCCACCGGGGCGCACTTGTGCAGAGCAGATGCCCGCCGAACGTTCATCCGCGTCCCCTGGCCGACTCCAGAATGGACAGCTGCCGGGCCTCAGCCGCAAGGTTGACCCGGGCTGTTTCCTGCCAGCGCTCGCGTCCGGCGGCAGTGAGGTACAGCGGGTTTCGGGCGAGCAGCTCAGCTACCCGCCGGCGCCGACTGATCTGCCATCCCCGGTCATCGAGCTCGGGTCGTTCTGCCCGAAGCTGGCGTACGGACTGGTCATAGCGGGAGCGCGGCGCGGCCAGGATGGCGAGGTCGGCATCACAGATTCGCGCCCCGGGGTGATCGTCGAGGGTGGTCCGATGCTCGATGGTCAGCAGGATCAGCCGCGAGACTTCTGCGCGCTCGGCTGTGGCGAGACCGGCCTCGGCGAGCTCCTGCTCAGCCAGCGCGGCGCTATGACGTTCGTCTGCTCCGGCCTGGTTGGCGTGCACGGCATCGTGAAACCACAGCGCCAGACGTTCGGCGCGCGCCGAAGCCCCCAGGACGTCGAGCGCATCAAGGCACTCTGCCAGGTGCTCCAGCCCGTGATAGTGCCGCGATGGCTCGCTCCAACGGGTGAGCAGGCGAAGCCCCAGATCCGGATGCTCCGGCAGCAGTTGCTGCCAACGATGAGCCAGTAGGCCGATCACCATAGGCCGATCAGCCACCAAGCCAGGCCCGCGAAGGCTGCCGCAAACAGCGCGCTGGCGAGGGTCCCGATGATGAACCTCTCGGCCGCGCCCGGGGTCGTCGCGCGCAACTCCGGATAGCGCGCAAGGCTCTTGACCGCGAGCACGACGGCCACGCCCTCGGCGAAGCCGGCCACGAGCGTGGCGAAGATCGCCAGGCGTTCGAGGATGCCGATCCAGTGTCCGCCACGCAGCGAAGCAGCCGCCGCTTGGACACCGGGTGCGGCAGCACCGTCGGCGTCGGCATCGGGGCCGTCGACTCGTCGGAAGAGTTGGGAGACGACCGGACTGCCGCCGAGAGTCGCAATGGCACCGCAGGCAGCGACCACGAGCACCTTGAGGAAAACGGCCAGGGCCACGGGCATCAGCCGACCTCCGCATCGGTCAGAAGGCGGGCCAGGAGGTTGCTGCACAGGATCGCACCGCGGTCACCCTCCTGCCTCCCGGCGACCGCGAGTCGCTGGCTCACCGCGGAGGCCGACACGCCGAGACTACGGGCAGCAGCGGACTTGCTTTGGCCGGCATCAAGCAGATCCATCAACTCCCATCCTTCCTGGCTGCGCTTGCTGAGCAAGCCCCGCCACAGCCACAGCGCCGTCTCGGCGTCACGGACCCTGTCGTCATCCTCACCGTAACGGTCGTCAACGACACTGCGTCGAAAGCGCAAGGCCAGCCCTGTCGGTTGGCGGCGCGCGACCTGGAGGGCCTCGCGTGCCGCGAGATAGGCCGGTCCGCGCGCGGCGCGTGTCGAGTTCGGCAGGGGGTTGTCAATCGCACCAATCCCGAGTCCGACACGCCACCCACCCAGCCGCGTCAAACCAGCGATGGCCTGGGTGGCGGCGAACGGTGACGCGAAGAGCGCCTGGATCTCGTCGCCTGCGGTGCGGTCGAAGGGCAACAGCGTGTCGAGGCCTTCCAGCGCCGACAACGCCGCAGGGACGCGATCGGGCTGCTCGCGGCTGTTGACCTGATCCGCAGTGAGCACAAGACTGAAGGCAGATGACTTCATTCGCTAACTTTAAGTTATTGACCTTCAATCTGGCAAGAGTTCGTCGGCGCAGAGATCGGCCAGGATCGCCGTCGGCATCGCGCGCAGGAGGTCGGCGGGGGAGAGCTCGATGCTGATCTCGGACGAACCGCCACCGCAGTAGAGCACCGGAAGCGCCAAGACTGAGCGCTCAATCACCAAAACGGCGTGCGGCGCGACCGTGAACGGCGCGACGCCACCGGGAGCCATGCCGAGTTCGGCAAGGTCGTCAGCAATCGCGGGGGTCAGGGCGGAGCGAGCCACCCCGAGAGCCGCGGCGAGCTTGGGGTAGCGAAGGCGGCCGAGCCCCGGGATTGCAGCCAGCGCGATCCGGCCGTCGCGGAGCCGAAAGGCCAGCGTCTTGGCCGACATGGCCATGTCCAGTCCGGTCAGATGAAGCTCGTCTGCACAGCGAGCGGGCGGATGGTGATGCACCTGAAACTCGACGCCTGCGCGACGGAGCGCGTCGAGGGCATCGGGGCCGTCATCGCGATGGCTGGGCATGGCGTCATTCTCGCGGTTGGCGGCGACGGGGAGCGCGGTGACGTCCAGATACTGAGGACCCGTCACTCCATAATGTCATAATGTTTCTTATCGGACAGGGCGTGCCCGCTGGGCGGCCGGGGCCAAGAGTGCCTGTGCTGCCGGCCGAGCGCTTCGGGCGATGGAGTTCAGCTGCCGCGTTCGGGCGTCCGGCGGCGTGCAGTCATCCCTCATGGCAGCCGAACCCGTGCGCGTCAGCCTTTCGGCGATGCCACATTCCGGCATTGGCCCGAGTTTGACGGGCATCACGGCTCACGCCGTCTGCTCAGTGCAGCCCCTGGAAGAAGGTCGCCACGGGCTGGAACAACGTGAGAGTTGCCGAGCCCAGGGCCGACACGGTCACGACGATGACCGCAGCGACACCGCCGATGAGGACGGCATACTCGGCGGCTGTCGCGCCACGCTCGGATCGCAGAAACACAACTGCACACTAATCAAAACGCCTGCGTCTTGCCTAGCCCTAAAGCAAAAGTCGTCAGCGCGTCAATCGATTTGTCACCCATTTGGGCGACAACAAACAAAGCAATTCCGGAGTGGTGGCGGGCCGAGGCGCGCTCCCCCGCCCGGCTTCGGCCGGGCGCTATCGTCCTAGCCAACAGCCCAAAACCGCGACGTCTTCTCCACGACACGTCTCGGGACGGTGACAGCCATCTCAGCGAGATACTCATCGACCTCAGACGGGCCCCAAACGTACGAAACCCGCCAAGACCAGGGAAAGTCGTGGCGGGTTTCGTTCTCAAATCAAGGCTGATTGCGCAGTCAGCTCACAGGTTGATCATGTGACCGGCGATGCCTTCCACCGTCTCCTTGAGCGCCTCGGACAGGCTCGGGTGGGCGTGCACGTTCCGCGCAACCTCGTCTGCGGTCAGATCCCACTGCTGGGCCAGAGTGAGTTCTGGCAGCAGCTCGGAGACGTCCGGGCCGATCATGTGCGCGCCCAGGATCTCGTTGTAGCGAGCGTCCGCGACCACTTTGACGAAGCCGGTGGCGTCGCCTAGTCCGTGTGCCTTGCCGTTGGCGCTGAAGGGGAACTTCGCCACCTTGACGTCGTAGCCACGGTCCTTGGCCTGCGCCTCGGTGTACCCGAAAGAACCGATCTGCGGCTGGCAGTAGGTGGCGCGCGGAACCATGTCGTAGTTCACCGGCATGGTCTCGACGCCGGCAATCGTCTCGGCGGCCACCACGCCCTGCGCCTCCGCGGTGTGGGCCAGCATCAGCTTGGCGGTGACGTCACCGATGGCGTAGATGCCGGGAACATTGGTGCGCAGGTAATCGTCCACGGCGATGGCGCCGCGATCAGTGAGCTGAACGCCGGTGTTCTCCAAGCCGTAGCCCTGTGTCCGCGGAGCGAATCCGAGGGACTGCAGCACGCGCTCGGCCTCCAGCACCTGGCCGTCACCGCCGGCGGCCGGGCTGACGTGGACCCGGACCCCGTTGGCGTCCTCTTCGATGGCATCGACCTTGGTGCTGGTCAGGATGGTCACACCGAGCTTTTTGTAGGCCTTGGCGAGCTCAGCCGAGATCTCCGGATCCTCATTCGGCACCATGCGATCGAGGTACTCCACGATGGTGACCTTGACGCCGTAGTTGGCCAGGACGTAGGCGAACTCGGTGCCGATGGCTCCGGCTCCGCAGATGATGATCGACGACGGCAGATCGGAGGAGAGGATCTGTTGCTGGTAGGTGTAGACCCGATCGCTGACGGTGGTGTTCGGCAGCATCTTCGTTGTCGCGCCCACCGCAATGATGCAGTCCTGGAATCCCACCTCGGTGGTCGAACCGTCATTGCCCGTGACGCTGATGGTCTTGGGCCCGGTGAAGGTGCCCCAGCCGTCGATCTCGGTGATCTTGTTCTTCCGCATCAGGAAGTGGACGCCCTTGACCATCCGGTCGCTGACCGCGCGGCTGCGCTGGAAGGCGGTGCCGTAGTTGAAGCTGACCTGCCCTTCGATGCCGAAGGTGGCTGCTTCCGCGGTGAAGATGTGCGCCAGTTCGGCGTTGCGAAGCAGTGCTTTGGTTGGGATGCAGCCAACGTTGAGGCACACGCCACCCCACCACTGCTTCTCGATGATGGCCACCTTCTTGCCCAACTGGGCGGCTCGGATCGCGGCCACATACCCACCCGGGCCCGCACCGAGGACTACGACATCGAAGTTCTGCGTCATGCCGGTCACTCTAGACGACCCGACCGCGCGATTGCGCGGCGCCAAGTCCGCACAAAGTGCCTCAAAACCGGGCTCCCGAGCACCGCTGGAGCCCACAGTTGTGCGCATCGCTCGGGCAACGATTGGCGGGTGCGCCGAGCACCTCTCCCCCATCCTCCGCGTCGCTGGGGTGGGTTTCATATCTCATATGAGTTATGGTGAGGCCGTGGTAGAAATCCTCCCGGCCAGCGTCGGCACCCTCATTCGAGACGCCAGGAAGCAGCGAGGCCTCACCCAGCAAGAGCTCGCCGAACTTCTCGGAACCTCTCAGAGCGCGGTTCACCGGATCGAGTCCGGCGGCCAGAATCTGAGCTTGGAAATGATCAACAGGATCGCATCGGCTCTGGAGAGCCCGCTGATCAGTCCCGGTGCCGGCGGTCCCACCCATCTGCGGATCCACGGCCCGGTGAAGTTGCACGGATCGATCGCGGTACGTTCCAGCAAGAACGCGGCAGTCGCCCTGCTGTGCGCTTCACTGATCAATCGCGGGCGCACGGTCCTGCGCGGGATCGCGCAGATCGAGGAGGTCAACCGGATCCTCGAGGTGCTGACCAGCATCGGCGTCAGCGCACGATGGTCGGACGACAAGAGTGAACTTGAGCTGACCAGGCCCGATGAGCTCGATCTCGGCAACATGGACGAAGCGGCAGCACGTCGCACCCGATCGATCATCATGTTCCTGGGGCCGTTGCTGCACTCCGAGCAGCACTTCGACCTGCCCTACGCCGGCGGCTGCAACCTCGGCGCGCGCACCATCACCCCGCACCTGCAGGCGCTGCGGCACTTCGGCCTGGCCGTGCAGACCACCAAGGGCGCCTACCACGCCGAGGTTCACCCGATGGCCTCCGACGAGATCCGGGTGACCTTGACCGAACGCGGCGACACCGTGACCGAGAACGTGTTGATGGCGGCGGCGTTGTTCAACGGGCGCACCGAAATCCGCAACGCGTCCAGCAATTACATGGTCCAGGATCTGTGCTTCTTCCTGGTCGAGTTGGGCGTGCGAATCGACGGCATCGGAACCACGACCTTGGTGGTTCACGGCCGCAACATCATTGATTCCGATGTGGTCTTCTCGCCATCAGAGGACCCGATCGAAGCGATGAGCCTGCTGACGGCGGCGATCGTGACCGGATCGGAGCTGACGATCCAGCGAGCGCCGATCGAGTTCCTCGACATCGAACTCGCGATCCTGTCGGAGATGGGCCTGAAGTACGTACTGAGCCCGGAGTACCGTTCGGATAATGGACAGACCCGGCTGGTCGACATCACGGTTTACCCCTCGCACTTGAGGGCTGCCACCGACAAGATTCACCCGATGCCGTTCCCGGGCTTGAACATCGACAACCTGCCGTTCTTCGCGGTGATCGCCGCGGTGGCCGAGGGGCGCACGATGATCCACGACTGGGTCTACGAGAACCGCGCGATTCACTTGGTTGAACTCAACAAGCTCGGCGCCGACGTCCAGCTGCTCGATCCTCACCGGATTGTGGTGACCGGACCCACCAGGTGGCGCGGCCAGGAGATCGTCTGCCCGCCGGCGCTGCGTCCCGCGGTCTGCCTGCTGCTTGCTGCGCTGGCCGCGAAGGGCACCAGCGTCCTACGTGACGTCTACGTGATCAATCGTGGCTACGAGGATCTGCCGAATCGCTTGAACGCCCTGGGCGCCCGCGTCGACGTCTTTCACGACTGAGGACGCGGCGCGCTGTCAGGTCGTCAGCGTAGGCTGACCACCTCGAAGTGGTGGTCAGGTGCGACCAGTTGGTCCTGGGCCTGCACGAGCGCGAGTTCAGCGGAGCCATTCTCGGTGGTGGCGCGCAGTACCGAGTAGACCGCATCTGCCGTGCGTCCCATCGCGGTTCCTGCGTCAGCGCCGCCGAGCAGATGGGCGAGGAACAGCGCTGCGGTCAGATCACCCGAGCCGGTGAAGGTGCGCTCCAGCCGCGGTGTCGACACTGACCAAGCGCCCTCGGCGGTCACGGCGATCATCGTGATCTGATCGGCGTCGGCCTCACCCAACACCGTCGAGGTCACCAGAACCGTCTGGGGCCCGCTGTGCCGCAGTGCGTCGGCAGCGTCGAGGACTTCCGCCAGGGTGGTGGTCGTCCGACCGGTGAGGAAGTCCAGCTCGAAGTGGTTCGGGGTGACGATCTGGGCAGCCGGCACGACCTTGTCACGCATGAACTCCGGAATGCCCGGGCGAACGTAGATCCCCCGACCGACGTCGCCGATCACAGGATCGCAGCAATAGACCGCCTTCGGGTTGCGCTGCTTGACCAGCTCGACGGCTTTGAGGACCTCTGCCCCGACCTCCTGGGCACCCTGGTAGCCGGACAGCACCGCATCCACCTGTGGCAAGACACCGCGCTCGTCGATGCCGGTGATGACCTCGGCGATGTCGGAAGCGGCCAGCAGCGGTCCGCGCCAGGCGCCATAGCCGGTGTGATTGGAGAAGTGGACGGTGATCACTGGCCAGACCTCGATGCCGAGTCGCATGAGGGGGAACGTCGCCGCACTGTTGCCGACGTGACCGTAGGCGACGGAGGACTGGATCGACAGAATCGTGTTGGGCACCGGAAACCTCTCGTTCATCTACGGATCGCAGACTTACTGCGATCCGAACGACGACCAAGCCTAGAACGTCGTGCCGGCGCGACGTGAAAGCCTCCACGTCTGCGGCATTGCAGCTTCGGATCGGAGATCAGGGAGGGTGCGTGGCCGCTGGATCCGACGCGTCCGCGTCCATACCCGAGGCTGTATCGGTGACCGGCGCCTTTGGCCCTAGAGTTTCGCCTGTGCGTGACGGCGGACACCCCTATTTGGGCAGCGGCTTTGTGGCGATGGCCCACCGGGGAGGGTGGCTTCGGCCTGAGGACCGTCCCCGCGAGAACACCTGGTATGCGTTCGCGCAAGCGGTCGCCGAGGGCTATCGCTACATCGAGACCGACGTGCACACCACAGCGGACGGGCGCCTGATCGCCTTCCACGACGCGCAGCTGGGCAGAGTGACCAATGCGTCCGGTGCTGTTGCCGATCACACCTGGGCCGAACTCGCCGACGTCCGGGTGGGCGGTAGCGACCCGATCTCCTTGCTGGAAGAGCTCCTGGTGGAGTTCTCGGGCACCTTCTTCAACATCGATCTCAAGGACGAGCGCTCGGTCACGATCCTGCCACCCTTGCTGGCGAAGCTCGGAGCAGAGGACCGCGTCTGTGTCGCCTCCTTCTCTACCGGCAGGCTCAGCCGCTTTCGTGCGCTGGCCCCGAATGTCTTGACGGCAACGACTCCGATCGAAGTGGCATGGTACGGCTTCGGGCTCGGCCTGCGTCGGCGCAGATTGGGAGCTGGAGCGGTGCTGCAGGTGCCCGAGCGGGTGCTGTCGGATCGTGTGGCGTTGGTGCGCACCGATGTGATTCGTGCCGCTCATCAGGCCGGCTGCGCTGTGCACGTGTGGACCATCGATGACCGCGACGACATGGAGCGGCTGATCGATCTGGGTGTCGACGGCATCGTCACCAATGAGATCGGGACGCTCAAGGACGTTCTGATTGACCGAGGCCTGTGGAAGGGACAAGGGTGAAGAGCACTCCGGAGCAACGCTCCTGGTACTGGTACGACTGGGCGAACTCCGCCTACATCACCACCACGTCCACCGTCATCATCGGGCCCTACCTCACCAGTCTGGCCAATAACGCTGCCTGCCCGGGATTGCCCGACGGGCAGACCTGCCAGAACCCGGTGATGCTGCTCGGCGTGTTCCCGGTTCTGCCGGGTGCGCTGGCCCCTTTCCTCGCGACCCTGAGCACGATCGTGTCCGCGATCCTGCTGCTGTTCGTTGGTGCTGCCGCCGATCGCTCGGCCCATCCGCACCGTTGGCTTGCCGGTTCGGCCTGGATCGGCGCGACGGCCGGAAGCCTGATGTTCTTTCTTGAAGGGACGAACTGGCAACTGGGTGCCTGGTTGATGGTGATCGGGGCTTTCAGCTTCGGGGCATCGACCGTGGTGTACGACTCGATCCTGGTCCGGATCGCGGGCCCGGACGAACGTGACCGCGTGTCCAGCCGCGGGTGGGCCTTCGGGTATGTCGGTGGCGGCCTGCTGCTGGCCATCAACTTCGTGATGATGAGCTACTACCAGGCATTCGGGCTCACCTACGGCATGGCGATCCGGTTGAGCCTGCTGTCGGCTGGACTGTGGTGGGGCGCGTTCACCATCATCCCGGTGCTCGGCCTGCGCCGACTGCCTCGCGAGGTGCCCAAGGAGGTCGTCCGGCGGGGGCCGGTGGCTCAGCTGGCGAACACCTTCGCCGAGATGAAGCACTACCCACAGACGCTGTTGTTCCTGCTGGCGTTCCTGTTCTACAACGACGGGATCCAGACCGTCATCGTCTCCTCCAGCCTGTACGCCAGCAACGAACTCGGCATGGCCACCAGCCAGGTCATGCTGACCTTCCTGGTCACGCAATTCGTCGCTATCGTCGGCGCTCTGGGTTTCGGCAAGATCGCCAGCCACATCGGCGCCAAGAAGACCGTGCTCGCCGGCATCGTGATCTGGCTGGGGGTGGTTGCGGTCGGCTACCTGCTGCCGGCCGGTATCTTCGGTGCGCTGGTGGGGCTCGGTGCTGCCATCGGCCTGGTGATGGGTGGGACGCAGGCGCTGTCGCGCTCGATGTACAGCCAGTTGGTCCCGCTGGGCAGGGAGTCGGAGTACTTCAGCTTCTATCAGGCCATGGAGCGCGGGACCAGTTGGCTGGGCACGCTCACCTTCGGCTTGGTGTTCCAGTTCACCGCCTCCTACCGCCTGGCGTTGGTGGCGTTGATGGCCTTTTTCGTGGTCGGCGGCATCTTGCTGTCCCGGGTCGACATGCGCAAGGGAATCACCGACGCCGGTAATGCGTTGCCCTCTGTGCTGTGATCATTGATCACATCGTTATCGTGGGGAGCGGAGGTCATCATGGCGGAGCGAGCATTGCGTGGATCAGGACTGGGTTCGAAGAGCCTGGTCGAGCCGGCGACGGTTGAACTCGCGCCGCGCCAGGAGATCGGCTTCGACTGCCCGAAGGGGCACCACTTCACGGTGGTCTTCGCCGTGGAAGCGGAGCTGCCGACCGAGTGGGAGTGCCCGCGTTGCGGCGACATGGCCCGGCGGTCCGATGGTGTTGAGCCCGAGGCCAAGCAGACCAAGCCGGCCCGCACCCACTGGGACATGCTGCGTGAGCGGCGCTCGATCTCGGAGCTAGAGGACTTGCTGGCCGAGCGACTGGACGAGATTCGCGGCGACGACCGCTGAGATCACTCGATCTCGCCGCTGATCTCCTCGGCATCGCTGCGGGGTGAGCTGGACGGGTTGTCGACGACCTCACCAGGGATGACGCCGAATCCGCTGGCGTGGAGATTGCTCAGATCGATGCCGGCCCAGGAAGCCGATCGTGCTACCGCCCAGCCGAGGGCTTTGCGGGCCAAGGGCCGGCTCACCGGCAGCAGGAAGAACAGGCCGATGATGTCGGTGAAGAAGCCCGGCAGGATCAGCATGATGCCTCCCACCAGCACCAAGGCAGCGTCGGCCAGGTGCCCTGTGGGCATTCGTCCGGCTTCGTAGGCCGTCACCAGAGCTCGCCACGACTTGCGTCCTTCGCGCCGCAACAGCCAGGCCCCGACGACGGCCTCTGCGACCAGAATAGCCAAGGTCCACGGCACACCGATCCACGACCCGACGATGGTCAGCAGCCACACCTCGGCGACCGACACCACGATGAAGCCGACCACCAGAATCGGCAGGAACAGTCGCGACAGGCGGCGCCGCGAGGTCACGACGGCGAGTCCTGACCTCGCCGGCCCCGGAACAGACTCTTGAGCTGACCGACGCGGTAGCGGATTCCCCAGCGAGTGGTGAGCATCATCGCTTCTGCGACGATCGCCGAACTCATCTTGGAGTTGCCGAGCTCCCGCTCGACGAAAGTGATCGGCACTTCCGCCGCGGTGTACCCGTGGCGAAGGGCCCGCCAGATCAGATCGACCTGGAATCCGTATCCGGCTGCCTCGACGGCGTCGAGGTCGATGCCGCGCAGCGTGTCCGCGCGCCAGGCGGCCAGTCCGCCGGTCGCGTCCTTGACTGGAAGACCCAGCCACATCCGTGTCCAAAGATTGCCGCCGCGGCTGAGGAGCTCGCGGTGCAGTGGCCATCCTTCGGTCGCTCCGCCGGGCACATAGCGCGAGCCCTTCACCACGTCGGCGGTCTGCAGCCGCGACAGCATCGACGGAAGGTATTCCGGCTGGTGTGATCCGTCGGCATCGTGCTCGATGAGGACGTCATAGTCGCGTTCCAGGCCCCAGCGGAAGCCGGCGATGTAGGCGGCGCCGAGGCCCTCCTTGCCGGTGCGATGCAGAACATGGATGTGATCGTCGGCCGCAGCGAGATCGTCGGCGAGCTTTCCGGTGCCGTCGGGCGAGTTGTCGTCGGCGATGAGGATGTGCGCCTCAGGCACGGCCTTGCGGATGCGGGAGGTGATCGGGCCGACGTTCTCGGCTTCGTTGTAGGTGGGGATGACCACGAGCACTCGCGAAAGCGACGCCGCTGGATCAACCATTTCTGTGCTCCTCTTGCCGTGACTGCATCATTCTGCCGTACGAAAAACTACCCGCTAGTGCGAGCAACCCTGCAATGGTGAGGGCGAGCTCCACAACCCCGCCGGCGGCGGCCACGGGGGTCACGCCGCTGCGCACCGGCAGGGTCACCACGCCGGAGGCCGATGCTGGGTTCGGGTCTTGGAAGGCGACCGACCCATCGGGACGGATCAGGCCGGAGACGCCGCTGGTGGTGACGACCAGGATCTCTCTGCGTAGCTCCATGGCCCGGACCCGGGTGATCGCGAACTGCTGATCGATCTGCGTCGTGCCTTGATACATGGCGTTTGAAGATTGCACGACGATCACCTGGGCGCCGTTGGTGACGGTGTCGCTAACGAACTGGTCGAAGGCCAGGTCGTAGCAGACGATCACGCCGAGGGCGAGCTGGCGTCCGGCCTCCAAGACCGGATGGATCACGCCGGGAAGGGTCCCGGGGACGGACTGGGCGCCCACGTAGGCCAGTTCGGGAATCAGCGGAAGCAGGACATCGCGAAACGGCACCCATTCGCCGAAGGGGACGATCCCCCGCTTGATGTAGCGCTCGGTGACCGTGCCGTCGGGAAGCCACCACAGGGATGCCGTCTGACGCTCGTCTTTTCCGGGTCCGTCCAGGATCACACCGATCAGCAACGGAACCCCGGCCCGGGAGGCCGCTTGCTCGACGAGCTGACGGGTCTGCGAATCGGTGGACGGATCGAGGTCGGTCGAGTTCTCGGGCCACACGATGAAGTCGGCGTGCGGGAGCTCGCCGGCATCGATTCGGCTGGCGAGCCGTTCGGTCTCGGCCGCTTGATTGCGGGTGATGGTTCGCGCCGGGCCGAGCCCAAAGACGCCGCCGCCCGGAGCACCCCCTTGCACCCAGCCCACGTTCACCGTTCCCGAGGCAGCGCCCGCAGGGACGGCGAGTCCGGCCCCACACAGCGCCAGGACTCCGGCAAGCCAGGCGGCTGTCGTCACGATCCGCCGGCGCCGCGGGGCTTCGAGGACCCACACCAGGCCTTGCGCGTACAGGGCCGCGAGGAAGGTGCTCCCGGCGACCCCGTACAGGGGAAGCCCCCAGGAGAATGGCGCGTCCACCATGGCGTAGCCCAGGCGCATCCACCCGAAACCCCCGAACGGGAAGCGGGAGTAGATGAACTCGACCACAACCCAGGAAGCTGCCGCGACCGGCGGCCACCAGGGGGTGCGCAGGGCCAGGTGAATGAATAACCCCAGGAGCGCAAAGAAGACCGCCTCGATCATCGCCAGCGCGATCATGGCCTGTACGAAGATGACCTGCATCCAGCCGACACCCAGGGCCAACAGTCCAAGCCCATAGGCGTAGCCGTACCCGACCGCGGCGAACCAGCGTCGGGTGGTGGCCACCACGACAGTCAGCCCAGCGACGCCGAGAATGGCCACCGGCCACAACCCGGCAGGGGCGAAACCTCCCGCGGTGAGGACTCCGAAAATGATGACCGCGATTGTGCGCAGGCTCCAATGCCAGGCCGACAGCCACCGAATCACCCGGCCAGCCTAGCCGGGCTTTCCACAGACCCCCGTCGCACGCCGGTCCATGGCAGCATGGGGCGATGACTGCGTCCGGGCTGATGCTATTCGACACCGCGTCGGTGTACTTCCGCGCCTTCTTCGGGGTTCCGTCCACCCTGCGCTCCCCCGATGGTCGTCCCGTGAATGCCGTGCGCGGCCTGTTGGACTATCTGGCCCGCTTCATCACCGACTACTCTCCCGCATCGCTGGTGTGCTGCTGGGACGATTCGTGGCGCCCACAATGGCGAGTCGATCTGCTCGCGTCCTACAAGGCCCATCGCGTTGCCACTGGCGACGCCGAGGAGATCCCCGCAGACCTGCTGGCGCAAGTCCCGATGATCCGAGAGATCCTCGCCGTGATCGGCATCCCGGTCATCGGGGCAACCGGGTTCGAGGCCGACGACGTCATAGCCAGCTTCGCGGCCCACAACACCGACGTCGACGTGGTCACCGGAGACCGGGACCTCTTCCAGGTGGTGGACGACTCTCGCCGGGTTCGCGTGCTCTACCTCGGACGCGGCGCCGGCAAACATGACCGCGTGGACGCCTCGTGGCTACGACAGCGCTACGGCGTGTCGCCTGATCAATATGTCGACTTCGCTGTGCTGCGCGGCGATCCGTCCGACGGTCTGCCCGGGGTCCCCGGGATTGGAGAGAAGACCGCTGCGGTGCTGTTGGCCAGCCACGGCGATCTGGAAGGGATCGTCGCCGCCGCCGGCGCCGGCACCCTCAGCCCGCGCGTGACTGCATCGGTGCTGGGTGCCGCTGAGTACTTGCCTGCGGCCCGGGCCGTGGTGACTGCCGCCACCGATGTCGCCGTGGAGCTTGTTGATCGCCGCCTTCCGAGCCAGCCACGCGACCCGGGTCGCTTCCAGGAGTTGCGTCAGCAGTGGGGCTTGGGCGGTAGTGCCGAACGCCTGTTGGCTGCGCTGGCTCAGCCTCGCAGGACGTAGACCGCGGCACCGCCGAAGAGATTGGCCAGGGCCTGACCTGTCCGCACCGGCCGCCCCGACGGGGCGAGCACGATCCGGCGCTCGACATGCAGGCCGACCTTGCCGAAGAGTTCCTCCAGGTCGACCAGGGTGGTGAAGCGCAGGTTTGGGGAGTCGTACCAGGCGTGCGGCAGATCGCGAGACATCGGCATCCGCCCACGGAGCAGCCGCAGTCGGTTTCGGAGCAGACCGAAGTTCGGCACCGAGACGATCAGGGTGTCGCCGATCCGCGCGATTTGTTGCAGCACCTCGAAGGGCTTGCGCAGCGTCTGGATCGTGCGGGAAAGGACCACCACGTCATACGAATCATCGGCGAAGTGGCTCAGCTCGGCGTCGACGTCCAGTTCGACCACCGGGACGCCGGCCGCGATCGCGGCCAGAACCGCCTCGGGATCGATCTCCACGCCGGTGCCGCGGCAGGAGCGCTCGGCGATCAGGTGGGCCAGCAGTGAGCCCGACCCGCAGCCGACATCGAGTACTCGGGAGCCGTCGGGGACCAGACCGGCCACGAGGGCGAGATCGGGACGCAGGTTCATCGGGTGACCTCCCTGAGAGCGCGGTCCAGGAAGGTCCGGATCGTGGCGTGGTAGGCCGGCACGCGCAGCAGGAAGGAGTCGTGGCCCCACGGCGAGTGGATCTCGCGGAACGTCACTGGTTGCTGGGCGAGCTCGAGCTGGCGTGCGATCCGGCGTGAGTGTCCGGTGCCGTAGCGCCAGTCGGTATCGAAGGACATCACCAGCCAAGTCACCGGGGAGGCCGCGAGCTTCACCAGCGCGCCGGGTTCGGCGAACGGGTCGAAGTAGTCCATGACCCGCGACAGGTACAGATAGCTCAAGGCGTCGAACCGGCCGAGAAAGACCTGGCCCTGATGGTCGAGGTAGCTCTCGACGGCGAAGTCGATACCGAAGCCGGGTGCCTTGCTGGCCGGGTGCGGCTCACGTCCGAACTTCTCGGTGAGAGCGTCCTCCGACATGTAGGTGATGTGCGCCATCATCCGGGCGATCGCCAGGCCAGTGTCGGGATTGGTGCCTGCCTCGGCGTAGTCGCCGCCGGAGAACTGCGGGTCGTCCATGATCGCTCGTCGCGCGACCGCAGAGAAGGCGATGTTCTGCGCTGTGAGCCGGCTCGACGCTGCCACCACGATCGCATTGGCGAGTTCCTCGGGGTAGGACAGGCCCCACTGCAGGATCTGCATTCCACCCAGCGAGCCACCCAAACCGGCGAGTAACCGGCTGATGCCCAAGTGCTGCACCAAGGCCCGATGCACCTCGACCAGATCGCTCACGGTGAGCAGCGGAAAATCCAGTCCGTAGGGGTGCCCGGTCTCTGGATTGATTGATGACGGGCCGGTCGTGCCTTGGCAGCCACCGAGCAGGTTCGCGCAAATGACGAAGACTCGGTCGGTGTCGAGCGGGCGACCAGGGCCGATCAGGTTGTCCCACCAGCCCGGACGGGCGTCGCCCTCGTGAAAGCCTGCCGCGTGCGCGTCGCCGGTCAGTGCATGGCAGATGAACACGGCGTTGTCTCGCGCGGCGTTGAGCGTGCCATAGGTCTCGTAGGCCACATCGATGGGGCCGAGGGTCTGACCATTGGCCAAGCGGAGCGGCTGTTCTGCGGTGAACAGCCGGGCCATCTGGAGCTCGACCCGCCCGACCGATCCCGGCTCTGGCTGGTTCTCACCCATTCTGACCTCCTGCGACACCGGGGTCAGCATAGCCGTGCTGAGCCGCCGTTCCTGCGTGGGACAATGGGCCGAGCAGGTGAAAGGACCCCAGCGATGAGCGCACTCAGCGAGCAGATCCAGGCCGACATGGTGGCCGCGATGAAGGCACACGACGACCTGACCCGATCGACGCTGCGGATGGCGATCGCCGCGATCAAGAACGAACAGGTGGCCGGCAAGCAAGCCCGGGAACTGAGCGATGCCGAGGTGGTCGGCGTGTTGAACCGCGAGGTCGCCAAGCGTCGCGACTCCGCTGAGGCCTACACCGCCGGGAAGCGTCCCGAACTCGCGGCCAAGGAGCTGGCCGAGGTCGAGGTACTGCAGCGCTACCTGCCGGCCGCGTTGAGCGAGGTCGAGCTGGATGATCTGGTGGCGGCCGAGCTCGCTCGGGTCACTGCGGAGCTCGGCTCGGCGCCCACCATGAAGCAGATGGGCATGGTGATGAAGGCCGTGACCGGCGAGGTGGCTGGCCGAGCCGATGGCTCTGTGGTGGCCGCGAAGGTGCGCGCGGCGCTGGCCTGATCAGCCGAGCGTGACGCGATAGCGCGCGAAGGTCGGCATCGCCACCGTCGCAATGAGGGTGCCGAAAATGACCGCGACGCCGCCCAGGCCAATCGTCCATGCCGTACCGATCGCGGTGCCGAGATAGCCGTGCAGAACGTCGGCGATGCGTGGACCGCCGGCGACGACCACGATGAACACGCCTTGCAGGCGTCCGCGCACCGCGTCGTCGGCGGCGCTGAGCAGGATGGCGTTACGGAAGGCCGATGAGGCCATGTCGGCCGCACCGGCAATGGCCAGCAGCGCCACGGACGCGGCGAGCATCAACCCAGGACTCACCGGCGCGAGCCAGACGGCAACGCCGAGTCCGGCGATACCGGCACCCCAGACCAGAATGCTGATGATGACCGCCCAGCCTTGGCGAGTAACGCGCGAAACCCACCCCGACAGGACTCCGCCGAGGACCGCTCCCAGCGGAATGCCGGCACTGAGCAAGGCAAACTCGGTCCCGCCGGTGATCGGGCCGCCGAAGTTCTCGTGGGCCGCTTGCGGAAAGAGCGCTCGCGGCATGCCGAACACCATCGCGATCAGATCCAGCACGAAAGACATCAGCAGAATCGGGTGCCGGCTGAGGTAGGCCAAGCCTGCGATGACCGCGGCAAGACCAGGAGAGCCTTCTCGATTCTTCACCGGGAGCGCCGGCAGCCGCCACACGGCGCTCAGGGTTGCGAACAGCGTCACGGTGTCGATGGCATACAGCCAGGAGTAGCCCAGGAACGGGATCAGCACGCCGGCCAGCACCGGGCCTGCGATCGACCCGGCCATGGTCACGGTCATGCTCAGCGCCAGGGCAGAGGGCAGCTTGTCCGCCGGCAAGATACGCGGCAGGACGGCGCTCCGGGTGGGCTGGTTGACGCCGAAGCAGGCTTGTTGGACGGCAAAGATCGTCAGCAGCAACCAGACATTCGCAAACCCCAGCGCGGCCTGCAGCCAGAACAGTCCGCTGGTGAGGATGAGTCCCGCGGTGCTGATCTGAAGCAGCACGCGCCGGTCGAAGTGGTCAGCCAGGGCTCCGCCCCATAGCCCGAAGATCACCAGCGGAATCAAGCCGAACAGACCCGTCAGCCCGACGTAAGACGAACTTCCGGTGTCGGCATAGATCTGCGCGGGCACGGCCATGACCGTCAACTGAGCGCCGATGACGGTGACGATATTGGCGAGCCAGAGCCGCCGGAAGGCCGGAACCTGAAGGGGGGCGGTGTCGGCCAGCAAGCCGCGGAGCGAGCGCATGGTGCTTGAGTGTAGGTCGGTCGTTCCCTCGGAAAGAGCCTGCTCAGCTGGGTAGTGTTCCGCAGCGCCGCCGCGGTTGGGCCGGTCGCGCGACCGCCTAGCGCCGCAGCAGCCGCCGGAGCTCGGGCTGGGTCCGCCACAGCCGATATGCGCCGAACAGCAGCACCAGCGCCACGATCCCGGCGAACAGCCCCAGCGCGATGCCCAGCAATGCCGTGCCGACCCGAGGATTCACCAGGAAGAAGGCTCCCAGCAGCGCGGTGACCAGACCGGACACGGCAACCCACGCCCAGGCCGAGAGTCCGGACTTCTGCAGCCGAAGGGCAGTCGCGAGTTGCACCAATCCGGCCGCGGTCGCCCATCCGGCGATGACGATGACGATCCCGAGTTCGCTCGGTGGGGCGAGGGCCAGGATCAGCACCCCGAGCGCGAGGCTGAAGACCCCCTCCGCCGCGGTCAGGATCCAACCGGTGTGACGAAACAGGGACCCGATGCTCAAGCTGATGATGCCGTCGGCCACAGCGAACCAGCCGAAGATGACGAGGATGGCTGGCAGGTCGGCGCTGGGAAAGGCAAAGGCCGCCGCGCTGAGACCAAGCATCAACAACCCGCGCACCAATGTGAGCGACCACAGTCGCGTCGCCAGAGTGGTCACACGATCGTTCATCATGGCCCTCCGTGCCCGCCTCTCGGTGGTGTGCTGGGCATTTGCCCTGGTCGGTGCAGTGATTCAAGCATGCCGCGGGCGCGGAAGGACCGGGTTTGGGGTGCCGCTCGGTGTCTGTGCTGCTCAGACTGTGCTGATTCCCCGTCTTGGGTCTAGGCTACCCGGGTGGCCGACAGCCAGAGCGCGGCCAACCACCCCCCGTCAACGCCCGCAAGCACGTGTCTTCGAGGTACCGCATGAGGTTGAAGGGGTTGGTTGCCTACGTTGCGCTCGCGGCGTTCTGGGCGGTCTTCTTCATCGGCTTCAGCTGGGCGACGTCGCTCCTGGGTCCCGGCCTGAGTACCGCGATCTTCGCTGCTGCCGTGGGACTGAGCCTGTGGGCGTTCGCGCGGCTGGTCGGCCGCCGCCTTACCTGGCGGCTGCAAGCGACCGCCGTCCTGGGCGCCGGAGGACTGACGGCACTCGTGCTCCTCACCTTGGCCACGGCCGCTTCTCTGGCGGGTGCCTCGATCACCGCCATCGTGGTCAGCACCATTCCGCTGTTCGCAACCGTTGTTGCGCAGATGCGGGGACTTGAGCGCGTTACCGGGCTGGGTGCAATCAGCTTGCTGCTGGGGATCCTGGGATTGATGTTGGTGGCCGGCTTCCGGGGTGGTGACGCCGGCTGGGGTTTCCTCGGAGGGGTGGTCGCCGCGCTCGGCACCGCGATCGCGGCCGGGGCCGCCGGCCAACATGTCATCGGCCAGCTCCACCGACCGCGGGCGGTGGAGGTCGCCGTGAGCGCCGCCGGCATCGCCGCAGTGTGCGCGGTGGCGCTGATCCCGTTGGCTCCGCCCGTCGGGATCGATCCGCTCGCGGTGCTGATTCTGGCCATTCTCGGCGTAGCTTGTGGCTTCCTCGCCCTCTTCGCACTCTCCAGCGCCAGCCAGACCGTTCCCACTCGGACTGCGGCAACCCTGCCCGGCGTTGGGACCGTGCTGGCTGCGGCCGGCGGCGTGATTCTGCTCGGTGAGTCCGTATCGGTGGCGCAGGTCTTCGGCATGATGCTGATTCTGTGCGGCACGGCCTTGCTGCGCGGGCTGGTGCCTGGCTGGTTCCCCGCCTCCTGGCGATCCTGAGCAGAACCGGCGGCCGGCACCCGTAGTCTGTGCTCCATGAGTGAGCCAGCCGAGCCCGAAGCCGCCGACCTCCCGCCGATTGAGCCCGAAGCCGACCCAGAAGCTGCACTCGTCGAGGAGCCTGCTGCTCCCCCGCTGGGCGCCCGTAACCCGCTGCGGGTCTTCGCTGAACTCGGCAAGCCGTTCCGCTGGGGCTTCCTCGCCACCGTCGGCTGCCTGGTGGCCCTGGCCATCGGCGGTGCGGTGTCGTCGCTGTCGAGCGTGCTGATGTGGATGGCGATCGCATTGTTCATCGCGCTCGCCCTGGACCCGGTGGTGCGTTGGCTCGAGCGGCACCACCTCCGCCGCGGCCTGAGCATCGCGGTGGTCTTCGTGGTGTTTGCCCTCGTCCTTGCCGGGCTGGTCGCTCTGGTCGTACCTACCGCCGTAAGCCAGATCAGCGAGTTCGCCACGTCGGTTCCTGGCTACATCACCGATCTGCAGAATGCACCGTGGTTCCAGGAGTTCTTGTCCGCGACCGGACAGAGCGACTGGTACCAGAAGCTCCTCAATGAGGCCCGGACGTGGCTGTCCGATCCGGCGAACCTGCTGACCCTCGGCGGCGGTGCGCTCTCGGTGGGCAGCGGCATCGTAGACGCTGCCTCTGGCGGCTTCGTCGTGCTGGTCTTGACCCTCTACTTCTTGGCCTCCTTGCGGTCGATCAAGGCGGCGCTGGTTCGCCTCGGCCCGGCCTACACACGCGAGAAGACCGCCTCATTCGCGGACCGGATGACCGACTCCGTCGGCAACTATGTCTCCGGAATGGCGATCCTGGCGATGTGCAATGCCGTCTTCTCCTTCATCGCGTTGTCGCTGCTCGGCGTGCCTTTTGCCGCCCTGCTCGCGGTGGCCGCGCTGTTGTTGACCATGATCCCGATGATCGGTTCCCCGGTGTTCTGGTTCATCGCGACCGTGGTCAGCCTGTTTACCTCCTGGCAGGCAGCGTTGATCTGGACGATCGCCTACAACGTGTACATCCAGATTGAGGCATACGTGATGACGCCGCGGGTGATGAACAAGGCAGTCTCGATTCCCGGCATCCTGGTGGTCATCGGCGTACTGGTCGGCGGAACGCTGCTGGGTCTGCTGGGCGCTTTGGTCGCCGTGCCGGTCACCGCCTCGCTGCTGATGATCGTCAAGGAGGTGTTCCTGCCGCGGCAGGACGCCAAGACCGTCGAGCCCGACTGACGCCGGAGCCCGAGCATCGGGTCTGCGAGGCCTAGGTCGCGTCGAGCTCGCCGAAGAAGGCCGCAAGCTGCGCCGGGCTGGAGAAGACCCGCAGGCGCACCTGCGGTGCCCGCGCCTTGAGCCGGGCACATTCGTCGTTGAGATACTCCTTGCGCCAGCGGAACATCCAGACCCGGACGTCCCGACGTTCAGCCGGATAGCGCAGAGCGCGCAACAGGCAGGTCAGCGGCGAGAAGTCCAGAACCCACACCTCGTCCGGATTCCCGAGGCGCGGTTCGTCGATGTCGAAGGGGCCCAGATCGGCGTCCATCACCCACGTCGGGCTGGTCGCGATCTGTTGCTGGATCTGCGCCCAATGCGGGGCAGGCTCTGGACGGCGATCAACCGGCCAAAAGTGCTTGTCGATGCGAATCAGGGGTCGACCGGTGAGGTCGGCCACCTGCTGCGCCGCGGGCACGTGGGCGACGCCTCCGCGACCGAGCACGGTGATTCGAGAACCGAGATCCAGCTGTTCATGCATGCAGCGATCATGTCAGGCCCCAGGGCCGGTCTGCAGCCGAAACGCGTTCGCGCGGAGACGGTCTCAGGGTTCGAAGCGATAGCCGATGCCGGGCTCGGTGATGAAGTGCCTCGGCGAGCCCGGCTCGTCCTCGAGCTTTCGTCGCAGCTGGGCGAAGTAGACCCGAAGATAGTTGGTCTCGCGCTCGTAGCCCGGCCCCCACACCTCGGTCAGGAGTTGGGCCGACGGAATCAGGGCTCCTGGTCGTCGGACCAAGGCGGTGACCAGATGCCACTCGGTGGGCGTGAGGCGAACGTCCGCGCCATGACGAGTCGCCCGCTTGGCAACCAGGTCGAGCTGAAAGGCCTCGGTGACGATCGTTGCGGACTCCGGCTCGGCCTGATCGGCGCGCCGCAGAGCCGCTCTGACCCGAGCGAGGAACTCCTCCATGCCGAAGGGCTTGGTCACGTAATCATCGGCGCCGGCATCGAGAGCGCCCACCTTGTCGTGCTGGGAGTCACGTGCCGACAACACGATGATCGGGACCTTGCTCCACCCGCGGATGCCGGCAATGACGTCGACGCCGTCGAGGTCAGGCAGCCCCAGGTCGACCACCACCAGCTCCGGCGCCCACGACCCGGCCTGCCGGAGTGCCTCTGCCCCGGTGGCGACGGCCGACACCTCGTAGCCGCGCGCCTTCAGATTGATGCTGAGCGCTCGCCGCAGGGCCGACTCGTCCTCAACGATGAGTACCCGGGTCATCGGGCCTCCTCCAAAGTGATCGTCATGGTCAGTCCCCCACCCGGCGTCTGGGACGGCACGATCCGTCCGCCCATGGCTTCGGTGAAACCGCGCGCGGTAGCCAGGCCGAGCCCGACGCCGCCGGCCGAACGGTCGCTGAAGTGCTGGAACGGGAGGAAGATCTCGTCGAAGCGTTCCGGGGCAACCCCGGGCCCGTGATCGATGACCGCAAGCTGCACGTAGGGCGAGGCTGCCTGGGCACGGATAGTGACGGACTCGCCTTCAGGCAGATGCCGATCGGAGTTGGAAACCAGGTTGACCAATACGCGCTCGAGAAGCCCGAAGTCGGCGCGCACCAGCGGCAGGTCGTCGGGGATGTCCAGCACAATGCGGTCCGCCCCGTAGCGCAGCACGGCTGCAGCCACCGCGATCAGCGACGTCGGCGCCAGTTGCACCGACAGCACTCCGGCCCGCAAGCGAGACAGGTCCAGCAGGTTGGCGATGATCTCGTCCAGGCGGCCGACCTGCTCCTCAATGGAGGCCAACAGCTCTGCGCTGTCGGCAGGATCGAGGTCGAGCTCAGGTTGGCGCAGCGTGGCCGCTGCCGCCCTGATAGCTGCCAGGGGGCCGCGCAGGTCGTGCCCGACGGCAGCCAGCAGGCTGGAGCGGACCTCATCGATGCGGCGCAGCTCTTCAGCGTGGCGGGCTTGTTCGAGCAGGACGCGGCTGCGCCACAGCCGGCCTGCCGTCGTCGCCAGGGCCGCCAGGGGCGCCGGGTCGGAGCCGAAGCGCTCCGGGCCGACCACCTGCACTTGCAGTCCCTCTCCTGCCGACGCGGTGCTCAGTTGTCCTGGTGACGGCCAACGGCCTGCGGAGGCCAGGACGGTGCTGCCGCTGGTCAGCGCAACCCCGTCGGCGTTGTAGCTGGTCAGGATGACGTCCAGGACCGACTCCAAGCTGCTGGTGCGATCGTGTTGAGAGGCCTCCAGTCCTGCCAGCCATTCCGCGCGCAGGCGATCCCGATCGACCTGCACTCGTGCCCGGGCGCCCAGCTCAGCGATGACTCCCACCAGCACGCTGACAGTGAGGAAGACCAGCAGATCGACCAACTCGGACGGCTCGGCAACGGCCAGCGTGCCGTACGGGCGCGTGAAGAAGAAGTTCGCCAGACCGAAGCTGAACAACGTTGCGACAGTCGCCGGGACGACCCCGCCCACAGCCGAGGCTGCAACCGAGATCAGAACGAAGGCCAACAGCACCGTGTGCAGACCGAGGTGCTCACGCAGTGGAACCAAGGCCGCCGTCAGCACCGGGCCGCCCACGGCCGCTACGGCCAGTCCGGCCAGCCGACGCCGTCGCGACAAGCCGGCCACCGGCTGCACCAGAACGCCGGGAGCCGTCTCGCTGATCACGACTCCAGCTTGCCAGACGGCCTACCGTCGAGCGCCGCTGCGCACCGAAACGCGGTCGTGCACGGCGACCGGTGCCGCCGCATGCTCTGGGTCCTCGCCCGGCCTGCTCGCCAGGCTCGCGATCGCGACGCTGTGCTGGTCGAGGGAAACCGTTCCGCGCAGGCTGCCCGCCTCAGTGTGGGGGCGCAGGTGATACGGCACGCTGGTGACCATCACTCCCGGCAGATAGAGCAGCCTTCCCTTGAGGCGCAGCGCGCTCTGATTGTGCAGCAGGGTCTCCCACCACCGGCTGACCACGTACTCGGGCACGAACACCTCGACGACGTCACGCTCGCCGATCTTGATCTCGTTGAGGTAGTTCAACACCGGCTCGGTGAGGTCGCGGTACTCCGAGGCCACGATCGACAGCGGGACCGGGATCTCCCGCGCGGCCCAGTCCTCAACAAGCTTGCGCGTGCGGGCAGCGTTGGTATCCACGTGGAGTGCGGTGACGGTGCTGGGGTGGATCGCTCGGGCGAAGGCCACCGCCTTCAGAGCCGGCTCGTTGAGCTGGCTGACCAGCACGACGGCATGGATCCGGCTGGGAAGGGTGATGCCGGCGGTGCGGGGGGCGAGTTGCTGGGATGTGCGGCGGTAGTGCCGCTCGATCCGCAGCATCACCAGCACCAGGATCGGGATCGCGATCACCACCAGGTAGGCGCCGTGGGTGAACTTGGTGATCAGGACGATCACCAAGACCACGGCGGTGGCGAGGGCGCCGACGGCGTTGATGGCGGCAGAGACGGCCATCGCCGCCGTCCAGTGACCCGCCCGGGTGGCCTGCCGGCGCCAGTAGATGACCATGCCGGTCTGGCTGAGAGTGAACGAGACGAAGACGCCGAGGATGTACAGCTGGATCAGCTTGCTCACCGAACCGTTGAAGCCGATGATCAGGCTGGCTGCTACCGCGGCCAGGATGAGGATCCCGTTGCTGAACACCAGCCGGTCCCCGCGTCGGGCCAACTGCTTGGGCATGAACCGGTCCTCAGCCAGGATCGACGACAGCACCGGGAAGCCATTGAAAGCCGTGTTCGCGGCGAGGATCAGGATCAAGGTCGTGAACCCCTGCACGGCGAAAAAGCCGAAGCTGTTGTTGCCGAAGACTGCAGAGGACAGCTGGGCCAGCACCGTCCGCTGCTGGTAGCCCGCCGGCGCGCCGGTGAGCTGGTCGACGCTGTCGGCGATGTGGACGCCGGCCACCGTGCTGAGAACAGAGATCCCCAGCATCATCGCGATGCTGAGTCCGCCCATGGCCAGCAGCGTCAACGCCGCGTTGTGAGCCTTGGGTTCGCGGAAAGTGGGCACGCCGTTGCTGACGGCCTCGACGCCGGTCAGTGAGGTGCAGCCGGAAGCGAAGGCGCGCAGCAGCAGAATGATCAAGGCGGCGCCGGCCGGGCTGGTCGCCGAGAACCCGAGCTGAGCCGACTCCGCGACCGGTGCTTGGCCGTTGATGAGATTCCAGAATCCGGCACCGAGCATGATGAACACGCTGGCGATGAAGCCGTAGGTGGGGATTGCGAAGAAGGTGCCGGACTCCTTGACTCCGCGCAGGTTCATCACGGTCAGGATGGCGATGAAGCCGACAGCCAGTCCGACGGACTGATCGCGGAGCTGTGGGAAGGCCGAGACCAGGTTCTCGACACCGGAGGCGACTGAGACCGCCACCGTCATCACGTAGTCAACGAGCAGGGCTGCTGCGGCGATCAGCGAGGCCACTTTGCCGAGGTTGGCGCGGCTGACGGCGTACGCGCCGCCGCCACTGGGATAGGCGTGACAGGTTTGCCGGTAGCTGAGCGTGACCAGACCGAGCAGGCTGACCACGACGACGGCGATCCACGGCGTGAGCAGCACAGCGGTGGCACCACCCATCGCCAAGACCAGCAGGATCTCCTGGGTGGCGTAGGCATTGGACGAGATCGGGTCGGAGCAGTAGACGGGCAACGCCAGCCGCTTGGGAAGCAGCGTTTCGTGCATCTGGTTGGATCGCATCGGATTGCCGACCAGCAGCCGCTTCGGGATCCGCAGGGTAGGTGCCACGTCTCAAGCCAACAACCATCGGCGACCGCGAATGTGCGCGTTAACGCGTTCTTAGCGGTGGCGGCGGTGTTCTTGATGCCCTGCTCACGCCTCGATCCGCTCGGCGTGGCGACCGCGTCGACACGGTGTGTCCCATCGCGGTGACGATAATCTGCCAGACGAAGTGCCCACTGTCAGCGCCGAGGCGAATGAGAACCGCGATGACCTTCACCTGGGATGGACGAGCCGCAACTCCGTCTGAGCCCGAGAGCCCGCGCAGCAACCACGAGGGGTCGAGCCAGGCCCCGGTCGCGCCACATTGCCCGGAGTGTGGCGCGGTGATGCTGCGAAAGACGGTGCGATCCGGCGAACACCAAGGAACCCGCTTCTGGGGCTGCTCGCGCTACCCCACCTGTGCGGCCGTGCTTCCGCTGGAGGACGAAGCCGCCCCGCTAGCCGAGAGCTCCCGACCAGCAGACCAGGGCGGCCACGGTACGGCTGCCGCGCCGGTTCTTCCGATGGCGCCCGCGCTGCCCGGCAGCGGCGTCGCGCCGGCGGAGCTGCCGCTGCCGCCGCTTGTCGACGCTCAGAGCTGCGACACCGCGCCGCTGGACGAGCGCGCCGACCCCGGGCAGAGCCTTCCCACACCGCCGCCGTCGGTTCCTGCATCGCCGGTCAACACCGCGCTCGGCCACGACCCGCGTCTGGAGCAGGCCGCCAACGGCCGCACGCCGTCGCTGCCGCTCCCGCCGCCACCCGTGGCGACTGTCGCTCCGCCGGATCTTCCGCCGGCTCCCACTCCCCGAGCCGGGCCGTCCGAGGCCCCGGAGTCGGTGTCGGATCGCCTCGCCACGGCACAGACCCCGGCAAGCGGCTGGGGATCGGCCGACGAGGCGGGAACGATACCCGTCTCCGGCCAGATCACCGACGACGAGTGGGCAGCGGCCCTGGCCCGGAGGGAGCCGGCCTTCCCCGAGACGCCTGAACCGCCACCGGGCCAGCCTCACCAGGACGCAGCCGTGGTCGAAGACGGCCTGGGGGGTCCGCGGCGGTTGGCAACGGTGCGTCGGCCCTGGGTCACCCGGGCGGCCATCGCGCTGGCGATCATCGCGGTGATCGCGATGGCTGTGGCACTGGTGCTGCCGACGATCATTCGGTTGGTGTTTCCCGGCAGGCTGTGAGCTCCGCGGCGCGCGGAGCCCCGCGCGAAAAGCAACCCGCCACGACGGCCAAGGCGTAGGTTCGAGATAGCAGACGTCCCCACGTCCATGGAGGTGCAGCCAGATGAAGCGTTCAGTGGTGATCAACCGGGAGTACGGCAGCGGCGGTCGAGAGATCGGACGCATCGTGGCCGAAAAGACCGGCAGCCAGTTCTACGACACGCGCCTGCTGCAGGAGGCGGCGCTGCGCCAGGAATACTCCGAAGAGATGCTGGCGACCTTCGACGAGCAGTTCATCACCGGCGGCTTCTTCGACTTTGCGCTGATCGGAGGCGACCCGGAACTCGCCGCGCTGCCATACCGCATTCATGGCGCGATCAGCGAGGTGGTGGTGGCAGCAGCCACTGAGGCGCCGGCGGTGTTCATCGGACGCTGCGCCGACCAGATTCTGAAGGACGCTGGGCTCCCGCTGCGGAGCATCTTCGTCTACAGCACCGACATGGAGCGGCGCATCGCCCGGGCGATACAGGTCGACGGCGTCAATCCCAAGCACGCTGAGGGCTATGTCGCCAAGATTGATCGCTCGCGACGGCGCTACCAGCAGTTCTTCACCGATATGAAGTTCGGTGACCCGGCGAGCTACGACCTGCTGTTGAACAGTGCCGAGCTGGGCTACGACGTCGCTGCCGAGGCGATTCTGTCGACCTTGTGATCGACGTGCTGCGGCGCCGGGAGGAGTGAGAGCTCCCAGCGCCGCGTGGACGCGTCGGCCGTGATCAGCCGGCCAGGCTCCGCAGAACGTCAGCGAAGTCGGTCACATCGGCGAACTCGTCGGCTGCAGCGGCGCGCCGGCTGCTGGACAAGTCGCCGGTGCCGCTCAGCTGCAGGAGCTGCCCGACCGCGGTCTGGATGCGGGCGCGCAGCGGGGAGCCGGCCACGCTCGTGGTGCCCCAGTCTTCGGTGGCGACGAAGATCGCGGTGGGCACCACCAGCGCATGCAGGTAGGTGAACAGCGGACGCATCGCCGTCTCGGTCATCAGCGAGTGTCGCGGGCTTCCGCCGGTGGCTCCCAGCAGCACCGGCACGCCGGTAAGGACCTCGGTGTCGACCAGGTCGAAGAAGGACTTGAACAGTCCCGCGTACGAGCCCTGGAAGGTCGGGGTCAGTGCCACCACCGCGTCCGCGTGTTCGAGCTGAGCCAGCGCGGCGGCCAGCTCCGGGTTGGGGAAGCCGCTCACCAGGTGGTCGGCGATCGCCCGAGCCAGTGGGCGCAGCTGCACCCACCGGACCTCGACCTCTGCGGTCTCGCGAGCCGCGGTCTCGATCGCAGCACCGAGGCGGTTGGTGGCCGACTCTTCGGACAGGCCGGCACTGACGATCACGATCGTGGTCATGAACGCGCTCCGTTCTGCTGCTCGGCCCCGGCGAGCAACACGTCGGCGTGAGCCACGGCGTCCTCGTCGGTGGCGGCCTGCGGATAGAAGGACGCTCCGGTGACGGAGTCCTGGCTGGCGTGGGCGATCCGCACACCGAAGGCGTCGGCGCTGCCGAAGGCCTCGTCCTGGTGCTCGGCCGGACGCCGCACGGTGGCTGCGCCCGCGGTGTTCTCGCCTGCCGACGCGTCACCCGCACGCACCTGCTCGGCAACCCGCTCGGCCGCGCTCCAGGCGGTGATCGCCTCGGACTGCTGCTCCGGGCCGGCCTTGGCGGCCAGTAGCGAGGCGTGGGTGGGCGGATCGGAGGGAACCTCCGGGTCGCGCAGCGCTTCGAACTCTGCGCGCAGCACCTGGACGACCTCGCCGAGCAGGTCGAGTTGCTCGAGCACCGTCTTCAGCGGCAGACCCGCGTGGTCGATGAGGAAGAGCTGACGCTGGTAGTCCCCCACGTAGTCGCGCGAAGCCAGCGTGCGCTCGATCACCTGCTGCGGCGAACCGACGGTCAGCGGGGTGTACTCCATGAACTCTTCCAGCGAGGGGCCGTGTCCGTAGACGGGGGCGACGTCGAAGAAGGGTCGGAACTCGGCGATCGCGTCTTGGGAGTTCTTGCGCATGAACACCTGCCCGCCCAGGCCCACGATGGCGGTCTTGCCCGGGCCGTGGCCGTGGTGCTCCCAGCGGTTGCGGTAGAGCCGGACCATCCGTTCGGTGTGTTCGGCCGGCCAGAAGATGTGGTTGTGGAAGAAGCCGTCACCGTAGTAGGCGGCCTGTTCGGCGATCTCGGGAGAACGGATCGAGCCGTGCCAGACGAAGGGAGCGATGCCGTCCAGCGGGCGCGGAGTCGAGGTGAAGCTGTTGAGCGGGGTGCGGAATCGGCCCTCCCAGTCGACGACCTCCTCGTCCCACAGGCGGCGCAGCAGCGCGTAGTTCTCCACGGCGAGCGGAATGCCGTTGCGAATGTCCTGGCCGAACCACGGGTAGACCGGGCCGGTGTTGCCGCGGCCCATCATCAGGTCGACGCGACCCTCGGTGAGGTGCTGCAGCATCGCGTAGTCCTCCGCGATCTTCACCGGGTCGTTGGTGGTGATCAAGGTCGTCGCGGTCGACAGCTGCAGGCTGGTCGTCTCGGCACCGATCTTGGCCAGGGTGGTCGTCGGTGAGGACGACCAGAACGGCGGATTGTGGTGCTCCCCCAGCGCGAAGACGTCGAGGCCGACCTCTTCGGCATGCTTGGCCATGATCACCGTGTTGGCGATTCGCTCCGCATAGGTCGGGGTCTCGCCGGTCAGCGGATTGGTCGTCATGTCACTGACGCTGAACACTCCGAACTGCATTGTCGGGCTCCTCGTTGTTGGTGTCACCGATCCAAACATGGTTGACGGTTCAACTATTCCCGAAGTGGCGGGAGAAGACAAGCCGCCAGCTCCACACGTTCGTAACACGGAACTCCTAAGCTCCGCCCCACAGCGATCGCAGGAGGACGAGACATGACTGATGCCGACCTGGTCTTCACTTCAGGACCGGCCTTCACCGCCGACGCCGTGCGGTCACGCACCCATGGGGTTGCCGTGCGCGACGGCCGGATCATCGCGGTGGGCGCCGATGTCGTGGAACTGATCGGCTCGCGCACCGAGGTCGTCGACCTCGCCGGAAGACTCTTGGTTCCCGGCTTTCAGGACGCGCACATCCACCCCGTCGGCGGCGGGCTCGAGCTGTTGCGCTGCAACCTCGCCGACGCCGACAGCGCTGCCGAATATGAGCGCATCATCGCTGACTACGCGGTTGCCCGTCCGGACGAGCCGTGGATTCTGGGCGGCGGCTGGGCCATGGCGGCTTTCCCCGGAGGGACGCCGCGCGCAGACGTCCTTGACCGGATCGTGCCCGATCGTCCGGTGTTCCTTCCCAACAGGGATCATCACAGCGCGTGGGTGAACTCCGCCGCGCTGCGTCTGGCCGGACTTGACCGGCACTCCCCCGACCCGGTCGACGGGCGGATCGAGCGGGACTCCGACGGCTCACCGTCCGGGGTGCTTCACGAGGGCGCCATGGCCTTGGTGGAGCGGCTGATCCCCGAAGCCACCCAGGACGAGATCCTGGCGGGGCTTCTGGCCGGACAGGCCTATCTGCATTCGCTGGGGATCACCAGCTGGCAGGACGCCATCATCGGCACCTACTCCGGGATTCCCGATGCCGGCGAGGCCTACCTCCGCGCGGCGGCCGAACAGAGTCTGACCGCTCGGGTCGTCGGGGCGCTGTGGTGGGATCGCACCGCGGGTGCCGAACAGATCGCGTCATTGGTCGAGAAGCGCGAGCGACTCCGCGCCGGACGCTTCGCCGCGACCTCGGTCAAGATCATGCAGGACGGTGTTCCGGAGAACTTCACCGCGGCGATGTCGTTCCCCTATGAGGACGGCTGCGGTCACGCGACCGACCACAGCGGCCTTTCGTTCGTGCCGCCGGAGTTGCTCAACGAGGTGGTGCCGAAGCTCGACGCGCTCGGCTTCCAGGTGCACTTCCACGGCATCGGTGACCGGGCGGTGCGCGAATGCCTCGACGCGGTGGAGCAGGCGCTGGCGAGCAACGGACGCACCGACAATCGGCATCACATCGCGCACCTTCAGGTGGTGCACCCCGATGACGTGCCGCGGTTCGCACAGCTCGGCGTTGCCGCCAACTTGCAGCCGCTGTGGGCTGCCCACGACGAGCAGATGGACGAACTGAACCTGCCCTTCCTGGGACAGCCCCGAGGAAGTTGGCAATACCCCTTCGGCGACCTGTTGCGCAGCGGTGCGGTGTTCGCAGCGGGCAGCGACTGGCCGGTCACCACGCCTGACCCGTTCGACGCGATGCACACCGCGGTGACCCGGCTGTGCGCCCCGGGGTACAGCGCGACGGTCGGCGACCCGTTTCTGCCGGAGCAGAAGCTGGATCTCGCCACGATCCTGGTGGCCTACACGGCCGGCTCGGCGTGGATCAACCATGCCGATGCCGAGACCGGCACCATCGAGGTCGGCAAGTACGCCGACCTCGCCGTGCTGGACTCCGACCCCTTCGCTACCGGCGACATCGCCGGCACGCGGGTGCTGCAGACCTTCGTCGAGGGCAGCCGGGTCTATGCCGCCCCGGACGCTTAGTCGACCTGTGGCGCGACAGCAAAGCGGGTAATCACTCGAGGGTGAGAGCCTGTTTGCCCGCCGTGCGACGGGTCCGGTGACGGCTGCGCCGCGTCTTCGTCGAGTCTCGCCGGCCATGCCCGGCTGGACGCGTCTTCGTGCTGGACGCGGCCTTCGCTATCTCGACCAGGACGGGCACGCCCTCGTATCCGACCAGAGCCGACCGCCAGCAGGCGCTCAAGTCGGCGCTGCTCGACCTCCTGGGTGTCTACCCGACCGAGGCTCACTGATTCGTCGACGGCCGTCCCGGGTACCGATGGACGGCAGCCGACGACAGGAGAGACACATGGGTACCGGCTGGTTCTTGAAGGTCGCCGGCGCGTTGGCACGCTTTGCCGGGCGGGCGACCACCTTCATCGGCGCCTGCACTTTGGTGCTGTTGTGGGCATTGCTCGGGCCGGTCTTCGGGTTCAGCGACACCTGGCAGCTGGTGATCAACACCTCGACCACGATCATCACGTTCTTGATGGTGTTCTTGATTCAGAACACCCAGAACCGTGACACGGCCGCCATTCAGACCAAGTTGGACGAACTGATCCGGTCCGTCGACGACGCCAACAATGCGCTGCTCGACCTGGAGGAACTCGACGAAAGCTCTATCGCCCGCATCCGCGAGCCCTATGAGGAGCTCGCGCGCCGCGCTCGCGAGCAGTTCAGCGACGACGACGCCCCCGACGGCGGGCACGCAGACGACCCGCGCTGAGCGGACGGGCAGAAGGGCGGCACGGTCGTGGGTGGGTGTGTGACCGTGCCGCCCTCCGGGGTGGGTTGACCTTCTGGGCGGGTCAGCCCACGTAGGTGACCGGATCAGCAGCGAACTGATCGCGGCAGCCTTGAGAGCAGAAGTAGTAGCTCTGGCCCTCGTAGGTGGCAGACGGTGCCGTCTGCGAGTCGACAGCCGTCCCGCAGACCGGACAGCTCGCTTGGTCCATCATCGTCATTGCAGCTCCCTTCTCTCGGTCACCGGGCCAATACCCGCTCGTCACGGCACCGAATCCGGGTCGTCCGGGGCGGTCAGGCCCGCCGGGGGGCCGGCTGGTGGTCGGTCGGAGAAGACGTCGCCTTCGGCCGTGCCGGCGTGACGAAGGCCCAAGGCGCCGAGCGCGGCCAGCACGACCGCACCGGCGTAGGCGAACATCGCGGCGATTGCGGCGATCGTCCCCATCGTGCCGAAGGCGTAGGCGGTCAGCAGCATGCTGCGCAGGGTCGCGCCCATGAACATCGTCTGTCGCAGATCGCCCAGTTCCTTCAGCGTGCCGGGGTCGGCGTTGGGGTCCTTGCTGAGCTGCAGATACTCGCCGCTGACGTCGTCATAGGTCCGCCCGCCGCCCATTGCATTGAGGTGCGCCTGGATGTAGTGGTCGGCGAAGGCCTTGGCCTGATCGCCGGTCGTCATCTGCTGGCCGGCATACGGACGCAACGCGTCCTGGTCGGTCGGCGACAGGCTGGCCATGGCTTGCTGGTCGGGCATGGTGATGCGTTGGGCGGACAACTGCTCGGAAACCTGGCCGTTCACGAAAGAACTCGCCACGGTGAGCAGGACGCCGGCAGCAAGCAGGACCGCGGCCAGGACGAAGCCGATCCATGAGAGCAGCCGGTCGAAAGCACTACGTTTCATGTCGTTCTCCCTGAGGAAGTGATGAGTGCTGCTCTGAGGCAGCTGGATGACGGCGCAACGAGCGCCGTAGGCCCCACGGCAGGATCAGCCACAGGACGAGGAAGGCTGCCGCCACGGCCACCCCGACCGCGATCGCACTGTGGGGATCGAGGACGAGTCCGCAGACGACCATGGTCGCCAGGGTCAAAGACAACCCGAGGCACGCCAGCGCGCACCGAGCGAGCGCGTCGCTGATCTCCACCAGGTGCGCCTTGACTCCCAAAGCGAACAGGCTCCGGTGAAGAGTCACCGGAGCCACCATCAAAGCTGTTGCGAGGATCCCGAGGCTGAGCGCGGCCAGGAAGACGACCCGTAACCAATCGGGAAGGTCGGCGAAACGGGGTTGAAAGGGCATGGTGAGCAAGAAGCCGGACAACACTTGCACCCCTGGCTGACTGACTCGCAGCTCCTGCAACAGCTCGGCCCAGTTGCGATCCAGCCGCTCGGCAGGGGTTTCATGACGGAAGGTCGGACTGGACTCGTCCATCACTATCCCCTGCCGCGCGGTCGGGCTGCTAGGTAAACAGGCTGACGCCGCCCGGGCCGACCAGCAGGCCGACCACGATCAGCACGATGCCCCACAGAATCTGGCGGCGGAAGAGGGCGAAGATGCCCGAGACCACCAGAATCACGGCCAAGATCCACAAGATGGTTGCCATCTGCCCGCCTCCTACTTGTCGTCGTCGAGACGTCGAGCCGCGTGCTTGACCTCTTCGCCGATCTTCTCGGCGGCGTCGCCTGCTGACGCCTTGATCTGATCCATCCGACCCTCGGTCTCCAGGCTGTCGTCGTCGGTGAGCTTTCCCCAGCCCTCCTTGACCTTGCCCTTGGTGTCTTCGACGGCGCGGCGCGCCTTGTCATCCACTCCCACGGCGGACTCCTTTCCTGCGGTTGCTCATGTGAGTACCCGAAGCTGCTCGCCGGAAACCTGCCCGGTGGTGTGGCCGGTGTGAGTGGACGCGGCCGGGGTACTAAGCCCGCTATGAGCAACTCCGAGCAGAACAACACCTTCACGCCGCAGGAACAGGCGCCTCCCGGGCTTACCGGCCAGATGGATCCGCAGCCCGATCACGGCGAAGAGAGCTACATCGGCCGTGGGCGCCTGGAGGGACGTCGCGCGCTGATCACCGGTGGCGACTCCGGCATCGGCCGGGCGGTGGCTATCGCCTTCGCTCGCGAGGGCGCTGATGTGGCGATCGTCCATCTGGCTGAGGAACAGCCCGACGCGGACGACACGATCTCGTGGATCGAGCGCGCCGGCCGGCGCGGGCTCTCGATCGCGGCGGACCTGACCGAGGTTCAGGCGTGCCGCGACGTGGTCCGGCGCACGGCCGATCACTTTGGGGGTCTCGACATCCTGGTGAACAACGCGGGCTTCCACTTCAGCCGTGATGACGCCGGCACCATCGAGGGCCTGGTGCCGGAACTGGTCGACCGCGTGCTGCACACCAACGTCGCCGCGGTGCTGTGGATGACCCAAGCCGCCCTCGAGCACTTGAAGCCGGGCTCGGCGATCATCAACACCAGCTCGATCCAGGCCTACGACCCGTCCGAGCGGCTGACCGACTACGCCGGGACGAAAGCGGCGCTGAACTCCATCACCGCCAACGTGGCCCAACAACTCGGCCCGCGGGGAATCCGGGTGAACGCGGTCGCTCCCGGGCCGATCTGGACGCCGCTGCAGCCCGGCACGCGCAGTGCCGAGGAAGTGGCATCGTTCGGCAGCACTGTGCCGCTGGGCCGCCCCGGTCAGCCTGCCGAACTGGCTCCGGCCTATGTGTTCCTCGCCTCCGAACGTGATGCGAGCTACATCTCCGGCAGCATTCTCGGGGTCACCGGCGGCCGCCCAACTTTCTAGAAGCATGATGAGGAGCCAATGATGCGAAAGCAGACACACATCTCGGGGCCGAGGCGAGTCAAGCCCGGCCGGCAGATCCCGCCGATTCAGCAGCCGGCGCGCTCACATCGGCGACACCGCCGCGGCAAGCGGATGCTGCTGTTGTTAGCGGCCGGGACCGCCGTGGCTGCGGCCATCAGGGCTGTTGAGGGCCGGCGTGACCGTTCCACCGTGACCTCGTCCGAGCCCGGGCCATCGGCTGACCAACAGCCGGCTGGACTCACCGTGCCGCCAGCGCAGCCAGCGCCGGAGCAGCTGTCGGTGCTGGACACCGACTTCGACGTCACTCGGGTCGCTCCCGAGCAGCGTTGAGTACGTCCTGCTCGTCGCCGTTGGGCTCGTCGAGGTCCTTGGACTCCGCGAGCCCTGCTGGCGCAGGGAGACCGAGAAGATCGCCATCGACGCGACCGCGAGAGACTCCGACTGCCAGCTCTCCATCACCTCGACCCAGAATGCCGACGACGCGAGGTAGCGAAGCGGCGAGATCTCGGCAACGCCGTCGATCACGGCCTCCTGGTTGTAGCCGACCCAGCTGGCGACGAAATGCGCGCCGAGCGACCCGAGGAACAGCGCAATGAACGCGATCGTGAGCCCGGTGCCGGCCCATCGCCCCAGCCGTTTCATCGTCCGCTCGCTCAGCTCGCCCGACCCGCTATTGCGCTCGTCCAGGCCAACGGCGGTACCCCCATCGGCATCCGTTGAATCGGCCGTGGCCCGAGGTGGCCCTAGTGGTGCCGCAGGGCCTCGACGAGCTCGGCACGACGCATTCGCGAGCGTCCCCGAATGCCGAGTTCCTTGGCTCGCTGGCGCAACTGCGCGACGGTACGTTCCTCGTAATCGGCGGCCTCGCCGCCGCGCCGGCCCACCTCATGTCGCGACGACTTCGCAGCAGCATTGGCGATGCGCGCCGCCTTCTGCTTGCTGGCACCGTCGTCTCGCAGCGCCTCGTAGAGCTCGGGGTCCTTCACTGATGGTCCTGGACCTTTCCTGGGCATGCCGCCTCCCTTCTTTGCGCCTCCCGGTACCCCGCGGACGAGCGCTCACACGTGAGCCGCGGGCACCTCGGTCCGCCCCCGAGGCAGCACCAGGCCGTTCGCGGGCGCGGTGGCGATGCGCCTTCGGTTGATCGGGCTTGCCTGTGTCTGTGAGCTGACGAAGCGCCCTCCGTCGCGCGATCGGGTAATGGGCGATGCGGGTGCGAACCCGCACCGTCGAAAGGACCGCCATGACCGATACAGGCAACCAGATCAGCGAGACCACCTCGGTTCCGCCCACACCGGCCGACGACGCCGATGAAGATCTGACCTTGCGCACCGACACCGGTGAAGCTCAGGAGTATCCACGACCGGACAACGGTCAACCCGACCGGGTGGCCGGACGACTCGATCAGGCTGAGTCCCCGGATTCCCGCCGAGACGACACCGCCGGCCCGGACGTTGAGGGCCAACCATGAGCGCGGCCCCGCACGGCGCAGCGCGCGCTGCAGCCATCGCCGTCCGACGCCACGGCGCGCGAGGCGAGGCGCTCCGGCCTGCTCGGTACGGGTGGCCCTTCTCCGCGCGGCAGCGGATCGCCCGGCGCTGGATGCCGGGGCCTCGGTGCTCGACCCGGGTCGCGGTGGTCGTTTCCGCTCGGGGTGGACGGGTACCGGGTTTCACGTCGGAGCATTACCCCAACCCCAAGGAGTGACCGTGCAGAACAAGGGACTGGAAGACCTCTTCACCGAGACCTTGCAAGACATCTACTACGCCGAACAGCAGATCCTGATCGCGCTGCCCGAGATGCAGGGTGCCGCGGACTCTGAGCAACTCAGAGCAGGCTTCGCCCGGCACCGCGACGAGACCGAGGGCCAGGTGAAGCGTCTGGAGCAGGTCTTCGAGCTCCTCGGGTCGGAGCCCAGCTCGAAACGCTGCGACGGCATCGAGGGCATCCTCAAGGAGGGACGAAGCGTCCTGAGTGAGTTCCGCGGCACGCCCGCCGGAGACGCTGGGCTGATTGCCTCGGCGCAGGCGGTCGAGCACTACGAGATCACTCGGTACGGCACCTTGCGTCGCTGGGCTCAGATGTTGGGCCTGGACGACGCGGCCGCGCTCCTCGGCGAGACGCTCGCAGAGGAGTCGGCCACCGACGATCTGCTGACCCAGATCGCGGAGTCGTCGGCGAACCTGAAGGCCGCCGAGGCCTGATCGTCAGGACCAGTGGCCGGGACCTGCAGCGAGGCGGTCCCGGCCACTGCCGCGTTCGAAGCCACAGCTGGGACGCGGACCTCAACCCACCAGCGATTGTGCGCCGTCGATCCAGACCTCGGTCCCGCTGATGTGGTCTGCGCGATCGGAGGACAGGAAGCAGATCAGCTCGGCCACCTGAGCGGCCGCACCCGGCAGGTCGGCGGACAGCGGGATCTTGCCTTCTGGGCTGTACCCGCGAGCGCGCAGCTCGTCGGTCTGGCGCTGTTCGGTGTTGTCCCCGATCTCGGTGTCGATTGCCCCGGGGCAGACGACATTGACCCGGATCCGGTCCGCCGCCAGCTCGACCGCGCACATCTTGGCCAGCGCGACTTGGCCAGCCTTGGACACGCCGTACGCCATGCCGCCCGGCGTCGCGAACACGCGGGTGCCGTTGATCGAAGAGGTGAGCACCACCGAGCCGCCGCCGGCCGCGCGCAACAACGGGAGCGCGTACTTGATGGTTGCGAAGCTGCCGGTCAGATTGGTGGCGATGGTGTGCTGCCAGTCGTCGACGTCCAGGACGTCCACAGGAGCCCAGACACCGTTGACTCCGGCGTTGGCCACCACGGCGTCCAACCGAGGATAGCGTTCGGCCATCGTGGCGAAGAGCGCCGCGACGCTTTCTGGGCGGCTCACCTCCGCAGCGAAGGGGTCAGCTGCTCCCCCGCCCTGACGGATCTGGTCGGCCACTTCCTCAGCGTTGGCCGAGGAGTGGCCGACCACGGCGACGGTGGCACCGTCTTGAGCGAAACGCAGGGCGGTCGCCCGGCCGATGCCTGATCCGGCGCCGGTGACGGCCACAAAGTGATCTGTGAACTCCATGGCCGTCCCGTACCCGGTCCGACGCCGGCGTCACCCAGCCAGGTCGAGATCCATCTCGTGGCGCAACTGCGCCAGGATGGAGCGCAACATGCGCGAGACCTGCATCTGGGAGACCCCCAGGCGCTCACCGATCTCGCTCTGGCTTCTGCCGTCGATGAAGCGCCAGCGGATCACCTGCCGGTCGCGCTCGTTCAGGGTGCCCAAGGCACGCTGCAACGACAGCCGGTCCGGCAGCGACTCGATGGCCTCGTCATCGACCCGCATCGTGTCGACGAAGGTGGCCTCAGCGGTTCGCCCGTCCACGGGAGCGTCCAGAGACAGCGGACGCTGGCTTGCTCCCGCGTACAGGCACTCCTCGACCTCAAAGCGTTGGTGCTGCGTGGCGGCCGCCAGCTCATCGATTCGCGGCGGACGTCCGAGCTGCTGCTCGAGCGCTCGGCGCGCCTCGGTCAGCTTCGAGCGCCGCTCCTGAATCGAACGCGGCGGGCGAACCATCCACGAGTGATCACGGAAGTAGCGCTTGAGCTCGCCGCTGATGGTGGGGACGGCGAAGGAAAGGAAGGGACGCTCGGCCTCGAAGCGGAACCGCTCAACGGCTCCCATCAGGGCTAGTCGAGCGACTTGGACCAGGTCATCGCGGTCGATGCCGCGGTGCAGATAGCGGTTGGCCAGAGCGTCACACACGCTGAGGTTCAGTTCGACGACCTCGGCGGTGATGCGCGCTCGGTTTTCCGGACGAGTTTCGCCGGCAAGAGCGAAAAGGAGTCGATGGGTTTCTTGTTCTCTTGCGGTGGAGGTTAGCGGTGGCATAGCGAGCTCCCATGGGGATCACGCCTGGGGTCAGCACGATTCTTGACCGCCCCCGACATCTCGACCATGTCATTGATTCGCGGCACAGCACAAGGCTGGGTCGGGCCGTAGTATTCCCCCGTCCGGGGGGACACGGCCGGCGGGAACCGCCGCTCGGCACCCTGTCCTGGGGCCGCAACTGTGGCAGGTTTGGCACCGCTCATCGCGGGTATTCGAGCGGTACTCACAGGAAAGCGAGCCGATGATGCCTGCTGTTGATTGTCCCGTCTGTGGCGCCCCGGTCGCCGAACAGAATGCCGAAATCAGCGCGTCCCATGATGCGCAGACCTACTACTTCGACCGCACGCAATGTCGTGACGCTTTTGTGCGCGATCCCGGACGCTATGTCGGGAACACCGGATCATGACCGCAGACGATCGCAACGCCCGCGAGGACCAGACGTGGCGCTCCCCCGCCGATCCCGACCCCGCTCCCGACACCGAGGTGCCACAGGTTGTGCATCGCTCGCGACCGGCGTCCTGCCCGTGTGCCGGCCAAAGCTGCGCCGGCGGCACGCTCCGCAAGACGGCACATTCCCCCGCTTCCCCTAGTGGCCGGAGGATCACGTCTCTGCGGCCACCCGCCGCCGGCTCGATCTCATGCTGCGGCAACCGGGCCCAACCGCATCTGTGCGCACCACCGTCCCGTCGAGAGTCTCTACCCGGACGGCGCCGCTTCGAAACGTTCCAAGTGACCCGTGGTAGCGGTCACCTCCGCGATTGGCCGCGTTATCGAGAAAGAAAGTCATCACTTAACGAACCGCAGACCGGGTGAGCGCTATCACTGGTCGAACAGCGCGCCCAGTCGAACCTCACGCTACCGACGGGCCCCGACCCCGAACCGCCGGGCGAGAGGTGACCCCAACGACCGCCTCGATCGTCCGACCGAGGAGCTTGGCAGCCGGCTGCTCGCTGCCCCACCCAGACGTCTCCCGCCGGGGCCTCCGCGCCGGCACCGCCTTGCGCGTGGAGACTTGTCTATCGTGCGCCAAATTCGGGCGTGCGGCCGCGCCGCGACGTTCACAGCTGGCGCTGGCGCGGGCGTCCGATCGCGAGGTCTGGCGACCCCGCCCGATGGTGCCCCTGAGTTCAATCGGGGCCGAACTCACGAAGATCCATGCAGCGCGTCTCAGACCGAAATCACGGGCAACATCTCGTGCAAGGCTGCGATCGAGAGCACGTAGCTGCTGGTTGGCCACTCGCATGCATTCCTCGTGTCCGCTGAGGCCCATGGGGGGGAGCGAAGGAGAAGGGGGGCGACCGCCAGGCAGACGCGATGATGTGCATCAATGCAGAACGCGGTCGTGGGAACGACCAAGGTTCTGGGCTAAGGGCACACGGCAGGCGTGGCCTGTTTGAGTGAGGCTCGGGACCTGAGAGATGTGCGCGACATGCTCACCCACGTCGACGAGTACGCCAGTGGCACCGCGAAACTGCAGCAGTCCGTGGATGGAACCGACGGCCCCTTCGACTGATCTGTGGCCGCCTTGGTCGCTTGAACGGTCGACTTCATGGGCATGGAAAGGAGCCCACGCCTCCAGGAGTTGAGCGCCAATCCGTGACGTGCCGCTGCGACCACGGTGTGGACGACTTCAGGTGCCGGTTGGACTGCTACCTGGGTGACCCACAGTAGGGTTGTCGACCCAGTCCCTTGCGGCGCCAAAGAGCCAGGCTGGGGGGTGAGGGTTCAGTCGCCTCCACGGCTCCACGTATGCTCCACGTGGCCGCTCCGAGACATCTGATGTGACTCTCACAAGGCAATTCAACGGTCGGGCTGACAGGATTTGAAGGAGGGCGGGAGTCCGATGGCCGACGCGCTCGTGGCTAGCCCTAAGGCCGTAGCCACAAGCCATTATGCAGCGCAACCTGCACCTCCGCGCGAGGTCCGAGTGGGCTGAAGTGGGGTGATGTAGGCTTTCGCTATAGCACGTATATAGCACGCGGACCGAGGGCCGCTATAGCACGCCGAACGCCACCACCCGGCAGCAGGTGACGGGCGCCGATCCCCGTGCTGGACCGCGAAGCCAGGACTGGAGGCGTCCATGGATCCATTGTCCCCCACTGCCGAAGATCTGCCCGGCTCGGCGACGGACGCGTCGCCCGAGGAGACCGTCAGGCGCTCTCGCTCGGCAGAGTTGAACAGCGCTCAGTTGGCGCCGGCGCGGCCTGAGGCTGCTGCCAAGAAACGGCCCCGTCGCGGGTTCGGTTGGGTGCGCAAGCTGCCTTCGGGTCGCTACCAGGCCAGCTATCTCGACCCTCACGGCACCAGGATCTTCGCGAAGGTGATCGAGGGCGGCAAGGTGTTGCCACTGACGTTCCTGGACAAGAAGACGGCCGAGGCATGGCTGAGCCTGCGCCAATCGGAGCTCATTGAGAACCGCTGGAAGCCCGCCGTTGCCCGGGAGCCGGAGGAGGTCGGTTTCGCCGACTATTCCGAGCAGTGGCTGGCCTCCCGCGATCTCAGCCCCAAGACCCACTCCGAGTACCGTCGAATCCTTGACGGCAGGCGACTGTCCTACTTCAAGGACTTCGCCTTGACTGAGATTCACCCGGCGATGATCAAGGCTTGGTGGAACGCCCAAGATCCTCGCTTCGCCACCGCCCGGCGCAAGGCCTACGACGTGCTCCACGCGATCCTCCAGACCGCCTCCCAGCAGGACGAGGACACCGACGCTCCCCCACTGATCCCGAACAACCCCGCGCGGCTGTCGGCCAAGACCAAGAACAAGACCCCGACTAGTCGGCCCAAGGGCAGCATCCGGCCCGCGACTTTGGCCGAGCTGGCCGTCATCATGGACGAAATGCCGGCCCGCTACGCGGCGATGGTGCTGCTCGCCGCCTGGTGTGCACCCCGCTTCGGCGAACTCACCGAACTCCGCCGACGCGACCTGACCATCAACCGGGACGCCGACGGGAACCCGGTCGACGGCACGCTCACGATCACCCGCGCCGTCGTGTGGCCCGACCCCGACAATCCAATTGTGAAGACCCCCAAGAGCCTGTCCCGCGATGTCGCGATCCCGCCCCACATTCTCGGCCCCCTCCTGACCCACCTTGACAACTTCGCCGCACCCGGGCCGGACGGGCTGCTGTTTCCAGCGGTCGAGTCCGGCGGCCACATGAAACACGGCGCCCTCTACAAGGTGTACCGCCGCGCTCGCAAGGCCGCCGGACGACCCGATCTGCGCTGGCACGATCTGCGTCACACCGGGGCCACCCTCGCCGCCCAAGCCGGCGCCACCCTCGCCGAACTCATGAACCGCCTCGGCCACTCCACCGTCGCGGCCGCACTCATCTACCAACACGCCGCCGCAGGACGCGACGCGGAGATCGCCCGACGACTCTCCGAAATCGCCACAGGAGGTTGACGACATCAGCCCAGCTGCGCGGCCTGTAGTTAGCGATCGGCGCCTTCGGCGGTGTTCGACCGTGCTGAACGTGGCTCGTGGCTCAGCAAGCGCGCCCGACGTCTATAGAGCAGGAGTCTCTGTTCGAGCGCGCTGTGGTCACTGTCCCGCAGCAGTAGCCTGCCGACCAGAACGACCACAAGCACCGAGACTGCGCCGACGAGGGCGGCAACCCACGGCGAAGCTGAGACCCACCCGGTGGCGGTGGCCACGGCGGCTCCGACCAGCCCGCCGAGCACAGCAGAGACCGACCCGTTGAGGAGGTTCCTAGAGGCGTTCACTCGGATCTCGGTGACGTCGATCCACCATTCCAGATCATCCACGCAGAGGTCATTAGGTGCTGGATAGCAGACGCCCGAGATCTCGCAGTCTTGGTTCGCGCGACACGCGGTCGGCCACCTTGCCAGCACACGCAATGGCTCGGGGGCCGGGTCGGAGGCCAGGTCGTGGCCGTCGTGGATCTGGGTTTGAACGTCGTCCATGACCTCATTCAAGCGGAGAAGGCTGACAACTAGTGGCCGATGGGCAACGGCTGCGGGCTCTCACAGGTTGCTGCGCGCCGTGTGGATCCGGGGGTCCTTCCCGTTTGATTGCCTGAGATCAGATCGACCTACTATCTGTTCATTGAGCTACTCTAGTGGTGTGAGCAGTCTGGAGATCACGCCCGATTCGACGGATCCGTGGGATGAGGTGATTCGGGAGCACCTGTCCCACGGTGAGCATGCTCGGGTGACGTTCGAGCGACCGTCCATGACTCCGGCTCAGGTCGCCGAATCGATCGGAGTATCCCGGGCGACGATCATGCGCAGGATTCTGGCCGGCGAGATCCGCACCGAACGCAGAGGTAACAGGCACCGAGTGCCGCTCGATGAGGTGGAGCGGTTCCGGCACGCCTACGTGCGCGAGATGGCAGCCGATCTTGCCGTCGACTTCTAGGGTCATCGCCTTCGTCGACGCCAACGTGCTGGCCTCCCCAGTGCCGCGGACGATGCTGTACCTGCTGGCACCGCTGTCGGATTACCGATTGGTGTACAGCCCGCTCGTAGAGGCCGAGGCGCAGCGTCACCAGAAGCCGGGCCATGTGCCTGTCTCGGTGCTGCGTGAGCGGTGGGACTGGACGCTGGTCCCCGACGGCGGCGAAGCCGGGGATCTGACGGACACCGATCCCAAGGACCTGCCCGTCCTCGCCTCCGCGATCCAGGCCGGTGCTGCCTTCCTGGTGACCGGCAACGTGCGACATTTCGGCGCACACGACCTCGAAGCGCACGGATTGAGCGCCGTGCATCCGGGGCTGTTTCTCGCCCACCACACCTCGGCCGAGAACTACCTGGAGGTACTGGCTGCGATCAGCGCCGGCCGACTGCGCGAGCCCCGCGATCCACAATCGATCCACGAGTCCGAGATCGCCATCCAACTGCCCGCGCTGTTCGACTCCCGCCGCGAGCTTTTCGACAACGCGACCCTGAAGCTGATCCATGAGCCTCCCGGGACCGTCTTCCGAGGCCCGCGGTGCGTGCGCTGCACGCTGCTACGCATGCCCGCCACCGACGGACTCTGCGACACCTGCCGCCGCTCACCGGCTGAACCCTCGGCGGAGTGACTGTCTGCGCTACCGCCTTGAGAGTCCGTCGCAGGCTATGCGTGTGCGGTTTCGGAGGTCGTTCTTGGCACAAGTGACCGTGTTGATCAACGCGCGCGGCAGTCCGAAACGCCGAGAGAAACGACAGTGTTGTATCTGCGCTGGATCTGCGTTGACCCTATCCTCGGAATCGAACACGCCGCTTTCTGGGTCAACCGCCGCTCCCCCACTCGGGAACAGACCCAGTCGGAACCAACGTCCCACCTACCCCGAATGGACAGTCAGCTCTGTCGCGCCCATCGCGGGATTGCTGGGTTGCCGACGGCCGGTCGACACCGGCGGCCGGCTCCTCCGACGTCCACGGTCAACCTGAGTGTGCCGACGCGAAGGCGCGAAGGCTGGGGTTGAAGGTGCCTCCTGGTCGCGAGAATGGTCGCTGTTGCGGACAGCAGCGAACGACACTCGGCGCACATCGCGCTCGAAGCGAGTAGCAGCGGCGAAAGATGGACGATCAGCCTCCCGCGGGCGAGCACAACCAGCTGGTCGTTCAGCGGCTCAGGTAGCGACCTCCGCGATGGCGCGGATGCTCATCTCGTCCACGTTTGGCATATGTCGCTTGACCGACTCCTCTGCGTCGCGTGCGATGCGGTTGGCTTCTGCGAGTGAGACGTCGGGAACCTGGATCACGGCTTCGCCGTGGAGTCGGTGCCCGACCCAGCGCATGCGGATCTGTTCGACCGCGGTGACCTCGGTGACGTGGGTGAGGGCGTGTTCGGCGCGGTCGAGGAGTTCGGGTTCGATGCCGTCCATGAGTCGTCGGCCGACGGAGCGGACCGTGCCGATGAGCAGGATGATGATCATGGCCGAGATGAGTAGGCCGATGATCGGGTCGGCGAGTTGGAAGCCGAGCAGCACACCGAGGGCGCCGATGACGACGGCGAGTGAGGTGAAGCCGTCGGTGCGCGCGTGCACGCCATCGGCGACCAGTGCGGCGGAGCCGATCTTCTGTCCGACCCGGATGCGGTAGATCGCGACGGCTTCGTTCCCGAGGAACCCGATCACTCCGGCTGCGAGCACCCAGACCGCATTCTCGACGGGCCGGGGGGTGATGATCCGGTCAATCGCCTCCCAAGCGGCGATGATCGCCGACAGGGCGATCATCAAGACGATGAACAGCCCGGCAAGGTCTTCAGCCCGGTTGTAGCCGTAGGTGTAGCGACGTGTCGCCGCCCGGCGGGACAGCACGAACGCGATCCACAGCGGCACCGCGGTCAGGGCGTCGGAGAAGTTGTGGATCGTGTCGGCAAGCAGCGCCACCGATCCGGAGAACGCGACAATCAGGGCCTGGAGGACGGTCGTGGCGAGCAGCACGACGAGGCTGATCTTCAGCGCCCGTATGCCCTCAACGTGCGCTTCCAGCGCGTCGTCGATCGAGTCCGAGGCGTCGTGGGAGTGCGGTACGAAGATCCCGTAGAAGAATCCCCTGAGTCCGGTCGGGTGATCGTGACCGTGTTTGCCGTGATCGTGACCGTGTTCGCCGTGATCGTGCGGAGCCCCTTCGTGGGATGCGGGGTGCCCGGTGTGTTCGTGCGGGTGCTGGTGGGCGTGCGCGGTCATTCGGGACCTTTCCTGGTGGGGCGGGACGTGCCGCTTGGGTCTGCTCCGCCGGGATGGGCCGCGCGTTCGTCCGGGAGGCGCGGCAGCCTGGCTCAGGTAATTGCATACTTGCGTGTCTACGCAAATAGTTACATACGAACGCCCCGACGGCAACACGTCTCGGCGGGCCGCGGTCGGTAGCTCCGGCGGTCCACCGCCATCTTGCGCCATGATTTGGGAATACCCCCACGGGGTACTAACGTTGGACATCGCGATACCCGCTGGGGGTATCCGGGATGTGGAGGTTGAGATGAGCACGAGCGAGTTCCAGGTGAGCGGCATGACGTGTGGGCATTGCGAGATGTCGATCCGCGAGGAGGTCTCCCAGGTCGCTGGGGTGGACGACATCGAGGTGAGTGCCCAGACGGGACTGCTGGTGGTGACGGGGTCGCAGCCGGTGGCTGATGCGGATGTGTTGGCTGCTGTAGTTGAGGCCGGGTACTCGGCGGTGCGGGTCTGATGAACGCGGCGGGACGACTCGGCTTGTACGCCGCAGGACTGGTAGTGGCGTTCGGCGCCGCGTACGGCGTCTCCTCGGCCGTCGTTCCCGCCGGCGCCGCCGCGGCGTGGCAGGACAGTGCCGGCATGGACGGCCACACCGAGGCCGGGCAGGCCCCGGCTGAGGCCGCTCTGCCGGGCCTGTCGCTGTCCAGCGGCGGCTATCTGCTCTCCCCTGTCACGGCGTCGGGCTCGGTCGGTGAGGCCGGAACGTTGAGCTTCCGGGTGCTGGACAGCGACGGGAGTCCGGTGACCGGATTCGAGACGTCGCACGAGAAGGATCTGCACCTGATCGTGGTCCGCTCCGACGGCTCCGAGTTCACCCATGCGCACCCCGGCCTGGATTTGTCGACCGGCACGTGGTCAACGCCATGGCAGTGGAAGGCCGCCGGTACCTACCGGGTCTACGCCGACTTCGTGCCGGCCGGTGACAACACGGAGCGGATGACCCTGTCCCGCACCATCGAGGTCGCCGGAACGGTCACGCCGGCGAGGGCGATGCAGACCAGGACCACTGACGAGGTGGACGGGTTCGTCGTGTCCCTCGACGGGCAGCTGACGGCGGGACAGTCGCAGGAGTTGGCGATCACGGTCAGCCGAGACGGCGCGCCGGTCACCACGTTGCAGCCGTATCTGGGCGCGTTCGGGCACCTTGTCGTGCTCCGAGACGGCGACCTGGCCTATCTGCACGTGCACGCCGAAGGCCAGGATCCTGAAGCGGGACAGACGGCTGGTCCGACGATCAGCTTCGCGGCCGAGGCGCCCACGGCGGGCCGTTACCTGCTGTATCTGGACTTCCAGGTCGACGGGCAGGTGCACACCGCCGAGTTCGTCCTGGACGCCACCACCGGCGAGCCGGCCGGTGGCCACGACGACCCGATGACGCCGAAGCGCTGAGCTGCTCGGCAAACGAGGATTCGAGAGAAGGAAAAAGGTGAGCACATCAACACTGACTCCGGTGACGTCAAGCATCGAGTTGGAGATCGGCGGGATGACCTGCGCCTCCTGCGCGATGCGGATCGAGAAGAAGCTGAACAAGCTCGACGGGGTCGCCGCGACCGTGAACTACGCGACCGAGAAGGCGAAGGTGAGCGTCCCTGAGGGCTACGATCCGGGCCTGCTGATCGCCGAGGTCGAGAAGACCGGCTACACCGCGGCTCTGCCCGCCCCGAAGGTGACCAGCCCGCGCCAAGCGGCTGCAGCGGGTGAGGGTGTCGAGGCCGATCCGGAGCTGGACGCGCTGCGGACCCGGCTGGTGGTCTCGGCGATATTGACGGTGCCGGTGGTGGCGATGTCGATGATCGCGCCATTGCAGTTCACCTACTGGCAGTGGGCGTCGTTGGCGCTGGCCGCACCGGTGATCGTGTGGGGGGCTTGGCCGTTCCACAAAGCCGCGTGGACGAACCTGCGCCACGGCGCGGCGACGATGGACACCCTGATCTCGATGGGCACCACCGCCGCGTTCTTGTGGTCGCTGTACGCGCTGTTCTTCGGCACCGCCGGCACCCCGGGGATGACGCACCCGTTCGAGTTCAGCCTGGCCCCCTCCGACGGGGCGGCGAACATCTACTTCGAGGTCGGCGCCGGCGTGACCACGTTCATCCTCGCTGGCCGCTATTTCGAGAAGAAGTCGAAGCGGCAGGCCGGTGCGGCGCTGCGGGCCCTGCTGGAGCTCGGTGCGAAGGAGGTCGCGGTGCTGCGGGGCGGCGTCGAGACCCCGATCCCGATCGAGGAGTTGCAGGTCGGCGACGAGTTCGTGGTCCGGCCCGGTGAGAAGGTCGCCACCGACGGGGTGGTCGTCGCCGGCTCCTCGGCGGTGGACGCCTCGATGCTGACCGGCGAGTCGGTTCCGGTCGAGGTCGGCGTGGGCGACCCGGTCACCGGCGCCACGGTGAACGCCGGCGGCCGGCTCGTCGTGCGGGCCAGCCGGGTCGGCGCAGACACCCAGCTGGCGCAGATGGCCAAGCTGGTCGAGGACGCCCAGACCGGCAAAGCCGAGGTGCAGCGGCTGGCCGACCGGATCTCGGGAGTGTTCGTGCCGATCGTGATCGCGATCGCCGCGGTCACCCTGGGCGCCTGGTTGGGGGCCGGGTTCCCGGTCGCAGCCGCGTTCACGGCCGCGGTGGCGGTGCTGGTGATCGCCTGCCCGTGCGCGCTGGGTCTGGCGACCCCGACCGCGCTGCTGGTCGGCACCGGACGCGGCGCCCAGCTGGGCATCCTGATCAAGGGCCCCGAGGTGCTGGAGTCGACCCGGAAGGTCGACACGGTGGTGCTGGACAAAACCGGCACCGTCACCACCGGCAAGATGACCCTGGTCGACGTGGTCACCGAGCCGGGCACCGACCGTGACCAGCTGTTGCGGCTGGCCGGCGCGCTGGAGGACGCCTCCGAGCATCCGATCGCCCAGGCGATCGCCAAGGCCGCCACCCAACAGGTCGGCGTCCTGCCGACACCGCAGGACTTCGCCAACCTCGAGGGCCGCGGGGTGCAGGGCGTCGTGGACGGCCACGCCGTGGTCGTGGGCAGGGAGTCGCTGCTGGCCGACTGGTCCCAGCAGCTCAGCCCGGCGGTCGCCGCGGCGAAGGCCCAAGCTGAGAGCGGGGGCAAGACGGTGGTGGCGGCCGGCTGGGACGGTGCGCCGCGCGGCATCCTGGTGGTCGCGGACACGGTCAAGCCGACCAGCGCCGAGGCGATCGGCCAGCTGAAGGCGATCGGCCTGACACCGGTGCTGCTCACCGGAGACAACCAGGCGGTCGCCGCCCAGATCGCGGCCGAGGTCGGGATCGAGCAGGTGTTCGCCGAGGTGCTGCCCAAGGACAAGGTCGACGTGGTTGCCCGGCTGCAGGCTGAGGGCCGGATCGTGGCCATGGTCGGCGACGGCGTCAACGACGCCCCCGCCCTGGCCCAGGCCGACCTCGGTCTGGCCATGGGTACAGGCACCGATGTGGCGATCGAAGCGGCCGACCTCACCCTGGTCCGGGGCGACCTGCGTGCCGCCGTGGACGCGATCCGGTTGTCGCGCAAGACGCTCGGCACGATCAAGTCGAACCTGTTCTGGGCGTTCGCCTACAACACCGCCGCGGTGCCGATCGCCGCGCTCGGTCTGCTCAACCCGATGCTCGCCGGGGCCGCGATGGCCCTGTCCAGCGTGTTCGTTGTCGGCAACAGCCTGCGGCTGCGACGCTTCGCCAGCATCACCGCCTGACCCCTCCAACCCTTCACCCAAACCAGAAAGGACGCACTCCATGTGCACAGACCACCACACCGAACTGCCCCTCGCCCAGACCGGCGGCGGCTGCTGCCAGAGCGGCACCACAGCCACCGGCGGCACCTCGACCTGCTGCGGCACCCCGCACGCGGACACGGCACCGGCCGACACTGCCGAGCTCCGCAGCGCCACGCCAATCACGGTGGAGGCATCATGACCACCGCCGCCGGTGAGGCTGCCGACCTCGATGCCGCGGCTGCGGGGTCGGGGCACTACGGCTACATCGGCGACAAGAGCCGGTATGTGAACCGGCTCAGCCGCATCGAGGGACAGGTCCGCGGGCTGACCCGGATGGTCGAGGACGAGCGGTACTGCATCGACATCCTCACCCAGATCTCTGCGGTCACAAAAGCACTCGAGACCGTCGCGCTGGGCCTGCTGGACGACCACCTGCACCACTGCGTCCTCGACGCAGCCGCCGCCGGCGGGCCCGAGGCGGAGGCGAAAATCGCCGAGGCTTCCGACGCGATCGCCCGCCTGGTCCGCTCCTGAACCCCCCCACCGCACACGAGCCCGGAAAGACATCATGACCGATCCGCACCAACACCACCCCCACCACCCACAGCCGACGCCCGATCCGGCTCCGGCCGGCCACGACCAAGACGCGGCCACCGCTGCGCAGCCGGCGGTCCACAGCGACCATTCCGAGCATGCCGGCCACGTCGCCCGCATGGCCGGGATGGACCATTCCGGTCACGGCGGCGGCCATGGCGCGCATGGTGATCATGTCGGGCAATTCCGGCGGCTGTTCTGGATCAACCTGGTGATCGCGATACCGGTGATCGGGTTCTCGCCGATGTTCGCGATGCTGCTGGGCTACGAGGTTCCGGCCTGGGCCGGCTTCATCTCCCCGCTGCTGGCCACCGTGATGTACGTGTGGGGTGGCTGGCCGTTCCTGACCGGTGCAGTCACCGAACTGCGGACCCGTAAGCCGGGCATGATGCTGCTGATCGGTTTGGCGATCACGGTCGCGTTCATCGCCTCCTGGGGCGCCACCCTCGGGCTGTTGCACCACGAGCTGGAGTTCTGGTGGGAGCTGGCGCTGCTGATCGTGATCATGCTGCTCGGGCATTGGATCGAGATGCGGTCGCTGGCCCAGACCACCTCGGCGCTGGACTCCCTGGCCGCCCTGCTACCCGATGAGGCAGAGCGTGTCGAGGGCGACGACGTCGTCAAGGTGGCCCCTGGTGACCTTGCCGTGGGCGACGTCGTTATCGTGCGCCCCGGCGGCAGCGTCCCGGCCGACGGCCGCATCATCGACGGCCGCGCGGACATGGACGAGTCCATGATCACCGGCGAGTCGCGGCCGGTCGCCCGCGGCGAGGGCGATGCCGTCACCGCGGGCACCGTCGCGACCGACTCCGGGCTGCGGGTGCAGATCACCGCCACCGGTGACGACACCACCTTGGCGGGCATCAACCGTCTCGTCGCCGAAGCGCAGAACTCGACCTCCCGTGCGCAGCGGATCGCCGACCGCGCGGCCGCGCTGCTGTTCTGGTTCGCGCTGGTCGCCGCGGCGATCACTGCCACCGTGTGGACCCTGGCCGGCGACCCGGACGCGGCGGTGGTGCGCAGCATCACCGTGCTGGTCATCGCCTGCCCGCACGCCCTGGGCCTGGCGATCCCGCTGGTGGTGTCCATCGCCACCGAGCGCGCCGCCCGCGGCGGTGTCCTGGTCAAGGACCGCCTGGCGCTGGAGTCCATGCGTCTGATCGATGCGGTGCTGTTCGACAAGACCGGGACGCTCACCAAGGGCGAGCCGACGGTGGTCGGTGTCGAGCCTGCCGGCGACCTCGACGCAGACTCGATCCTGGCCCTGGCAGCGTCCGCCGAGGCCGACAGTGAGCATCCGCTCGCCAAGGCGATCGTCGCCGCCGCCAAGGACAATGGCCTCCAGCTCGAACGGGCCGGCGGGTTCACCTCCTCACCGGCCGTGGGCGTCACCGCGACAGTCGCCGGTCAGGAGATCCGGGTCGGTGGACCGCGGCTGCTGGAGGAGACCGGTCAGCCCGAGACCGGCGTCGCGGACGACTGGCGCGCCGAGGGCGCGATCATCCTGCACGTCCTTCGCAATGGCACCATGATCGGCGGCCTGAAACTCGCCGACGAGGTCCGCCCCGAGTCCCGTGACGCCGTCGAGGCGCTCCACAAGCTCGGTGTCGAGGTCGTCATGATCACCGGGGACGCAGAGGCCGTCGCACAGGAGGTCGGCAAGGAGCTCGGCATCGACCGGGTGTTCGCCGGCGTCCGGCCCGAGGACAAGTCCGCGAAGGTCGCCCAGCTGCAACAGGAGGGCAAGAAGGTCGCGATGGTCGGCGACGGCGTCAACGACGCCCCCGCCCTCGCGCAGGCCGACGTCGGCATCGCCATCGGCGCCGGCACCGACGTGGCGATCGCCTCCGCAGGTGTCATCTTGGCCAGCTCTGACCCACGCTCGGTGCTGTCGGTGATCGAGCTGTCCAGGGCCGCCTACCGCAAGATGAAGCAGAACCTGTGGTGGGCGGCCGGCTACAACCTGGTCTCCGTCCCGCTGGCCGCCGGCGTCCTGGCCCCGATCGGGTTCGTCCTGCCCATGTCGGTCGGCGCCATTCTGATGTCGCTGTCCACCGTGGTGGTCGCGCTGAATGCCCAACTGCTGCGCCGAATCGACCTGCGTCCCGAGGCCAGCACCCGAGCCCGTCCTCAACCGCTGAACCAGCCCGACACCTGGTATCGGCGCGGCACAACACAAACCTGGAAGGGCGAAGGAGCCAGATGACGACGAAACGAGTGCTGGTGGTCGGGGCGAGCGGGCTGATCGGCGGCGCCGTCAGCACCGCCCTCGAGTTGACCCCTCAGGACTATCGGGCGGGCCTGGAGAACAAGGCCCTCGGCCAGATCGGCCTCGTCCTGTCCGGCCACCCGCATGTGCGCGACGGCGGTTCCCTTACCCTCACCAGCGGTGTGCTCGCCCGCGTCGCCATCGAGACCGGCGCCGCTGCCTCGGCCGCCAACGGTGCCCTCTAAGCGTTCACCCAGGCCGCGGCCACCGTGCTGCCTCGCCAGCTGCGGATAAACATCGTCAGCCCCAGCGTGCTCACCGAAGCCACCAGCTACCACGCCAGCTTCCCCGGCTTCCCCCACACCCCCGCCTCAGTGGCCGCCGAGGCCTACCTCCGCTCCATCGACGGCGTCGAAACCGGACAGGTCTTCGCCGTCTGACATCACCGGCCCGCGGCCACACCTATCGCCGACGGGGACACGCGGGTCCTCGCCACAGCCCAACGTGTGGCAGCATGACGGCCATGGCGACGGTCACAGTGCAACCGGGCTCTGCAGACCGCTGGTGGGAGTACCGGGACCTCCGCCTGGCGGCCTTGGCGAGCGACCCGGACGCGTTCACCTCGGCCTACGACACGGAGGCTGACCTCGCCGACGACCAATGGCGCGCACGGAGCGCCATGCCCGGAACCTTCATCGGCTACCTCGACGGGCAACCCGCCGGCACGGCCGGCCTGGTTCCCGGGACCGGGCCGCGACGCGATCTCGTGGGCGTCTGGACCACGCCTGCCGCACGCGGACACGGGGTGGCCGAGGCGCTGTGCGGAGCGGTCATCGAGATGGCGCAGCAATCGGGCGCGGTCACCGTCGCACTGCAGGTGGCAGAACACGCCCACGCGGCACGACGCCTCTACCAACGACTAGGATTCACCGACACTGGACGGCGCGAGCCGATGCCGAAGAAGCCAACGCATACCCTCATCGAAATGACGCTCTCCCTCGGCCATTGTGGCTGATCCTTGGCCCACGGAAGCCAGACGCACGAACACAAGGCATCACACCGGCTTGTTCCGCCCTGCGTGTCCCAGGACTTTCATGACTATCTGGAATCAGGACATTCGTGACGTGGCTGGACGCCGTCATCCCCGTCCTCGCCTGGGCCGGCGGGCCGGGCCTAGCTGCCGGGTCAGGGCCAGGTTCAGGTGGCTCGTGGGAGGTGGAGGGTAAGGGTGGCGCCGGTGTGGGGGCCGCTGCTGTGGGCGGTGAGTTGGCCATCGTGGGCGCGGGCGATGGCCTGGCTGATCGCCAGCCCGACCCCGGTGCCGCCGCTGTCGCGGTCGCGGGCAGTGTCGGCCCGGTAGAAGCGTTCGAAGATGTGCGGCAGGTGTTCGGCACGAATGCCGTCGCCGTCGTCGACCACACGGATGGTGACGGTGTGGTTGTCGTGGCTCAGCTCGACATCGACGTGGCCGCCGGGCGGGGTGTGGCGCAGCGCGTTCGACAGCAGGTTGGTCAGCACCTGGCCGATCCGGGCCGGATCGGCCAGGACGCGCAGTTCGGGGCTGGTGTGGGGGTCGAGTCGGAGGCCGATCTGGTTGCGGCCGAAGGCGTCCCTGACGGAGCGGACGGCGGTCTCGGCGAGGGTCCATGGGTCAACGGGTTCGAGGGCCAGGTCCAGCCGGCCTTCTTCGGCGGCCGATACCTGGCCGAGGTCGTCGGCGAGGCGGGAGATCCGCTGGATCTGGGCGGTAAGGATCTGCCAGGCGTCCGGGCCGGGCTCGATGGCTCCGTCTTCGAGGCTTTCCACACAGATTTCCATGCTGGCCAGCGGGGTGCGGATCTCGTGGGCCAGGTCGGTCAGCAGCCGGCGGCGGCTGCCCTCGATGGTGGCGAGCCGGCCGGCCATCGTGTTGAAGCTGTCCGACAGCACCGCCAATTCGCGGGAGTCGGCCGGCTGAACCCGCCGGTCGTAGTCGCCTTCGGAAATGCGGGCCGCGGCGGCACCCAGATCGTCCAGGGAGCGGCGCAGCCGCCGGGCGATGAGCACGCTGACCACGATCGCGCCGGTGGCGGCGATCGCGAGCCCGAGGGCCAGGGCCAGACCGCCCGCGGCGTTGAACGCCTCCTGTGAGTGGGCCAGCACGTCAGGGTTGTCCTGCCCGGCCTGGCGCATGTGGGTCTCGAACATCGCTGGGCCTGCCGCCACGGCGACGATCATCATGGTCAGCGCCATCGCCAGCGACACTGCGATCTGGGAGATCATCAGCCGGGTGGTCAGGCTCCCTGCGGGCCTGGGCCGGCTCACCGGCCCGGGCCCATCCGGTAGCCCACCCCGCGGACGGTGTCGACGAACACAGCGTCGGCGGCCGCGGCGAGCTTGCGGCGCAGATGTCCGATGTGCACGTCCACGAGGTGCTCATCTCCCACCCAGTCCGGGCCCCACACCGCGTCCACCAGCTGGCGCCGGGTGAACACGGCCTTGGGCCGGGCCGACAGCGCCTGCAGCAGGTCGAACTCGGTTCGGGTCAGCTCCACCTCGACCTCGTTGACCAGGACCCGGCGGCCGGCCAGGTCCAGCCGCAGCACACCGATCGTCCGGGGCGGCTCGTCGACCTGCCGGTCGGCTCGGGGCCGGCGTAGGAGGGCCTGGACGCGGGCGACCAGCTCGCGGGCGCTGAACGGTTTGGTCATGTAGTCGTCGGCGCCGGTGGACAGGCCGATCAGCTTGTCGATCTCCTCGTTGCGGGCGGTGAGCATCAGGATGTAGCAGTCGGAACGGCGCCGGATCTCCTGGCACACCTGGAGCCCGTCCTTGCCCGGCAGCCCCAGATCCAGCACGACCACGTCCGGGGCCTCGGCGAGCGCGAGTTCGACCGCCCGGTTGCCGTCGTGGGCCACGCTGGTGCGGAAGCCGGCCCGTTGCAGATAGTTGGCCACCATGCCGGCCAGCACCGTCTCGTCGTCGACCACCAGCACGTGGGCCGGGGGCCCCACCGAATCGCTCATGCCGGCCATCCTGCCGCCCCCCACCCCTGCCGCCCAGCGACAAGCTCCACCAACATCGTTTCTTCATCCAGAAGACGGTGTTCCATCCGGCGGACCTGTGCTGAACCGACCTGTGCTGAACGCGGGCCCGGCACGCCAGGCAGGTCGCGTCGGGACGTGGACCCGGCCTGCTCGGCCCAGAACCTCTCCGCCGCCATCGTGCCGTCCGCTCCGCTCGCGGTACCGGCGATCCTGCTGATCATCGCGCCATCCCTTCCACCCATCTACACCGGATCGCCGGGCTTCAAGTCCTGCGAGTGCGACGTCCAGCCTTCGACGCTGGCCGAGTGAGCGTGGTCACGGTGATCCTCAGCGTCCCGGGAAAGCGAGGTGGGGCCGGCATCAGCACCCGACCCCACCCGAACCCACCCCATTCGGCTGGCCCATGTCAAACCAGCCTGGTCGACCCACAGAGGAATCGGACGGGCGACCACCTGAGCGAGAACTCAGTGAACACAAGTCTCGTGCAACGTCGGTGTGCATCCGCGGGGTCTTCGGTCAAGATCCGGTCAAGAAACACCAGCCCCGCTCGTCGCGGACCCGGCGGTGCGCGGGCCGTCGTGCATACTTCGATGGTGACAAGCAGCGACGTGCCGCCCCCGGCTCGCATCTTGATCATCGAGGACGAACGGGCCTTGGCCCAGGTCCTCGGCTCCTACCTGGTCAAGGCCGGCTACGACGTGCACTACGCAACCGAAGGGCCGGCGTCGGTCGCCGCGGCCCGTGACCTTGATCCGGAGGTCATCCTCCTCGATCTCGGCCTGCCGGGTCTGGATGGCCTGGAGGTGTGCCGGCAGGTGCGGACGTTCTCCGACTGCTACATCCTCATGCTCACCGCGCGGGACGACGAGACAGACCGCATCATCGGGCTCGGGGTCGGCGCCGACGACTACATCGGCAAGCCGTTCAGTCCCCGAGAAGTGGTGGCACGGGTGAACGCCGTCCTGAGGCGTCCCCGGCCATCCAAGACATCGGGCAGCGGCGAACCGGCCGAAGAGCGCGACTTCGGCGATGTGCGAATCGACCCTGTTGCGCGCGAGGTGTGGGTGCGCGGACGCAAGGTGAGCCTGACCAGGACCGAGTTCGACATCCTGGACGTGCTCTCCCGGCAGCCGAAGGCGGCCCTGACCCGGCGCCAGATCATCGACCAGGTGTGGAACGCAGAATGGGTCGGCGACGATCACGTTGTGAACGTGCATGTCGGGAACCTGCGACGCAAGCTGGGCGACGATCCGAACGAGCCGGTGTATTTGTTGACGATCCGCGGAATCGGCTACCGGATGGGCCTGCCGGGCAGCCACTAGCGATGAGCAGAACCTTCCATCCCAGAGACTGGAGCCTGGGCGTCAGGCTCTTCGTCGCTCAGGGTGTGGTGCTGATCGCAGCCCTGCTCACCGCCGGCGGGGTCGCGGCGGCAATCGGCCCGACCTTGTTCCACCAGCACCTTCTGGAGATCGGGCACAGCCCGGATTCACCCGAGATTCCGCACATCGAGCAGGCCTACCTCGATGCGAGTGGGGCATCGCTGCTGGTCGCGGCGCTGGTCGCCACCGGCTGCGCCCTCGCCGTCAGCTTCTATGTGACCCGCCGCATCCGGCGACCACTGGAGTCCTTGTCGCGTGCCGCCGAAGCGCTTTCGAGGGGGCTGCACCGGCCCCTCGTGACCGGCACCGGCGCTGGTGCCGAGTTCGACACCGTCGCGGGCGCCTTCAACGAGATGGCGGCCAAGCTGGCATCCACCGAGCAGACGCGTCTGCGGCTGCTCGGTGACCTCGCTCACGAGTTACGGACCCCGCTGGCCAACATCAAGGCGCATCTGGAGGCGGTCGATGATGGCGTCACCGACTGGGACGCCGACACGCGCAGCCTGGTGTTGGCCGAGATCGACCACCTCAGCCGGCTGGCAGGCGACCTGAACGAGGTGTCCCGGGCTGAGGAGGGCCGCGTGTCCTTCGAGATGCACGACCAGGCGATCGACGAGATCGTCGGCGATGTGCTCGACAACCAGCGGCCCCGCTACGTCGCCAAGAACGTGGCTCTGCACCTCGAGGGCCTCAGCGACGCGATCGTGAGGGTCGATGCGATCCGCTTCGGCCAGGCCCTCAACAACCTGCTCAACAACGCCCTGCGGCACACCCCCAGCGGCGGAACGGTCACGGTGACGATCCGTGTGCTCGTGACCGGTCAGCTCAGCGTTGAGGTGACCGACACCGGCGATGGGATCAGCGCCGACCAGCTTCCCCACGTGTTCGACCGATTCTTCCGCGGCGACACAGCCCGAGGCATCGATGCCGCCGGCTCCGGCGTCGGGCTGACGATCGCCCGAGCCCTGGTCGAGGCTCACGGCGGAACACTCGATGCGGCCAGTGGAGGACCAGGACAAGGCTCGACCTTCACCCTCACCCTACCCCGGTCCCCCACCGTTGCCGCCGGACGTCGCTCACCCCCGTGAACCGACCGACCCGCCGGGCTCAGTGACGATGCGAAGATCCGCCCATCCCCAGGTGCATGACGGCCATCATGCCGAAGCACATCAGACCCCCAAGCAGCGCACCGATGCCGGCCCCCGACAGCCACTGCCACACACCGATCCCTACCAGCGGGAGGCACATCAGGATCATCATCCATCGGTGACCGCCACGTTTGGCCGGCTCCTGCTGCTCATGATCGTGGACCTGCGGCCGATCGTCGGCCGCTTTCCCCTGCTCGTAGGTGGGCCACTCCTGGTCGGGCCTGTGGTGGCTATCAACGCTCATTCCGGCTACTCCCATCGCTTTCATCGATCACTCTTCTGGCCCGGGTGCGACTCCGATCGCGAACCGGTCAAGCTACGGTCGAGATCCCCGCGGGACGCGGCGAGCCCCGGCCGGGGTCGGTTTCCGCTGTTAGGCGGCCGGTGCTGTTCCTGCTGCGTGAGGGCTGCTGTTGAGCGGGGTTGCCCCCCACCCAGCAGAGCCCGCGCCACCAGAATCGCCGCGACCCACACCAGAACCAGTACGGCACACGTGGCGAGAACGCCTGCGATCTGGGTTGATGGATGCGGCATCGACAGCTTTCCCCTGCCTCGGAATCTCTACCGAAGAGTCTGTTCGCATCCGCGTATGAACGGCGTTCCTTCTGGTCAAGATTCGAGCAAGATCACTGGCCGCAAGGGGAGGCCGGAGGTGGGCGTGGCACTTACCCGGCACTTACCCGCGGACGAGCCGGGCAATGGCCTGGGACGCTTCGTCGATCCTTTGGTCCGCCACGGCACCGCCCTCCTGCGTGGCTGCGACGACGCAGCCACGCAGGTGCTGATCAAGCAGCAGCACTCCCGCCGCCCGCAACGCCTGATCGGCAGCGATGATCTGGGTGAGCACATCGATGCAGTGCGCACCCTCGTCGACCATTCGAGCGATCCCACGCAGCTGACCCTCGATGCGGTGAAGGCGCACCGGGAGATCCTGCCCTGGGACAGCCATCGTGCACCTCCGCCCGCACCGGTTCAGGCGGTCACGAACTCAGCCGGATTTGCCTGGAAAGACTTGGCGCAGTGCGCCGAGCAGAAGTGGTAGGTGGTGCCGTCATGGGTGTGGGTCGCCGCGGCCTTGGCCGGGTCCACGCTCATCCCGCAGACCGGGTCGATCGCCTTTTCGTTCTTCTTGCCGAACATCTTGTTCTCCTTCTTCTTGTTGTGGGTTCTGTGGACAGGCTGGGTGGTCTCGCCGCCGATCTCGATCAGCGGCTGGGTCGCTGCAGGCGCCTCGACCGGCTCGACCGGCGGTGGGCGGAATCGGCGCAGACGGTTGGCGTTGGCCACCACCGACAGCGACGACATCGCCATCGCCGCTGCCGCGATCACCGGGCTCAGCGTGATCCCGAACAGCGGGTAAAGGACACCGGCGGCGATCGGGATGCCGAGGGTGTTGTAGGCAAACGCGAAGGCCAGGTTCTGCTTGATGTTGCGCATGGTCGCCCGGGACAGGTCCACGGCCGTAACCACACCCGACAGGGCGCCGGAGATGAGGGTGATGTCGGAGGACTCGATGGCCACGTCGGTTCCGGTGCCGATGGCCGAGCCGACGTCGGCCTGGGCCAGTGCAGGGGCATCGTTGATGCCGTCGCCCACCATCCCGACCACCCTGCCGTCGGCCTGGAGGCGTTTGACCTCTGCCGCCTTGTGCTCGGGCATGACTTCGGCCACGACCCGCCGGATTCCGACCTGCGACGCGATGGCGGCTGCCGTCTTGCGGTTGTCCCCGGTCATCATGATGACCTCGATCCCGCGCCGTTGGAGCGCGGCCACTGCGGCGGCAGCGCCCTCCTTCAGCGTGTCGGCGACCCCGATCACCCCGGCGGCACGACCGCCGATCGCGACCAGCATCGGCGTCTTTCCTTGTTCGGCGACCCGGTCCCGGCCAGCGAGCAGGGGCGCCGGGTCGACGCCGCCGGCTGTGAGCAGCCGCTCGTTGCCGACCAGGACGCTGCGTCCGGCGACGTTGGCGCGCACGCCCTGTCCGGTGATCGAATCGAAGGTGCTCACCGGCGGCAGTGCGATCCCCCGCTGGGCTGCCCCGGCCACGATGGCGGCCGCGAGGGGGTGTTCCGACGCCGCCTCGACCGCCGCCACCTGCGCGAGCAGGTCGTTCTCCCCGACACCTGCGGCGGGCATCACGTCGGTCAGGGTCGGAACACCCTGGGTGATGGTTCCGGTCTTGTCGAGGATGATCGCATCGAGACGGTGCGCCGTCTCCAAAGCCTCGGCCGAGCGGATCAGGATGCCGTGCTCGGCGCCCTTGCCGGTGCCGACGGTGATCGACATCGGCGTGGCCAGGCCCAACGCGCACGGGCAGGCGATGATCAGCACCGACACCGCGGCTACCAGAGCGAAGATGAACACTGGCGGCGGCCCGAACAGCACCCAGGCCGCGAACGTCCAGATCGCGACCACGATGACCGCCGGAACGAAGTAGCCGGAGACCCGATCCGCCAGGCGCTGAATCGGCGCCTTGGATCCCTGGGCTTCCCGAACCAGACGGATGATCTGGGCAAGCATCGTGTCGGCGCCGACCCTGGTGGCGACGTAGCGAAGGCTGCCGGTCTGGTTCATGGTCGCGCCGATGACGGTGTCACCCGGCCCCTTGTGCACCGGCAGCGACTCGCCGGTCACCATCGACTCATCCACACTCGACGAGCCCTCGACGACCTCCCCGTCCACGGGCAGCTTCTCCCCCGGACGGATGATCACGACATCGCCGGCGACGACATCGCTGATCGGCAGGTCGACCTCGCCGCCGTCGCGGACGACCTTGGCCGTTTTCGGTTGCAGGCCGATCAGCTTGCGGATCGCCTCGCCGGTGCCCGCCTTCGCTCTGGTCTCCAGCAGCCGCCCCAGCAGGATCAGGGTGATAATCACCCCCACCGCCTCGAAATACACCTCGCGCAGCGCGGGTGGCAGCAGCGCAGGGAAGACCGTGACGACCAGGCTGTAGCCGAACGCGGCGACCGTGCCCAAGGTGATCAGAGAGTTCATGTCCGCGGCCCGGTTGGCGAGCGCACGCCAACCAGTGCGGTGGATCGGCCAGCCGGTGTACAGCATCACCGGCGCGATCAGCGCCAGCTGCACCCACGGGTCCATCAAGAACTCGGGCACCCACGCGGCGTGGAACAACTCGGCGGCCATGACCGCGATCAGCACCGGCAGGGTGAGGATCGCCCCGATCAGCAGCCGGCGGGACAGATCTGAGATCTCCGCGGCCCGCTCGGACTCCTCCTCCGCCACCGGATCGGACGCGATGGCGTCCGCCGCCGGCGCGGCGACGTCGACGCTTCCGGTGGGAGTCGGCTCCTGGCTTGAGGGTTCACCTTCGACCCTGATCACGCCGGAGACCATGTTCATCCCGCAGGCGAAGCGGAACTCCCCGGCCGAGCGGGGAGTGAACTCGACCGCCGTGGTGCGGAACGCCGGCAGGGATGCGTTGACCTTGAAGTCGGGCATGACGACCCGTGACGTGCACTCTCCGCCCTCGCGCCGGTCGAACAGGATGCGGACCGGGACACCCGTCCGCACTCCCTCGATCAGGTTCGGGCTGTAGCCCCCGTCGACGGTGACATCGACCACCTGGACACCGTTCTCCATCCGGGTCCGCGCCGCCCGCCGAGGGCCGAAGAAGTACCACAGCAGCAACGCCGTCAGAACCGACGCCGCCGTCAGGACGACTATCCACAACACCGCAATCCACCCCATCTCCAGTCATACCCTCAGGGGGTATACGGATCAGGCTAGGCGGTTCCTGGAGCAGGACGTGTGCGGTGCCGGTCAAGATCCGGTCAAGATGCGGCCAGCAAGGACGGTGCCGCAGCGTCGTCGAGGCCGGCGCGGGGACGGTAGCGGCGACGCCCGACCAGCACGAATCCGGCCTGGGCCAGCATGGCCCGCACCGACTCGGTGGTGGCCGCCGCCGCCGGCCCCACGGTGATCCGGGACTCTCCGAACGGCACCAGGTCGACCCCCACCTCCTCAACACCGGGCAAGGCACGCAACTCCTCGATCGCCGCCACCAGACAACGCGTGCACATCAGACCGCGCACACCGTAGGCATCCACACCGGCCACCGTCGTGCTCCCTTCCTGCCAGGACCGCAAGCCTGCCCGCCGGCCCTGAAGGATTCGAGCCGCCCTCAGTCAAGATCCGGGCAAGAAACCCAGCCGAGACAGACCTTGACCGAACCTTTCCCGAAGCTGAGCCGGTTCTTCATCCCGCGGCGGGAGGCTCCCATTCGTCTGCTGTGTCGTCCTGCGTTCCTAGGAGCCCCAATGTGGCCTGTACTCTTCGACGTCTTCGGCTTCCAGGTGCAGTCGTACGGGGTGAGCAAGGCCCTGGCCGCCATCGTGGGTGCGATCATCCTCGGCCGGCGCTTCCGGCGTCTGGGCCTGGCCACCGAGCTGGCCCACTCGTTGGTGCTGTGGGCCACCGTGTGGGGCTTCGTGGCCGCCAAGGCCTACTTCCTGATCGACAACTGGAGCCACTTCGAGTGGCACATGCTCGGCAGCTCGGGGTTCGTCTGGTACGGCGGTCTGATCGGCGGAACCCTCGCCGTGGTCGTGATCACCCACCGGCACCAGCTGCCGCTGGGCACAGTTGCCGGCGCCATGGCCATGCCGCTGTCGGTGGCCTACGGCATCGGCAGAATCGGCTGCTTCCTCGCCGGGGACGGCACCTACGGCAAGCCCACCGACCTGCCCTGGGGCATGGCCTTCCCCAACGGTGCGGTCCCGGTGGACGTTCCGGTTCACCCGGCCCAGCTGTATGAAGCGCTCGCGGCATTCCTGATCGCAGCCGTGCTGTGGGTCCTCCAAGACCGCCTCCGGCCGACCGCGGTGTTCGGCAGCTACCTCGCCCTCAGCGGGCTGTCCCGGCTCCTGGTCGAAATGGTGCGCATCAACACCCCCGTCGTCCTGGGCCTCACCGAGGCGCAGCTGCTCGGCATCGCCAGCATCATCGCCGGGACGGCGCTGATCCTGCGCACCGCGACCAGCAGAAAGCCGGTCGCTGCGGAAACGGCGCCGCTGTAGCGTGGCCCTGGCCCCCGCCCCGCCGCGCGCCGACCCCCGCAGGGGCCGACGCGGCCACCGCTGGGCACCCATGACCCGTCCAGCCGGATGGCCGGCCCTGTGGTGGCGTGTCGCAGTGGCCGCGGCCGCCGGCGGAGCAACCGCGGCCGGGTTCGCCCCCACCGGATGGTGGCCGGCCACCGTCCTCGGCGTCGCGGCACTGACCTGGTCGCTGAAAGGGACACAAAGCCGTCGGCAGGCCTCGACCTGCGGGGCGGCGTTCGGGCTGGCGGTGACGTCCAGCACGCTGAACTGGATGGCCATGATCGACCGGTGGGCGGCGGCCGGCCTGATCCTGCTCGTCTCCGGCTGGTTCGTGCTCCTGGCGCTGATCGTTCGCGTTCTCACCGCGACCCGCTGGTGGCCGCTGTCGTGCGCTGGCGCCTGGGTGCTGGTCGAGTACCTGGCCAGCCGGGTCCCTTTCGGCGGCTTCGGCTGGCTCCGTCTGGGATACGCGATGGTCGACTCCCCATTGGCCGGGCTCCTACCGCTACTGGGAGTCGGCGGCCTGAGCCTGGCGGCCGCGCTCACCGGCAACCTTCTCACCTGGCTCGCCACCCACCCCGAACCGAGCCGGGTCGTTGCCGCCACCAGCGGCATCACGGTCCTGCTTCTCGCCGCCACCGCCGCAGGCACCATCGAGCTCCCCACGACAGGCGAGCCCCTCAAGCTGGGCTGGGTCCAGGGCGGCGCGCCAGGCGGGGGCGTGTTCGGTCTCGGCCCGGCAGGAAGCACGACCAGGCGCCACGCGACCCAGACCAGCGCCCTCGCGAACAGGGTCGCGGCGCTGGAGATGCCGCAGCCCGACATCGTCGTCTGGCCCGAGAACTCGACCGACATTGACCCCGCCGGCGACGAGCCCACCCGCAGCCTCATCGCGACCTCGAGCCGAAACATCAACGCACCGATCCTGGTCGGCGAGATCCTCGACGGGCCCGGACCCGGCAACCGGCGCACCGCCAGCCAGCTGTGGACCTCGCAGGGCGCTGACGACGCCATCTACGTCAAGAGGTCGATCGTGCCGTTCGGCGAGTGGATCCCCTATCGCGACCTGCTGCTCCCCCTCATCCCCCAGCTGCGCTACGTCGGGAACCAAACCGTCGCCGGCGAGAGCCCCGGCGTCCTTCCAGTGAAGCTCAACACCGGTCGCACCATCCAGCTCGGGGTCCTGATCTGCTTCGATGTCGCCTTTGACCCCGTGGCGTACGACCTCCCCACCAGCGGGGCACAGGTCATCGTCGTCCAGAGCAGCAACGCGATGTACCAAGGCTCCGCGCAAGTCGCCCAACAGTTCGCGATCACCCGAACCCGGGCAGCTGAACTGCGGCGCGAAGTCGTCGTCGCCACCACCAGCGGGATCAGCGGCGTCATCGACACGACCGGCAAGCCGCTCGTCACGGCCACCGCTGGTGCCGCGTCCGGCGTCCAGATCCTGCCCGTCCGGACCGGGCTCACCCCCGCCGCAATGATTGGCCTGCCCGTGCAGCAACTGATCAGCCTGGCCACCGCCCTGTCCGTGGCGGCCCAGTCCTGGATCAACCGTCGCGGTCGCCCTGATCACGTCGAACAGTCCAGGATGCAGAACGAACACCGGTTGTGACCGACAGCGAAAGCAGGAAACGACACGGCGCCGGCCCTCCCACGGAGATGATCCGGCCCGGGTCCAGATCTTGGCCGAAACTTGACCTGATCGACGCCAAACCCACCCACACGGCGCAGACCATGGGCCTCATGAATGACCTGGTCCTGCCCCCTGACACTGCGCCTGCGGAGGTCAGCCCCCCAGCCACGGCCGGCGGGCCGAAGACAGTCAGGCAGCGCATCAGCACCGCCTGGGCGGCCGTCCGCGCCGCCATGGGAGGCCTCCTGGGGCTACTCCCACATGTGCTCCACCACGTCGGGATCCTCGCCGGCACGGCGCTCCTGACCGGCCTGTGGGGAAGCGCGGTGCTGTACGTGGCAGGGTTGCTGCTCAGCATTCCCATGCTGAAGCGGCTGCGGCGACGCTTCCACACCCGCCTGGCGCCGCTCGTCGGAGTCGTCGCCTTCACCACCGTGTTCCTGGTGTCGGCACTCGTCATCGGGCCCGCGTTCTCTGGTGCGCAGTCCCCTCAGGCCGGCCAGAACCCCGCCAGCTCAGCGCCCGCCCCGACGACCGACCACGCCAGCCACCATCGCTGAGCACAACCCCGGCCGGGTCGCCGGCTGGCCGCAGCGCCGATGAACCTGGTGAGCACAGCCGCCGCTAACCAGTGGTCGGGGTCCCGGACGCCCCGTCGACGCCTCCCGACACCGATCGCCGACCGCTAGTACTGCAGGGTTGTCATCATGCCGATCTCGGCGTGGTAGATGTTGTGGCAGTGGTAGGCCCACTTCCCGGGGTTGTCGGCCTCGAGGTCGGCCGTCATTGTCGCCATCGGCAACACGAGCACGGTGTCCTTGCGCAGCCCCCCGTTCCCGGGCAGGGACCAGGTGTGGCCGTGGATGTGCATCGGATGGGCCATCATCGTCATGTTCGTCATCTGGAGCCGCACCCGTTTGCCGGGGGTGGTCTGGATCGGCGTGTCGGAGCCGAAGGTGGTTCCGTTCATGCCCCAGGCGTACGGCTTCATCTGGCCGTTCAACGTCACTTGCTCGACCTGGTCGGGCTCCCGCTGGGGGAGGCGTGCCGACTCAGCCGGCATCAGCGTCGACAACAGCAGCGGGTCAGCGTCGAGCTCGGAGGGGTGCACGTCCTCGGCCGGGGCCGACCCAGCCGCGGTGCGGACCAGGATCAGCCCCTGCCCCTTCTTTCCCTCGGCGACCGCGACGAGCGGGAACACTCCCTCACCGAGAGTCACCAGAAGGTCGACCCGCTCCCCCTGCGACAGGTAGACAGCTTTCGTGTCCACCGGCTGGACCGGGTAGCCGTCGGTGTGGGTCACGGTCATCGTGTGCCTCCCGAGCGCCACCCGGAACAGGGTGTCGGCGGCGGCGTTGATCAGCCGCAGCCGTGCTCGCTGGCCCGGCTTCCCTTTCAACGACAGCGGCGCGCTCGGCACGCGGCCGTTGATCAGGTAGTGGGGATAGTCGATATCGCCCACGTCTCCCAGCGGCGAGCCACCCATGCCGTCCATGCCGGACATGTCGTGGTTCATCCCCGGGCCGACCGTGCCGTTCTCAGCCTTGAAGTCGTCCAGAATGTCGTCGGGACTCTTCCCGACACCATCGGTCCAGTCGTCAAGCACGAGCACCCACTCATGGTCGTAGCCGCCCGGCTCCGCGGGATCGTCAATGATCAAGGGCGCGTACAGGCCACGGTCGAGCTGCACCCCGCTGTGCGGGTGAAAGAAGTAGGTGCCCGGGTCGGGTGCGGTGAAGGTGTAGGTGAAGCTCGCCCCACCACCGATGGGCTGCTGCGTGATCCCGGGGACCCCGTCGGCGGCGTTGTGCAGCCGGATTCCGTGCCAGTGGACGCTCGTCTCAACCGGAAGCGCGTTCTCGACCAACACCTGCACGACGTCGCCCGCCTTGGCCCGCAGCTCCTTGCCCGGCAGCAGGCCGCCATAGGTCCACGTCGAAGCTGTGATACCGCCAAGGTCGACGTCGGTCGCCACCGCCCGCAGCGTTGCCTCCACCGCAGGGGTGCCAAAGGTCGGCGATGCCGGGACGCTGGGCGACCCGACGGCGCCACCCGCCGACTCGGCAACTGTTGTGCAACCGCCCAAAACCAAGACACCACCAAGACCAACACCGCCGACGATCAGCTGGCGGCGGGAAAAGACACTGGTCACGTTCTGCTCCTTATGGGATGTCGAGGGAGACCGAGGGCCCCCAGCATGCAGGCTCCGCACGCGGCCTCCTGTGCTGGTTCTATGAAGATTCGGTCAAGCCAAGAGCACGACACAGGCACCGGTGGGTGACGTTCTTGTCGGGGCTAGGCCCTTGTCATCGCGCCGCGGACGGGCCGTCGCGCCGAGGCTCGGCCGGCGCGCAGCCCGGCGCCATGCTGACCAGGAAAGCCCTTGGGGGCGGCGGCCAGGACTGGCCCACCGGGCCGAGAGGCACGGTGGGCCCGTGGCCGTCGTCATGCCGCTGCCCCCGCAGCCACCCCACCCGTTCGCGCCCCCATACCGTTTCTTCATCATTACTTCCGAGGATCTGTGCTTTCCGCCCACAGGGTTGGTACTGAACAAGAACAGCTGGAGGATCCGATGATGGGATTCGCGGCCGGACCCACGGGATGGGTGTTGGCGGTTCTCGCCATGGTCGTCGTGTGGGGCGGGGTCTGGTGGACCCTTTCGGTCCTCGTGTTCCATTGGCCGGCGAGCACCCGTTCCGCCCCACCGGCATCGGAGCCGCCCAGGCTCAGCGGCGGTCCTGCGTCGGCCGGCTGGGAACAGCCGCTGTTCTCCCCGTCTCCCGCCTCAGGCGCTGAAGACCCGAGCAACCCAGCGTCCAGCCCAATCCAGCCAGCCGAGTCGACGTCCCATCAAGAAAGCACCTTGCGATGACAACTGCCCCCCACCGCTCCCTCGTGCAGGTGACCCTCGTCACCGCGCCGGGCTGCCACTTCTGCGAGGACGCCCACAAGGTGCTGACCGACCTCCAGGAACAGGGCCAGCCGATCGGGCTCGAGCTCGTCTCGGCCACCTCGCCCGAAGGCGTGGCCCTGCTCGCCACGCACCGACCGGCGATGAACCCGCTGGTCCTGGTCGACGGCGCCTACTTCTCGGCCGGACGCCTCCCCCGCCGAAAGCTGCAGGCGCTCCTCGACCGCTCAGCGACGACCGTCAAGGCGCCGATCCATGGGTGACCTGCTGACCACCGGCGGCGTCCTTGCCGCCTTCTTCGCCGGCGGCGTCGCTCTCTTCGCGCCCTGCTGCATCGTCTTCCTCGCGCCGAGCTACCTCGCCGGGGCGGTCAAGAACCGGCGCTGGCGGCTGCTGCCGCTCACCTTCCTGTTCGCTGCCGGGCTGGCCGTCATCCTGGTGCCGATCACCGTCGGGGTGAGCCTGATCGCCGCCGCGATTGCCAAATACCACACCGTGCTCTACTGGGCCGGCGGCATCCTGATGCTCGTCCTGGCCGGCTTCACCCTGTTCGGCCGCATGTGGAGTCTGCCGAACTTCCTACGCACCCCCGACACCAGCCGGGGAGACGGGGCCAGCTTCTTCGCCCTCGGCGTCTTCAGCGGGATCGCCTCCAGCTGCTGCGCCCCGGTCCTCGTCGGCGTCATGACCCTGTCGGCCCTCGCCGGCAACCCGGTCGGCGGTGTTGCGCTCGGGCTGGCCTACGTGTTCGGGATGGTCTTCCCGCTGTTCGTGATGGCGCTGATCTGGGACGCCACCGGCCTGCGCAACAAGCCGCTCGTCGCCAAACCACTCCGCCTCCAGATCGGCCGATGGACGCTCGCCACCAACACTGTGAACCTGGCCGTAGCCGTCGGCTTCACCGTGATGGGCGGCTTCATCATCTACCTCGCCAACACCGGCCAGATGACCAGCGGACCCGAGGTCCAGGTCGCCATCGGCCGAGCCCTCGCTGGCTGGTTCGCCTCTCTGGAGGCCTGGCTCAAGCCGGTGCCAGAACCCGTCCTCGGACTGGGCCTTCTCCTGGTCGCCGCAGTGTTCATCTGGGGAACCCTGGTCGGCCGACGCAAGGCAGCCGCAACACCCCCCACGCCCGCAGACCAACCAGCAGACGGCTCGCTCGGCGAGCCGGACCCCGCCACCGAACTCCGTACCCACTAGCCGGCTCGTCACGAAGAAGGAACACAGGTCACATGACAAACATAACCCGGCGGCAGGAACTGCACGCACGCCAGCGAGCAGCAGAACAGGCCCAGCGTCGCAAGCGAACCGTACGCCGATGGATCACCTGGAGCTCCGTCGTCGCTGCCATTGCAGTGATCACCGGGATGCTGCTCACCTCCCAGACCACATCGGCCACCACCAACAGCCTCGCCCCCGACTTCACCATGTCCACCACCGCGGGCACCTCCGTCACGCTGTCCAGACTGCGGGGCAAACCGGTACTGCTCTACTTCAGCGAAGGCGCAGGCTGCGGAGCATGCCTGACGCAGATGACCGAAATCGAGAAGAAGCAAGCCGACTTCGACGCCCTCGGCATCACCGTTCTCCCCATCGTGATGAACACCAAGGCCGACATCACCGCCGACATGGCCCGCTACGGCGTCAAGACACCGTTCCTCCTCGACGACGGCACCGCATTAAAAGCCTACGGAGTCCTGGGCAAAGGCATGCACGCCGAACTCCCCGGCCACAGCTTCGTCCTCATCGACGCCAACGGCACCCAACGCTGGTACGGCGAATACCCCTCCATGTGGCTCGAGCCCAGCCAGCTACTCACCGAGATCAAGAGCCGCCTCTCGTGACCAGCCCGCGCCGGGCTCGACACCGCCCGCCCCGACGGCACCGTGCCTCACCAGTGGCGATGCTGGTGATCGGCTTCGCGGTGACGGTTGCTGCCATCCTCACCTGGACCGGGCGAAGCGTCCTGGACTCCGCAGCGCTCGGTGGCTCCGCCGCTGCCCCGCTAGCCCTCCTCGTAGGCGTCACCGCCGCCCGCCGGCGGGCACCTGTGGCCCCGTCAGGCTGCCACGACTGGCAACAGCTCCTCAGCTTCGCCTCGACACCACCAAACCCTTCGGACTCCCCACCGACACCACCCCTGCCCTGATCACAAGCCGACGGTGCGACGCCTACGCCCACGCACCTCATGGCAGTGGTGCTCGCGCTCGTGGCAACGTCCGATTTCGCAACAACGGCTCGTAGTGAGGTTGGCGAGGTCACGACGCCGCGTTACGGCTGCGTGACCTCGAACGCGTCCTCGCGCCGTGACGCCAACCCGCGGCCCCGGCGAGGCCAACCAGGCAAGCGGCGTGCTCAGCTCCGCTGCAGGTACTCCAGCGGATCGCTGCCCTTGGCGTCCTTGTACAAGGCCAGGTGCAGATGGCAGGCCGTCGACAGGCCCGTGCTGCCGACATAGCCGATCAACTCGCCCTTGGCGACCTTCTGGCCGGCCCTCACCACCAGCCGGCTCATGTGGAGATAGGCGGTTTCGACCCGGACGCCCTCGATCAGGTCGTGGTCGATACGGACGTTGTTGCCGGAACTGCGGCTGTAGCCGGCCCTGGACACCGTGCCGGACTGGGCGGCGATGATCGGGTTGCCGCACGCGCCACCAATGTCGGCGCCGTTGTGCAGCCGGACGTAGCCCAGGATCGGATGCCTACGCATGCCGAACCCGGAAGAGACCCCGCCCTCGGTCGGCCAGGCGAACTTCGTCAGGTTCCGCAGCCGCTCGGCCTCGGCCACGATGGCCGCTCCGCTCTCCTTCTCCCACCGCTGATGGTCGGCCAGCCGTGCAGATTGTGCGGCTGAGGCAACCTCCGAGGCGGCCTGGCGGAGCCGCTGCGATCGCTGGGCCGCGAGGTCCTCCAGTGCTGAAGCCGATCCTGGCACCACGGACGAGACGCGCTCAGCTTGGGCGGCATGAGCCAGGTGGGACCCGTCGGCAGAGGCGGTCGTCATCAGAACGGCAGTCGCTGCAAGGACCGACGCCACCGACGTCAGTCTGCCCATGCGCTCGGCCCGACCGACCACCATCCACCCCTCCCGCCGATATGAGACTAGCTTAAGAACTTCTCAGCTTCCACTCAGCTTGTGCAGCTGCCGAGAACCCAGGCGACCCGCATACAGGCCTCCTGTGCCCAGCCGGGACCCAGCTCGCGGGTCATGTAACATCTGATCATCTATTCCGATGAAAGGATGAGCATGGGGTCGGTAGAGGGCCTGGACGGCTGCGTGGTGACGGCCGTTCATCCGGACAAGGTGCGGCTCGTCACTGCCCACGCCCTGGAAGACGAAGAGCTGGCCCGGGTCAGCGGCGTGTTCAAGCTGCTCGGGGACCCGACCCGGGCCCGGCTGCTGTACGCGCTGCTGGAGGCCGGCGAGCTGTGCGTGTGCGACCTCGCCGAAGCCACCGCCACCACCGAGACCACCGTGTCCCAGGCCCTGCGGCTGCTGCGCGCCTCCGGCGTGGTGACCGGACGACGCGAGGGTCGCAACGTGTTCTACCGCCTCTCCGACGCCCACGTCCGGCTCCTGCTCGATGTCACCCGCGAACACATCACCCACGAGGCGCCCAGCCACACCGGCCAGAGCCACGGCAAAGGAGTCGCGCGGTGAGCCACTCCCACGACCACGCGAGCGCCGCGGGACGGCACCGCTGGCGCCTCGCCGTCGCCTTCGCCATGGTGGCGGTCTTCTTCGTCGTCGAACTGGCCGCCGGCCTGCTGTCCGGCTCGCTGGCGCTCATGTCGGACGCCGGCCACATGGCCGCCGACGTCACCACCCTCGGCGCCGCCCTGGTCGCCACCCGGATCGCGACCCGCACCGATACCACCGGACGGCGCACGTTCGGCTCCTACCGCGCCGAGGTGTTCGCCTCCGGGCTCGCCGTGCTGCTCATGATCGCGGTCGGCGTCTACATCGCGGTGGAGGCGATCGGCCGGATCGGCACTGCCCCTGAACTCGCCTCCGGGGTGATGATGGTGGTCGGCGTGATCGGGCTGGTCGTCAACGTGGTCTGCCTCCTCCTGCTGCGAGCCGGCGCGGGAGAGAGCTTGAACGTCAAGGGCGCCTATCTGGAGGTGATCGCCGACACCCTGGGTTCTGTCGGCGTCATCGTCGCCGGCGTGATGGTGGCCTGGACCGGGAACGCCTGGTGGGACACCGGCATCGCGCTGGCGATCGCGGTCTTCGTCGTCGTCCGGGCGGTCATGCTCGGCCGCGAAGTGCTCGCCGTCCTCGGCCAGCACGCCCCAGAAGGCGTGGAGCCGGCCGAACTCAGTAACGCCCTCCTCACCGTGACTGGCGTCACCGCGGTGCACGACCTGCATGTGTGGCGCCTCACCTCCGGAATGGACGTCGCCACCGCCCACCTGGTCACCTCCCCCAGCGCCACACCAGGCCCGGTTCTCGACGCAGCCACCAGTACCCTGCGCTACCGCTTCCAGATAGCACACGCCACCCTCCAGATCGAGGTCGACGGCACCGAATGCCACTGCGCCGACTGGTGAAAGACCACAACGGCTGCTGGCCTTGGGCCTACGCCCCTGCTCTATGGTGAGGTGGCCGCTCGTACAGCCGGTGTTCGATGTGCTGCATCACATTGGTGACCAGTGCGGCCAGGTGCTCATCAGGCTGGCTGTAGAACACCGACGTTCCCGCCCGCCGGGTCGCCACCAGACGCCCAGAACGGAGCTTCGCCAAGTGTTGGGACACCGCTGGCGTCGGACGGTTCAGCTGTTCCGCGATCTGCCCCACCGACAGCTCGGCACCCTCCAGCATCGCGAGAATCGCCAACCGGGTCGGGTCGGCCAACAGCCGCAACACCCCTACCGCCTGCTCGAGGTCGGTCAGCGGCGGAACTCCCCGAGTCGCAGCCATGCTCGACATGATCGCACGCCCACCCCAACCACCGAGCACCTGGACAACCTTCCCGATGGCACCTACCGCGGACCGTCCCTCCTGACCGGGTCGGAGAAGCACTTAGGGCCGACCGTCGAGGGCCGCTGGCCCGACGACACGTGGTGCCCTCGCGTTACGGCGCCCCAAGCTCGAGCGCGCACCGCTGGGCATCGCGTCCGCCCGCGCCACCGGCCGGCTCACCACCCGGACGGACACGGTCGTCTCCCGAGATCGCAGTCAAGTCGAAGACCGGCCGCGCTGACAGCGCGGTTCGTGTCGACCGGGTGACCAAGACCGAGCACCGCGTCTACGCCGACACAGTCATGCATACCGTCTAGGGCCCAATTGCTCGCGTCGGCCGCGTGCGCGTCGGCGCTCGATCGAAGCGAACGGCGCCGAGGTGCACGACCCGCTCGCAGACTCCATGCGGTGCGTGCTCAGCTACACGATCCGGCTCCAGCACCTGAAGCAGCCCGATGGCGCGACGCAGATCGAGATTGGCTTGCGTGGCGTTCTGGACCAAGACGGCCCCGAACCGGCTGCCTGAGTCGGGCAGCCAATCGCTGCGATGAGTGCCCGGGTGCCGAGCCAGATAGGAGGCTCCGAGGGCCTCGGCGAGTATCCAAAGCCCGCCCGTCAAGACGCACCTTCTCAGCGCCGCCTCGTAGACGGCGCCCACGTCTATCGCTGTGAACAGCACTGACGCCAGCTCGTCGGTCGAGAACCCCCCGCGAGAGCCTGAAGGTCCGATGGAGATCGCCATCTGGAGGTCGTGAGAGTGCTTGCGGAGGTCGCCGGATCGACCATCCAGTCGAAGCTCCGGTGGCCAATCTGCGGCTCGCTGCCAGGACTGGAACGCCTCAGTGAGTGCCACGCGCAACTCGAGGGCTTCGGGGTCGTTGGCCGGTTCAGAGGTGGCGTCACGTGCTGCTGTCCAACACAGGTGAGCGATACTGGCGGCGGTTCTCTGGAAGGCGTACTTCGTCGCCTGCGTCCGGCTGCCGAGGACCCCCTTAGCGGCAGTGGACCACAGCCAGACTGTCTCGCTGAAGCTGCCTGGTTCGGGGCCGACGCTCAGGCGGGACAATTCGCCGTGAAGCGGTCGGGGCGGCACATGTGCGGCGGCGTCCGTTACGTCGGCAGGATCGCGGAGCGCGCGCGCCTGGTCTGGTTCCTGCTCCGACGCCGCCGGCGCTGTGGCGCTGGCGTGTGCTGCCACGTGCAGGCACCCGAGGAGGCCGAAGCGCACCTGCGAGCGGTCCACGAGGCTCGCAGTGCGCACGGTCTCTGGACAGGCGCAGAGCGTGTCTGCGAGAACGCCGATGGTGAGCCCGACGCCGTCGAGGGGCGAGTCGCCCCAACCTGCCGGCTCTACCGACGCCAATGCGATCTGCTTCAGGATGGGCATCAGCTCGGTGGGGCCGTCGACCAGATCCAGCACGCGCTCCGCGTTCCTCGCCACGAGCCTCCATGTATCGAGCGGACAAGTCGATGACGCTGATTGCCAGGTTGCGAACTCCCGAGTCCGATCCCTCAGGGCAGCCAGAAGAGTCTCAACGCTGGCCATGGTCGCTCAAGTCGACGAGCACGTGGTGGAGTTCGACCAGGACCTCCTGGGCTACCAAGCCTTCCGCATTGATGAGGAGGCGGACGGCGGCCTCGATCGAGCGTGTAACTGAACCGCTCGACGCTACCGATGCCGGGCCGGTCGCCTCCCTCAGCGCCTCTTGGAGGTCCAGGACTCGTATGGCGATGAACAGGGCGTGGCCGCTCGGATCGCTTCGCGTCAGTAGCTCGTGTACTGCGTGCTCGAGGTGCGCCTGAGCGAGCGAAGCTTCGCTATCCATCTGAAGGACCCGGCCTCAGGCAGATCGCCGGCCTGTGCGACCGCGCCTCCAGCTCATACTGAGACATGTCGGGTGCCGACGACGCGCGACGTGCTCGCGGCCGCCCGGTCGCCCCGCTGACGCACCTCATGAGCGGGCACGGTCTCCCACACCGCGGCCTCTGGGGTAGCACCGAAGGTGGCGGCTTCCGGTGCGGCCTTCAGCTCGTCGGAGACAGCGCCTTCGGAAGCGGGTTTGGTGTGGCTCAAGATCCGATGCGCTGCCGAGATCACACGGTCCCCCGTTTCCTTTACGATTTGATCGATGCTGCGGGTGTCGCCGTTGCGGCCAGCCGCCTCGGCTGCCCATCCGGCCACGTAGTTGAAGGTGTACTGGCTGGCGTCCAGGCCGTGGGCCTGGGTCACGATGTAGGCGACTGACTCCGCGATCACCTCGCTGATGCCGCGACATCGCGAAGATCCGGAGGAGGCGATGTCTGCGAGGTCCATGGTGAGGACGTGGCCGGCCTCATGCGCAAGCGTGCGGACGGCGTGGGCGTCATCAACGTCGGCGCGGACGCGAACCTGCTTGGCGGCAAAGTCGGTGAGCCCGTTCGCCGCGCCGCAGTCGCCCCGGCTGACGGTGAATCCCGCTGTGCCGAGCAGCTCGGTGATCGAGTCCCACAGCCCTGAAGGTGCCGCACCGGCAAGGAGTTGGGGCTGCGGTTGCCTTGACTCTGGCGGTGGGTCGACCTGGGACGCGTCGAAGACTCGGGCAACTCGGACGCCGACAATCTGTCGACGCTGCAGCGGGCGACCCTTCGCATCCAGCATGGGGTGGCCGCGGGCGTCTTCGATCGGCACTTTGCGGGTGACGGGGGCGAGGACCTTGATGGCTGTCTCGCCGCGGCGAACCTGGTGCCCTTTCGCTTGCCATGCCACATAACCGGCGACGAGGGTCGCGTTGGGGTTGGCCATGAGGATGCGGCAGGAGTTCGCGAAGGAGTACTGGTGGAAGGACTTGGCGAAGGTGAGCCACTGCTTCCAGTTCTCGAGATCGTCAAAGCTCGCGAGCTTGTAGGCGAGGTCACGATGCATCTGTTCGATCTCATCTCGTCGCGCGACCTCGGCGGCCTCGCGTTCTGCCTGCGTGTAGCGAAGTCGAGCCATTCCGATCACCGACCCGGCATTCCGCTGCACTCGCGCTTGAGGAGGGCCACCTCCCGCGGATCGGCGCCAGCAGCGCGGCGCTGGACGATGCGGTCGAGCATGTCCTCTCGGATCAGGAGAAGGCTTGCATGCACTCCGCCTCTGATCGCTTCGTCGTGCTTTGCCATCGCCAGCTCCTTTCCTCGTGTGCTGCGGCTCACCCCCACTAAGCCGACGAGACCCGGTCGATTCGGACACAGGGGCGGAGAAACTTCAGATCAGCGACTCGTGCGAGGCGTGTGTGGTCTGTGGGCGGGGGTGCGCCGTGGCGCAGGTTGTGGTGGTGACCCGTGCCTGGAACCCTGCCCTCCCGTCCTCGGTGCCGTCAGACCCGGAGCCTGGGCCTGCTTCACGGACCCATCGAAGGCATCGTGACGCTTCCCCTGGACATGTACAGGGCAGATCTAGAAGTAGGTCGTCCGGGAAGGGACCCGGGAGGTTCAGGAGGCACTCCTGGATGCCACCGTGCTTCGCCGCGTCTGGCCGAACCGGCTGCCGGTTGGGTGTCGGGAGTTATGGGAGGTCAGGTTTCCGGAACTGGCTGACAGCTATCGGGGTTCTCGTCGCAGCTGGTAGAGGCGTCGTCCGAGAGGGTCTCTGTGCCGGTCGTCGGTGAGCGCCAGGCCGGGCATCTCGGCTTGGTAGCTTCGGGCGAGTTTGGGCACCAAGGTGGTGGTGACGATGACTGCGCGGTGTCGGTCGGCCTCCTCGGCGAGGTGTGTGAAGACTCGTTCTCGGAAGGGCCGGGCCAGTCGGTGCCCGCGCTTGACGGCGTGGTGGTCGGACACTTCCCAGTCGCCGTCGGCATTGGCGTGGACGAGCATGGTGGCGGTCTGGTCGAAGTAGCCGACCAGCCAGCCGAGCTTCCGGAACCGTTGGAGGCTCCAACGGAACGACACCGGCACGCTGAGCAGGAACAGAGCGAAGAACGTCGCCGTCCAGATTGCGGCCGCCCGGAAGTTCAAGGGGTGCCCGCCGGCCAGCTCGCCGAGTAGTTGGCCGGAGCCCACCACGGCCGCTGCGGACACCATGAACAGTACGATTCCGGGGCCAAGGTGGAGCATCGTCAGGACGAGCAGGCGTCGCACGTTGGCCGGCGTCAGCGGCTCGGTTCCAGGCAGCGGTCCCGGTCTCGGGGGGACCGCTGGCCGGGAGCCGGGGGTTGGCTTCGCCATTGAACGACTGTGCACCATCGGCGTCAGGTCGGCCATGGGTAGAGGCTCCCCAGACGTTCGAAGCTCATCCGGACTCCGTCCTGGTCAACAAACCGGCCCTGTGCGTCTGGCACCAAGGGGCCGGAGTGTTCGTGGCTTCCGCTGGAGTGGGCGATGGCTGCCAGGAGCAGCTCTATGTGGTCGCGATCCAGTCCTGGGATCGCGTCGTAGAGGTTCACCGGTGAGCCGCCGAGCAGTGAGGCGGCGATCCGGACCATCCGGGCCTCGCCGCCGGACAGCCCTGCGAGGCTGGACTCGTTCATCGCTGCGACGTCGATCCACCACCACCCTGGGTCCTCGCCGGGCTGAACCCAAGGCAGCGAAGCGTTGGCGAATCGTCCGCCACAGGCGCGGATAAGTAGCTCCACCCCGGCCTCCAGCGGGTAGATGCCCTTGGCCCAAGCTCGCAGCCCCGCGTGGGTCTCGCTGGGGTCAGTGTGCATCGTCCCTGCCTCCCATCGAGTAGCCAGCGGCGGCGTGCGAAGCGCTGCCGCTGGCCTGCTCCAGGGCTTCGGCCCTCGCCTCGTCCGCGATGCTGCGCTGCCGTCTGCGGAGCATGGTCGCAAGTGCGTGGCCGAAGCCGTCTGCGACAACGCGCTCATCGCCAAGTCTGCGAAGGGTCGCCTCCCATCGCTTGCGCAGGTACGGCGTTGTGGCACTCAGGACGCCGGCGGCAGCGAGGCCGAGCAGTGCCAGCCAGCGTCCAGACCGGGCACTGTCGACCAGCGCCACGGCGAGGATCAGCCATCGAGCCTTCCAGGACAGTGACAGCATCGGTGCCCTACGGGCAACGTGGCCCACCGAGGAAACGACCATTTCGATGACGGCCCAGGGAATGCAGTACGCCCCAACGGTGGCCGCGAGCAGTGATTGATCCGCCGGCTCCCGTCCAGCCGCCTGACTGACCAGCACACAGAGGTGGTTGTCGGTAACCCCGCCGGTCACGATCTGCCGCAGTAGTGCCGGGCTGACGAGCAGGTCGGTCGGCGAGGGCATCACCGCGTCGCGGCAAGGTAGCCGAGACGCCACCCAGATCGTCGGCTGGCGACGGCCGCGCAGCGACCCGATGGGCACGATGGCGGCCAGGACCCGCCGCTCTTCGAACGGGGTCGCCGGCCGTGCCCCGAAGCGCCACCACAGTCCGGCACGCGTGTTCCGTCCCACGACCAGCAGGACGCCGACACCTGCCGTCGCCGCGAATGGACCCGGCGAGAGGCCGGCCACGACGATCCAGATCAACGTGCTCACGATCACACCAGTGACCTGTGCGCCCGCCCACGCCCCTCGCCATCGCATGAGTCAGCCCTCCCCCGTCGTGGTCAGGACCTTCTCCAAACGCGAGACTTCCCGGGCGTTCAGCTCGCCGCCACACCAGTCAGCTACCTCGGCCGGGCTCAGTCCCTCGTCGAGCATCTTGCTGATCGCCGCGGATGCGGCCTGCTCCGCCCGCTTCACGGCGGCGTCTCGCTCTGCCATTGCGGACAGCACAGCCACCGCCTGGTCGGTCAGCCGCTTCTCCCTGGCGACGCGCTCGCGTGTCTTGACCATCAGCGCCTCGGCGACGCGGCGCCTGGCGCGCTGTCGCATGCTCTGGTTACCACTCATCAGGCTCCTCTTCCCTTCGTTCCCAGATCCTCACCCCCACTAAGCCGACGACACCCCCTCGATTCGGACAACCCACCCCCACGAGTTCGCGACAGCCACCCATGTCCCCCCGAGAGAAGTTCAGATTCCCGAGTCCCCCACACCTCTTGCATGTGGGTCTCGAGGATTGCGAATCCCGCTTGGCGGGATCTCGGTGCTCAGACGGTCGGACCGCCTTGGTCAGGTTGGTCGGCGATGCCGGCCAGGGCGAACAGCTGGGCGCGTGCCCGCCCGAAGAAGCGCTCCAGATCGCGCGCCAGCTGATCTAGCCAGCCCGCATCCCAACTGCTCACCGTGAAGGCTCCAGCGTGCGCACCTCCGCGCACAGGACGCACGACATTGCGGTGGTTAGCGTCAGCACTCCAGAGGCCGTGAACCACGTCGTTGCGCCGGGAGTACAACGCGAGATACTCGTCGGCCCACGCATCGGCGCCAGCTTGACGCAGCGCGACAGCGAGGCGATTGCCGCTCTCACCCATCACTTTGCTGCGATCCACCGTGCCGGCCGCACGTTGATACTCGACGGCAAGATCGGCGCAGACTTCGTCGGTCCAGACCGCCCACATGACGATCCGCCCTAGTTCGAGGGCCAGCACATCGGCCATTGCGTTCTCGGCTGCGCGGTCGTCCACTCCGGAACGCTATCGGTCCGCTGACTTCGAATGGGCTCGAGGAGGACTACACCGCTTGACGCGAGCTGGTGCCGCCAAATCTAGAAAGGCGGACGTCAGTCCGGCTGGGGCCTGGCCAAGATGCGGTCGGTGAGTTCCACGGTTGCGAGATACCAGTAGAAGATCCAGTCCAGGAACGCCTCGTCGTAGTCCGCGCGCTGACCGGGCTTGCGATGGCGAAGGTCGAACTCGTTCGCCAGTTCGAACAAGGCGCCCTCGTCCTTGCGCAGGAGTGTCGTCTTGAGCAACTCGCGACGGCTCTCAAGGACACCGGCTAGGGTCACGATGGCACTCCGCTTCATCGTTACGTCCGCGTCACGGCCACGAAAGAGCGCGACGGCGTGGCCGACCTCATCGATCATGCTCGTACCCTCTCGGGCCGACATCCGTGCGAGCAGTGCGGTTCGAGCGTCGTCGGTGCCGAAGATCATCCGGCCGACATCCTCGCCTTCCTCGGCGAGATGGAGGCCGAGCTCAGTGCGTGCGAGTATCCGATTGATGTGCCATCGGAAGATCTGCTGGCCGGCCTCCGTGGCCCATTCGAGTGCATGCCAACCGCAGTTGCTGTACGGGTGGTACCAGCCCCTCAAAGGCAGTGCCGCAATGTCGTGCGTGGCCTCCATTGCGTCGAGAAGCGGGTCAGGATTGCCGATGGCCGCCTCCTGCAGGATCACAACCCGCGAGCGCTGCGTCTCGCGCACGAGCCACTCGTCAAGCTGAGCTTCACGCGGATCGTCCACGCAGTCTGACCCGAGTGCTCTGTCGAAATAGCCGCGCTTGTCGAGGTCGTCAACAAGAACGAAGAAGTCCTTGGCGGCGGCGCCCGTGGATAGGGCTTCGACGCCGTTCCCGTTGAGCCTCTCGGACCAATATGGTTTGCGGCTCTGCAGCAAGGGGAGCTGATCCGCCTCGGCTAGCAAGTCGCGCAGGAACTTCTGGGCGTTCGTCAGCGAGGTCGGGTTGTCGGGCAGCCACCGATCAATTGAGCGCGCCTTGTACTCAGCGAGCGGCACGCCCGCAACGAACGCATCCTGCAGCAACTGGTCCACGCGATCCGCCCAGTCACCGATCGTGTTCCGGTCGTTCAGCAGGCCCACGAGCTGCCTGCGGAACACGTCGACGGGCCACCGAAGTTCATAGTCTCGACCGCGCATCCGTCCCCTCCGAGGCCAACGGTAGCCGCGCACTCGCTCAGGAGCCCGGTTCTTTGCCGTGTCGGGTCCAAACCCAGGCACACCTCACGCGACCCCGACACTCGACCCGAAATTCCGGTCTCGACATGTCCGAATCGGCCCTGCTTTTCGGCTTAGTGGGGTGTGACGATGAGCCTGCACCGCATCACCGCCGGGTCGGGGTATGACTACCTGACCCGGCAGGTGGCTGCCATGGACAGCACCGAGAAGGGCTACACCGGTCTGGCGTCCTACTACACCGAGAAGGGCGAAACCCCCGGACGTTGGGTCGGGACCGGCATGGCCGGCATCGACGGCCTGGGTGCCGGCGACCTGGTGACGGCCGAACAGATGCTGTCATTGTTCGGAGCTGGGATGCACCCGCTGGCCCAGCAGCGCGCCGCCGCGCTGGAGGGAACCGGGGCCGGCGAGAAGGAGTTCCGGGAGGCGACCAGGCTGGGGCAGCCGTTCCGGGTCTACCGGGACGACATCAGCCCATTTCGGATCGAGATCGCCCGCCGCCTGGAGCTGCTGAACACCTCCCGCGGACTCCCCCGCGACACTAAGAACTCGATCGAGGACCGGGCCAGGGTCCGCTCCGAGGTGGCGCTGGCCATGTTCGAGAAGCAGTACGGCCGCCATCCGCTCGACACCCGCGAACTCGCCGGACACATCGCCAAGCTGTCCCGGCAGAAGACCACCGCTGTAGCCGGCTACGACCTCACCTTCTCCCCCGTCAAGAGCGTGTCGAGCCTATGGGCGCTCGCCGACTCCGCGACCGCCGCGACCATCGAACAAGCCCACCACTCCGCGGTCGCCGAAGCACTTGCGTTCATCGAACGCACGGCCCTGTACACCCGCACCGGCACCAACGGCATCCGCCAGGTCGACGTCCGCGGACTCATCGGAACCGCCTTCACCCACCGCGACTCCCGCGCCGGCGACCCCGATCTACACACCCACGTCGCCGTTGCGAACAAGGTCCAGACCCTCACCGACGGACGCTGGCTGTCCATCGACGGCCGCGTCCTGTTCAAAGCCATCGTCGCCGCCTCCGAGACCTACAACACAGCCCTCGAACAGCACCTCATCCAGTCGCTGGGGCTACGTTTCGAGGAACGACCCAACCCCGATCGGCGCAAGCTACCCGTCCGCGAGGTCGTCGGCATCGAACCCGCCCTGAACACCCGCTGGTCGCAACGACGGCAGAGCATCGAGTCCCGCCGCCGCGTCCTGGCCGCCGCCTTCCAGCGTGACCACGGCCGGCCGCCCACCCCGGTGGAGGCCATCGCGCTGGCCCAACAGGCCACCCTGGAGACCCGGGAAGCCAAGCACGAACCGCGCACGCTTACCGAGCAGCGCGCCACCTGGCTCGCCCAAGCACTCGAAGTGCTCGGCGGAGAACGAGGTCTACGAGCGATGCTCCATCGCGCGCTGCACCCCGAACGCGGGAAACTCCAGGAACTCGACCAGCAGTGGTTCGACGAGACCGTCGCCGCCATGTTGGACCGGATGGAGACTATCCGCTCCAGCTGGCAGGACTGGCACCTTCGCGCCGAAGCACAACGGCAGGTGCGCCGCGCCGGCGTAGCCCGCGAGCAGACCGAAGCCTGGATCGGCCAACTCGTCGGCGCCGTGATCGCCCGCTCCGTACCGATCACCCGAGCCACCGACGGAGTCGCCGAACCGGAACCGCTACGGCGTAAGGACGGCCAGAGTGTCTACACCGTCGCTGGGTCCCAGCTGTTCACTTCCAGCCGCGTTCTCGACGCCGAACAGCGACTCGTCACCTTCGCCGGCCTGCGGGGCGGCATGGTCGCCGACCCCACCGCCGTCGACCTGGCCCTGCTCGAATCCGAAGCGAACCGAGTGCGTCTCAACCCCGGCCAGGTACTCCTCGTCCGCGAAATGGCCGCCTCCGGCGCCCGCCTCCAGCTCGCGATCGCACCGGCCGGATCAGGCAAGACCACCGCCATGGACGCCCTGTCACGGGCATGGATCGGGTCCGGCGGCAGCGTCGTCGGCCTCGCCCCGTCCGCTGCCGCCGCAGCACAACTCGGCGCCCAGATGGACGGCCACCACGACACGCTCGCCAAGCTCGTCTGGGACCTCAGCCAACACGACACCACCTCCTGGAACCGGCTCATCGGCCCGCGCACCCTCGTGGTGATCGACGAAGCCGGCATGGCCGACACCGTCTCGCTCGACACGGCCGTTCGCTACATCCTGCACCGCGGCGGCAGCGTTCGGCTGATCGGCGACGACCAGCAACTGGCCGCCATCGGCGCCGGCGGCGTGCTCCGCGACATCCAGTCCCAACACGGCGCCCTACGACTCACCGAACTCGTCCGTTTCAGCGACCCGGCCGAAGGCTCCGCCTCCCTCGCCCTCCGCGAAGGACACACCGCCGCCCTCGGCTTCTACCTCGACCAGCACCGCATCCACGTCGGCGACGAAACCACCATGGCCGACGACCTGTTCGACGCCTGGAGCACCGACCGGAGCCGCGGACTCGACTCGATCATGCTCGCCCCCACCCGCGACCGCGTCTCCGAACTCAACCAACGAGCCCGCAACCAGCGCCTCGCCGGTACCGTCCCGAACCGAGAAGTCGACCTCGCCGACGGCAACCAGGCCAGTGCCGGCGACACCATCATCACCCGGCAGAACAACCGGCTGCTGCGCGTCGCCGCCAACGACTGGGTCAAGAACGGTGACCGCTGGACCGTGGTCAGCGTCCACCCCAAACGCGGAATCCGAGCCCGACACACCCAATCCGGACGCCTGGTGACCCTGCCCGCCGACTACGTCGCCGAACAGGTAGAACTCGGCTACGCCTCCACCACCCACACCGCCCAGGGCATCACCGCAGACACCATGCACGGCCTGCTGGTCGGCACCGAATCACGCCAGCAGGCCTACACGATGCTCACCCGCGGCCGGCACCACAACGCTGCCTACGTGGTCGTCGTCGGCGACGGCGACCCTCACACCACCATCCGTCCCGAGACGGTCAACCCGCTCACCCCCACCGACCTGCTCGAAGCCATCCTGGCCCGTGACGAATCCCCCGTCTCGGCCACCACCGCGCTCCGCGACGCCGCCGACCCGTCCCGCCTGCTGCACCAGGCCGTCACCCGCTACAGCGACGCCATCGGCTTCGCCGCCGCCCACATCGCCGGCGACGTCGGCATCCGCGGCCTCGAACGACGCGTCGAGGAAGCACTCCCCCACATCACCAGCGCCGACGGCTGGCCATCCCTGAAAGCCGAACTGCTCCTGGTCGAAGCCGACGGAGGCGACCCGATCCACGCCCTCGCCCTAGCCACCGCCGAACCCGTCAGCACCGTCCAGGATCCCGCCGCCTTGCTCGCTTGGCGCGTCGCAGACCGACGCGGACGCCACGGCGGCGGACCGCTCCCTTGGTTGGGTGGCATCCCGTCCGAGATCGCCCAACACCCCTTATGGAACCCCTACCTCACCGCCCGAGCCGATCTCATCCGCCAACTCGCCCAGCAGATCCGGCGCCCGCACGACAGCCTGCCCGCCTGGGTTTCCGCCGGTGTCAGCACGCCGCCGAGCGAAGTTATCGCCGCGGTAGAGGTGTGGCGGGCCGCCACCGGCACCCCCGGCAGCGACCTGCGACCCACCGGCGAACGCCAACACGCCACCGCGGCCGGTCGCTATCAGCGCCAGCTCGACCACCGCCTGGAGACCAGCCAGAACATCGCCCTCGACGAATGGCGCGGCCTACTGGCCGAACTCTCTTGCAGAGTCCTGGCCGACGACTTCGCACCCACCCTCGGCCGACGGCTCTCCCAGCTGTCCAGCAGCGGCATCAACGTCCCCCGACTCATCGACCAGACAGCCAGGCAAGGCGCGCTGCCTGACGATCACGCTGCAGCTGCGCTGTGGTGGCGCATGTCCCGACACCTCACGCCCGCCGTGGCCGAAGCCGCCGACACCGCGCACCACCTCGCCACGCAATGGCTCGACCAACTGACCCACACCGTCGGCGACGACACGGCCCGCGTCCTCACCGCGAGCCAATGGTGGCCGGCCCTGGTCACCACCATCGAACGAGGACTCCAACACGGCTGGCCACTCGACCAGCTCATCGATCACGCGCAACGAGGCGGCGCTGATGACAGCGATCCCTGCCAGACCTGGGTTTGGCGACTCTCCCTCCTCACCGACCCGGTCCCTCTCGCCGATGACGACCACGATCTCGCCGAGAACGAACCCCCAGCCGATCTTTGGGACGGCCACGAGTCCGACCCGGAGGCAGCCGCGGACCACACGTCCCGTGAGGCAGCCAGGGTCGAGATCCCGGAACCCGATGCGAACGCGGATGGGTCGTTCGACCTCGACCCGGAGCAGGAACTGGCCATCGAGGCCACCGTGCGTCGAGGTCTCCGTGTACCGGCACCGACCGATGCCGAGGTGCGCGCCATGCTCGACTACCGCGATACCTGGCATGACAGCCCGCCGCGAGATCGGCTCGTTCACGTCAACAACCTCACCGCCGACTATTACCAGCGCTGCTTCACCCACAGCTGGGCACGCGACTACGCCATGGAACGGTTCGGCCAAGACCTCGCCGACAGCCCCTACCGACCGGGCCACGCACCAGCCGGCTGGACCTCACTGGTCAACCACCTCCGCAGCCACCGCATCACCGACCAGGAAATGCTCGCCGCCGGCGTCGCCACCCGAGCCAGCACTGGACGCCTCATCGACCGCTTCCGCGACCGCATCACCTTCCCGATCGCCAACACCGACGGCACCGTCATCGGATTCGTGGGACGCCGACATCCCCACCTCACCGACGAAGACGGGCAAGGGCCCAAGTACGTCAACACGGCCGAGACGGCCCTGTTCCGCAAGGGCGACCAGCTCTTCATCCCGAGCACCGTCCACTATGACGCTGCGCCAGTCCTGGTCGAGGGGCCGTTCGATGCGATCGCCGTCGATGTAGCCACCGAGGGCGCTCTCACCGGTGTCGCCGCGCTCGGCACCAGCCTCACCGCCAAGCAGGCTGCGCAGCTTCGCGACTTCCAAGGCCAACCCATCCTGGCCACCGACCCAGACCTCGCTGGCCGAGCTGCCGCTGAACGCGACTACTGGCTCCTGACAGCCAACGGACTGGACCCAACCGTCGCTGAGCTCCCGACCGGCAATGACCCCGCAGACCTGATCGCCCGCGGGAACTCCGAAGCGCTGTTCGCGGCTCTGAACCGGGCCAAGCCGCTCGCCGAACTCCTCATTGACGACCGACTCGCTCACCTTGCCTCCGGGGCAGCCGCGCTGCAGGCAACCGCAGTACTCGCCGCCCAACCTCCGGATCGCTGGCTGCCAGGTTGCGATCGGATCGCAGAGCAGACCGGCCTCCCATCCGGGTTCATCCGTTCGGCGTTGGTCGGCTTGGTCAGAGGCTGGAACACCGACCCCCGCCGGGCTGCCGAACAGCAGCTGGACTCGATCCGCGAAACCAAGCGAGCCTTCGGCGCCGTGGCGCCTAGCGCGGACGCGACCGTCCGGCCCGAACGCGTCAACGAGCCAAGCATCACCAGTCGGCCCGAACGGGAACGTTACCGCCGCTCGGCCTCAGCCGATAGGGGCCCCTCCCGCTAGTCGAGTGGGAACGGCGAGGAGATACTGGCAACAGACCCCGGGAGACGCATGACAACCATCCTGATCATCATCGCCGCCACCGGGCTCGGCGCGGCCATCGGAGTCTGGACTCGACGACTCCTCGCACCCCTGAAATACCGCCTGGAAGCGGAGTACGAGCTAGCCGAGCCCGGGAGCCGGCTCTGGCTCATCGTGGTGTCCGGGCTCGCGCTCGGCAGCGTGACCGCGTCGCTCGCCTACACCGACAACTGGCCACTAGCTCTGACCATCCTTCCCCTCACCGTCGCCGCACCAGCCCTGGCCGCCATCGACCTCGACGTCATGCGCTTGCCAAACATCATTCTGGGTCCCGTGGCTTTGCTCACCCTTGCAGGGCTGGCGATTGCGGCTGCCTCGCGCGGTGACTGGAGCACCCCCTTGCGGGCGACCGCGGGTGCACTGCTCGCAGGCGGAACCCTCTGGCTGCTGAATCTGATCACCCGTGGTGGTGTTGGGTTTGGCGACGTGAAGCTTGCGGCCTTGGTTGGGCTGGCCACCGGTGCCGTGGCCATGTCGGCCGCATGGTGGGCCATCCTGGTCGCCTCGGCCTCGGCCTTCGTGTCGGTCGCGGTGGCCCGTCGAAGCGGTCCGATCCCTTACGGCCCATGGCTTCTCCTCGGTGGCTGGGTCGCCATACTCGGACAGCTGTGGCCTTGATGTCCGCCACCAGAGGGTCGGCGCGCGACTTCCCGAGGGTCTGCAAGCCTTGGATCCCGGAAGTCGTCCCCACCCCACAGGATCCGTGAATGGCCAAGATCGTCCTTACCCAGCATCGCCGGCCCGCCGGTCTCGAACGCTACGCCTGGCAGCCGTTCGCCAACGACGACAACTTCACGGATCACTGGTGGCATCGACTCTGGGATCTCGGCAGCCGGTACTCGCTGTGGTCCGCATGGTTGGAAGACGCCGAAGTCGCACGGGTCGAACTTGACCAGGAGGTGGCGTACGACCACTACGAGCGGGTGCCCGACCTTGGTCCCGACGTTCTCGAGATCGACTTCTTCGAAGTCTCCGCTCGTTGCCGCGGGCAGGGCCTCGGGCGCCTGGTGGTCGAGCTGATCGCCGACCGGTTTCCTGGCAGACGGCTCGTCGCGTTCAGCGAGGAGGCCGACGGATTCTGGTCGGGTTTGGGCTGGACGCGCTACGACCACCCGCGGGGCTTTCCCGCATACCGTCCGTTCTTTGTCGCGCCCGACGGATGGCCGCAGCGATGACACTCCGCCTTTGCCGCCCACTCGAGCGATACCTCGGGCAAGGTCCCAATGACCGGAGGCGCACCTAGCCTTCGATCACCACTCCGGGTAGCGGAGCACCGACTGAGATTGCCTGGAAGACACCGTTGCTATATCCGATCCCCGGGGTGCGTTCGGAGGGTGAGCCGTCGGGCCTGAATGTGATTGCAGCCCGAAGGCCGGTGACCGCCGTCCCCAGAAGCTGCTGAGGCGTCGGCCCGTTGGAGAGGCGTGGATAGGGCGCGATGCCGAGCTCGACGCCCCGCCATGCTTCATACCGGGACGCGGCGGTGTGGAAGATGGCGGCGTGCGTCGTGGCCAGCATGAAGCACTCGGCGAGCATAGTTGCCACATCGAGGCGAAGGCAGGTCATCTCCAGGCACTCCTTGTGGCCGGACGCGCCTTTGGGCGGCCGGGCGAGGTACAGAACGCAAGGCTGGTCGATGACCGGGACCGCAGATTCGAAGGCGCTCAGCGGCACTCGGCCGCTCGTGCCGTCCGGAATCGCTTCTGCAGGAAGGAAGTCGAGCCGCACGTCGTCGCGAGCGCGGACCGCGAGCCCATGTTTCGCCTTGTTGTAGGCCGCGGGCAAGCAGATGTCACTACGGGTGAGGAGTGTCTCGGCATGACGCATCCAGTCACACATGGTGTCGACAGCCTCCGCAAAAGGGCTGCCGGACTGGACTTCGCTGATGAGGCGCTCTGGCACGAGCAACCGCAGAACTATCTCCGGATCCTGATTGCCGGGGTTGTCCGCGATCTGTCGCAGGCAGTCAGCGACTTGCACCGGTTCGTCGGTGAGAGTGGCCCAGACGCTGGCGGTTCCTGTCGGACTGGCCCAAGCCTCCAGAGTTGCGAGCCACATCCTGACCACCGTCTCGGCAAGGTTCTGGCGCAGCGTGAGGGCATCGAGCGCTCTCCGAAGCCCTCTGGCGCGTCCATTCGCCGTCGGCATCTCGGCTGCCGGGCGGTGCAGCACATCACAGAGCTGCCCAGCCAACGACGAGCCGTAGGGATCGCTCGGCTCATCAGCGGTGATCGCTTCAATCTGGGCGAGGAAGTGGCTGTACGGGTCCGAGGTGAACAATGCGTCGTCCAGCTCCGGAATATGGGCCGGGTCGACCTCGCGGCCCGTCGGTTGCACGAAAATCAAGTGCCGTCCTTCCAGACAGGACATCCCGTCACCTTCGGAGCGGCGCGCCCCGGCAGGTCTGCTGATCACACGCTAGCGGTCACCGTGCATCGACCTCGCCCGAGTGGAGACATCGTCCTCCGGACTCACCACCCCGGGTTCGCCCCGGGTGTGCCGACGCCGACCCGCCGACGACATCGCCATTTCGCGCAGGCGTGGGCAGTGCCCGCGCGGACGACCGGCACTACCCTCTGCGGTCAACGCGTGTGGCCCGCCTCGCGGGCCGAGTGGAAGGGCTACTTCGGCCATCGTCTGGTCCTGGCGAGGTTGATGTGGAGAACGCACACCGAGGTCATCCCTGCGGTAGTGCTGTGGAGGGAGAAGGTCGTGTGTGCGTGGAGTGGGAGCCGCGTCCAGGCGGCCCCTAGCGCCCTACCTGGCTACCCGCTGAGGACATCCGGCCGCGCCTGAGGTTCCGGTAGGTCAGGTCCTCTCCACGCCAGTGACGTCGGCTTTGGGACTGTTGACCTAGCAGGCCCCTCGAGCCGATGGCGCGACAGCGACCACCGGTGCCACCTGACGCGTCAGCCTCCGCGTGGCTTGGCCATGCCACCAGGCTTCTGGTGACGGCCGAATCTGTTGCCGAAATGACCTCGTCACAGTGGCCTCGTTCTCAACCGTCGCCGACAGCTTCACCCGCTCCGGTCGCAGAGGATCGGACTTGAAGCAACTCGGCCTGATCCGGTGCCTGCGTCACCTCGACTCTGGGTTCGACTTTCCGCCGCATCCTTGGGGTCGCAACGCATGCTGGTAAAGGCGCCGGTCGTGGGTCTTCGCAGCCGCCTGCGGCGGTAGATTCTGCGACTGTGAGCGCCACGAGTCATGACAACCAAGATCCGAACGCCCTGCGGGCGGAGCTTCAAGCCTTCGCCAACTATCGCCGTAATAGCCTTCGAGGCGATGAGAAGGGCGAGGCTCAGATCTTCCTCGAGCACCTTTTCCGAGCGCTGGGGCATGACGGCGTGCGAGAAGCCGGTGCCACCCTCGAGAGCCGGATCAAGAAGCGGGACCAGAAGGGCACTGCCTTTGCCGATCTGATGTGGAAACCACGCTGCCTGATCGAGATGAAGAAGGCGGGCGCGGACTTGAAGAAGCACTATCGCCAGGCCTTCGACTACTGGGTGGCTGCGGTACCCGATCGCCCGCGATATGTGGTTCTGTGCAACTTTGACGAATTCTGGGTCTACGACTTCGAGAACCAGCTGGACGAACCTGTTGATCGAGTGCCCATTGACGCCCTACACAGCCGTCCCGAGGTCCTAGCTTTCATGCTTCCGACCCCCCGCGAGCCCATTTTCGGCAACGATCTTGTGGCGGTCACGCGTGAGGCTGCGGCCGACGTTTCTAGGGTGATCCGGGCGATCATTTCGCGAGGAGTGGACAGGGCTAGGGCTCAGCGGTTTGGGCTGCAATGCGTCATGGGCATGTTCAGCGAGGACATTGGTCTCCTTCCAGAGAAGTTCTTCTCACGAGCGGTCCATGATGCGCGAAGTGGGTCAGACTGTTTCGATCTGCTCGGTGGACTTTTCCGTGCGATGAATGAGCCAGGAACGACGGGTGGCGGGCGCTTCAAGGGTACGCCGTACTTCAATGGAGGGCTCTTCGCGTCCGTAGACCCTCTGGAACTGACCCTCGAGGAGCTCCGCCTGCTGCGCGAAGCATGCGGCTCGGACTGGTCCAAGGTTCGTCCGGAGATCTTCGGGACGCTGTTCGAAGGATCCCTCGACGCCGGTGAGCGTCACGCCCTGGGTGCTCACTTCACGAGCCAAGCAGACATCAGCAAGGTCGTCGGCCCTACCCTCGTTGCTCCTTGGCGAGAGCGGATCGAGGCCGCTGGCTCGATTCAGGAGCTTCAGCAGCTGCACGCAGATCTGTCGAGGACGCGCGTGCTCGACCCAGCCTGCGGGTCGGGGAACTTCCTTTACGTCGCTTACAGGGAGTTGCGCCGGCTTGAGCAGGACATCCTGACCCGAATTGATGATCGACGTCGCGGAGTCGCAACGGCGGCCCAACCGTCCTTCGCGTACGTAACGCCGGATCATTTCTTCGGGCTGGACGTGAACTCCTTCGCGGTCGAGATCGCCAAAGTGACCCTCATGCTGGGCAAGAAGCTGGCAAGCGACGAGCTAGATGACCAGCAGATGGTTCTCCCTTTGGATAACCTCGACTCCAACATCGTCTGCGCCGACGCACTCTTCGCCCCATGGCCCACCGCAGATGCAATCATCGGGAATCCGCCCTACATGGGTCGACGCAAGATGCAGCGAGAGCTGGGGGCCGACTACGTCTCGCGGCTCGCGGAGACCTATCCTGGCGTGGGCGGGGTGTCGGACTTCGTGAGCTACTGGTTCCCCTTGGCGCATGACCGAGTCAAGGATGGCGGGCGGGTCGGATTCGTGGCAACAAACACAATCCGACAGAACGAGTCGCGGGAGGCATCGCTCGACTACGTCGTCGACCACGGCGGTGTCATCACTGAAGCGGTGTCTACGCAGCCGTGGTCGGGTGACGCCGCAGTGTCTGTGTCCATCGTGAACTGGGTCAAGGGTGAAAGCCCCGGCCCGAAGGTCCTCTGGCTCAATGATGGAAACCTTCGACTGGAGACGCCGTCGATCAACAGCGCCCTGGCCCCTCATGTCGACGTGAGGGGTGCAGCCAAGCTCACGCGCAACACGGTGCCGCAGGTGTGCTTCCAGGGCCAGACTCCGGGCGACGTGGAAGCCTTTGTGGTCGGACCCACTGTGCTTCGGGAACTGTCCGGGTCTGCCGAGCTGAACTACGTCGCGCCCTTCCTCGGCGGAACGGAGATGCTGAGCAACACTGCAATCTGCGCCTGGGTCATCGATCTGCCGTTCACCGATGTCGTCGAGGCCGAAGCACGAGCCCCCCGTCTGATGCGCCGACTTCGCGAGCTTGCGCTTCCAGATCGGACGCGGAAGGCGGCCGAAGAAGCTGAGCGCAACGCGGCGGTCCTCAAGCGAAACCCCCGGGCCCGCACGAACAACCATCACGCTGGATTCCTTGCGCGTTGGTGGCAACTCGCGTACCGCAGGGAAGATCTTCTGGCTGCCATATCGAAGACGGACCGGTACCTCATGACGAGTCGCGTTCAGAGCGAGCACCGGATGCCCGTCTACAGCTTCGTCTCGTCCACGGTCCATCCCGCGGACTCAGCGACCGTGTTCTCCGTCGACGACGACTACTCCTTCGGCATCCTGTCGTCCAGCGTTCACAGCAGCTGGCTTTCGATCCGTTGCTCGACCCTAGAAACTAGACTCCGCTATACATCGACCACAGTCTGGGACACGTTCCCATGGCCTGCATCACCATCCGGGGCTGCAGTGAGCGAGATCGCGTCTGCGGCCGCTGAAATCCTCGCGTTGCGCAGTCGGTACCTTACGGATGGAACTTCGCTCAAGCGGCAGTACAACGCTCTCCGAACACCGGGTCGTTCACCGCTGCGCACGGCTCACGAACGGCTCAACCGAGCCGTCATGTCGGCATACGAACTAGAGGCTGGTTCCGACATCCCTGCGCAGCTCCTAGCACTCAACCAAGCTGCGGCGAATGATGAGGGGCTCGCAGCGAGGCCAGGCGGTCAGGCGTTAGCGGGAGCACGCGTGAGCGACTTCGCGCTCGGTGCAACCGGACGTTGGCGCTAGCCGAAGGGCCTTCAGTCGGTCACGACCTCGCCGGTGACCGCGTCGATGGTGTTGCCGCCGTGGTCGACGATCCGTAGGCGCGGACGGCCGTTGGATGGCTCGTTGGTAGCGAGGTCGGCGTCGAAGGCGGCCTGCCGCTCCTGCGTTGCCTTAGTGCTGCTGTAGCGGGTGTGGCGGGACCGCCCGGGCCAGGGCTTGTGGTCTTCGTCACACAGGGTACGGGTTCGCTGTCTGAGCCGTTCGATGAAGGCGGGGACACTGTAGCGGTGCCATTCTTCGAGGCTGTTGCTGGTGGTGTCGATGCTGGCGCGTCGGCGTTGATCGGCGAGAGCGGCGATCTCGTGGACCAGGTAAGGGTGGAGGGGCCAGCACGGCGGGATCATCGTTCCCCCGCCGAGGTCCCAGACGTATTCGGTGTTGAACCAGTCGACCACCTCGTCGAGCCACTGCCACAGCTCACGGCGCAGCTCGGGGTTCTGGCAGCTGGGCGGGTCCCATGGTCGGGACAGGCTGGCGGGGTTGCCGATGCGCCGCTTGGTCTTCTCGTCGCCGTTGGCGGCCAGGTACAGGTCGTCGTAGGCGGCGTGCAGCCGCGGGCTGAGCGGCATCGGGAAGGCTCTGGCGAGGGGCCGGCTCATGACGGGTCTCCGGTCAGGTCGTGCAGTTTGGCTTGGGCGCGGGCAGCGATGGCTCTCGCGCGTGCCGGGATCTGGCCGGCCCGCAGGCTGGCGAGTCGTGCGCGCGCGGCGGCTTGGTCGGCGAGGAGGTGTTGACCGGCCTTGCCGTCGATGCAGCGGCTGAGTCGGGCGAGGATGGGGCGGGTGTTCTCGGCGACGATGAGCGCGTGCCGTTCGGGGAGTTGGCGGACTTCCTCGGGCCGCAGGATCGGGATGTCTTCCCCGGAGGTGGAGCGGCTGCCGTGTCCGCCGGTCTGCCAGGTGGTGCGGGCGATCCGGACGGTGCCGACCAGGTCGGAGATCTCGCGGTTGAAGTGGACGTCCTTGCTGCCGCCGAACATGACCAGGACGTTGGTGAGGCCGATGAGGGCGCGGGCTTCGGTTTCGCCGAAGATGGCGACGAGTTGGGCCCGGGTCTGGGCGGCGTAGATGAAGCTGATGCCCAGGGCGCGCTCGTTGGCCATCCGGGTCCGCAGGGTCGGGAGGGGTGCGGTGGAGGGTAGCTCGTCGAGGCAGGCCAGCATGGGTGGGCAAAGCCGTCCCCACCGGCTGTCGTTGGCGAGGGTGAGGGCGGTGTCGAGGATGTCCTCGGCGGCGGCAGTCATCAGTGGTGAGGCTGAGGCGTAGGGGTCTTCACGGCCGAGCAGATAGATGGTGCCGCGGGCGGCGATCAGGGCGTCGATGTCGGTGGCTGGCCGGCCGGGTCCGGGGACGCAGCGGCGGCGGATGTCGGGTTGGAAGAACAGACCCATCGCTTGCTGGACGGTGGTGATCGTGTTGCCGGCGGTGCGGTCGTCGCCGATGAGGGCGCCTTGGAGCAGGCCGTGCCAGAACGGCGCGGCGGCGGGATGGGTGAGCAGGGCCTCGGCGGGTTCGGGCGATCCGAGCGGGTTGGCGACCCAGCGCAGGACGGTGTCCAGGTCGTCGCCGACGAGCGCGGCGGCATGGAAGTAGGCCATCAGAACTTTCGCAGCCTCGGCCGCATAGAACCGGGCGGCGGCATCTCCGGAGCCGCCGCTGGCGGTGGTGTGGATGGTGCCGGCGGTGAAGGCTTTGGCTCGGCGTTCGGCGACGATGGGGTCGACGCAGCCGGCGATCGGGTCCCAGACCAGTTCGGGGATGCCGGTGGCGAGCCCGAACGGGTCGAGGACGGCGACAGGTCGCCGGTGTTGCTGGCGGGCGGTGATGCTGAGCAGCAGGTCGTCTGCTTTGGTGAGGGTGACCAGGGCGGCACCGGGGGCGCCGAGCAGGGCGGGGGTGAGGACGTCCAGGGTCTTGCCGCTGCCTTGGGGCCCGATGACGCCGGCGGTGCGGTCCCATGGGCACCACAGCTCGCCGGCGCGCGGCTCGTGCGCAGTACCGATCCGCCAGCCGACGTCCCAGGGATCGAACCGGTGTCGCGTAGCCATGCCGCCCCCTTCAGATCGCGACGCCGGGGGCGGGCGGGTTGAGGGACGTGGTGTGCAGGTGGGGTCGGGCCTTGCCGGGTGTCGGCTGGACCCTCTCCCATTCGGCTTCCTCGCGGGGTCGTGGCTGGTCGAGTGCGTGGCGGACGGCCGGATCGGTTTGGGTGATGATCTGGTCGCGCAGCTGGGGCCAGGTGTTCGGGTGGATCACGTTGTCGATGAGCGCGTCGAGGAGGGCGAATGGGCGGAGGCCGGGACCGGCAACGGCTTGGGCCCTTTCGACCGCGACGACGGCGGCTGCCCCGTCGCCGCTGACCCAGGCGGCCATGCCGGCCAGGTAGAGCGGCATCTCGGCCGCACTGGCCGGGATCTGGTTGACGACATTGCGCCACAGCTGGAGGTGTTGGTGGGCGTTGTCTCGGGTGATCGAGGCCAGGGCAAGGTCGCGGGCCGTGCCGGCGGTGACCAGGCCGGCCAGACGCAGCGCGTCGTGCTGGCTGATCTGGGCAGCCGCGCCTCCGGCCTCGACCGGGCCCGGCAGGGTGCGTCCCAGCAACGCTTTCAGGCTGGCGACGACCGCGGCCTTGTTGTCGGGGTCGGGCAGGGACGCGAGGGCACGGTCCTGCGCCGCATCCAGGGACGGGCTGTTCTCGGCGGTGGCGAACCGGGCCTTCAGTTCGGTGCGGCTGGCCAGCACTGACAGGCCGTGGACGGCCAGCTGGGTGGCGGCTCGTCCGTGGGGGTCGACAGGCCCGGATTCGCCGTCGCGGGTGTGCCAGGTGTTGCCGTCGACGATCATGGCGCCGCGGTCGGCGAAGGGTGGCAGGTGGTTCTCGCAGCGCTGGATGATCGCCCAGCCGGTGTCGTGGTCGCTGGTGTAGGCGGCCAGGTGTGCGCCGGCGAGCGGGAACCTGGCCCAGATGCGGTCGATGATGTCTTCGGCTTGGCCGGGTTGGAGCAGGTCGCTGAGGTCGGCTCTGGCGGTGACCTGCACCTGGCTCTGGGTGGTGACGACGATGACCAGCGAGTCCTCGGGCCGGAAGCCGACCAGGTGGGGTATGACTTGGGCGAGGTCGCCGGGGTCGCTGATCTGCAGGCGCGGGACGCTGTTGTCGTTCATCGTGATCCTCCCTTGTGGTTGTTGCGGCGCCGCGCCCGTGTCCGGCGGGCGTTGCGGTGGGGCCAGTGCGCCGGCCGGCCCGGGAACGGTCGGGCCTTCTTCCGTGCCGGGGTCAGCACCTCCCACACCTCCTCGGGCTCGGTCTGTGCGGACAGCCCGTTCGCGAGGCCATCCGGCTGGGGTTCGGTCTGGGAGGTCACGGTGGCGGCGGCGGGCGATCGGCCGGGGGTCTCGTCCTGGTATCGGTCCTCGTCCTCGTCCGTCCACGTCCAGGGGAGGCAGTCCTCGTTGTCGGCTTCGACGGTGTACTCGTTGAGCCAGGTGCCGATCTCGATGCCGTACTCGTGGTAGGCCCGGCCGCGGTCCATGGTGGCCTCGTCGAAGGAGACCAGCACGGTGGCCTTGTCGTCGCCCCAGGGTTCGGGGCGCTCCTGGTCGGGATCCCATTCGAAGCCAGCGACCCTGAGTTGCTGCTGGTAGCGGTCGAACATCTCGCGGGGTGTGGGGTCGCGTCCCTGAGTGGTGCGGAAGTCGGCGAGCAGCTCGGTGGGCAGCCAGTTGAGGCGCTCGGCCAGCTCTTCGCCGACGACGTCGAGGCGATCTTCGTCGTCGGCATCTTCGAGGATGTAGGTGGTGCGGGTGGTGCACCACAGGGTGATCTTGCCGACCCACCGCTTGAGGTCGTCCTCGGTCGGGGCGGGCAGGGTGGGCTGGTTGCGGTAGATGCCGACGGGGTCGGTGTGTGCGGTCATTGCTGTCTCCTGAGCGTGGTGTGGGGTGGTGGGAGGTCGGGCCGGATGACGGCGGCGTGGCGGCGGAGCCGGGTGATGCCGAGGATCTGTTCGGCTTCGGTGGGGGTGGCCATTCCTCTCATCGCGCCGGCCCAGCGGCGCCAGGCCCACCAGCCGGCGGTGATGGTGGCGGCGGTGATGCCGAGTTCGACCAGGGCGAGCGCGGTGTAGAGCAGGGCGGGGCTGGCCGTGCCCGCCGTGTTGGCCAGCCCCGCCCGCGGGTTGCCGGCCAGGACGGCCGGCAGGCTGGTGAACAGTGCCCGGCCGGCGGGCCAGGCCCAGCCGGCGCCGGAGAGCAGGTTCGCCATGGCTCGGGCGCCCTGGACGCCGATCGCGGACAGCACCAGCCAGCTGGTGAGGATGCCGACCGGCAGTTCCCAGGTGAGCGGGTAGGGATTGTGGCGGCGTTCGGATTGCAGGTTCACAGGCGGGTCCTTCCTCTCAGGTGTGGAAGCTGACGTGGACGTGGTTGCGGTGGGCCAGCGTCGGGTTGGTGTTGCCGAGGGGGTGCCGGTAGGCCCGCCAGGTGTCGCTGGCGGAGGGGTTCCACTTCTTGGCGTCCCAGATGATGTACTTCACGCGAAGCTGCTTGGCGTGGGCCTGGACCCAGCGGGCGACCCGCCAGCCGAACGCGTTCCCGGCGCCGGTGGCCCATCGCGGGATCATGAAGTCGACGGCCAGGCCGCGGGGGTGGTCGGAGGTGGCGATCGGGCGGCCGCCGCGTCCGCCCATGCTGACGATGGCGGGGAAGGCTGCTTTGACGCACCGCAGCCCGCGCAGTGCGGTGGGCCTCAGCCCGTGTTCGGCTGCGGAGTGTGAGGGCGGGCAGGTCCCGTCGAGGCCGGGCAGCTCGCCGTCCAGCTGGGGTAGGCAATCGGTCGGGTCGTCGGCGGAGACGATGGCGCCACCTTTTCCGGCGTAGGACCAGGCGTAGTAGAGCACGTCGTTGCGGTAGCTGACCGAACGGTTGTAGGCCCACAGCGCCTTGATGACGCCGGCCGGGCCGGTGCGGACGCCGGTGGCGACCAGGTAGTGGGCGGCGGAGTACACCGAGTCGGCGTCGTTGTGGATGTCACGGCGGCCGTCCCTGTCCCCGTCGACCCCGTAGGCGGCGAAGGTGCCGGGCATGAACTGCATCAGCCCCTGGGCTCCGGCACTGGAGGTTCGGTTGTTGCGGCCGTGCCTGGTTTCGGCCATCCCGATGCCAGCGAGCAGCTGCCAGGGCACCTGGTAGCGGGCGCCAGCGGCGACATACAGCTGCCGGATCTGGGCAGGGATGGTTTGGGCGGGGCTGGTCAGGGACTGGTGCCGTGGGCTGCCCCACTTCGGCAGCGCGAACCCGGCGGCGGCGGTGGCGGACAAGGTGGTGGCGGTGTCGTAGGCGCTGCAGGGGTCTTGGCGGATCTGCTCGGCGACGGCGGGCGCGATCAGGGCGGCGGCCAGTGCGGCGGCGCCGAGGGGGACGCCGGCGAGGATGACCGCGACGGCGACGATGAGGACGGCGAGCCAGCGCATGACCTCACCCCGCGGCCGCGCTGAGGCGGCTGTTGGTGTCGGTGAGCTGGCTCGCCTCCAGGGGGTGGAGGACCGTTTCGACCTTGAAGGTCCACTCCCCTACCTTCCATACCGCGCGGCCGGGGGCTTGGCGGCACCAGTCGGTGATCCAGCTGGTCTCGATCTCGGTCAGGTCGAGCAGGTCGGCAAGGTGGTGGGCGACGGCGGCGTCTTGGCCGTGGAGGATCTTGGTGTCGGCAAGGTGGAGCAGGTCCTTGGCGATCTGGGCGGCTTGGGAGCCGGCGTCGCCGACGCTTTCCAGGTCGGTGGGTTTGTGGCCGATGGCGTACTGGATGTCGCCGTCGCGGCGGCTCAACCTGAGGTCAGCGTCGAGACTCTTCACCGCATCCACGCCGAGGCGCATGATCTTCCATACCTCGTCGCGGACCACGATCCGCAGATCCCCCGGTGCGGCGGTCTCCCGCATCGCCCGGCCCCAGCTGTTCAGGCACAGCAGTGCCATCCCGGTCGCCTCATCGCCCAGCCCTTCGAGGCGGGACAGGGACAGGGACTGGATGGGGGCGGTCCAATCCAGGGCGATGCTGGTGTGGTCGTCGAACAGGCCCTTGAGGGTGCCGCCGACCAGCTTGGCCAGAGCGTCGCGCAGCAGCCGGGTCTCGTCGAGAAAGTGGCGACTGGAGGCGTACCGGCAGACCGTGACCAGGTCGTCGGTGGGGGTGTCGAGGAGGTGCCACAGGGCGGGGATGGTGGTTTCGGCCAGGCGGGTGTGGCCGTCGGTGTAGCCGGTGAGCATCCGCAGCGCGGCGTCGACGACGACGTCTTCGCTGGGCCCGTACGGGACCGGGATCTGGCCGATCTTCTGAGAGCCGACCAGGCCACGGATCAGGGTCGCCCACCGGGCGAACACGATCTTGGCCCGTTCCTGCGCTGCGGCGGGGTCGAGGTGGTCCCAGCCGAGTTTGAGCGGGCCGAACTCGAGCGGGTTGATCCGGGCCTTGAGGCCTTGGCCGATCGCGAGCGGGGTGACCCCGACGGCCCGGCACAATGGTTCGTACTCGTCCTTGACGTCGCCGAGGATGAGGGCCTTGTAGCCGAAGCCGAGCATGCGCAGCACGAACGCTTTCACCGTGGCGGACTTGCCCATGCCGGGTTTGCCGAAGGTGATCATGTTGGGGTTGGACACCGGGATGGTGGGGTCGAGAACCCAGCCGTTGGGGTCGGCGTGGAAGCTTGTCCGCGACAGGTAGTCGATGCCGATCTGGGCGCCGCGGGGCGGGATGGCGGGGCTGGCCACGAAAGGCCACAAGACGGCGGCCTGGTCGCTGGTCATCCGCCATACCGAGACCGGTGCCGGTGCCGGGGACCAGCCGCGGTCGGGCCGGGGCTGGCCTCTACGGGGGGCGGGCCGGAACAGCCGCGCCTGTTTCGGGACCGTGGTGCTGGCTGTGGTGGTGGGCAGCTGGTGGCCGAAGTCGGCCAGCAGACCTGCCACGTCGCGACCGGTCCGGCTGTTCATTGGTCGCTCTTCCGGTCCAGCCCGATGCCGACCGGGATGGTGGCGGCGGCGAATCCGGCGTCCTGGGACAGGTCCAGCCGTAGCGGGGCGAAGCCGGAGCGGCGGATGGCGGCGTCGAGGCGGCGGCCGAACTCGGCGATCGGCATGGTGCGGGGGACGGTGACGCAGGCGACGGCGTAGGGCCGGACGAGCGCGGTGCCGGCGGCGAGTTTGGCGTCCAGGCCGCGGGTTCGGGCGATGGTGGTGCGGTCCTTGGCCCGGGTCTTGACTCCGGCGTGGGCGCGGAGTGCTTCGCCCATGTCGGCGGCGGTCTCGGCGTTCTGGGTCTGCCGGTCGGCGATCGACTGCGGCAGGATCGGGAACACCACCGCCAGGGCACGCCGCTCCCCCGGCTCAGTCGGGGTCAGCACCGGGGCGAGCGCGCCGAGAACCGCGCCCTTGGCGGGCAGCTTGATCGTGGCCGAGACACTGTGCCAGGCGTCGTGCACGTAGTGGCGGGCCGCCACCTCCGCGCCCGCGGGCCCGGCCTGTGACCAGGGCACATCGGCGTTGACCCCCGGGTCGGTTGCGTGGGCGGCGAGGGCTTCGATGATGCCGGCGCGGTCGCCGGGGGCGAAGCCGGTGCGGACCGCGACCGCCAGCTGGGCGGAGCTGAGCCACTCGACCTGGGGAACCCGCAGCCCGGTGCGCAGGTGGCCTTCCACCTCGCCCATCAGCATGGTCATGGCTCGCGCTCTGGCGTCGACGCCGCGGCCGAACTCCTTGGACTCCTTCGCCAGCCGCGCCTCAGGGACCACGATCGTGACGAACGCTTCGGTGCGGACGCCGGCCCGGGTCAAGACGGCAGCCATCTGCTCGTTCACCACCCTGGCCAGCCGGGGCGCGGTGTCGGGACGGTGGGCGGCCAGCCACTGCTGCCGCTCCGCCCCGTCGTCGGGCACCGAGCGGACCACGAACAGCACCTCGCTGATCAGCTCGGTGCGGGCCGCAGCGTTCAGCAGCGTCGCCAGTCCGCGGCCCTGGCTGTCCCGGTCGTCGGTGTCGGCCAACGCCAGCCCGGGGTGGGTGATCGCCGCGGTGGCTGCCCAGACGCGGTTGGCGTGGTCCTGGATCAGTGCGATCCGGGTGTTGGTCGGTCCAGTCGGCGGCCCGTCGTGCACCTCGATACCGGTCAGGACCCCGGGAAGATCCGCCTTGTCGAGTTCCTCGCTGCGACCCTTGGCTGCCGCCGATCGCCACCGGCTCCACCGCAGCACCACACCGATGGCGTAGCTGGCTGCAGCCAGCAGCCATCCGGTCGCGGAGCGTCCGTGCACCGGGACGGCGACCAGCACCAGCAGTACCACCCAGCCCAGCGCCAAGCCGACCGCCAGCGCCCACCGCTCGGCCCAGGCCGCCCACAGCAGCGGCAGCCCGGCCGCGACCAGGACGGCCAGCTGGACCAACGTCAGGCCGAACACCATGCCCACCCGGTCCCGGGTGTAGTCGCCATACACCGTCGCCACCGCACACTCTCCTTTCGTCCTCTGCTCGCCCTACAGGGCGACGACGGCCACCTCGGCCGCGCTCGCACCGCCGGCCGCCGACGCCCCACCGGCGCCGCTGCTGGCGGTCCCGGTGGTTGCTGGGGAGCCCCCGGCTGGTGCTGCTCCGCATTCGGCGGTGGTGGGGGTGCCGCCGGTCGGGCCGGGGTCGGTGTTGGTGCTGGGGGTGGACTGGTTCTGGCCGTTGGCTTCCCGGTTGGCGCGCGCGGCGTCGTCGCGGCGTCCGTCCTGGTAGTCGGGCTGGTAGGTGTTGTGACCCACGCCCTCCTGATTGGTCACGTCGGTCAGCACCGCCGTGCCCAACGTGCCGAGCTTCGTCATCACGCCCAGCCCGGCAGCCAGCCCGACACCGACCGGGCCCAGGAACGACCCGCCCTGCTGCACCGCACCGGCAACCCGGGTTGTGGTGGCAGCATCCGCACTCGCCTCACCGGCTGACTGGCTGCCGCTGCTGCTCGATGCCGTGCCGTCCGCGGCCGGGTTCCCGCTGAGCAGACCCTGCAGCCCGCCCATAGCCAGCATCCCCGACCGCATGGAGGCGCCCGATGAGGTTCCGGGGTCGAGGAAGGCCAGCATCTTGAACAGCGCTACAGGCGAGATGACTGCGATGCAGATCAGCACCGCTGCTGGCAGCACGGTTCCGACCGAAGCCTCCACCGTGCCCGCCTTCCCGGCAGCGACACCCTCGGCGAACTTCATGCCGACCCCGGTCACGATCACCACCAGCAGCGGTGAGGCGACAGCGGCGTGGAACCAGCGGAACGCCTTCCAGAACCACGCCCTCGTCGTCTCGTTCACCAGCCCGGCCGCGGCGATCGGCCCGGTCGCCACCAGCACGATCAGCGCCGCGTCCCGGGCCAGGATCACCAGCAGGTGCCCGATCGCGGCGATCCACACCAACAAGCCCATGCCGCCCAGCACTGTGGCCAGTGCGGCGTCAGTCACCTGCTTGGGGTCGAAGGCGGTCCAGGGCTGCCAGGAGTTCCAGGAGGTCACGTTGAGCAGCGACTGCATGGATGCCCGGGTCAACCCGCCCATCGCAGCGGTAACCGCCACGGTGTAGCCGATCCAGCTCGCGGTCACGATCAGGAACTGGGCCAGCCCGATCCCGGCCCGCGCCAGGCCCTTGCCGTCCCGGCGGCCGGCGGCGATCCCAATCTGGACCAGCAGCATGATGACCACCAGTACGCCGGCGAACCAGTACGTCACCTGGTACAGCTCGTGCGCCGGCCCGTCCGCGGACAGGTCGGGGGTGAGCCAGTGGTCCATCCACGACAGCACCAGCCGGAGCACCCACAGCCCGGCGTTCCAGAAGCTCAGCATCATCGCCGTCCAGCCGTCGGTGACGATCTGGGCCGCCGTCGAGCCGAGCTTGGCGAACGGGTTCCACCACTCCATCACCGCACCCCCGCCTCTTCGATCCACGTCTGCCAGCCCGCTTCCGCCGCCGCCCGCGAGCCCGGCCACGCAGACGGCGCCCGTGCCGGTACGGGACCGGGGGCGACCATCCAGCGCCCTTGGTCGGCGTCCCATGCCATCCGGGAACAGAAGCCGTAGCCCATCCGGGAATCGGTGCGGATCACGGCCTGGACGTCCATCAGGACGCACGCCACCGTCCAGTCGGGTCCGTCACTGCCCTTCACCAGACCGGCAGCAGAGGTGGCCGACACCAGGGTGGTCAGGTCCTTCTCGACACCGCCTTGCCGGGCGGCGGCGAGGAAGGCCTGCACGTTGCGGGTAAGTTCCCACTCCTCCAGCGAGGGCCCGCCGGGCTGCACCCACGCGGTGTGGATGTCGCGGGTCAGCGGCAGGCTCATCGACTCCAGCACGGCCTTCTCGATCGCAGCCAGCTGGCCGACCGCCCCTACATCGGTGTGCGGGAAGCCCGTTGGCACGTCCGCCGGGCCGAGGTCGACCTGGGCGATCGGCACCCGGAGTTCGCCGGTGGCGGTGGGGGCTGGGTCGGGGTTGAACGCCGCCTCAGGGTCCAGGCTCACCATCGGTGCGGCCGCGATCCGATCCCGGACGGACCCGGCCTCCGGGAGGGGTCCGTCCGATGGGGCGGGCACGATCTGTTGGCCGGAGGCGCCGAGGGCGGACCAGATCGCCATGCCCAGCCCGACCACGAGGAGCCCTGCCGCCATCGTCGCGGCGGCGAGCATGAGGAGCAGGCGGTTGCGTCCCCACGGCTCGGACGCGGTTCGGGTCTGCTTCGCTGCGCGGCTGAACATGAGCCAGGACCTCTAGATGCAGCCGTTGCCGAGGATGCTTTCGACGATCCCGGGCGCGACGACGAACGCGATCGCTGCCAGCAGGACGACGAAGATGCCCACGATGCCGGCCTTGGATGCGTGCGGCATGTTGAAGATCCGGCCGGCGACGATGCCGCCGATCGCGACCACGATGCCGACCGCGAACAGGATGATCACGCCCCACAGCACGTAGCCCTGGATGTCGTCGGCGTACTGTTGGGCACCCGGCGGCGCCTTCGGGCACACCTTCAACGGAATCACGGCCGGGACGAGCGCCAGTTCAGCGAGAGTCATCACAGGCTCCTTCCAATTTGGGACAGCAGGGTGGCGGCGGCGGACAGCACCGGCGCCGGAAGCGGGTCGGTGGTGACCCCGTGGACGCTCAGGGTCGGGTCGTGAGGCAGGCCGATCAGTCGCCCAGCGGCGAGGAGTTGCCGGCCGGCAGGCCCGAGCAGCGGAGCCACCGTCCGCGGCCAGCGTCTGGTGGTGCCGGTGAGTACCGCGGAGACCCGGGCGAGGCCCAGAAGGCTGATGGCCGACTCGAGCCGTCGCAGGCCCGGCACGCTGGGTGTGGTGGCCACCACGACGATGTCGGTCGTGTGGGCCAAGTCGGTCAGCCAGCCACGGCCGGCGAGGAGCAGGTCGATCTCGCACGCGCAGTCGACCACGGTCAGCGGCTTCGGGCTGCTGCTGGGCAGCGGCATGTCGTCGGCGCGGTGCACCCGGTCGGTGCGGCGCTCGATCAGCACTCGGTCGCGGCGTCCCTGCGCCCAGCCGTCCGGCGTGACGCCCAGCTCGGCCTGGCTCGCGGCGGCCAGGCCCGAGGCCGCGACGGTGCAGCACTCGACCACCCGCGCTTCGCCCGCCGCCGTGGCCAGCGCCAACGCGGTAATGGACGTGCCGGCACCAGCCGTCGCGCCGACCACCAAGACCACCCGCTCATCGGGAGCAGCACACCAGGCAGACGCCGGGCCGTCCGGGGTGCGGTTGCGTGCGCGGCGCGTGCCGTGGGTGAACTCACCGGCAGCCAGCGCGAGGTAGGCGCGGCGGAGTTCCTCCACCGATACCAGCGGCGTAAGGGCGGTCATCTTCACAGCGCCCGGGCTCGGCGGCGCAGGCCGGCGCGCAGCGCCGGGCCGTTCATCGCGGCAAGCCGCAGCTTGGCGTCCTGGATCTCCTGCAACTGTGCCGTGGTGTGGGCCAGGCTTCGCACGGCGGCCTGCTCTTGCCCCAGCAGGCTGAACAGCCGGGCCACCTCGACGGGCGAATCGTTGATGATCATCGGTGTGGAACCTCCTCGCCCCACTAAGCCGAAAAGACGGGCCGATTCGGACACGACGAGTCACGCAATCCGACGAATAGCTGAAGCACCGGTCGGCGATTGGCTCTGAAACGCGTCGGCCAACGCATCGATGCTTCGCTTCGCGCGGCGCCGCACCGTGCGCCCGCTCACGCCCCGTTCGGCGGCGACCAGATCCGAGGCCTGGTTACCGAGCAGCCAGCCACCGGCCGAGGGTCCCGACGTCGACCGCGCTGCCGCGGCGACCACGTCAACCAACAGCCGGGTGTCGGCCTCGGAGATCAGCGCCTGCTCAACCGCCCAGTCCAGCACCTCGAGCAGCTCCTCACGAGCCGACGTGGCAGCCTGCTCCGCGCGCTGCCGGACCAACGTCTCGTCGACCAGCGTGTGAGCCTGCGTCCGCCTGCCGCGATCGGCGAGACGCCGGCGATCACCCACCTCCACCAGGACCTGGTTCCGCACCCGCCAGGCGATGTTCGCCGCCACTCGCGATGACGTCCGCCACCGGAAGGTCCGGACCTCGATCCACAGGCAGGCGGCGATGTGCTCGTCGATGTCAGGGTCGGCGTCGATGAACTCGGCAGAAAGCCGGATCGCCGTCGGCAGAAGCAACCACGCCAGCACAGTCGCGGCGTCGGTATCGTCGCCGCCATCCCGGGCCGCCAACTCCGCCAGACCCCGCAACACCGCGTCCACCTCTGCCGGGTCGGCCGCACGCCGCCACGCGTCCACGCCGGCCGGATCGGCCAGCGACCCCAGGGCCGGCACCTGCTCACACCAAGACGGCCAGCGCCGTACCATCAACGCGATCACCTGATCGTCAACCAGCCCGAGAGCCCTCACCACGCTCATCGCCAGCTCCTTCTCCATCGGTCTCCTGCGACCAGAGAAGGCCAGCCCACGGGTGTGGCCACAGAGGTCCCCGCAACATCTGTGGACGACGATGAGTTATCCACAGATCCGGGCGAAACCCCTTGACAAACGCATGTCCCCCCATGTCCCCCCAAACGATCGGCGCGTCGGCGCGAGGAGGCCACTAAGGTGACGCTTCGGGCGAGGCTCACCGACAGAAGGCGGTACGCACGCAACGCTTTGGGACTGGTTCTTCGTGACGTCGACGTGGCGGACGGCGCCGATCTACACTCAGCGGCTGACGCCTCGGCCGGCGCGGGGCGTCTGGCTCGGAGGGGCAGCTGGCCGCCTTCTCGGTGCGGTGACCGTCTCATGCGGCGCCGAGTGGCCGGCAGCCGGCGGCGAGTCGCCGAGCGCCGCCTCAGCCGCCAGGAATCGCTCGCGCCGCTGGGCCGTCTCCTCGGTGACCACCACATACGGAGCGGTGTACGGGCCGGGTTCGAATCCGTGAGCCTGCTCAAGACGGCCGAACCGAGCCAACGGATCCTGCCGATGACCCGACTGACACAGATCATGCACCACAGCCGGCTCGGACTTGAGAGCGATCGCGACCTCGACCAGGCTCAGTCCGGCCCTGCTGAGACGATCGACCTCCCGCAGCGTCTGCGAAGTGGCGCGCGCACGAGTCAAGGTCGCTGAAGCTGAGTCGTCCGACGAGTCACGCTCCGCGTTACGCAGGGCCGCCAAGCCTCGTTCGCAGGCTCTGCGAGCGGTGCTCTCCGACTGGCCGGTCTCTTCTCCGATCTCCCGGTAGCTGCGGGGACGCCCGTCGGCCAGCCCGAAGCGGAGTACGAGCGCTTCTCTCTGCGAGACGGGCAGCAAGTCCAACTCCGCGCGCGGGCTATCCGGCGGTTCCTGCAGATGAGTAGCCAGCGCCCGCTCCTGCCGGTCGCCGACCATCCCCTCGATCGACACCGCAGGCCGGTGCCGAAGCAACGACTCGACCCGCCCCACGTCGCGCCCGAGTTCCGCAGCTACCTCACCCGCACGAGCCGACCGGCCGAACTCAGACTCGAGGCGGGCTGCAATGGCTCGGGCCCGACGGATCTCCACGGCGCGATGGGCGGGCACGCCCAACGATCCACCCAGCGTGGCGACGTACTCCACAACATGCCGTCGAATCCTCCGAAACGCCAACGTCGAGAACCGACCCCGACGCCAATCGAACCTGCGCAGCGCCTCGGACATCGCCACGACGCCTTCGTGGAACACGTCATCCCGCCGAACTCCCGCGGGCCTACCCCGCAGCACGCCCGACATGGCGAACGCCACCAACCGCAGGTTGGACTTCAGGAACCACTGACGGGCCGATTCGCCGTCGGCTGCGATCCGCTCCAACTCCGCGCTGCTCGCATCCACTCGCAGTGGGTAGCCAGCCAGTACAGCCGCCGCAGCCACGCCAGCCTCGATCATGCGTCCCAGTGCGGCCTCCTGGTCCGCGGAGAGCAACGGCAGTGCCAGCAGGTCGTCCGTCGACATCACGTTCCGCCCGAGGGGGGCTGCCGGACAGAGCCGGCTTTGATCCTGTACGTGCTCGAGGCAGCTGCGCCATCAAGCCGTTGAAGTGCCCTGCCCGGCGACGGTCGGACTCGCCGGAACGATTCGAGCCTGAATGCCCGCCCACTTCGCGCTGCGAAGCGCGTCCGCGGTCGCGACCCGATGAACCGAAGCCGGGACTCCACGGAACCTGGGCCACCGGGCCCAGAACGCCCCATCGGATGAGTACGTCGGCAGGTCTCCAGGAAGGGCGTCCTCGAGGATCCCCGCAATCGTGTCGCGAGCAAGTTCCAGCTCGTCGAGCTTCGCATCCACCATCGCCGGGGTCTCCCGCGTTCCTGCCTCGCAATCCGCCAAGGCGAGCTTGTCCCACCGCATGACTGCCGCCAGGCCGGCCTGGTCGAGCCCGAGCGCCTCGCGCCTCGCCATGAGTTCCATAGCCTCCATTCGCCGTTCCCTTCTGACGATTGCGATACGCAAGACATCTTCGTGAGGATGCGGCCTGATCGGTCAGGCATCGCTCCGGATCTGTGGATAGCGACCGTGCTTTGGTCAATGAGATCTCGAGCCAACTCGTTTGCGCGGCGCACGGGCCGACCTACGTTGCACGCATCGGCCTCGCACATGGATGGCTCCTTCTCGTCGCGCGTCGTGACAGAAGAAGGTCAGCGCGTTCGTGTGGCCATAGGTGTCCCCCGGGCGACAAAGGATCGAGTCGCGAGCTGTCTCGCTCCTCCTAAGACCCCTAGTCATACGGATGTCCCCCCATGTCCCTCCGAATCCGGGCGTCCACACTGAGACCCGGCCCATTCCAGTCGAGCAAGACACCGAAGGGGTTGCTCGACACCTTGAGCAGGTCCGCGGCCGCCTTGGCCGACGACACTGCTGCGGCCACGCGCCTGCTCAAGTGGAAGGGTGCTTCCGACCAGAGTCTTGCCCGCGCATCCGATGTACTACCTGCGGGGTTACGGGAGCATTCAGGAGGTGCCGCGTCGTCGGCCTTGCGTCACGCCAGCGTCAGACGGTCCGCCCATACTTGGATACGAGTTGCGGCGGTCATTGTTTCGCCTTCGGGCGAAGAACACTCCGCCGAAGGAGGCACACGAAGGAGCGCGCGATGAGCGAGGCGGACGCGATCGTCGAAGAGGTCGGGGCGGAAGTCGGAGACGACAACCCGGCTGAGGATGTGAAGTTCGCGACGCGAGTTCTCGAGTCGCTGAAGGAAGCATTCTGGGACCCCGAGATGAACCGCCGCGGGGGCGAAGAGGCAACCGGCCCAGTTCACCAGGCGCTCGCGATTCTCTCCCCGGGCCGACCAGTCGAAGTCCGGCTGAACGGAGAGTTCGAACTCGTCGCGCGTGCGAGGCTCACCGCCGAGATCGACCCCGGCAGCCTGGTCACCGTCGACAATGTTGATGCCATCGAAGCCCTTGAGCCCGTGGGTGTCGATCCCGACGCGGGATGGGTGGTCTGGGTTGTCTTGCCTGACGGTCGTGAGATGGCGCAGTTCGATTTCGTTCGGAACCGCGCCCGTAGCCTCCAGCTGCTTTCACTCGCGCACCAGTACCTCGATACCGCGGGCGATGCCCTGCGGGCCGGCCGCGTCGGTCCCGCACTGGAGAACGCGATGGCCGCCGCAGAGCTCGCGATCACGGCGCGCATCTACTCGTTCACCACTGATCTCCCCACCGAAGGCGGCCGGCGGAACGCCCACTCCGCTCGGAAGCACTGGACCAAGGTCCACGTCGGCCTCGGCAACACCACCACGGACGCACACGACACATTGGTTGCGCTCCACGATCTGCGCGGAGCCTCCCGCTATGGCGAGGGCGACGTGGGCGGCCCGTCGAAGGCTGCAGGTCTGGTCGACTCGGTGAAGCGCTTGGTCGACGACGTTGAGCTGCGTGTTGGCAAGCCGTTGCGCACGCAGGACCCGGACTTCATCGCGCGCCTAGCGTCGCCGCCTCGTGAGTGATCGCGCGTTGAATGCGCAACGGCGACTCAAGACGCAACCCGCGCTCGACGCCCAGTCCCCAGCGTGAGCCGTCAGAAGGTTACGCTGCCCTTGGCCCGTCCCGATGTACACAGCCAGGTGGGCGCCATTGCCAGGGAAGTCAACGATCCGACCGGAGGCGCACCTTCCAGCCGAGGGCAGTTCCGCCATCGCGACAGAGAGGAGTCATGTGTCTGGTCTCGTCGAGCAGACAAGAGCCGAGGTCCGATTTGCTCTGAGCCAGCTTGCGGCAGGCAACGGCCACCACGAGTTCGAAGCGCTGGCGAGAGCACTCGCCCGAGCTACGGTCACCCGCAATGTCCTGCCTGCCACTGGGCCTGTGTCTGTGGGTGGGGACCAAGGTCGCGACTTCGAGACGTATGTAACCCAGTTGGCCGGTCAGGTGCAGGCAATCGGCGCCAACATGGGCCTCACTGATGGCGACGGCGTGGCTTTCGCATGCACTCTCCAGCAGTCCGACATCGCATCCAAGATCCGAGCCGACATCAAGGCGATCCTGACGACAGGCACGCCTGTGCAACTCATCGTCTACTACTGCGAAGCGAACGTCCCGGTTGCGATTCGACACCGGCTACAAGACGAGGCTAGGAAACAGTCGCGAGTCCAGCTGGAGATCTTCGATGGCACCGCCATCGCGGAGGTGCTGTCCCAACACGCCACCTTCTGGATCGCCGAGTCCTTCCTGAGTCTGCCTGCGCGCACTTTGCCTCCACCGCCTGATCGTCCGGACTGGTATGAACTGGACCTCTCCCGATGGCAGCAGCGGACGCCGCCGGCGTCGACCTGGGGAGACTATGTCGATCTCGCTGGCTGTGTGCGCTACGCCTACGGCGCCCGGGACGGTCGTGAGGACCTGCCCTTCTGGCTCGGCGAGCTGGAACCGCTGCTGGACCCATCCACTCCGAAACCCCTCAAGCACGCGGCCCGACATCAGACTGTGCTGGCAACCCACCTCGGACTGGGAGCTATGCGTCAAGCGGACAGCCTCGTGGCTGATGAGATCTCCGATGCGCTCATCTCGTGTGTTCCCACTGATCTGTCTGACGCCACAGTCCTGCTCATGCTCACAGTCTCAGCCTTCTTGCGGGGGGAGACCGATCACACAGCCGAGACGATCGATATGTGGGGCACCAAGCTCGACGGAACAGTTGACGAGCTTTTGGGCTCGTCCGACAACGCGAACGACATCGCCTCGCTGCTGCAGTCATCGATTGCCCTTAAGCTGCGCCCGGACCTCCGTCAGCTCCCCCCGGGTGAGGCAACGCCGTTCATTGAAGACCCAACTGCCAGCCTGACGCCCAACGAGCGCCTTGAGGCGATCGCGACAGGAGGGGCGGTTCCTGCTGGCATTCCCTCTGTCAACATGCCAGGTGCGTGGAATGCGCTTGTGACACTGATTGACCACCTTCCTGAAGTTCCCCTCTTCCCTGCGGCACCGCTGGCGGACTTCCTGGCAATCAACGCGAGGCTGCTGTTCGATCAGCCCGACTTCGACCACGTGAGCAGCCGCCTCGACGCTCGCATTGCCAAGACGCTGGGTGACGCGGCCGCCGCAGATAACGCCCTTGCGAGAGCATCGGCACTCTTCGATGCGGGTCAGTACCTGCGCGGCTTGACGCATCTTCATCGCGCCCGCAACAACTTGGTCAGCGGAGAGTCCGCGGAACGCATGGTCCAGGCAGCGCTCGCGACCGCCGCGGCCTACCGTGAACTCAATCTGAATGCAGCCTCAAAGTACTTCGGCCTGGTCGCCGCAGCCCTCGCCGGTACGGAGGGAGGCGACCTGTACGCGCGTGGGTTGTTCGCTGCGGCAGCCGCCGACTACCACCAAGGCAACTGGCTCAACGCAACGATTCTCAATCGTGAGGCAGTGATCGGCCACGGACTCCTTGCGGAGCGGTCATTCGACTTCGAAGTTCACGAGTGGCTGAACAAGTCGATGTTTGAACTGGTCGCCATGCGCGCACTGGCCCGCAAGGTCGGCCCACCGCTCCAATCATTCTTGGACGACGCAACGGCTGAAGCTGGAGTCTCCGAGTTGCTCGACTCATTGCTCGAGGGCGCGGCGGCATTGAGTTCGAACAAGGATTGGCGGCCCTGGTGGGACGACCTAGACGTCGAGGAGTTCCAGGCCAAGTGTGTCCGTGAGTTCGGCCAACCGGCGTTCTCGGACGCCGGTCCGCAACGCGAGCTGCGCTTCATGTGCCTGGGCGTCCATTGGCGAGTGCAGTTCGCGAATCAACCCGATGCGGTCCTTGCAGCGGAGCGCTTCGCGGCGGTCCTGCAGATCGCCCTGGCGCACCTCTCGGATTGGGACCCGGCGCTGCTACCCACCTCAGTCACCGTCTGCGTGTCGGTCACTGACGGGGAGACGGCGATTAGCGAGGCTGGTTCCACGCCGACCGAGACGAGATTCGAGTGCGGACTTCAGGTCATGCCGGATCCCGCTTGCATGGCCGACCATGACGTCATGGTTGCGACTCTTGGCGCCGCTACCACGGTGATCGTCGCGGTTTCCACGCGTGACGATGAGGCGTGGAAGGAAGCGCTCGACCGAGCCGCCGAGGACGGCTTGTTCAGCAACATCCAGTTCGCCATGCCGTACGACGTCGCGTCCAGAAGCACTCGCGCGGTGTTCTCCGAACAGATTCTGGAGGCGAGTGTGCAGTCAACCGGGTACCAACCCGCCGGCCCGGGTCTCGAAGCCCCCGGTGGGCCAGGACCTGGCTATTCAACGGAACGTAGCCACGAGGAGATCCGATTCCGTTATGAAGACCTGCCGGGCCGCATCAACAGCACGCTGCCTGGACTCCAGCAGGACGAAGACTTCCAACGCCGTGTTGACACGCTTCGCTCTCGAGGATGGCGCGACTGGCACATCCTCATCGCCGTTGTTGGTGTCGCCAAGAACACCCGCCTGAAGTTCCGGGGAGGCGTTGACACCGAGGACACTGACTCGCTGAAGGAGTTCTTCCTGGCGCCGGAACCACCCGGCGATCCCGTGCCAGCTCGCTTCTTCACCCTGGACCAGCTGGAGTTCCTACTCAAGGTCAACCTAACGCCGTTCTCGACGGTCGCGTGGAACTTCGCGCTAAGGCAGCAGGTGATCGACGTGGACGCTGTCGAGCAGATCCTCTGTGCACGGTACGGGTGGATGACTGATGACGTGTCGCACGACGACCCCTTTCGTGCCCAACTCGATCGAACCCCTGACGACTGAAGTCAAGGCAAGCGCTCGCCGCGACCAAGGGCTCCCCGGCGCACTGCAGGCTCGATCTGTGGCTACCTGACGGGCGAACAGCCTAACTCGCTCGTGTTGTGGCCTCGAGCCAGCGGTGGGTGCGGAGGATCCGCTCGGCTCGTTCGGGTAGCTCGATGGGCGCGTCGCCGCTGCCGTCTCGCCAGTCCACGACTGATCGGGCAAGTGCCGCAGCTTCGTCGTCGCGGCCTTGTTTGGCTGCCACCGCAGCGAGGTCGAGCGCGGGCATGGTTTCGTCGGGTGCGACGAGGAGGGCTAGTTCGGCGGCGGCGCGGGCTTGTCTCAGGTCGCCCGCTTTGAGCGCGATGCTGGTGACGAGGTGGGCGACGTCGACGATCGCGCAGAGGAGGTAGCGGTCGGGTCGGTTGTCGGTGAGCCAGGCTCGACCGCGGATTCGGAGGTCTTCGTAGGGTGCGCCTTTGACGAGTCGCAGGGCTGCGAGGAGGTCGGGTAGTCCGTCAGTTCCGTGGGCTTCGGCGCGTAGGCGGAGTCGTCGGAAGAGGTTGGCGTCGACGAGGAGGTCTTCGACGAGGTAGAGCCCGACGCCTCGTCGGACGGCTTCGTCGTGGTGGGTGGCATCGGGCAGGAAGTTGTGGCCGGTGCGCGGGTTGTCGCCGAGCCAGTTGCGGAGCACGTTCATGTCCTTGCGGACTCGGTCGGTTCCGAGTCGCATCGCGACGGCGACTTCCTCGGTGGTGGCGCCGTGCTTGGTGGCCAGGTAGGACACGATCTCTGTGTAGTAGGGCGTGCGTTTGGCGGTGGCTGTGGGGTCGCCGCCGGGTCCAACACGAAGGCGCGAGGCTCCTAGGACGCTGAGTCGTGGCCGGTCGCAGCGCTTGGCGGCCCATAGTGCGAGGTCATCGTCAAGGGTGGGGTCGATGGCCTCGATCCTTCGACTTACCTGGCTGGGCACGTGCGGTGCCAGTGCGGCGAGGTCCTCGGCGGTGTTGGCGGTGGCCGTGGTCCAGTGGTCGTCTTGGCCTTGGAGGAGGCTGGTGGCCGGCTCAGGGGGTTGGACGTCGCGGGGAAGGGTGAGTTCCTTGCGGAGTTGGCCGGCTTCGTCGCAGTACTCCTCCCACTCGGCTGCTGGCTCGTCGGTGGTGGGGATCGGTAGGTCTTCGAGCGTGTCGCCTGCTGCGAGGAGGGCGGCGCATCCCAGTGCCTCGCCGGGTGTGAGTCCGTTGGCGACGAGGTCGAGGTCGAGGCTGGGGATTCGCAGTCTGCCGTCCTCGCCGACGTGCATCTCGACGCCTACGACCGGCTCCTGGTTTCCGACGAGCAGCAGTGAGGTGGCGGTCCGGCCGGGCTGCGTCTGGATGAGTTCGGCGAGCGTTGGCAGGTCGGCGGCATCTGGGGAGGTGACCAGGATGCGGCTGTCCCACAGCCGGTCCCCGAGTTGGCGGCTTCGTGCCTGTTCGATGGTTGACCCGTTGGTGGCGGCGAGCAGGTCGTTGGTGTTCACCGCGGCCGCGACGGTGTTGGCGACGATCTCGGCGGTGTCGTGGCAGTGCACTCGCGCTGGGTTGAGTGCGGCGAGTTCTCGGCAGACGTCGAGGCAGTCGACCCGGAGGTCTCGTGCCCAGGGGACGACGCCGAGTTCGCTGACGAGGTAGCGGGCCAGGTCTGCGGCGAAGTCCGGGTCGCCGGCGATCGAGACCACTCCGAGGGTTTCCAGGTTGAGGAGCCGCCAGCCACCGTCGTCGTCCATGCCGACGGTGACCAGCTGCGGCCACGGTGGTGGCGCGTCCTCATCTGACGGGTCCGCCTGTTGCAGTGTGTCGCGTTCGGCCTGCCACTGGGTCGGCTCCTCGGCCTGCTGCCACGGTGCGGGCAGGAGGACAGGCTCGGTGAACTGGGCCTCGATCGTGTTCTCGGTGATTCGCAGGCTGAGCACGGTCGGGAGGGGCTGCCCGGCTTCGATGATGTCGGCGGCGAGGCGGCGTAGCCCGTTGTGGACGGCGGTCACGATGTCGGAGGTGGGTGCGCCGATGTGGATGAGTGTCTTTTCGACGGGGGCGAGTCCCGGCGCGGGTTCGGCGATGGTCCGTCCGGGACGGCGGGCCCGCTGTTGGGCCCGGCGCCTCTGGTGAAGCAGCAGCCACAGGGCGCCCGCCAGCAGGCCCCCGGCCCCGGCGAGTCCCGCGACCTGCCAGGCGGGCGTCACTTCGTCGGAATCATCGGCCGGCACTGCCGCGGGCGGCTCCTGGCCAGCACCGGCCTGTGGTGGCGCGGTGTTCTGGCCGGCAGCGGTCGCGGTGACGGACGGCTCGGTGGGCGCGGAGGGTGCTCGCTCCGACGGGGTTGGAGCGCCTGCGGGCTGTGAGGGCTGCTTGTCGTGGTCGGTCTTGCTCTTGTCTGCCGGTTTCGTGCTGGTGGTGTGGGTGTGACCGTCGGGGATGGTGAGCCTCCAGCCGGGGATGATCAGGTCGGGGTCGGTGAGCTTGCGGCCGTCGGGTTGAACAGTGCGTTTCGATGCCTGATAGATGCGCGGGTAGGCGTGGCCGTCGCCGAGTTCTTCCAGGGCGATCTCGGACAGGGTGTCGCCCCGTTTGACGGTGTATGAGTGGGTGGCGGGCTTGCGTTCTGGTGCGTGCAGCGGGGCGGTTGCCGCGGGCGGTCCGGTGGTCGGGACTGGTGGGGTTGCGGCGGCTCCGGTGGCGAGGTCGTTGACGTTGTTGACTGCGAGGAAGCCGGCCAGGACGGCGGTGACCAGGCCTCGGGCCAGTAGTTGCGGCCAGGCGAGTCCGCGCAGCTGTGGGACGGGGGTGTGGCGCAGGCGGCTGAGGATCTCGACGGCGATGCTGGTGGTGAGCACCGCCCAGGAGATCCAGCCGACCACTTTGACGACGGTGACCAGCAGGGTGCCGTCGTCGGGGCTGATGAGTGCCTGCCACAGTGCCTGCACTGACCAGCCGAGGCGGGGTGCAGCCAGGTTGTGGGTGGCGATGAGCAGGAGCGGGAGGCCGATCACGATGCCGGCGAGACCGAGGGCTGCTGCGATCGCGGTGAGTCGTCGTTTCATGTCATCGCTCCGTTCCGTTCTCGACCCGGGTGACGCGTACCGTGCTGGCGCCGGTCACTTCCAGCGGTCCGACGCCCGTTGCCGAGAGGAAGAGGGGTCGGTAGGTGGCGTGGGCGGTGACGACGAGGGTGGTGCCGTTCTCGACGGTGGCGGTGCCGGTCATGCCGACTGCGTTGAGGTAGTCGATGGCGGCGGCTTTGGCTTGGCGGGTGCGGACTTCGAGGCGGCCGGTGTCGAGCAGGGTGCCGGTGGACAGCTGCTGGCCGGCGTGGCGGGCGGCTTGGGCGGCGGCGTCGCCGGCGCCTTGTTTGGCGTGGACGAGTCCGCCCAGGTCGACGGCGATGCCGAGGACGAGCACCATGATGGTGGCGATGACGGTGGTCCACACCGACACGACCGCGCCGCGTTCGTTCCGCATTCGGGCGGTGGTGTTCATCGTCTTTCTCGGAACGTGTCGAGTGGGCTGGTCATGGAGGCTTCGATCTGCATCGATCGCGGGACTCCGGGCAGCGCGGCGAGGTCTGAGGTGTCCAGGTCGCACCGGACGCGTACCTGGGCGGTGGCTGGGGTGCCGACGGGTCGGGAGAATCCCGCCACATCCACGTCGACGCTGACGCGAAGACAGTTGAGTCCCTGGTTGTTGAGGCTGGTTGTGGCCCAGGCGGCGGCTTGGCTGCGCGCTGTGCTGGCGGTGCGGGCGATGGAGGCGGCGCGGGCGGCGTCAGCGGCGGCGGTCTGGACGGCCTGGTTGGCCAGTGCGATCCTGCCGCCGAAGACGATCAGGAGGATGAAGGCGGCAAGTAGAGGGGCGCAGGCGACGAGTTCGACGGCCAGCACCGCTCCACGTTCGTCTCGCCAGCGTGAGCGCTTCATGTCACCTTCTCCAAGGGCGCTTCGGCTTGCTGTACGACCTGGCTGCGCCAGCCCGGCAAGACGCTCAGAGCGAGCCCGGTGACCTTCGTAGTGGCACGAGTGGCGCCCCGCTGGCAGGTGATGGTGACCTCGGTGAGCGCGTCGCCGATCCGTGCCTGCAGTTCGGCTGCGGCCTGCCGGCAGTCGGCGACCGTGCCGCCGTCGGCGGCTGCGGCGGCGGCCCCGGTCTGGGCGATGCTGATCGCCGCGGTGCGCCCGTAGTAGAACAGCGCGGCCTGCATCCCGGCGAGGAAGAAGCCCATCAGCAGCGGCACCACGACCACCAGCTGGACCGACCCGACAGCTCCACGCTCGCCGCGGGCCGTTCCGCGGCGCGCGCAGAGAACGCGTCCGGGGGGCGGGCGGTGCGTGCGCATGGGCGTGGTCAGCGCAGGGCGCCGAGCTTGCCCTGGATGTAGGCGGTGATGCCGGCGCCGACGACCCCGAGCACGGCGAGCACGATCAGGATCAGGCCGAGGAGTTCGGAGGTGTTCAGCGCGCCCCGTTCGTCGCGGAGCTTGGCACGGGTCACGGTGATCAGCGCCAGCATCTGCGCGGTCACCTTCTGGCTAAAGGTGGTGATCATGGCGGTGTTCCTTTCACGGTGTGGCACGGGGTCAGCCGGCGAACAGCCGGAAGATGGCGGGGGTGATGACGACGCCGATGAAGGCGGCTGCCATTACCAGGGTGGGGAGCATGAGCCGGTCGCTCTTGGCGTTGACTTCAGCCCGGTCGGAGGTGGTGATGGCGTTGCGCAGTGCGGAGGATCGTGCCCGGAGGGTGGCGAACACCTGGGCGCCCTCCTCCCCTGCCAGCCGTAGGGTGTCGGCCACGTCCTCCAGGTCGGACAGTCCCTGCTGGGCGCCCAGCTCTGCGAGCGTGTCCCAGGGCGGGACGCCGGAGTAGCGGCTGCGGACCACCGCGGTGCCCATCCGTTCGAAGGGCCAGGATCGGCCCAGCGCGGCGCCGGTCTCCATCGCCTGCCGGGTGCCCACACCACCGGCGGCGCGGCCGAGTGCGACCAGGTCGATGTAGGAACTCAGCGCCCGGCGGAAGTCGACTCGTGCGCGTTGCGCTGCCTGGGCGATGCGTCGGTCCGGCAGGAGCCAGGCCACTGCCGCCATCACTGCGGTCGCCAGCGCGGGCACCACCAAGGGAAGGCCCATCAGCAGCGAGTACAGCCCACCGACCAGGGGGACGCCGATCAGCGCGACGAGCACCGAGGACACCTTCTCGCCGTAGTAGGCGCGGCGCGAAATCCCCAGCACCTGGAGGTCCTTGTCCGGGGCTGCCCGCCAGATCGCGGACGGTAGGTAGCGGACCGCCCACAGCCCGACCCGGTCGTGCCATCCCGAGGCCCCCGCCGAAGGCTCCGGCGGGGCGGCCGGGTTCGCCGGACTCATCCGAGCCAGCGCCTGCGCCAGATCGGGATGGGCTGGCCGCAGCGCCCACACCAGCAGCGCGACCCCGCCGCCGGCCAGCAGACCGGCCAGCACCCACAACTGCAGCGACCACGTCACTGTGTCACCTCCCTGCTGGGCAAGAAGCGGGCAGGCGGCTCGTCGGCCACCATCCGGCGGAGCCACACCAAGCCCAGGATGAACACCCCAACCAGGACGGCCAGAATGACCTGTCCAACCGGGGTCTGGTACGGGGTCAGGAAGTCGCCGGCAATCGCGAACACTGCACATCCGCCGACTGCGAGCAGGGTGATCAGGCGCGCGGAGCCGCGGGCCTTGTCACGCTCCGCTTCAATCTCCCGACGCGACCGCACCTCTTCGGCCACCGACTCGGCCAGGCCGGTCAGGACGCGGGACAGCCCTTCGCCACGATGCCGCGACCCGATGATCAACGCGCTCACCACCAGGTCCCCGGTGGCGTCGTCGATTTCGTCAGCGAACTCCATCAGGGCCGCTTCGGTCGACCAGCGGGCCCGCAGCCGGGCTACCAGATTGGTTACCGGCTCCCGGATCGCTTCCGGAGTGGAGCGCACGCTCGCGGTCAGTGCCTGCTCCAGGCTCTGGCCGGCGGTGATCACCGAGGCCAGGTTGCGGGTCCACTCACTGATCGCGTCCAGCCGGGCGATCCGGCGGCCACCGTCGGAGGTGACCAGCAGCACCGGCAGACCCAGAACCGCCAACGGCAGCAACAGCCCCACCACCAGCGGAACACCGGCCACCGTCAGCAACAGACCCGCCACCGCGGCCACCAGCGCCGTCCAGCGTTGCCAACGCGGCATCCTGGCCAGCCAGCTGAACATGCGGGGACGTCGCCGGGGTCGCTTCGGTGGGACCGGCCGGCGCTGCAGCCCGACAAGGCCCAGTAGGAGGCCGCCGGTGATCATCGCGCCGGCCAGCATCGACAACACCGCCCCGATCATCGCCGTCCCCCTGCCGGGCCATACTCGGCGGCTTCCCGCTCGAACGCCACCTCGTCCAGACCGGCAGCGACCAGGTCTTCCCAGATGCTGTCCGGACGGGTGTCGGCCACGCCGCACTGGCCGGGCAGCCGGCGGAACACCGTGGTCAGGGAGAAGCCGCGCGGCCACTCCCCCGGTGTCACCTCGACGATCTCGGAGACGAACCGACGCTTGTGGGCGACCTGGCCGAAGTCGTCGATCGGGGTGACCTCGGAGTGCATCTGCACAACCAGGTCCAAGGTTGCGGCCAGCTTCGCCGCCACCAGGTCGTGGCTGACGTGCGGTCCGGCCTCCATGGCGCAGGTGATCAACTTGTGCACCGCCAGCCTGGCGTTGGCGGCATGGGTGGTGGAGATCGACCCGGTGCCGGACTCCATCACCTTGATCATGTCCATCGCCTCGGCACCCAGCACCTCACCCACGATCTGCCGATCGGCGCGGAACCGGAAGCTGCTGGTCACCTGCGAGCCGGTGGTGCGTCGCCCGGCCATCGTGCCGTCCTCGCTCCGCTCGCCCGACCCGGCCCGCATCTCCCAGTCGAAGACGACCGCGTGCTGGCCATCGATCTCGGGCAGGAACAGCTCCCGTTCGGACTCGAAGGTGCCCACGATCTCCATCCGGGGGATCTCCGCGCACAGCGCCCTCACCAGGGTCGTCTTGCCCGCACCTTGTGCCCCGGACACCAGGATCGACTTGCGGGCCTTCACCGCTGCCCGCAGGAAGTCGGCCATGACCTCAGACACCGAGCCCCACTCCACCAGGTCAGCCAACGTCACCCGGCGAATCCGGTGCCGACGGATCACCAGCGACACCCGGCCGGTCTCCAACGATGCGGCTAGTCGTGACCCGTCGGCCAAGGTCAGGTTCAACGACGGGTGTGCCGGGGTGAACGAGCGCGGGTTGTCGGCGCGGGACGCCACGAACGCGATGAACTCGACCAGGTCGGCGTCGTTGTCGGCGACCGGAGGCATCTGGCGCATCGAGCCGTCCGCGTACTCCACCACCACCCGGTCGCAGCCGTAGACCAGGATATTCTCCACGCGCTCGTCGTTGACCAGGGGCTGCAGCCGGCCAAGCCGGAAGACGCTGTCGAAGATGGCCTGCGCCAACGCCTCCTGCGCCCCGACCGACCGCATGTCGCCGGTCTTCGCGATCGATGTCGCGGCATCCTCATCCAGCAGCTGCCGGATCACCGACCAACCCGCCGACTCCTCCTCACCGCGATCGGCCATCCCGCCGACCCGCGCGGGCAGACGCTTCGCCACGTCACTGCGGAACCGCGCCACCTCGGCCCAGTCCACGCCGCCCACCGACACGGGAGCGCCGGCCAGCTCCGGCCTGATCGGCACCACCCGCGGCTTCTCGGCCACGGCCGGTTCGGCCGGTTCCTCAGGGAAGCGGAACCCGCCCCGAATGCGGCCGGGTCGACGCTCACCGTGGTCCGGGCCCGACCCGAACATGGGCAGGTCGAGCAGGTCGGGCCGTTCCTCGAGTCCGCTCATGATCCGGTCCCCTCGCTGCTGTGGGGCGGCGCGATCCACTGGCCTCGCTCCTTCTCGAACCTGGCCACCAGATCCCGGAGCGCTTCCCCGGTCGCGTTGATGCTGCGCTGATAGCCCGACCCGGCGAACGCCGCCGCGGCCGCATCAGCACCACCCAGCAACCTGCGCAGGCCTCTCGGGGGAGGGAGCGGTTCACCGTCGGAGAACACGGCAGCGCGCAAGGGGTCCCAGCTGATGCTGCCCACGACACCCAGTCCGAGCGCGCGCCCGACCTCAGCGGCGGTGTACGGGCGACCCGGCCCCACCAGGAGCAGGCGCGCCTCCCGGCCCGGCAGCGACTCCTCCTTCAGGGTCAGTGCCCACGAGCGGGCCGCGGCGACTCCCGGTAGGTGTGTTCGAACCAGCAGCACGGTCACGTCGGCGTGTTCGCGCAGCGGGACGGGTGCGCGTTCCAGACCCAGCCGGCCGGCATCAACGATCACGTCCTGGTCACGCGCCGACAGGTCCCGCAGGACTCCCGCGAGCGGCTCCCACAGGCGGACGAGGCCGGCAGCCTGATCGTGTGACCTTGCTCCCACGACCACCGACGCCTGGGTGCCCTCCAGCGGTATCGCCATCCGCAGCAGCGCCTCGGCCAGCAGACCGGCGCGGTGTGCCTTGACCAGATCCACCACACCGGTGTGGTCACGAGACCCACGCCAGAACCCGGCCAACATGGCCGACGACCCCGACGGATCAGCCTCCACCACCAGCACCGGCCGCGGCCAGGACGACGCCAGCGCCAACGCCGTCGAGGTCACCCCGGGTGCACCGGATACGGAAACCAGCGTGATCATCGCCATCGCAGCTCACCTCTCCCGGCTCTCCAGGACCAGCGCCACATCACCGGTGGCCGCCCTGGCCGCCAGCTCTCCGGCCCGCCCGTCGGCAACGATCACGTCCACGACCGTGTGCGTGTCACCAGGGGTGACGTTCAGCACGGTGGCGGGGATCTCCGTGGGAGGAGCCGTGACCGAGCCTCCCTGCGCCGGCGCTTGCACCAGACGGACCGAGTCACCGGCCTTCAGCGGCTCGGCTGGAATCAAGCCCGGCGCGATCGGGACCGCCACCACCGCGAACCCGCGTCCTGGAACGACGGCGTCACCCACCTGCTCAGGGGCCACCAAGGTGCCGACCGTCAGATCGGCCACGGCGCGCTTGCCCACCAGGGACTCCAGCTGGACGCCCGGAATCGTCCGCATCGATGGGTCCAGAGTGACCCGCACCGTCGTCAGATCGGCCGCGGCGATCAGTCGCCCACGCTCGACCGGGGCACGAACCGCGACGACCTCGGTCGCCGCCGAGGACGAACTCCACAGCCACAGCCCCAACACCCCGCCCAGGCACACCAGCACGACTGCCACGGCAACGGTCAGCGGACGCCGCTGAAGCTTGGTGGTCTCCGGCACCCCCGGAGCGTTCATGGCTTGCTGGTCGCCTCGGCTGGCGGACGTTTCGATCGTCTTCATGGGCCCCGCTCCTACCTGCCCCTGGTCACGATGACCTGGATCTCCCCCACCCGAAGCTGACGAGTGGAGTTCACATCGAGCCGGATCGTTCCCGACTCGCCATAGCCCCGCCAGTCAGCGACCCAATGCGCGCTCGCGCGGACCGCGTACCGGCCCTGCTGCTGATAGACGTGGCCACAAGTAGGCGACTCGCCCACCATCCCGTCCCGGTCGACCATGCTCGGCCGCCACCGCGTACCCCTCCCGCACGACAGCCGAGTGCCATCACCCATCGTCCAGGTCACCGACTCCACGTGCGCGTCCAGCGAGATCCCGCCAGCCGAGATGGACGCCGGACCCCACGAGGTACGGCTCGGGTTATCCACCCACAACCACACCGGAATCCCGACCGCCGTCATCACGTCCGGGTCCAAAGGCGTCAGCCCGATCTCGATCGGCTTCAGCTGAAGACGAGCGATCGCCAGCCACGCCAACTGCTCCGCGCTCTCCCGCGGCGGCACCCACAAACCGATCGTGTCGCCCTCCGTCGCCGAGAGCCGGCACTCGACATAGATCCAGTCAGGCTCAGGCGGATTGTCCGGCACCCCGCGACTGAACGACGAGCACAGCGGAACCTGCGGTGTTCCTCCGGAGTCGCCGCCTCCACCACCGCCTCCTCCGCCCCCACCACCATCATTGATCTCGCAGTACTCGGCCGACTTGTCGCACTCAACGTCTGCAAACGCAGGCACCGCGGAGATCGTGGCGAGCATCAGCAGCACCCCCACAAGGACCGTGCCTGCGCGCCTTGTCATGGACATGGCTCACCGAGACCTTCCTTCTCGCCCGCGATGCGGAAACCCGTCGAGCCGTTCCGCACCTCGAACTCGCGGATGGCCGGCTTGATCTGAGCCAGCACCTTGCCGTTGTGATCTACCAGCGTCCTGCCGGTGGAGTCCCTACAGACCGTCACGTTCACCGTCTCGCCGGCGCCACTGCCGAAGACGCCGGAAGTGGCGATCCAGGCGAGGCGTGACGGGCCGTCATAGTGCTCACCGGCCTTCTTCAGCTGGCTGAAGAGCGTCATGTAGCCCTTGAGCATGTCAGTCTCAACGAAGGGCTCCAGTGCCTTGGAGGCTTCCGGCTTGCTGAATTGCGAGGGGTCGTCGAACAACCGGTCCCGGACCTCGAAGTACCCCTGCACTGTCTTGACGGCAGCAGCCTGCGACGTGTTCAGCGTGCTCGTCGGAGTCGGCGTCGCAGTTGATGGGCTCGTCGGCGCCGACGGAGACGTTGTCCCGCTCGGGCTCGGTGGAGTCTGTGTGACGGCCACGCCTGAGGTGCAACCCGCGAGCATGCTGATCGCGAGAACCCAGCTGGCCAGGTGTCTGCGGCGGTGATCGGTCATCGGGCACCCTTCTTCTCTCTAGCCCACTAAGCCGATGAGGAGGGGTCGATTCGGACAGACTGCACGGCTTTTCTCGACGAAAGTGGGCCGGGAGACTCGATCGCGGGTTCAGTTGTGCGCCCGACGCCCAGAGGAAGCGACCAACCGATAGGCCAATCAGGCCCGAGGGGGTGGGGCACATTCAGGATAACTGCGCTCGTCAATGGGCCTACGCGAGAGTCGGTTCGACCGCGCCCCGTCGCAGCCAGGCTGTCTAGGGGAGATGCCTTGGTCACCACGGTCGCGGCCGAGTGCGGCGGGCGGCTGCCGGGATGGGCTGGAACACCCTCCTCAGATCGTCGAGCCTTACTCGGATCAGGCGTCGCCCGGTGTGAACGGCCGGGAGTTCGCCCGACAAGATCCGCTGTCGGAGCAGGTCGACGCTCACGTCGTAGATGACGGCGGCTGCCTGCAGCGAGACGTACTCCTGCTTCGGGGCTGCGTTTGCGGACATGCCCTGGTCTCCTCACAGATCGGCTGGGTTGCTAGACCCCACTAAGCCGACGGAGAGGTGCCGATTCGGACACGGAGAGTGAACTTCTTCGGAGAGGTTGGCCGGAGTGCGCTGGTGTGACAGGGAAGACGAACCCGCACCCGAGCCTCACGTCGGGCCGACAGGGAGACCTGCTCGGGAGGGTCTTGTGCAGAGTCTCCGACGCGCGGGCTGACTCAATCGCCGCGTCGATGCCTATAGCACGTATATAGCACGCCGGCCGATCTGGCCGTCTGAACTGGCCTCTGACAAGGCCAAACACCGGTCGGGCTGACAGGATTTGAACCTGCGACCCCTTGACCCCCAGTCAAGTGCGCTACCAAGCTGCGCTACAGCCCGTTGTTCTGTTGTGGTGGGGCGTCAGCCCCGGCGCGCTACTTTACACGGTCTTGGGTGAGGCGATGACCACGCCTCCGGTCGGCGTGCCAACCTGGCTCTGCTAGCGTCCCGAGCATGGCTGAATCGATGCCTGTTCTGCCGGACGGTCCGCTCGACACTGCGGATCTGTTTCGTGCCACCGTGGCGATCCTGCGCCGACGGCTCCGCCTGTTCGTCGCCATCGCCGCCCTGCCGATTGCGGTGGCTTTTGTGGCGGCTTTCGTCGTCGGCGGCGTGCTGGCAGCCGGGTACACCACCGCAGCGACCGGGGCAAGCGGTTGGTTGGCCTCGCCGCTGGTCGGAGCTGCGGCGGTACTGCTGATCATGGGTCTGGTGATCCTCGCCTTCCAGGTGAAGGCCGTCGGCATGATGATCACCGGTGCCTCGGCAAGTGTCGGGGGTGAATCGCCGAGCTTCCATGACATCTGGCGAGCCAGCCGTGGCTACCTGCGGCGGATGGCTCCGGTACTCGTCCTCGGGCTTCTCCTGGGAGTCATGCTCGCCGTCTCCCCCAGCTTGGCGCTCGCCCTGGGTGCAGGTTTGTTTCATCTGGGCGGTAGCGCCCTGGTGCTGGGCAGCATCCTGATCGGCCTCGTGATCGCGGTCACGGTCGCCGCGGTCTGGGTCGGCACCAAGCTGTTGTATCTCCAGCACACCGTGGCTTTGGAACGCGCGGGTTCACTGAGCGCCATTGGACAATCGTGGACGATGACCCGCGGTGCCTTTTGGAGCACGCTCGGCCGCTGGATGAGCGCCGTGATCGTGACCGTGCTGCTCGCTGTCGCCGTCAACCTCGCCACCCGACTGTTCACGGTGGCAGCCGTCAGCCTCGACCACTTCGCCGACTCCCCCGCCAAAGCCGCCGCCATCGTCACCGCGCTTGTCCCCGCTATCGTCTTGGCCGCCGTCGCGCAGGCGGTGATCCAGTTCCTCACTACCCCCTTCCTCACGATCTACAGCACCTGCATGTACCTCGACCGCCGCCGGGAGCTAGCCGCTGCGGCTGGGCCCGAAGACCCAGCAAAGCCCACCACTGGCGGGCAAACGCTCGCGCAGCCGGTCTAGCCCTCCAGCAGGCCGTCGGCGCCTGCGCCCGTCGGACCGTCGTCGGCGTCCATCGCGCGGTTCTCCCGGCGAGCGACAACGCTGTTCGCTAGGTTGGGCACATGCTGCTACCCACTCCCGTGCTGCGGCCCAGTCCGCAGGATCTCGGCGACGTGTTCGCCAACGCTTTCCTGGTGTTCAGGTCGCGATTTGGCTTGCTGGTGTTGATCACCTTGATCCCCATGTTGTTCACCATCGTCCCGGTGATCGCCATCGCTATCGGGGCCGGAGCGATGGCCGCCGCCGCAGCCAATGCCGACGGCGGCGCCGTGATGGGTTCCTTCGGCGTGACGTTTGCGCTGGCGATCGTGGCGATGATCATCGGGGTTCTGCTCTCTTACAAGGCCCAAGCGATGGTGAGCGCAGCCACCTATGAGATCGGCCAGGGCCACCAGCCCACCTTCCGAAGCCTGCTCAGCCAGACCAAGGGCTTCCTGCCCCGGTTCGCCCTCGTCCTGGTCATCTTCGTCGTCCTCGGCGCGCTGCTGGCTGGCGTCGTCGCCGCCATCGTCATGGGCATGATCGGAGCTCAGGCGAACAGCGGAACCGACGCCGTCGGCGTCATCCTCGCCATGGGTGGGCTGGCGTTCATCGTCATCATCGCCGCGGTCGTGGTCGGCGTCATCCTCACCGTCAAGCTGCTTTACGTCGTCCCGGCGATCGCTCTCGAGGGCCTCGGGGCCGGTGCCGGGATCGCCCGGGCGTGGAACCTGACGAAGAAGGCCTTCTGGCGCACCCTCGGGTACTACCTGGTCTGCGCGATCGCCATCTCTGTGATCGACAACGTCGTCACCAACATCCCACGGCTCACCTGGTCGCCGATGGCCGGCGTCACCGAGAACAGCAACGACGCCCGAGTCATTCTCGCCTCGCTGGCAGCGCTGGCGCCGCTGTTCATCCTCACCATGCTGCTCGCGGCGATCGTGAGCGCGGTTACCGCACCGTTCAAGCAGATCTACGTCACCGTGATGTACCTCGACCAGCTCGGACGCACCGAGCTGCCCGCTGGAACCCCGGATCCCGCGCCCTGGGCGCCTCCGCAGTATCAGCCGCCGGCCGACCATTGGACGCCTGGCCCCACCATGCACGACGGCGGATACCCGCCGCCTCCTCCGCCTCCGCCCGGCGCCAACCACTGAGCTGATCCGGGCCGCGTCCCCGAACCAACCCTCACCTACCCCGCAAAGCGCCACGACGGCCTCGGCGGCGGCAATAGCCTGCTGCCGAGGCCGTCGTGTCACGCTCGGCCCCACCTAGGCACGCACAGCCACCACCGGGAGCCATCATGAAGATCGCCGAAGCCGCCCAGCTCTTCCTCGACAGCAAACGCATCGCCGTCACGGGGGTGTCGCGCAACCCGAACGGACACGGCAGCAATGCGGTGTTCACCCGGCTGGTCGAGCGCGGCTACCAGGCCTTCCCGGTGAACCCCAACGCCGAATCCATCGACGGACACGCCACGTTCCCGACGCTGGCCGCGATTCCCGGCGGTGTCGACGCCGTAGTGATCGGCACCAGCCCGCAGCACGCCATGGCCACCATGAAGGAAGCCGTCGAACTGGGCATCAGGCACGTCTGGATGCACCGCTCGCTGGATGCCGGCAGCGTCGACCCGGGCGCTGTCGCGTACGGACGCGAGCACGGCATCACCGTCATCGACGGCGGCTGCCCGCTGATGTTCGGCGCCGCCGCCGACGGCGGTCACAAGTTCATGTGCGCCCTGCTGAAGCTCAACGGCAAGGTGCCACGGACCGTCTAGCGCTCAGCGCTCGCGATCCTTGCGCTTCTCCCGCGGACGGATCTCCACCTGCACCGGCGACCCGCGGAAGCCGAAGTCCTCGCGCAGCCGACGCTCAACGAAGCGGATGTACTGCGGGTCGAACATGCCCGAGGTGAACAGCGCGAACGTCGGCGGACAGTTGTGCGCCTGGGTGCCGAACAGGATCCGGGGCTGCTTGCCGCTGCGCACCGGGTGCGGGTGAGCCGCGGCCAGGCGCCCGAGGAAGGTGTTGAGTTTGCCGGTCGACACGCGGGTCTCCCAGCCTTCCAAGGCCTCCTCGATAGCCTTCGACAACCGGTCGACCCCACGTCCTGTCAGCGCCGAGATGTTGACGCTCGGTGCCCAGGCGAAGGCACGAATGTCCTGCTCGATCTCGCGGTTCAGGTAGCGGCGGCGCTCCTCATCGGTGAGATCCCACTTGTTGTAGGCGATCACCAGAGCCTTGCCGGCCTCCTCCACCATGGTCAGAATCCGCAGATCCTGGTCGGAGATGGTCTCGGACGCGTCCAGCACCACCACGCACACCTCGGCGCGTTCGATCGCTCCCTGGGTGCGCAGCGACGCGTAGTACTCGTGGCCGCTGGCCTCCTTGACCCGGCGGCGCAGCCCGGCGGTGTCGATAAAGCGGTAGACGATGCCGCCGACGCTCACCAGCTCGTCGACCGGATCCACCGTGGTTCCGGCCACGTTATCGACCACAGCGCGGTTCGCACCGGCCACCTTGTTCAGCAGCGACGACTTGCCCACATTCGGACGGCCGACGATCGCCACTCGACGCGGGCCGCCGATCTCCGGCTCAGCCAGATCCTCCTGCCGAGGCAGCACTTCCAACACAGCGTCGAGCAGATCGCCGGTGCCGCGGCCGTGCATCGCCGAGACCGGATGCGGCTGGCCAAGACCGAGGTTCCACATCGCCGCAGCGTCCGCCTCGGTACGCGCGTCGTCGACCTTGTTGGCGGCGAGAACGACCGGCTTCTTGCTGCGCCGCAGCACGCCGACGACGGCCTCGTCCACGTCCTGGATGCCGACGGTCGCGTCCACCACGAACAGCACGACGTCGGCTGCGGCGATGGCGAGCTCTGCCTGCTCGGCGATCTGGGCGGCCATGCCCTTCGCGTCCGGGGCCCAGCCGCCGGTGTCAACCACGACGAACTCCCGTCCGGACCACTCGCCGTCGTAGCTGACCCGGTCGCGGGTCACCCCCGGCAGGTCCTGGACGACGGCCTCACGGCGTCCGATGATGCGGTTGACCAGCATCGATTTGCCGACATTGGGTCGCCCGACCACCGCCACTACTGGCTTGGTGGCCGACTCGGCTCCGGTTTCGGTCATGTTGTTCCTCCCGCATCGCGACCATCCAGGCTAGCGCACGCGGGCCGATCACCGCCGCTCAGCCGCGCTGCGCTGCCACCAGGTCGAGGATCGCGGAGATCGTCTGCTCCAAGGTCAGGTAGGTGCCGTCGAGGTGGGTCACCCCGTCCGCGGCCGTGGTGAAGTTCACCAGCTTGGAATCGTCGCGGTCGCGGCGCAGCACCTGGTCAGCGAGCTGTCCGGCATCCACCTGGTCGCCGAGTTCGGCCTTACGTCGCGCCATCCGAATCTCAGGATCGGCGGTGAGCAGCAGCCGCACGTCCGCATCGGGTGCCACCACCGTGGTGATGTCGCGGCCTTCAGCCACGATCCCCTGGCTTGCGGCGTCGATGATGGCCCGCTGCCGCTGGACGAGGTTCGCCCGACATTCCGCCACGGTCGCAACTGCGCTGACGTTCGCCGAAATCTCCGGCTCGCGAATCCGACGGGTCACGTCGGCGCCGTTGACGAGCACCTGCTCGTGGTCGGGATCGGTGCTGATCTGGATCTGCGCCGCCTGCGTGGCCGCGATCACCCCCGCGGTGTCGGACGGCTCGACGCCGGCGTCCAGGTAGGCACACGCGACCGCGCGGTACATCGCACCGGTGTCCAGGTAGGCCAGCCCGAGGGCGCGGGCGACGCCTTTGGCGGCGCTCGACTTGCCCGAGCCGGACGGCCCGTCGATCGCAATCACCAGGTGATCAGTGCTCATCGTCTTCTCCTCATGCCTGCGGATCGTGATCGCGCACGGTCCAGCCCGACCCGGTGAGCACCTCGGTCAGTTCCGGTGCCCGCTGCGGGGCCACCTGTACCGACAGCCAGCCGCGTTCGGCCTGCAGATCGTGCTCGATGCTCAAATCCTCAACATTGACGCCGGCAGCCTCGATATCGCGGAACAGCCGGCCCAGCGCGCCGGGGGCGTCCGGAATCTCGACGACCACCTGCGCATAACTCACCGCAGCCAGCCCATGCTTACCCGGCAGCGCCCGGGTGCCGTCGAGGCCGCGCTGCAGGGTCGGCACCAGGTCGGCGTGCTCGTCGAGAGTTCCGATCAGGTCGTCGAGATCGTCGCGCAGGGCGGCCAGCTCATGGCGGACGGCGACCGCGTTGGCCCCGATGATCTGCCGCCACAGCTGCGGATCCGAACCGGCGATCCGGGTGACGTCGCGCAAACCCTGTCCAGCCAGGCGCAGATGTTCGGGCGGCACCTCGGTCAGCCGTCCGGCCATCAGCACTGAAACCAGGTGCGGCAGGTGGGAAACCTGGGCGACCGCCTCGTCGTGGTGCGCGGCCCCCATGCTCACCAGCCGCGCGCCGCACAGCCGGGCGACCTCACTGACGTCGAGCACGGCATGGGCTGCCGAGGTGTCATGCGGCGTGACCACCCAGGTGCGATCGATGAACAGATCCGGCGTCGCGGTCAACGGGCCGACCTTCTGGGAACCCGCCATCGGGTGCGAGCCGACGTAGCGAGACAGGTCCAAACCGCTGTCACGCAACTCGGCCAGCACGGTGCCCTTCACTGAGCCCACATCGGTGACGGTGGCATTCGGGTAAGTCCGCAGCGCCATCGCGACCACGCCGCCCAGTGCGTCCGGCGGAACCGCGACCACGACCAGACGTACCGCCTGCGGATCCGGCGCATCGGTCGTCCCTGCGCCCATCGACGCGGCCACCTGAGCGTGGCTGGAGACCTTGTCCTCCACGTGCACAGCGATGCCGGCACGGCTCAATGCCTGCGCCACAGAGGCGCCGACAAGGCCCACGCCGATCACCAATGCCGGGGACAACTCCCGTTCGCTCACGCGTCCTCCACAACAGCTCAAACCCGGCCCAGCCTATCGGGCCGGGGCCGGACCGTTCGCCGCTCAGCCCTGTTCGTCCACTCCTGCCGGACGCGGGCCGGTGTAGTCGGGGCCGTAAGCGCCCGGTGCCGGGCGACGCTTGCGTGCCGGTGCGGTGACACCAGGGGCGAGCCGTCGGGTGAAGATCAGGAAGCCGGTGTGGCCAGTGGTGCCGTGCCCCGGTCGGATCGCCAGGCCCTCAGCATGCCAATCGCGCGCCGAATACTCCCGGGCGGCCGGCTCGGTGAACCCACCGTGTACCCGCAGCGTGTCCATGGTGCGCCCCAGTTGGGTGGCGGTGGCCACGTAGCAGCACAGCAGGCCGCCGGGCACCAACACCTCCCCGATCAGGTCGATGCACTCCCACGGCGCCAACATGTCCAGCACGACTCGGTCGACGGTCTCGCCACCGTTGTCGGCGACCAGGTCGCCCACCCGCAGCGTCCAGGCCGGGTGCGGGCCGCCGAAGAAGGTCTCGACATTGCGCCGGGCGATCGCGGCGAAGTCCTCGCGCCGCTCGTAGGAGTAGACCTTTCCGGTACTTCCCACTGCCCGCAGCAGAAACATGGTCAGCGCGCCCGAGCCCGCCCCCGCCTCCAGGACGCGCGCCCCGGGGAAGATGTCGGTCTGCACCAGGATGTGCGCCGCGTCCTTGGGGTAGACCACCGCCGCACCGCGCGGCATGGTGACCGTGAACTCCTCCAGCAGCGGGCGAAAAGCCAGATAGACCGCTCCGCCGGCCGAACGCACCACACTGCCCTCTGGACGTCCGATCAACTCGTCATGGCTGATCGCTCCCTTGGTGGTGTGAAAAGCGCCGCCGACGGCCAGCACGACCGAGTGCCGCCGACCCTTCGCGTCGGAAAGCGTGATCCGCTCCCCCACCTGCAGGTCGCCGGTACGCACACCGCTGAGCTCAGCCACGCGAAAGACCCCACAATCCCAGTTGCTGCCCGCTGCCGAAATCGCCGTCGGTCATCCGGACGCCGGAACCCAAGAACAACACTCCGTTGCCCTGGCTGACCGGCAGCACAGTGTTGTCGGTGGCGGCCTGCTGCTGCAACTCACTGAGATCCGCGCTGCGGGCCGTGCCGATCGACGAGCGTGCGTGGCTCTCCAGCCCGGCGAGCTTCGCCTTGCTGGCCGGCAGAGGCGCTTCGAGATACAGCTGCAGCCAGCCCAGAGCATTGTTGATCCACGCCGGGCTGCTGGTGAGCACCAGATCAGCGTGGTCGGTGGCCGCAATGCGGACACTGACGCCGTCAAGGTCCTCCAGACGATCGCGCAACAGCCGCGCCACGTCCGCCTGGCCCGGATCGGACGGGTCGTAGCCGAGGGTCAGGTTGATTCGTGGCCCGCTGAGTTTCGGCAGCTTGGGCCGTCCGCCGAGAGCGAAGGACTTCACCCGATCCGGGACACCCAGCGGCACGATCGAATCCAGCGAACGGTCAGGCTGGAGCGCGCGCGCCACCCCGGTACGCAAGGTGGCGTTCTTCCGCAGCGGGCTGTCCGGGTTCCAGGACAGGCGGGTCACGGTCACGCCAGGCAGCGACACTCGGGAAAATCCGGACGCCGTGGTGCCGTTGTGGCCGGCCATCTCGTTGTCGAGCCGCTGCTGAGCTGCCGGATCCAGACACGACCAGGCCACATCCACACCGGCGGACGCGATCGCGGCCTCGGCGGCAACCGAATCCGCCCCCACCTGAACCTTCAGCTGGGTCAGCTGTGCCGGATTCGGCCCGACATAGCTCTCAAATCGGTTCAGCAGCGCGGCGTCACCGTCCACTTCGGCGACGGCCAGCGGGCCCGAACCGACCGGCAACGTACCCAGTGGCAAACCTGAGTCCGGATCGAAGGTGTGCGAATCCACGATCGAGGCCGCCTGGCCGGCCAAGGCGAAACCGAACTGATTGTCTTCTTGGGAGAGCACGAACCGCACTGTCTGCGGATCGGGAGTCTCGATGCGGCGCAGCGACGACAACAGCCCGATAGATGTTCCGGGCACGTCCAGCCGCAACGCGCGCTGAATCGAGAAACGCACGTCGGCGGAGGTGAGCTTGTCCCCGTTCTGGAACGCCGCTGTGCTCGGCAGCGTGCACTCGTAGACCGTCCGGGAGGTGAACGCGCAGTCTGTGGCCGCGTCGGGCTTGAGCTCACCGTTGGAGGCGACCTGCATCAACCGCTGGTAGACGCTGGTGACCAGCATGGAATCCGTCCGCGAGACGGCCACCGCCGGATCCACGGTGGTGATCGCGCCGGTGACCATCACGGTGAACGGACGAGGGGTGGCGCTCCCCGACGGGCTGGGCAGCGGCCGATTGTTGGTCGTCGGACTGCAGCCCGCGAGCACGGTGGCAGCGGCCATGACGGCGCCAACCAGGACCAACCCTGGGCGTCGTGCGTGGTCAACGGGCATTGAAGTACTTGGCCTCCGGGTGATGGACGATGATCGCGTCCGTCGATTGTTCAGGATGAAGCTGCCACTCCTCGGACAGGCCGACGTCGATCCGCTCAGGGTGCAGCAGCGACACCAGTGTGCCGCGATCACTCAGATCGGGACAGGCCGGGTAGCCGAACGAGAAGCGTCCGCCGCGATAGGCCTGGTCGCGAATCATGTCCTCGACGCTGCCGTCGCCGCTCAGCCCGAGCTCGGAGCGAACCCGGGCGTGCCAGTATTCGGCCAGAGCCTCGGCCAGCTGCACGCTCAGCCCGTGAAGCTCCAGGTAGTCGCGGTAGGCGTCGGCTGCGAACAGCTCAGAGGTCGCTTCAGTGACCGGCCCCATGGTGACCAGCTGCAGGCCGATCACGTCCGGGCCGAGCGCGGCGGCCTCCTCCCGGTCACGGAAGAAGTCGGCAAGGCAGAGGTGCCGATCGCGCTGCTGACGGGGCCAGGTGAAGCTGGCCACCGAGCGGTCGTGGTCGTCTGGATCGAGCAGGGTGAGCGTCTCGCCGTCGGAGTAGCACGGCCAGTAGCCGTAAACCACCGCAGGCTTGACCAGAGCGTCGGTGTGCAGCCGATCAAGCCAGCGGCGCAGCCGCGGCATCCCCTCGGTCTCGACCAGCTCGTCGTAGCTGGCGCCGCCGCGGGTCGGTTTGAGGCCCCACTGACCCAGGAAGGTTGCGCGCAGGTCGAGCCATTCGGAGATCTCGGAGAGCTTCACCCCCTTGACCACCCGGCTGCCCCAGAACGGCGGAGTCGGCACCTCGATCCCCCGCTGCACGTCCGAGCGCGGCAGCCGAGCTTCCTGCCGGTCCTCGGTCTGTTTCTGGGGACGCTGGGCCACCCGGCGCCGTCGCGGTTCCGGCAGGGCGGCACCCGGCTCACCGCGCTTAACGGCGACCACCTTCTCCATCAGCGAAAGCCCCTCGAACGCGTCGCGGGCATAACGCACCTCGCCGGAGTACAGATCGTTGAGATCCTCCTCCACGAACGCCCTCGTCAGCGCGGCGCCACCGAGGAGCACCGGCAGCTCGCTCAGTCCGCGTCGTTGCAGCTCCTCAAGATTGTCGCGCATCACCTGCGTGGACTTCACCAGCAAGCCCGACATGCCGATGGCGTCCGCGTTGTGCACCAGCGCCGCCTCGATGATCGCGCTGACCGGCTGCTTGATGCCGAGGTTGACCACCGTGTAGCCGTTGTTGGTGAGGATGATGTCCACCAGGTTCTTGCCGATGTCGTGGACGTCGCCCTTCACGGTCGCGATCACCAACGTGCCCTTGCCGCCGGTGTCGGCCTTGTCGAGGTGCGGCTCCAGATACTTCACTGCCGCCTTCATCACCTCGGCCGAGGTCAGCACGAAGGGCAGCTGCATCCGTCCGGAGCCGAACAGCTCCCCGACCACCTTCATCCCGGCCAGCAGGTCGTCGTTGATGATCGCCAGACCCGGCTTCATGGTCAGAGCGAGATCCAGATCAGCCTCCAGACCCTTGGCGTCCCCGTCGATGATGCGGCGTTGCAGACGCTCGGTGACCGGCAGGGCGGCTAGCTCGGCGGCGCGCGCCTCCTTGTCGCTGCTGGTGGTCACGCCGTCGAACAGTTCCAGGAAGCGGGCCAGCGGGTCGTAGTCGGCGGTGCGCCGGTCGTAGATCAGATCCTCCGCAACCCGCCGCTGCTCCTCGCCGATCCGGGCGATCGGCAGAATCCGGGCCGCCGGGACGATGCCCGAATCCAGGCCCGCCTGCACGCACTCGTGCAGGAAGACCGAGTTCAGCACCTGCCGCGCGGCCGGGTTCAGCCCGAACGACACATTCGAAATTCCCAAAGTCGTATGGATGCCCGGGTACTTCGAGCTGACCCGCCGAATCGCCTCGATGGTCTCGGCGGCGTCACGCCGGGTCTCCTCCTGGCCGGTGGCGATCGGGAAGGTCAGGCAGTCGACGATGATGTCGTCATAGCGCAGTCCCCATTCGGTGGTCAGCGTGGAGACCAGGCGGTCGGCGACGCGTTCCTTCCAGTCCGCGGTGCGCGCCTGCCCCTCCTCGTCGATCGTCAGCGCCACCACCGCGGCACCGTGCTCGGCGACGAGTTCCATCACCTTCGTGAAGCGCGACTCGGGTCCGTCGCCGTCTTCGAAGTTCACCGAGTTGATCGCGCAGCGCCCGCCGAGCCGCTCCAGCCCGGCGCGCAGCACCGCAGGTTCGGTGGAGTCGAGCATGATCGGCAGCGAGACCGACGTCCCCAGCCGTGCAGCCAACTCCGACATGTCGGCCACCCCGTCGCGTCCGACGTAGTCGACGCACAGATCCAGCAGGTGCGCACCGGCGCGGCTCTGCTGCTTGGCGATCTCGACGCACTCCTCCCAGTTCTGTTCCAGCATCGCCTCACGGAACGCCCGCGAGCCGTTGGCGTTGGTGCGCTCACCGATCGACAGGTAGCTGGTGTCCTGGCTCAGCGCGACGTCGGTGTACAGCGACGACACCGTGGCGAGCAGCTCCGGCTCACGCTCGGGCGCGGCGTGTTCAGCGACCGCCGCGGCGAGGCGCTCGATGTGGGCCGGGGTGGTGCCGCAGCACCCACCGACCAAGCCCAGACCGAACTCGTCGGCATAGCCGCCGAGGTAGTCGACGAACTCACTGGGGCCCATCGGGTAGCGGGCACCGTCGGGAGTCAGCTCAGGCAGGCCGGCGTTCGGCATGCACGACAACGTCATCGGCGCGTGTCGGCTGAGCTGGCGCAGGTGCTCGCTCATCTCGGTGGGCCCGGTGCCGCAGTTCAGTCCGATGGCCTCCACGCCCAGGCCGGCCAGAGCGCTCAACGCCGCACCGATCTCGCTGCCCAGCAGCATCGTGCCCGACGTCTCGATGGTGACGCTGACGAAGACCGGAAGGTCGACGCCGAGGGCGCGCTGGGCGTGCCGGGCGCCGTTGATGGCCGCCTTCGCCTGCAGCAGGTCCTGACAGGTTTCAACCTGGAAACCGTCAACCCCGCCGGTGATCATGGCCTCGGCCTGCTCCTGATAAGCCCGTGCCAGGGCGGCGTAGCCGATGTGGCCGAGACTGGGCAGTTTGGTCCCCGGGCCCATCGAGCCCAGCGCGAACCGTGGACGCTGCGCGGTACTCAATCGGTCAGCCGCGCGTCGCGCGGCCTGTGCCCCAGCCAAAGCCAGCTCGGTGATCCGGTCCGCGGCGTCGTACTCGCCCAGTGCGGCCAGATTGGCGCCGAAGGTGTTCGTCTCGACGCAGTCTGATCCCGCCTTGAGGTAGGCGGTGTGAATCGCCTCGACCACATCGGGCCGGGTCACATTGAGGACCTCGTTGCACCCCTCCAAGCCCTGAAAGTCGCCCAAGCCGAGGTCGTAGCCCTGCAACATGGTCCCCATACCCCCGTCGGCGACCAGAACCCGTGTGGCAAGGGCAGAGCGCAGATCATGGGTCATGGGCAGCAGGATAGGCGAGTCAGCCTAAGGTGGTGACCATGGCAGAGGCTCGTGAGCTCACCGGATTGCGCAACCCGGCCGTCATCGCGGCGTTCGGAGGCTGGAATGACGCCGCTGAAGCCGCCAGCGGCGTGATCGATCACCTGGTTGAGCAGTACGACGCGGATCTGGTCTTCGCGATCGACCCTGAGGAGTATTACGACTTCCAGGTGAACCGCCCGGCGTTGAAGGTGATCGGCGATCAACGCGTTCTCGAGTGGCCGACCACCGAGGTGCTGATCGCTCATCTCGAAGAACGCGACCTTGTGCTGATCGGCGGCCCGGAGCCCAACTACCGCTGGCAGGCCTACACCGCACGGCTGATGTCGATGCTTCGCAGTATTCGTCCTGAGGTGGTGGTCCTGATGGGTGCCATGCTCACCGACGCGCCGCACTCCCGTCCGGTTCCGGTGTCCGGCTCGGCCAGCCCGCAGAGCCTGGCCGATGACCTGGGCGTTGAACCATCGACCTATGAAGGTCCGACCGGCATCGTCGGCGTGCTCGCCTCCGAATGCGAACGCATCGGGATTCCCGTGGTGTCCCTGTGGGCCTCCGTCCCGCACTACGTCGCCGAGCCTCCGAACCCCAAGGCGACCCTCGCCCTGCTGGCCCGAGTCGAGGACGTGCTGAACCTGGCGATCGACAGCGGCAGCCTCGCCGAGGACGCCACCGCGTGGATGGCACAGGTCGACGAGCTGGTCGCCGACGATCCCGAGATCGCCGGCTACATCAGCGCGCTCGAGGAGCGCAGGGACGAGGCCACGCCTGATCCCAACGGGGATTCGATCGCCGCCGAGTTCGAGCGCTACCTGCGTCGCCGCGACCGCCGCCGCGGCTGAGTCAGCAGGCCGCGGCCGTGTGCGCGGCAGCCCGCAGCTGCTCGACCATCGCGTCCGGCTCGTCACTGCGGAAGACGGCCGATCCGGCGACAAAGGTGTCCGCACCGGCCTCCACGCAGCGTTCGATCGTCTCCATCGAGACACCGCCGTCGACCTGCAGCCAGATGTCGCCGCCGTGCTTGTCGATCAGGGCGCGAGTTCGCCGAATCTTCGGCAGCACCAGGTCGAGGAACTTCTGCCCTCCGAAACCGGGCTCCACCGTCATCAGCAAGACCATGTCGAGCTCGCCGAGCAGGTCCTCGTAGGGTTCGATCGGGGTGGCCGGACGCAGCCCCATCGACGCCCGGGCCCCAAGGCTGCGCAGCTCGCGGGCCAGCTTCACCGGCGCATCGGAGGCTTCGACGTGGAAGGTGACCGACTCCGCGCCGGCCTCGGCATAGCCGGGCGCCCAGCGGTCCACCTCGGCGATCATCAGGTGGATATCGAGCATCTTGTCGGTGCCCGCGCGCACCTTCTCCACCACCGGCAGCCCGAAGGTCAGGTTCGGAACGAAGCGGTTGTCCATCACGTCCAGATGCACAGCATCGCTGCTCGGGATGCGTGCGATCTCGGAGTTCAAGGCGGCGAGGTCGGCATTGAGAATGCTCGGCGTGATGCGGAATCCCACGCCTGGAACCTTAGCGCCGACGAAGCACCGCCAGGAACATCGCGTCGGTGCCGTGTCGGTGCGGCCACAGCTGGACGAACTCACCGCTGGCGGCATTGGGCACCTCCGGCAGCAGGGCGGCGGCCGGCACGATCTCGACCGCATCGGCCACCTTCGCCACCACCTGTGCGGTCTCAGCCTCGTGCGGCGAACAGGTGACATAGGCCACCACGCCGCCGGGACGAACAGCGGCGATCGCGGATCGGAGCAGGGATTCCTGCAGGACGGCGAGTTCGTCCACGTCGGCCGGCTGATGGCGCCAACGGCTCTCCGGGCGCCGACGTAGCGCCCCCAGCCCGGTGCACGGCACGTCGGCCAGCACCCGTGAGAACGATCCGTCCGACCACGGTGGACGCGTCCCGTCCGCAGCCACCACGAGCGGGCGATCCGGAGCCGGATATGCCTGCACGTTGGCGGCCACCAGCGCGGCCCGATGCGGGTGCCGCTCCGAAGCGAGCAGGTGGTCGCCGGCTTTGGCTGCCAGCCCGGCCAGGATCGCGGTCTTCCCGCCGGGCCCAGCGCACAAGTCCAGCCAGGGGCCGGACGGCGCCTCGACCCGCGACAGGGCGAGAGCTACCAGCTGCGAGCCCTCGTCCTGCACCCCGGCGCGGTGCTCGGCCACCGCGGGGACACGGGCCGGATCGCCCTCGCTGTAGGCGCCGAACGGCGAGTAGCGGGCCGGTTGCCCGCCGAGCTCGGCGACGTCGGCCAGCCCGGGCCGGACCACCAGGGTCGGCTGGCTCGCGACATTATTGGCGACCAGGGTGTCGACCAGCTCGGTGAACGGCAGCACGTCGAGGAACGCTTCGGCGATCCAGCGCGGATGGTGGTTCGCCAGCGCGATTCGACCCAGGTTGTCCTCATCGGCCCCCAGCACCTCGAGCCAGCCCAGCCAGTCCTTCTCCGCGACCCGATGCAGAATCGCGTTCACCAGACCGACCAGTCGCTCTCCGATTTCCAGGGCTGCCAGGTCGACCGAGGTCGAGATCGCGGCGTGGGCAGGAACCCGCATACCCACCAGCTGATGGACGCCCAGCCGCAGCACGTCGACGACCGCGGGCTGCAGGCTGCGCAGCTCGCGCCCCGAGGCAGCCTGCAGGAGGCGGTCGTAGCTGCCCATCGCGCGGCAGGTCCCCGAAACCAGCTCGGTCGTGAAGGCAGCATCTTGGGGATTGAGGCCGGCACGCTGCCGGGCAAGTTCGAGGTTGGCGTAAGCGCCATTTCCGGTCACCGCGCGCAGCACCCGGAACGCCGCCGTCCGGGCTGCGTCCCGGCGACGGCCCTTGCGACTCATTCGAAAGCTCCAGCGGTCCGCAGCCCGCGACCCCAGTCGGCGCCGGCCAGCGGTTTGCGCCCGGCCGGCTGCACCTGAAGCAGCTCCAGATCGCCGGCGCCCGTGCCGACCACGGTCCTGCGCTTCTCCACACGCACCACGCCCGGTTCCAGGCTCGCCTCCGGAAGGCACCGGGCCAGCAGCACTCGGAACCGTTCGCCGGCCCAGGTCGTCCATGCCATCGGCGAGGGATTGTGCGCCCGGATGTGACGCTGAAGCTCGACCGCAGGCCGGGTCCAGTCAATCCGGGCGTGCTCGACGGTGAGCTTCCCCGCCACGGTCACCCCCTCGGTCGGCTGGGGCGTCACGGTCGCGGTGGCGTCCTCAATCGCGTCCAGGGTGGACAAGAGCGTGTCGGCCCCCAGGCGTTGCAGCGCGCTCAGCGCCTCACCGGAGGTCTCCAGCTCACCGAAGCGATACTCACGCTGGGCCAGTACCGGGCCGGCGTCCAACGCGGTCACCAACTCGAACACGGTGACCCCACTGACCTCGTCGCCGGCAAGAATCGCCTGTTGCACCGGTGCCGCGCCACGCCACCGCGGGAGCAGCGAGAAGTGCACATTCACCCATCCGTGCGTGGGCAGCGACAACAACGCTGTCGGAATCAAACCACCGTAGGCAACCACCGGGCAGCACTGAGGGGCGAGTTCGGCCAGACGGGCGGCCAAAGCCGGGTCGCTTGCACGCTGCGGCCGCAAGACCTCGATCCCGTGGTCAGCAGCACGTTGAGCGACCGGGCTGGGCACCAGTCTCGAACTGCGCCCTTGCGGCGCGTCCGGACGGGTGAGCACGGCGACAACCTCATGCCGAGGATGGTTGAGGAGTTGCGCGAGCGTGTCGGCCGCGACCTGAGGGGTTCCGGCGAATACCAGGCGCATGGGGGCGAGTCTAGCCAGCTGAGGCCTCGCGAAGGCGGAGCGCCGAGCCGGTCCAGCACGTGGGCGATGCCCCTGTGGGCCAGTGACGCGTCCCCGCCGACCACAGTCTCGGGCGCATCGTGACGGCGCGGCCGCTCAGTCCACGACCCACGGATCGACGCGGACGCGAACCGGCACATCTTTGCGTGCGGCCCGGACGCCGGCCAGCGTGCGCACGCTGCGCAGAACCTCGGTGCCGGCTTCCAGCGGCGCTCGCACCGTCAACCGCTGCAGGTCGTCAGAGCCCGGCACCGGGAACGGTCCGACGCTGGTGGCGCCGGCCGGGAGCTCCCAGGCAGCGCCCCACTCCGCAAGGGCCGCAGGCGGGCCCTCCACAGTGATCAGTTTCGTCGCAGGAGGGAACCCGGCTTGGGTACGTTCGGCCAGCTCGGCCCGCGCATAACCGACCGGATCCAGCCGGACCAGCGCCTGCACTTCCCGCAGGCTTGAGTCCCCTGCCACCAGCACCGTTCCCCCGGCGGCACCTGGCCGTACCTTTGCCACCACGGCGAGCCAGCGGCGCAATGTCTCCTCGCCGACCCGCAGTTCCGGACGCGCCAGCATCACTTCGGCATCCAGCAGGACCGCCGCCGCATAGCCCGTTTGCGCGTCCGGCTCGGCGCCCGGTGTGGCCAGCACCAGCGCCGGCCGCTCCCCCACCTGTGCCACTTTGCGCTCACCGGAGGCCTGGACGACCGGAACCTGAGGAAAGGCTTTCCCCAACTCCTCCGCGGTGCGCAGCACCCCGACGACCGGACTGCGCAGCCGACCACCCCCACAGCGCGGGCAGCGCCATCGGGGCAGCACCGGACCGCACCACCGGCAGCGTGGGCCACTGCCATCCGGGTCGATCAGCGCCTGGCCGCAGCGCGGACAGGCAGCGGGTTCGCGGCACTGGGCGCAGACCAACCTCGGCAGGTATCCCGTCCGCGGTACCTGCACCAGCACTGGTCCCGCCGCCAGGCCCGCGCGAATGACGTCGAACGCGTCTCGCGGCAAGCGAGCGGCCGGCGAGACCGCGTCGTTGCGCCTGCCGGTGCTCGGAGTGCGCACGGCCGCGGACGCGCGCCGCGCCTGCGCCGCCGGCATCTCGACCGAGACCAACCAGTCCCGCTCCACCAGCTGCTGCACCTCGGCGGTGCGCTGATGACCCGCCACCAGCAGCGCGGAACGTTCCCGATGGGCCCGCAATGCAGCCACCTCGCGCGCATGCCAGTAGGGGGCGTGCGGTTCGGCATAGCTGTCGTTCCCGTCATCCCAGAGGGCGATCAGGCCCAGATCACGCACCGGAGCGAAGACCGCGGCGCGCGTTCCGATGACGAGCCCGACGTCGCTACGCGTCACCGCAAGGAACTGTCGGTACCGGGCCGCCGGACCCTGGTCGGCGCTGAGCACGGCAAAGCTCCCCGCTCCGAAGCGTGCCTGACAGGACGCTTCCAGGATCTCCAGCTGGCGAGCATCGGGAACCAGGAGCAAAGCCCCGCGGCCCGACCGCAGCGTCGCGCCGGCGGCGTCAACGAAGCCGGCCGACCAATCGCCACAGCCCGCCGGCGTCGGCGCCACCGTCCAGGCGACCCGCGGACGCTGCCCCGCGGCCAGCATCTCCACGAAGCGCTGTCCACCCGGATACGACGCGAGGGCACCGCTCGGCGCCGCATCGAGGTCCGGCTGAGGTCGGGGCGCGGAGGCGGCCTTTTCCGCAGCGGCATGCCGCGGTGGCACGGCAGTGCGCACCACGTCGGCAAAGCCACCGGCGTAATGATCGGCGACATCGCGAATCAGCTCAGCCACTGGCCGGCTGAGCACTGGTTCGGCCGACACGACCTTCGACAGTTCGGCGAGCTTGTCACGCTCGCTGGCGGTCGATCGCTCCAGGATGAAGCCGTCGCGCAAGCGGCCGGCGAAGCGCACCTTCACCCGCACCCCCGGCTGAGCATCAACGTCCAGGGCGTCAGGGACGGCATAGTCGAAGGGACGATCCAAGTTGGCCAGCGGCATATCGACCGCCACCCGCGCCACCGACCGTTCCATGCCCGGCATGCTAGCGGCGGGCGCCGACGTTCAGCCCTTCACTGCTGCAGCCAGTGCCTCGGCCCGGTCGGTACGCTCCCAGGTCATCACGTCGAGCTCACGCCCGAAATGGCCATAGTTGGTCACCTGGGAGTAGATCGGGCGAATCAGGTCGAGGTCGCGAATGATGGCCGCAGGACGCAGATCGAAGGTGCGCAGCACCGCCTCGCTGATCTGCTCCACCGGCACCTTCTCGGTGCCGAAGCACTCGGTGTAGAAACCCACCGGATGCGCGCGTCCGATCGCGTAAGCCACCTGAACCTCGCAGCGGTCGGCCAGGCCCGCGGCTACCACGTTCTTCGCCACCCAACGCATCGCGTACGCCGCGGAACGATCCACCTTCGACGGATCCTTGCCGGAGAACGCGCCACCGCCATGGCGGGCCATGCCGCCGTAGCTGTCGACGATGATCTTGCGCCCGGTCACCCCGGCATCGCCCATCGGGCCGCCGATCACGAACTTCCCGGTCGGATTCACATAGGCCTTCAGCCCGTCCGACGCGATCGGATAGCGCGCCAGAACCGGGTCGATGACTCGCGCCCGCAGCTCGTCCGCGATCTGCTCCTGTGAGACCCAATCGCGATGCTGGGTCGAGACCACCACGGTGTCGACCCGCACGGGACGGTCCTGCTCGTACTCGACGGTGACCTGGGTCTTCCCGTCGGGCAACAGGAAGTCGAGCTCGCCGTTCTTGCGGATCTCGGCGAGCCGCTCGGCCAATCGGTGCGCGATATCGATCGGCAGCGGCATCAGAGTGGCTGTGTCGTTGCAGGCGTAGCCGAACATCAAGCCCTGATCGCCGGCGCCCTGGGCGTCCAGCGCGTCGCCGGAACCCTCAGCGCGCTGTTCTTCGGCGTGATCAACGCCTTGGGCGATGTCCGGCGACTGGCTGCCCAGAGAGACCTGCACGCCGCAGGAGTTGCCGTCGAAGCTCTTCGACGACGAGTCGTAACCGATCTCGACGATCCGCTTGCGAGCAAGCTTGGCGATATCGGCGTAGGCCTTCGTGGTCACCTCACCAGCCACCACGACCAGTCCGGTGGTCACCAGCGTCTCGACCGCGACGCGCGAACCCGGATCCTTGCGCAGCAGGCGATCCAGCACCGCATCGGAGATCGCGTCGGCGACCTTGTCGGGGTGTCCCTCGGTCACGGACTCGGAGGTGAACAGGCGACTCACAGGGGGTTCCTTTCGCGGACGGCCAATGCGGCGTCCAAAATCGTGTGGGCCACTGCGGTCTTGCCGCCCGAGGCCCGGGCCACCTCACCCTCGGCAGAGAGCACGATCACCTGGTTGTGGGTGGAGCCGAAGACGGCACCGCCGCTGACGTCGTTGAGCACGAGCAACTGGCAGCCTTTGCGGGCCAGCTTGGCCGCTCCCAGACCGAGCAGGTCCGCGTCGTCGGCCGCAGTCTCCGCGGCGAAACCGACCACGACTTGACCTGGACGGCGAGCGGCGGTCAGGCCGGCCAGCACGTCCACTGTCTGCACCAGCTCCAGGCTGAGGCCGGCATCGCCGTCCTTCTTGATCTTCTCCGGACGAGGTTCGGCCACCGTGAAGTCGGAAACGGCCGCCGCCATCACGACCAGGTCCGCCTTCGCCGCGCCGGCTCTCATCGCGGCGTTCAGCTCGTCCACGGAGCCGACAGGCACAACCTCCACGCCGGCCGGGGCCGCGACCTGCAGGTTGGCTCCCACCAGCGTGACTTGCGCTCCCCGCGACGCCGCGGCTCGGGCAATCCCGACCCCCATCAGGCCGGACGACTCGTTACCGAGATAGCGCACCGGGTCGAGGGACTCACGGGTCCCGCCCGCACTGACCACGACGTGCAGGCCGGCCAGATCCTGATCAGCCAGCTGCCTGGTGAGTTCAGGAGCAGCCAGGATCGCCTCCAGCGTGCGCTGAATGTCGTCCGGCTCAGGAAGACGGCCGGGGCCGCTATCGGGACCGGTGAGCCGACCCGACGCCGGCGGGAGCACCGCGCATCCGCGGGCTCGCAGGGTGGCCACATTCGCCTGAGTGGCGGGATGCAGCCACATCTCGGTGTGCATGGCCGGCACGAACACGACCGGACACCGTGCCGTCAGCAGCACGGTGGCCAGCAAATCGTCCGCGCGCCCGGCGGCTGCGCGGGCCAACAGATCGGCGGTGGCCGGGGCGATGACCACCAGCTCGGCATCTCGTCCGATGCTCACGTGCTCAACCACGGCCGCATCGTCGAAGACCCCGCTATGCACGGGTTCACCCGACAGCGCTGCCCAGGTGGCGGCGCCGACGAACTGCAACGAGTGCGGCGTCGGGACGACCCGCACCTGGTGCCCGGCCTCACGAAGACCGCGCAGCAGGATGCACGCCTTGTAAGCGGCGATCCCCGCGGAAACGCCGAGCACGATCCGGCTCATGCCGCCTGCGCTCAGCCCAGGTCGTCGGTGGTGAAGGCGTCCAACGAGAACTCCGGATCGGCGCCGGCCTCAGCGCGCGCCGCAGCCTCGGCCTCGGGGTCGATCTGGGTGCACTCGAGCACGCCGGCATTGACCTCGCGCAGCGCGATGGTCAGCGGCTTCTCTTGGATGCCGATGTCGACCAGCGGGCCGACATTCTCCAGCAGCCCTTCGCCGAGCTGGGAGTAATACGCGTTGATCTGGCGCGCCCGCTTGGCAGCGAAGAGCACCAGCCGGTACTTCGAATCGACCTTGGTCAGCAGCTCGTCGATCGGCGGGTTGGTGATCCCCTCGGGAGTGTGAGTGCTCAAGTTCAGCTTCCTGATCAGATGGGTGGTCGGCCGCAACGCAATCGCGGCAGCCGTCACAGACCTAACAACTCTACCAACTCTGCGACGGTCTGACCTAAATCGTCGTTGACGATGACGTGATCGAACTCGCCCGCGGCAGCCAATTCCGCCTCCGCGGTGCGCAGCCGGCGCCTGACCTGTTCCTCGGTCTCCGTGCCACGGCCACGCAGCCGCTGCTGCAAGGTAGCGTCGTCGGGAGGCATCAGGAACACGTAGCGGGCTCCGTCAAGGCGCGTTCGCACCTGGCGAGCGCCCTGCAACTCGATCTCCAGAATCACGCACCGACCCTCAGCCACCGCCGCCGTCACCGGGTCGCGAGGAGTGCCGTAACGCGCACTGCCGTGAACCTCAGCCCACTCCAGCAGGCCGTCGCGGGCGATCAGCTCGTCGAAGGCCTCGTCGTCGATGAAGCAGTAATCCACCCCGTCGCGCTCACCAGGACGAGGCGGACGGGTCGTCACCGAGACAGAAACCCAAACCTGAGGGTGGGCGCCAGCAAGCGCGCGAACGACGGTGCCCTTGCCGACCCCGGACGGACCCGAGATGACGGTGACGTCACCTGTCACAGAAACTCGGCCTTCAGACCGGCAACCTGATGCCGGCCGAGGCCCCGGATGCGGCGATTCGGAGCGATGTCGAGACGCTCCATCACCAGAGCAGCACGCTTCTCGCCAACGCGAGGAAGCGCCTTGAGCAGATCGACGACCTTCACGTGCGCGAGCACGTCGTCGCCGGCCGCGATGTCGAGCGCCGCACCGAGGCTGAGCTGACCCGACCGCACCTGCCCCTTGAGCTCGGCGCGCCGACGCCGAGCTTCCGTCGCTGCCGCGCGGGCCGCTTCGAGCTGTTCTGTAGTGAGCTGAGGAATCGTCACGTCAATGCCTTCGTCGCGTTGTCAAGTGAACCATTTACGGCCATAACTTAGCGTTTCGTCGTTCGCCGCGCCACGTCCTGGAATGGGAAAACCGTGTGTTGAACGCGAACGTCACGCGTTCGCCTCGGCGAGCAGCTCCGAGACCTTCGCCCGCAACGCGCCGGCGTCCGGCCCTGCAGCGATGACTCCCCGCCCCACTACGGCCAGCACCTGATCGGTGGCATCACCGAAAAGGCTGGGCAAATCGCTCATCCGGCCGCCTTGGAATCCGATTCCCGGCACCAGGATCGACCCGTTGAACTCACTAAGGTCACAGCCCAGGCTTTCGTGGGTTCCGCCGACGACCAGCCCGATTGAGCGCAGTCGCGAAGCGCGATTCGCCTCAGTCGCGGCATCGATGATCGATTGCACGACCGAACTGTCTTCGGTCAGAGCCAGCTGCACTCCCCCACCCTCCGGGTTCGAGGTGCGCGCCAGCACATAGACGCCTCGGCCGTACTGGTGTGCCCGCTCGAAGGCCGGAGCAAGCGAGCCGAAGCCCAAGTAGGGCGACAGGGTCACGGCGTCGCCAGCCAGCGGCGACCCGTCGGCCAGGTAGGCATCGGCGTAGGCCTCCATGGTTGACCCGATATCGCCGCGCTTGGCATCCACGATGCTCAGCGCACCGGTGCCGGCGATATCGGCCAGCACGCGCTCCAGAACGGCCACGCCAGCAGAGCCATAGGACTCGAAGAACGCCGACTGCGGCTTGAAGGCGGTCACCTGCGCGCCCAATGCCTCGACGAGCTGGCGGCTGAACCGCTCCAACCCGGCAGCATCCACGCTCAAGCCCCAGGCCGTCAACATCGACGGGTGCGGGTCGATCCCAACGCACAACCGTCCTCGCTCCGCCGCGAGGTCTTCCAGACGGCGCCAATAACCGGTCACGCTCGTGCCCTCTCCCGATCTGCGCGGTTGATCGCCGCGGCCAATGCCGGCCCCCGATACAGGAAGCCGGTATACAGCTGCACCAGGCTGGCGCCGGCGTCGAACATCGCCGTCGCCTGCCGTGCAGTCATGATTCCGCCACAGCCGATGATCGGCAAGGACGTTGCCTGGGCGAGCCGTCGCACCACATTCACCGCGCGCACCGACAGCGGAGCACCGGATAGCCCGCCACTCTCCTCCCCGCGGGCGGCCTCCCATGGCGCCAGGCCGTCACGGGCCAGCGTGGTGTTGGTCGCGATGATGCCCGCAACGCCGGCGTCGCCCGCCACCCGCGCGACCTCGTCCAGCTCCTCAGGGGTCAGGTCCGGTGCAAGCTTGACGAAGATCGGCACCGGAGAATGATCGTTCGCCGCCAGGGCCTTCGTCTCACTCACCAAAGCAGAAAGCAGGCTCGACAAGGCCTCCTGCGACTGCAGGCTGCGCAGGCCCGGAGTGTTTGGGCTGGAGACGTTCACGGCCAGGTAGTCGGCGTGCGGCGCCAAGGCGCGCAACGAGGTGAGGTAGTCGCCGACAGCCTCTTCGACCGGGGTGACCTTCGTCTTGCCGATAGAGATTCCGATCGGGATGCCCGCGCGTGAGTTGCCGCGATAGATCCCCCGCGAGGCCAAGGTGGCCGCGACCACCGCGGCACCGGGATTGTTGAAACCCATCCGGTTGATCAGCGCGGCCGAGCTCGGCAGCCGGAACACCCGCGGCCGGTCGTTGCCGGGCTGCCCCTTGGCCGTCACCGTGCCGAGCTCGGCAAACCCGAAGCCCAAGCTCCGCCACGCCAGGACGGCGGAGGCGTCCTTGTCCATGCCGGCGGCCAGACCGACCCGGGAGGGGAAGCGCACCCCCGCAACCTCGACTGGACGCCCGGCGCTGGCGGCCAGCGCTGCGACTACTCGGCGCACGGCCGGCCGCGAGCCCGGTCCGGCGAGGAGTTCGATCATGCGCTCGTGGATCTTCTCCGGGTCACCGCCGTAGCTGGCGAACAGCGCTGGGCGCAGAACCCGCTCGTAGCCAAGCCCCAGAACCGGCAGCGGCAAGGCCATCTCAGCGACGCTCAGCGATCTCGGCGCGGACGGCCGCGCTCCAATCCTGCAGCGAGCGAACGCCGACGGCACCCCGCCGCAAGGCCTCGATTCCCTGAACACAGGCGCTCAGGCCCTGCACGGTGGTGACGCAAGGCACATCGGCCAAGATGGCGGCCGAGCGGATCTGCCAGCCGTCCTTGCGCGGGCTGCCGTCGCGGGACTGGCCGTGCGGGGTGTTGAAGATCAGGTCGACCTCCCCGTCCAGGATCGCCTGAACGACGGTCTTCTCCCCGTCCGGCCCCGGCCCCTGGCTGGCCTTGCGGATGCGGGTGACGTCGACATCCTGGCGGCGCAGGACCTGCGCGGTACCTTCGGTGGCCAGGACTTCGAATCCCAGGTCGGCCAGGCGCTTCACCGGGAAGATCGCGTGCCGCTTGTCGCGATTGGCGACCGAGATGAAGACCGTTCCGGCCGTGGGCACATTGCCGTAGGAAGCGGCCTGGCTCTTGGCGAAGGCCGTGCCGAACGTCACGTCCAGGCCCATCACCTCACCGGTCGACTTCATCTCCGGCCCGAGCAGCGTGTCCACCCAGGAGCCGTCCGCGGTGCGGAACCGGTTGAACGGCATCACGGCTTCCTTCACCGCGATCGGAGCGGCGTCCAAGATGGTGGTCCCGTCCATACCCACCGGACGCAGCACCCCGGCGGCTCGCAGCCCGGCGATGGTGGCCCCGGTGGAGATCAAGGTCGCAGCCTTCGCCAAGGGTGTATCGGTGGCCTTGGACACGAAGGGCACTGTCCGGGAGGCGCGTGGGTTCGCCTCCAACACGTAGAGCACATCCGAGAGCAGTGCGAACTGGATGTTGAGCAGACCGCGAACCCCGACGCCGCGTGCGATGGCCTCGGTGGAGAGCCGAATCTGGTCGATCACCTCATTGCCGAGCGTGATCGGCGGCAGCGAGCAGGCCGAGTCGCCGGAGTGGATACCGGCCTCTTCGATGTGCTCCATGACCCCGCCGAGGTACAACTCGGTGCCGTCGTACAGGGCGTCCACGTCGATCTCGATCGCGTCGTCGAGGAAACGGTCGACCAGCACCGGTCGCGATGGGGTGATGTCGGTGGCGCGCTCGATGTAGCTCACCAAGGACGCGTCGTCATAGACGATCTCCATGCCACGCCCGCCGAGGACATAGCTGGGCCGAACCAGCACCGGGTAGCTGATCTCATGCGCGATCGCCAGCGCCTGGTCGGCCGACTCGGCCATCCCGTAGGCCGGAGCGGGCAGGTCTGCGTCGGCCAGCACTTTGCCGAAGGCACCTCGTTCTTCAGCAAGGTTGATCGCTTCGGGCTGGGTGCCGATGATCGGCACACCGGCGTCCTTCAACGCCTGCGCGAGTTTCAGCGGCGTCTGGCCACCCAGTTGGACGATGACTCCGGCCACCGGACCGGCCGCGGCCTCGGCGTGGTAAACCTCGAGGACGTCCTCCAAAGTCAGCGGTTCGAAGTACAGCCGATCCGAGGTGTCGTAGTCGGTCGAGACCGTCTCCGGGTTGCAGTTGACCATCACCGACTCGTAGCCGGCCTCACGCAGCGCCATGGCGGCATGCACGCACGAGTAGTCGAACTCGATGCCCTGTCCGATCCGGTTCGGGCCAGAACCCAGGATCAGCACCGCCGGCTTGGTTCGGGGGCCGACCTCGGTCTCCTCGTCATAGGACGAGTAGTGGTACGGCGTCTTGGCCGCGAACTCGGCGGCACAGGTATCGACCGTCTTGTAGACCGGACGAACACCCAAGGCCCAGCGCACCCCCCGCACCACGTCGGTGGACAACTGACGCAGCGCGGCAATCTGGGTGTCGGCCAGGCCATGGCGTTTGGCCCGCCGCAGCAGGTCGGCGGTCAGCTCCGGGGCCGTGCGCACCTGCTCTGACACCTCGTAGATCAGCCGCAGCTGGTCGACGAACCACGGGTCGATACGGGTGGCCTCGAAGATCTGCTCCTCGGTGGCGCCCAGCCGGAAGGCCTGCATCACCAAGCTCAGCCGTCCGTCATGCGGGCGCTTCATCTGCGCCAGCAGGTCGGTGAGGTTCTCCGTAATCGGCGCGGTGAAGTCGAACCCGGCCTTGGCGTCCTCCAGCGACCGCAGCGCCTTCCCGAGGGCCTCGGTGAAGTTGCGGCCGATGGCCATCGCCTCGCCCACGCTCTTCATGTGGGTGGTCAAAGTGGTGTCCGCGCCGGGGAACTTCTCGAAGGCGAAGCGGGGCGCCTTGACCACGACATAGTCCAGCGTCGGCTCGAACGATGCCGGAGTCTCGGCGGTGATGTCGTTGGGGATCTCGTCGAGGGTGTAGCCGACGGCGACCCGGGCGGCGATCTTCGCGATCGGGAAGCCGGTCGCCTTGGAGGCCAACGCCGAGGAGCGCGAGACCCGAGGGTTCATCTCGATCACGATCATCCGGCCGTTCTCGGGGTTGATCGCGAACTGGATATTGCAGCCACCGGTATCGACCCCGACCGCACGGATCACCGCGATGCCGACATCACGCATCGCCTGGTACTCCCGGTCGGTCAGGGTCATCGCGGGCGCAACGGTGATGGAGTCACCGGTGTGGACCCCCATCGGGTCGAGATTCTCGATGGAACACACGATCACGACGTTGTCCGCCTTGTCGCGCATGACCTCGAGCTCGTACTCCTTCCACCCGAGGATCGACTCCTCGATCAGCACCTCGGTCACCGGCGATGCCGACAAGCCGATGCCGGCGATCCGGCGCAGCTCGCCTTCGTCGTGAGCAAAGCCGGAACCGACCCCGCCCATGGTGAAGCTCGGGCGGACCACGACCGGATAGCCGAGATCTTCAGCCGCCGCGAGGACTTCTTCCAAGGAGTGGCAGATCGCCGAGCGGGCCACCTCGGGCTCCGCGCCCGGGACGTCGAGAGCGGCGACGATCTCCTTGAACTTCTCCCGGTCCTCGCCGGACTGAATCGCGTCGATCGAGGCGCCGATCAGCTCGACGCCGTATTTTGCCAAGATTCCCTGCTCGTGCAGGGCGACCGCCGCGTTCAGGGCGGTCTGACCGCCCAGGGTGGGCAGCAGCGCGTCCGGGCGCTCGAGGGCGATCACCTTTTCCAGGTACTCCGGCATGATCGGCTCGATGTAGGTCGCATCGGCGAACTCGGGGTCGGTCATGATCGTGGCCGGGTTCGAGTTCACCAGGATCACCCGGAAGCCCTCCTCGCGCAGCACCCGGCAGGCCTGCGTTCCGGAGTAGTCGAACTCGCAGGCCTGGCCGATCACGATCGGGCCGGACCCGATCACCAGGATGGACTCAATGTCGGTACGGCGCGGCATCAGGCGTCCCCCTCCGGCTTGGCGGACCCCGCGCGGTGCTGGGTCATCATCTCCACGAACCTGTCGAACAGGTAGGACGCATCGTGCGGTCCCGCGGCGGCCTCGGGGTGGTACTGCACGGAGAAGCCGAGCAGGTCACCGGCGGCAGAGCGGAGTTCGAGCCCTTCGACGACGTCGTCGTTGAGATTCACGTGCGAGACCCGAGCGGTTCCCCATCGGGTCGAGGTGTCGGCGTCTGGTGGAGCGTCCACAGCGAAGCCGTGGTTGTGGGCGGTGATCTCCACCTTGCGGGTCGTCAGATCCATCACCGGCTGGTTGATGCCCCGGTGGCCATACTTCAGCTTGAAGGTGCCAAATCCCAGGGCGCGGCCGAAGATCTGGTTTCCGAAGCAAATCCCGAAGTACGGCAGCCCAGCGTCGAGCACATCGGTCAGCAGGCCGACTTCGGCATCAGCGGTCGCCGGGTCGCCGGGACCGTTGGAGAAGAACACCCCGTCCGGGTTGAGTTCGCGGATCTGCTCGATGGTGGTCGAGGCCGGCAACAGGTGGACCTCGATGCCGCGCTCAGCCATCCGTGCCGGCGTCATGTCCTTGATCCCCAGGTCGATAGCCGCGACGGTGAACTTCTTGTCGCCCGCCGCTGGGGTGACCTCCGCCTCGGCGACGGTGACGTCGTCGACGAGGTTGGCGCCGGCCATCTCCGGTGAGGCCAACACCTTGGCGAGCAGCGAGTCCACGTCGAGATCAATCGTGGAAATGCCGACGCGCATGGCCCCACGGTCGCGCAGGTGTCGGGTCAGAGCCCGGGTGTCGAGTTCGGCAATACCGACCACACCTTGGCGACGCAGTTCGTCGTCGAGGGATCGGTTCGAGCGCCAGTTGGAGCGAACCCGCGACACGTCTCGGACCACGTAGCCGGCAACCCAGATCTTGTCGGACTCGTCGTCTTCGTCGTTCCAGCCGGTGTTCCCGATGTGCGGAGCGGTCGCCACCACCACCTGCCGGTGATAGCTCGGATCGGTCAACGTCTCTTGATAGCCCGACATCCCGGTGGAGAACACGGCCTCGCCGAATGTTTCCCCTTGTGCCCCGAACGACACACCGCGGAAGGCACGTCCGTCTTCCAGAACCAACAGAGCTTGTGTGGGTGTGGCGATATCAGGGCTATTGAGCATTGATGTCCTTCAACTGGGCGGTGAGGTCCGCTCGTGGACCCGAACGAGCCTAGCAAACCAGAACGGGCCTGACGCGGCAGCCCGGCTGGCGAGCCACCTGCGCCTGCCGTAACGCCCTGCCCGGCCTCTAGGAGAGCGCGGACGGTCGGGCCGCCACCACGGCCGCGAGCAGTCCGTTCAGAAATGCCGGCGACTCGTCGGTGGACAGCTCCTGGCACAACGCCACTGCCTCGGCCAACACGATGTCGGCTGAGGTGTCGGTGGCCGTGAGTTCGTAGACGGCCAGTCGAGCCAGATTGCGATCCACTCGCGGCATCCGGGCCAGCGTCCAGCCGTCGGCAAGATGACCGACGATCTCGGCGTCGATCTCGTCCAGCCGGTCGGCCACTCCGGAGACCAACTCCACGGTGAAGTCCCGCACCGGCGGAGTGTTCTCCTCCTGGTGGGCGGCGAGAATCTCACCAATGGGCGCCTCGCGCAGATCGGCCTCGAACAGAATGTCGAGCGCCCGCTTGCGCGCTTTGGTGCGGGTCGAGCCGCGCTTGGCGTTCGGCGTGTCGGTCACTCTCAGACCCGACCGAGGTAGCTGCCGTCCCGGGTGTCCACCTTGACCTTCTCGCCGGTGCTGATGAACAGCGGCACCTGGATCTGCAGACCGGTCTCGACGGTGGCGGGCTTGGTGCCACCGGTCGACCGGTCACCCTGAAGGCCGGGCTCGGTGTAGGTCACCTCAAGCTCGACCGATGCCGGAAGATCGATATACAGCGGGTTGCCCTCGTGCAGCGCCACCGTGGCGACCTGATTCTCCAGCAGGTAATTCTTCGCGTCACCGACGACGCCCTCGGCCAGGTTGAGCTGGTCGTAGGTGTCGGTGTCCATGAAGACGTAGGCCTCACCATCGTGGTACAGGTACTGCATCTCACGACGATCCACGTGGGCCGACTCGACCTTGGTGTCGGAGTTGAACGTGCGGTCGACCACCTTGCCGCTGAGCACGTGCTTCAACTTCGAGCGAACCACGGTGTTGCCCTTGCCGGGCTTGTGGTGCTGGAACCAGATGACGGTCCACAGCTGCCCGTCGAGGTCAAGGACCATGCCGTTCTTCAGATCATTGGTGGATACCGTAGCCACAGGTTGCCCGCTCTCCCAGAATTCCAAAACGCAATAGCGACCGCTCAGTTTAGCCAGGCTGGGCGCAACCGGCGAACCGAGGCTCGTTCAGCGCGCCGTTCCGGCCTGTTGGCGGATGCCGGCCAGCAGCTCGGCCTTGGCCCGAGCGCGCGGCAGCGAGTTCTCTCGCATCCACTCCGATGCCTCGACGCTGCCGGCTTCGGCAAGCCCGGCGATGACCTGCTCGATCACCTCCGGCGACTTGTTCTGGCTCATCTTGGCCTTGGCTTCCAGTCGGGTGATCCGCAGTTCGACGCCGACGATCGCTCGCAGTTTGCGCTCGACATCGTCGAGGGGCATCGACGAGACCGTGTCGTCCCCGTGCGCCTGGCTCATCCGGCGCACCGCGTCCAGGCACCACTGCTGATCATCGTGGACGAGCAGTTCGCCGTGGGCGTGCACCGTCACGTAGTTCCACGTCGACACGCTCACCGCATCAGGGCGGGTGAGCCAGGCCGCGTCGACGTAGTCGTGCGGCCCGTTGACGATGAACAGCGCCTCACCGGGGTGCTGCCATTGCGGGTTCACCCGTGAAAGGTGTCCGAGCAGCCGGTCACCGTCCGCATCCCGGTCCAGGAGCATCGGCACGAAGGTAGCGGTCAGGCCGTCCGGGGTAACGGTGATCAGATCGCCGGCGCGGGCTCCGGAGAGCAACCCGAAGGCGCGCTCGCGCGGAAGTGAAAAGTGCTCGGGAACGTACATCTCAGCCCTCCGTCAGCGCGGCATAGGAACTCTCCAGAGCCTCTTCCGGCGGATCGGCGACGATCCGCACCCGGCCCAGACCGGTGAGCAGCACGAACCGCAGCTTGCTCCCCCGCGCCTTCTTGTCCAACTTCATGGCATCGCGCAGGCCCGGCCATTCCCCGCCGACGTAGCTCGTCGGCAGTCCGGCCAGGCTCAGCACTCGCCGGTGCTCCGCGAGCAGGTCGGCATCGATGAGGCCCAACCGGTGCGCCAGCTCAGCGGCGAAGACCATGCCGATCGCGACCGCTTCGCCGTGGCGGCGCGAGAAGTGCTCGCGCGCCTCGATCGCGTGACCGAAGGTGTGGCCGTAGTTGAGCATCTCGCGACCGACCTGATCACCAGAGGACGTCCGCTCGGTCAGATCGTTGGACACCACCTGGGCCTTCACCACTACGGCGCGGCGGATCAGCTCCCACTGCAGATCGCTGCCGGCCTGGAAAGCCGAACGAGGGTCCTCGATGAAGGCGTGCAGGATCTGCGGGTCGGCGATGAACCCGCACTTGAGCACTTCGGCCAGGCCCGCCCGGACGTCGGCGTCCGGCAGGCTGCTGAGGTAGCCGAGATCACAGATCACCGTGAACGGTTCGAAAAAGACCCCGGCCAGATTCTTGCCCGCGGTCAGGTTGATACCGGTCTTGCCCCCCACTGCTGCGTCCACCATGCCCAGCAGCGTGGTCGGCAGCGCGATGTAACGAACCCCGCGCAACCAGGTGGCCGCGACGAAGCCCGCCAGATCCGTCGTGGTACCTCCACCGAAGCCGACGATGGCATCAGAGCGGGTGAAGCCGGCGTCAGCCAGCCGTTCCCAGCACGAAGCGAGCACCTCTGCGGTCTTGGCGCTTTCGGAGTCCGGAACCTCGATGGGCAGGACCTCCTGCTCCAGCCCAGCGATCAGCTCGCCGATCCAGTGGCCCAATGACGGCGGATGGATCACCGCGACCCGCTCAACTCCCTCGAGGAACTGCGGCAGGAGTGTGGGCGCACCGCGTCCGATCAACACCTGGTAGGGCTGGGCAGTGGCCACATCAACGGCCTCCCAGGTCATGGCGCCTCTCCTTCTGCGATGAGTTCGGCGATCGCCTCGGGCCGCAGTCGATCGGTGTCGATCGACTCGGTGGCGACGTCCGCATACCAGCCTGCCCGCTGTGCGAGAGCAGCGTCCAATGTGTTTCGGATGGCGGCCAGCACCTCAATGCCCAACAGCGCCATACCCAAACGACGCGTGGCCACTCGGACCGAGGCCCGCAGCCAGACGACCCGATGACCCCGCAGGGCCTCGCGAACTGCGGCCGACTCGACCGCACCACTACCCAGAGCCACCACGGCGGAGCCGAGCATCGCCGCGACGGCGGCGTCCTGCTCTGCCCGACGGAACCGTGCCTCGCCGTCCGGCTCGGCATAAAGCTCATTCAGCGCCATCCCGAGGCGGTCAGCCACGATCACGTCGGTTTCGACCAAAGGCAGGCCCCACCGGGTGGCCAGCAGCGCACCCACAGCGGACTTCCCCGAACCGGGCATGCCCACCAGGACCACCGCAGGACCGGTCAAACCAGCCGCCGATCGGCGAGATCGGCCAGATAGGCGGTGTAGTTGCGGCGGGTCTCGGCAACGGAGTCCCCGCCGAACTTCTCCAGCGCGACTTCGGCCAGCACGAGGGCGACCATCGCCTCGGCCACGACACCGGCGGCCGGCACGGCGCAGACGTCGGAGCGCTGGTGATGAGCCGCGGCAGCCTCTCCGGTGGTGACGTCGATCGTGCGCAGGGCCTTCGGCACCGTCGCGATCGGCTTCATCGCCGCGCGCACCCGCAGCAGTTCGCCGTTGCTCATGCCACCTTCGGTACCGCCGGAGCGATTCGAGGCACGCTCGATGCGCTCGACGCCGGGGAGGATCTCGTCGTGGGCGCTGCTGCCGCGCACCCCGGCGAGCGCAAATCCGTCGCCGACCTCGACACCCTTGATCGCCTGAATACCCATCAGGGCCGCGGCCAGCTTGGCGTCCAGACGGCGATCCGCCTGGATGTGAGAACCGAGGCCGGGCGGAAGCCCGTATGCCAGCACCTCCACCACGCCGCCCAGCGTGTCACCGGCCGCCTTCGCGGCTTCGATCTCGGCCAGCATGGCCGCGCTCGCCGGTGCATCGAAGCAACGAACCGGGTCGGCGTCGATCGCTGCCAGATCGTCCCAGACCGGCAGCAGCGAGTTCTGACTCGCAGCGGCACCGATCCGCACCACATGGCTGAACACGCGCACGCCGAAGGCCTGCTCCAAGAAGTTGGCGGCCAGCCGGCCCAGCGCGACCCGCGCCGCAGTCTCTCGCGCCGAGGCCCGCTCCAGAATCGGACGTGCCTCGTCCCAGTCGTACTTCTGCATGCCGGCCAAGTCCGCGTGCCCGGGACGCGGACGGGTCAGCGCAGCATTGCGCGCCTGATCGGCGAGCGTCGCCGGGTCGACCGGGTCGGCGGCCATCACGGTCTCCCACTTGGGCCACTCGCTGTTGGCGACCATGATCGCCACCGGCGAGCCGAGAGTTTCCCCGTGGCGCACCCCAGCCAGGATCGTCACCTCATCGGCCTCGAACTTCATCCGCGCGCCACGTCCGGTGCCCAGACGTCGGCGCGCCAACGCGTCGGCGATCTCAGCGGTAGTCACATGGACATGAGCCGGCAGGCCCTCGATGGTCGCGACCAGAGCCGGACCGTGGGATTCCCCTGCGGTCAGGTAACGCAGCATGAGTCTGGGTCCGTCACTTTCCGTTGCACTTGTCGCGGTTGGCCTGCGAAGCCAGGCACCACTGCTGGTACTGAGCCATCGCGGCCTGCTGACCGGCGTAGTCGTGGGAGAACACAGTTTCGCCCGTGTCGAGATTCACCACCATGAAGTACATCCAGTCCCCGGCAGCGGGGTTGAGCGCGGCGTCCAGCGACTTCTTCGACGGCGAGGTGATCGGCCCCTTGGGCAGTCCGGTCACGTAGTAGGTGTTCCACGGCGACTTCAGGGCACGCTCTGCCGGCGTGGTGGCCACCCGGCCGGTGATCTTGTTCGCGTAGGCGACCGTCGCATCGGACTGCAGCTTCATGCCAGCCTTCAGGCGGTTCAGGAACACCCGGGCGATCTTCGGCCGATCGGCGCTGTTCGGCCCGGCTTCCTTCTCGATGATGCTGGCCATCACGACCACCTGGTAGGGCGAAAGACCCACCCGTGAGGCCGTGTTCTCCAGGTCAAGATCAGTGGCGACATTGTCGAACTGGTTGGTCGCAACCTTGATCACCGACGTCGCCGTCGGCTGATCGGGAATTTCGTAGGTCTCGGGGAAGAGGAATCCCTCCAGGCCGTTCTTCGCCCACTTGGGCAGGCCGAGTTTCTTCCAGTCCTTGTAGGCGGCGGTGAAGTCAGACTCCTTCAAGCCGGTGGCCTTCGCCATCACCGGAGCCTGCTGGCTGATCCACTTGCCTTCCTTCAAGGTCAGCCAGTTGCGCACCAGGTTGGCCTTGTCGAGGAGCATGTTCAGGGCCGTCGCCGCAGGAAGCTGCGTCTTCAGGTTGTACTTCCCCGCCTGAATCGACTTCGAGTCGGGATTGGCCGTCGCGGCCTGATTGAAGGCTTTCGCCGACTTCACGACGTCGGCCTGAACCAAGATGTCGGCGATCTTGCTCGAGTTCGCGCCCTTCGGAATCGTGACCACCACCGGAGCCACACCTTCGCCGATGTAGTCGTCGGCAGTCCGATACGCCAGCCAGGCGGCCTGCGCTTTGGTGAACACGAACCAGCCGCCAGCAATGAGCACGACGAACGACAGCGTCACAGCGAAGATCGAGCGCGCCCGGTAGCCGACTTCTTTGTAGTCGACCTTTCCGGATTCGGGATCCCGCCACTCTCCGGGGTTCGGATTGCTCATTACGCCATCGTCCTTCCTGGACACGCTCAGCCGCGATGGTATTCGTCGCCGGCCGGAAGGCCGGTATTGCGCTCCTGCTGCAATGCTGACTCCAAGAGTGCCACAGCAGCTGCTTGGTCGATCACGGACCGCTGCTTGCGAGTGTTGCGGCCGGCGCCGCTCAACTGCCGCGACGCCGCAGCCGTGGTCATCCGCTCGTCAACCAGGCGCAGCGGCACCTGCGGCAGCGCGGTGGCCAGCTGCTCGGCCACCTCACGCATCGCCACCGCCGCGGGTCCCTCCTGTCCAGCGAGGTTGCGCGGCAGCCCGAGCACGATCTCGATCGGCTCGTACTCGGCCACCAAAGCCGCGACCCGGGTCAACGCGGACGGGCCGGCAGCGACAGTCTCGACCGGGAAAGCCAACAGGCCGTCGCGATCGCTTGCCGCAACCCCGATCCGCGCCTTTCCCCAGTCAAGGGCCAGTCGGACGCCGACGCGCACGCTCACGCACCCAGGGCGGTACGGATCGCGGCCAGCGCCTCGGCCCCGCCGGCGACGTTGGTGCCGCCGCCTTGGGCCAGATCATCGCGACCGCCGCCGCGGCCACCCAGAGCCGGAGCTCCGGCAGCGACCAGTGCGCCGGCTCGAGCACCCAGCTCCCGGGCCGCCGGACTAGTCGCCACGATCAGGACGGGCTTGGTCTCGCCCCCGACCAGTGCCACCACGCCCGGACGCGAACCGAAGGCGTCACGCACTTGCATCGCCAGGGTGCGCAGGTCGTCGCCCCCGGTGCCGGGGAGGCTCTTCGCCACGAAAGCCAGGCTCCCCACGCTCTCCGCGTCGGCGACCAGGCTCGGCACCTGAGCCAGCAGTTGCTGCGATCGGAGCTCGGCGATCTGCTTTTCAGCGTTCTTCACCTGGTCGATCAGCTTGGCGACGCGCTCGGGGACCTGCTCGGGCTGCACCTTGAGCAGTCCCGCCAGCCCGGCCACCAATGCGCGTTCCTTCGCCAGGCTGCTGAATGCCTCGCCGGCAACAAATGCCTCCACTCGACGCAAACCCGACCCGACCGACGACTCGCCCAGCAGGCTCAGCAGCCCGATCTGAGAGGTGCGCTCGACGTGGGTTCCACCGCACAGCTCCCGCGACCACGGGCCGGCCAACTCGACCATGCGGACGACGTCGCCGTACTTCTCGCCGAACATCGCCTGCGCGCCTAGCGCCTTGGCATCCGACAGCGGCATCTCGCGGGCCGTCACGTCATAGTCCGCGCGGATCGCCTCGTTCGCCACACCCTCAAGCTCCTCCTTCAAGCCCTGGCTCAGCGCCTGGGTGGCATTGAAGTCGAAGCGCAGGTAGCCCGGCTTGTTGTAGGAACCGGCCTGGTGCGTGCCCTGCCCCAACAACTGCCGCAACGCGGCGTTCACGATATGGGTCGCGGTGTGCGCCTGGCTCGCGCCGTGACGTGCGACCGGGTCGACAGCGGCGACCACGCGGGCACCGGCGGCGAGCTCACCGTCGTCAACGCGCACCTTGTGCACCACCAGCCCCTGCACCGGGCGTTGCACGTCCAGCACCTCAAGGCTGAGGCCATCACCGGTGATCAAACCGGAGTCCGCGTCCTGGCCGCCCGCCTCGGCATAGAACGGGGTCTCATCGAGCACGACTTCGACCACCTCGCCCGGCTTGGCCCGGTCGACCAGCTGGCCGTCGGCGATGATCCCGCGGACAGTGGTGTCGGTGCTGAGATCGGTGAAGCCCAAGAAGGGGACCTCGCCCGAGGCCCGCAGGGTTCGGTACGCCTCGGTGGCGACGGTCGCACCCTTCTTCGCCTTCGCGTCGGCCTTCGCACGCTCGCGCTGCTCGGTCATGAGCTTGCCGAAACCATCGCGGTCGACGCTCAACCCCTGCTCCGACGCCATTTCGAGGGTGAGGTCGATCGGGAAGCCGTAAGTGTCATGCAGTTGGAAGGCCTGCGAGCCGCTGATCTGCCCACCCTCATGCTTGGCCTGGCCAGCGGCCAGGTCGAAGATCTGAGTTCCGGCGGCGAGAGTGCGACGGAAGGCTTCTTCCTCGGCGTAGGCGACCTGAGAGACCCGCTGCCATTCGGAGTCGATCTCGGGGTAGGAGGTGCGCATCACGTCGCGACTCACCGGCAGCAACTCGGGCAGCACCGGGTCGTTCACGCCCAGCAGCCGCATCGCGCGAATCGAACGACGCAGCAGGCGGCGCAGCACATAGCCGCGTGCCTCATTGCCCGGGGTCACCCCGTCGGTCATGAGCATCAGCGAGGAGCGGATGTGATCGGCGACCACGCGCATCCGCACGTCATCGTCACCGCCGCGCCCATAGGCCCGACCCGAGAGCTCCGACGCCCGAGTGAGCACGGGACGGACCTCGTCGATCTCGTACATGTTGTCGACGCCCTGCAGCAGGTAGGCGACCCGTTCCAAGCCCATACCGGTGTCGATGTTCTTGCTCGGCAGCGGTCCGGCCACGTCGAAATCGTCTTTGGCGCGCACCGCCGACAGCTCCTCGGTCTGGAACACCAGGTTCCAGATCTCCAGGAACCGATCTTCGTCGGCTTCCGGGCCGCCGTCGGCGCCGAACTGCGCACCGCGGTCAACGTAGATCTCCGAACAGGGCCCGCCCGGACCGGGGATGCCCATGTGCCAGTAGTTGTCCTTCAGACCGCGCCGCTGAATGCGGTCCGGCGAAATGCCGACCTTCTTCCACAGCGCGGCAGCTTCATCGTCGTCGTAGTAGACCGTGACCCAGATCTTCTCCGGGTCGAAGCCGAAGTTGCCCGCGTCCTGACTGCCGGTGACCAGCTCCCAGGCGTAGGCGATCGCGCTCTCCTTGAAGTAGTCACCGAAGGAGAAGTTGCCGTTCATCTGGAAGAAGGTGCCGTGACGGGTGGTCTTGCCGACCTCTTCGATGTCGAGGGTGCGTACACACTTCTGGACGCTCGCAGCGCGCGGCCACGGGGCGTCCTCAGCTCCGGTGAAGTAGGGCTTGAACGGCACCATGCCGGCGTTGACGAACAACAAGGTCGGGTCGTTGTACACCAGCGGAGTCGACGGCACGACGGTATGGCCCCTAGTGGCGAAGTAGTCGAGGAATCGACGCCGGATCTCGGCGGTTTGCATGATTGTTGAGTTCTCCTGTTAGTGGTGGTGCAGCGGAACGTTGACTCCTGGACGGGATCGGGTTCACCCGTCCAGGCGGGTAGCCTCCCGAAGCTCCACTTCGCGCTCTGCTGCCGCCTCGGCGACGTCACGCACGAACGAGGCCAGCCAGTTACTGGCGCTCTCCTGGGTGTGAGCGATCTGATCGGCCACCCCCTTCGGCGTGAACCGCTGGTAGTACTCCTTGCCCTTCACAATGATGATCGCGGCCAGCCCGACGCCAGCGGCAAACCAGAACAGGCGCTTGCCCATCACTTCGCCTTCCGCTTGCCGCCGAGCGCCTGGCGCAGACCGTAGGTGAACGCGGCGGTCTTGATCAGCGGACCGCCGAGCGTGGCGGAAAAGATGGTCGACAGCTGAGCGGCATTCTCCGTGACCACGGTGGCGTTCGCGGTCACCTTGGCGACATCCTCGGTCACCACACTCAGCTTGCCCAGCTCATCATTGGTCGCGGCCACAGTGCCTTTGAGTTCCACCAGAATCGGAACGGCATTGTGACCGAGGTCACGCACCGCCAGGCGAGTCTCCTCCAGCACCCGGCCAAGCTTCAGCAGCGGCACGGCGCTGAAAGCGACCAGCGCTACCGCGGCGATGGCCGCGATCAGACCGGCGATCTCTCCGACGGACATGGGTTACCTCGCTGACGTCTGGGTGGTGTACGGGCTAAGACTAGTGCACCGACTCAGGCGGCGTTCGGGGCCGGCACCGGCTCGGCCGGCCGCCAGTGGTCGTTGCGTCGGGCCACGAAGAACGCCGTCAGGAGCGCGCCGACCAGCGCTGTCGCTGCCGGCAGCAGCATGCTGTTCGCCATCGCAGTCGAGAAACCGGCAAGCTCGCTCGCCGACAGCTGCGTACCACCACCACCGGTTGCGCCGGCCGCGTCCGGAGCCAGCCGTAGCAGCTGCGATTGCATCAGCGCCGCGATCGCAGCGCTGCCCAATACCGCCCCGACCTGCCGCATCGAGTTGTAGATGCCCGAACCGGCGCCGGCGTCGGCCGGTGAGAGGTTAAAGGTCGCCGTGGTGCCGATCGGCGAATACGTCAACGAGCTCGCCAGGCCCATCAGCGCGGCCGGCAGCAGCATCCGCCACCACAGGGTGGGGTCGGGAACCATCCACAGCGCATACCAAACCAGCGACACCGCCATCAGCGCCATGCCCGTCGTTGCCAGCACCCGGGGATGCACCCGATCGACCAGTCCCCCAACCCAGGGTGCGAGCACCCCGGAGAGAATCGCTGTCGGCACCATCTGCAGGGCCGCACGGGTGGGGCTGAACCCGAGCACGAGCTGGTAGTAGAAGGCCAGCGGCACCGCCGTCCCGGTCACGGAAATGCCGACCATGGCGATCGCGGCGTTGGCGATGCTGAAGTTGCGGTCGCCGAACAGCCGCAGCGGAAGCAGCGGTTCGCCCTTGCCCAGGCGCTGCCACCACACGAACGCCGCCAGGACGACCAGGCCGAGGCCGAGGAGCATCCACACATTGATCGGCCCCCACAACTGGCCCCAGCCGTGGTTCTCGCCCTCCTGGATCGCAAAGACGATCGCCGTCATTCCGACGGCCCACAGCGCGACGCCTGGAAGGTCGAAGCGGTGACTGTGGGTGTCCAGGTCGGGCACCAGACGCCAGGCCAAGACGATGCCGACCACACCCACCGGGAGGTTCACGAAGAAGATCCACTCCCATCCCAGGCCGTCCACCAGGAAGCCGCCCAGGATCGGGCCGACCAGCGTCGCGACAGCTGCAGCGGCTCCCCACAGGCTCATCGCGCGACCACGGGTCTGCGGTGGAAAGGTCCGAGTGATCACCGACATGGTCTGCGGGGTGAGCAAGGAAGCGCCAAGGCCTTGGACGGCACGGGCCGCGATGAGCATCTGCACGCTGCCGGACAGACCGCACCACACCGAGGAGGCGGTGAAGACCGCCAGACCCAGCAGATAGATCTTCTTGGGCCCAAAGCGGTCCCCCAGCCGGCCAGTCACCAGAAGCGGGACGGCGTAGGTGAGCAGATACGCGCTCGTGACCCAGATGACTTCGTTGACGTCGGCGTGCAATGCCAGCATGATTCGCGGGTTTGCGACCGCCACGATGGTGGTGTCCACCAGAATCATGAAGAAGCCGATCACCAACGCCCACAGCGCCGGCCACGGGCGGTAGCCCTCCTGGTCTGCCACTCCAACCTCCTTGACCCGGCCGCTCCCGGCGATCGGCCACCGCGAAGCCTAGCGAGCGACGCTGTCAGTGCTGGCTGCGCGCTCAGGAATCGCGGGCTTCGTCCCGCCGACCCAAGAGCTGCTCCAACAGCTCGAGTCGCTCGGCCAGAGTGGCTTCGTTGCCGTGATCGGTCGGACGGTAGTACTGCACTTTGGCGAGTTCGTCCGGCAGGTACTGCTGGGCGGCCACACCGTGCGGGGCGTCGTGCGCGTACTGATAGCCGACACCGTGTCCCAGTCCCGCGGCACCGCGGTAGTGCGCATCGCGCAGATGCGCGGGCACCGTCCCGATCCGACCGGCACGGACGTCGGCGATGGCGGCATCGATACCGGCGATGACCGCATTCGACTTCGGCGCCAAGGCGCAGGCGATGACCGCCTGGGCAAGGTTGAGCCGAGCTTCCGGCAGACCGATCAGTTGGACGGCTTGAGCGGCAGCCACACAGGTCTGCAGCACCGATGGCGCCGCCATTCCGATGTCCTCGCTCGCCAGGACGATCAGTCGCCGGGCAATGAAGCGGGGGTCTTCGCCGGCTTCCAGCATCCGTGCCAAGTAGTGCAGGCCCGCCTGGACGTCCGAGCCGCGCACGCTCTTGATGAAGGCGCTGATCACGTCATAGTGCTGATCTCCGGAGCGGTCGTAACGCACCGAAGCCTTGTCGACGGCGGTCGACACCGCGTCGACCCCGATCTGATCGGCCCCCTGGGCGCCCGCTCCGGCCGCAGCCTCCTCCAGATAGGTGAGCAGCCGCCGCGCATCGCCACCAGCGAATCGCAGCAGAGCCGTCCGGGCATCGTCCGACAAGGTATAGCGCCCGGCGAGCCCACGGACGTCAGCCAGGGCGCGGTCCAGTAGCACGCCGAGATCCTCATCGGTCAACGGTGTCAGCGTCAGCAACAACGAGCGGCTCAGCAGCGGCGAGATCACCGAGAAGGACGGATTCTCCGTCGTCGCGGCGATCAACGTGACCAGCCGGTTCTCCACCGCCGGAAGCAGGACGTCTTGTTGCGCCTTCGAGAAGCGGTGCACCTCGTCGACGAAGAGCACGGTGCCGATGCCGTGAGCGAGCTCCCGCTGGGCCTCGGCCAGCACCTGGCGCACCTCCTTCACGCCAGCAGTCACCGCAGACAGTTCGACGAAGCGCCGCTGACCCGAAGCCGAGACCACCGAAGCGATGGTCGTCTTGCCCACGCCCGGAGGCCCCCACAGGAACACCGACATGGTCGCTGACTGCTCGGCAAGCCGACGAAGCGGCGAGCCTGGGCCCAGCAGGTGGGCTTGCCCGACGATCTCGTCCAAGGTGCGCGGGCGCATCCGTACCGCCAGCGGGAGATCGGCGTGCGCTGCGCCGCCCAATGACCCGCCGGGCACGGTCTCAGCACCACCAACCGGGTTTCCGAACAGATCGGTATCCACCGCCCAGACGCTACACCTGGCCGCAGACCTTGCCTGATCGTCGAAACCGACCTATTCTCGATATATCGGTGATGCACCGATCACGATCGAGAGGAAAGACAATGACAGAGTTCGACAATCACTGGGAGGACCGCGACGAACGTCGCGAGGCACGACGCCAGCACCGTCGCCATCGCGGACATGACGACTTCGGCCCCGGTTTCGCCATGGGGGCAGGGTTCGGTCCCGGATTCGCCGCTGCCGGTGGCGCCTTCGGGCCGAGCGGAGCTTTCGGACCGGGCGGGCCCTTCGGCCCGGGTGGGGCAATGGGACCGCGTGGCCGCGGACGAGGCCGGCGCGGCCACGTGCGCCAGGCGATCCTTTCGCTGCTGCTCGAAGAGCCGCTCAACGGCTACCAGATCATGCAGACCCTGGCCGATCGCACCCAGGGAGCCTGGCGTCCCAGCCCTGGTGCGGTCTATCCGGCGTTGGCCCAGCTGGAGGACGAAGGCCTGATCGAGTCCTTCGATAACGACGGGCAAAAGGCGTTCCGGCTCACCGACGAAGGCAGCGAGCAGGCCGAGAAGGCCGAGAAGCCCTGGGAGACGGTGAACCAGGCCTTGGCGGGAATGGGCAACGAACAGCTGGGGACCATGTGGCGTGAGTATGCGGCCCTGGGCGGGGCAGCCAAAGAGCTCTCCCGCAACGGCACCACCGCTCAGCTCGAGGCAGCTGGCAAGCTCATCGCCGACGCGCGACGCCGGCTCTACGGCCTGTTGGCCGCCGAAGAGGACCTGCCGAACGCCGACGACCTGCGCTGATCCCCTGACCACGCGCCCCGTCCTGGCGGCGCACCGCTGAGCGGTATCGGTAGCAACAGACGAGGCCCGGAGCTGAATGCGTCAGCTCCGGGCCTCGTGGCTGCAGACTACTCTGCCGCGGCTTCAGCCTTCTTGGCGGGCGGGACGAAGTCCACACCTGCCTCCTTGCGCTGCTGGGCGGTGATCGGAGCGGGTGCTCCGGTCAGCGGATCGAAGCCGCCACCGGTCTTCGGGAACGCAATCACCTCACGGATCGACTCCGCCCCAGACAGCAGCGAGGCGATCCGGTCCCAGCCGAAAGCAATGCCGCCATGCGGCGGTGCGCCGAAGGTGAATGCCTCCAGGAACCACCCGAACTGTGCCTCGGCCTGCTCTTCGGTGATACCCATCACCTTGAACACCCGCTCCTGCACATCGCGACGGTGGATACGAATCGAACCGCCGCCGATCTCGTTGCCATTGCAGACCATGTCATAGGCGTAAGCCAGGGCGGTACCGGGGTCGGTGTCGAAGGTGTCAAGGGATTCCGGCTTGGGCGAGGTGAAGGCATGGTGCACAGCCGTCCAGGAGCCCTCCCCCATGGCCACATCTCCGGCAGCGACGGCCTCCGAGGCCGGCTCGAACAGCGGCGCGTCCACGACCCACAGGAAGGACCAGGCGTCCGGGTCCACCAGTTCGAGCCGCTTGGCGATCTCGTTGCGGGCCGCGCCCAGCAGCTGCTGGGAAGCCTTGCGCGCGCCAGCGGCGAAGAAAACACAGTCGCCGGGGTTGGCACCCACGCGATCGGCCAGCCCGGCCCGCTCGGCGTCGGTGATGTTCTTGGCCACCGGGCCGCCCAGCTCGCCATCCTCGCCGACGGTGACATAGGCCAGACCCTTGGCGCCGCGCTGCTTGGCCCATTCCTGCCAGGCGTCGAAGGTGCGCCGGGGCTGCGAAGCCCCACCAGGCATGACCACGGCACCGACATAGGGCGCCTGGAAGACTCGGAAAGTGGTCTCGGCGAAGAAGTCGGTCAGTTCGGTGAGTCGCAGATCGAAGCGCAAGTCAGGCTTGTCGGAGCCGTAGCTGTCCATCGCTTCGGCGTAGGTCAGCCGCGGGAAGGGCGTGGCCAGCTTGTGACCCTTCAGCGCCCAAACCGCCGAGATCACGGCCTCGCCGACCTCGATCACGTCCTCCTGGTTGACGAAGCTCATCTCGATGTCGAGCTGAGTGAACTCGGGCTGCCGATCGGCGCGGAAATCCTCGTCGCGGTAACAGCGGGCGATCTGGTAGTAGCGCTCCATGCCGGCCACCATCAGCAGCTGCTTGAACAGCTGCGGACTCTGCGGAAGGGCGTACCACGAACCCGGCGAGAGGCGGGCCGGCACGACGAAGTCGCGGGCGCCCTCCGGCGTGGAGTGGGTCAGGGTCGGCGTCTCGATCTCGACGAACTCCCGCTCGGCCAGGACGTCGCGGGCGGCCTTACTCATCGCCGACCGCAGCCGGATCGCCGCAGCCGGTGCGGCGCGCCGCAGATCCAGGTAGCGGTACTTGTAGCGGGCGTCATCGCCGACGTTGATCCGGTCATCGATCTGGAACGGCAGCGGCGCCGACGGGTTCAGCACCTCCAGGCTCTGGATCGCGACCTCGACCTCGCCGGTCTCCAGGGCCGGGTTGACCGTGTCGGCCGAACGAGCCTCGACCACGCCGGTGACGCTGATGCAGTACTCGTTGCGCAGCGCATGGGCACCGGAGGTCTCCAGCACGGCGTCGCGCACGACCACCTGGACGATGCCGCTAGCATCTCGCAGATCGATGAAGGCCACCCCGCCCAGATCTCGACGCTTCGCCACCCAACCGGCCAAAGTGACCGTGGTGCCGACGTGCTCAGGGCGCAGGGAGCCTGCCTTGTGCGTGCGAATCACGACTGCTTGTTCCTTTCCGGGCCGTCCTCGGCCAGCGAAGATCTTACGACGGTCGGACGCAGGTCCGCCGCGGGCGGGGTCCAGGAGTCGGCATCGGCCGGCACCTGCTCGCCACTGCGAATGTCCTTGACCTCGCCGGTCGAGAACCACACATAGGGAATGCTGCGCCGGTCGGCGTAGCGAATCTGTTTGCCGAACTTGTCCGCCTTCGGCGCCACTTCGCAGGCAATGCCGCGTGCACGCAAGCGCGTTGCGGTTGCGATCGCGTCGGCCCGGGTGTCTTCGGAGTCCACCGCCACCAGCACGCAGGTCGGTACCGATCGGGAGGCCTGCAGCACTCCCTTGCCGATCAGCGGAACCAGGATTCGGCTGACGCCGATGCTCAGGCCGACACCCGGATAGGTGGTCTTTCCGTCGCTGGCCAGCGAGTCGTAGCGTCCGCCCGAACTGATCGAGCCCATCGCCTCGTAACCGGCCATGGTGGTCTCGTAGACGGTTCCGGTGTAGTAGTCCAGGCCGCGGGCGATCTTCAGGTCGGCGACCAGCCGGCCGGGCACAGCACGTCCGGCCGCCTCGACCACGGCGGCGAGCAGTTCGAGGCCGGTGGTCAGCAGCGGGTGCTCCACACCGAGGGCGTTGACCTTGTCGACGAAAGAGACGTCGGCCGTGCGGATCTCGGCCAGCTGCAGGCACTTATCGGCGTCAGCCTTCGACAGCCCCACCTCATCGATCAGCAACTGTGCCACGGCCTGCGGCCCGATCTTGTCCAGTTTGTCGACGCGCTGCAGCACGGCCAGGTGGTCTTCAACGCCCAGGCCGCGATAGAAGCCTTCGGAGAGCTGGCGGTTGTTCACGCTCATGGTGGCCTGCGGCACCCCGAAATCGACATGAAGCCGCTCCAACGCCTCCAACGTCACCAGCGGCAGTTCGGCGTCATGGTGCGCAGCCAGCTCCCCTGAGCCGACGATGTCGATATCGGCTTGGGTGAACTCGCGGTAGCGACCCTCCTGGGGACGCTCCCCGCGGTAGGCCTTCTGGATCTGGTACCGACGGAACGGGAAGGTCAGGTGTCCGGAGTTCTCCAGCACATAGCGAGCGAACGGGACGGTCAGGTCGAAGTGCAGCCCCAGCTCGTCGGCGGCCTCGGCCTCGGCATGCAGGCGGCGCACCACAAAGACTTCCTTGTCGATCTCACCCTTGCGGGTCAGTTCGCTGAGCGGCTCGACCGCGCGCGTCTCGATCGAGCCGAAACCATGCAGTTCGAAGGTCTCGGCCAGGCTCGCGATGACACGCTGCTCGACGATTCGACCGGCCGGAAGAAACTCCGGGAAGCCGGACAGGGGCTTGGGGCGCCCGGTACGGCGCGGCTGCGGTGATTCCATCAGTTCCTCAGGAAGGCGGGTTGCAGGTACGGGTTGGTGACGCGTTCATGGGCCATGGTGGTCTGTTCACCGTGACCGGGCAGAAGAGCGGTCGCATCCGACAGCGCGAGCACCACATCGCTCAACGTGCGTTTCATCACCGCAGCGTCGCCGCCGGGCAGGTCGGTGCGTCCCACCGAACCGGCGAAGACCACATCGCCGCTGAAGACCACGCGTCGGATCGACGGGTGGCCGGAGTAGTCCAGGCCGAGCAGCACGCTGCCGGGAGTGTGCCCCGGCGCGTGGTCGATGCTGAACTGCAGGCCGGCCAAACCCAGTGGAAGCCCCGGACGGTAAAGCTCGATCCGTGCTGGAGGCGTCATCGTCTCGCCCACCACTCGCCGGACGACGGCGGCGCCGTCCGGGCCGAGGCCTGCGGCTGGGTCGCTGAGCAGATGTTTGTCCGCGGAGTGGACATAGACCGCGACGTTGTAAATGTCAGCCAATGCCGCCGCGTCGGCCACATGATCGAAGTGGCCGTGGGTCAGCAGAATGGCGCGGGGCTCCAGCCGATTTTCGCTGATCACCGACTGGACGGCCGTGGCAGCGTCCTGTCCAGGGTCGATGATCACGCACTTCTCCGACCCGGGGGCCGCAGCGACATAGCAGTTCGCCTGCCAGTAGCCGGTAGCGAAGGAAGCCAGAAACACGCTGGACAGCCTATCGGAGCCGACCGAATGAGCTCTCGTTGTCACCTTCGGCTCAGGATCGGGCAAGATATGGCCCATGACTTCCAGCACAGGTCCGCACGCCTTCGGTCGTGTCGACTCGGATGGCACGGTGTATGTGCGTACCGAGGACGGCGAACGCAGCGTCGGTCAGATCCCCGATGCCACCGCAGACGAAGCTCTCGCCTTCTACGTCCGCCGGTTCGAAGCTCTGGAAGTCGAGGTGGGACTGCTGGAGACACGAGTACGCAGCCGCGCCCTGAGCCCCGACGAAGCGCGCCACAGCATCAGCACCGTTCGAGCGGCCGTTGCCCAGGCGAATGCGGTCGGCGACCTCGCCGCGCTGGCACAGCGCCTCGACGCCCTCACGCCTCTGCTCGACGAGCAGAGCGCTGCTCGCAAGGCCGAGCGCGCACGCCAGCTGGATGCCACGCGTGACGCCAAGGAAGCCATGGTCGCCGAGGCCGAGGCCCTGGCCGCCGGCAATGATTGGCGCGGTGGCGTGAACCGCTTCCGGACCCTCCTGGACGACTGGAAGGCGCTGCCGCGCATCGACCGTGCCACCGACGACGCCCTGTGGCACCGGTTCTCCACCGCCCGCACCACCTACACCCGTCGCCGCAAGGCGCAGTTCGCCGAGCAGTCCGCTCGTCGAGAAGGTGCCCGCGCCGCCAAGGAGCAGATCATCGCCGAGGCACGCGACTTGGCCGCCTCCACCGAGTGGGGGTCGACCGCCGCCGCCTTCCGCGACCTGATGACCCGGTGGAAGGCCGCCGGCCCAGCCCCCCGCGAGGTCGACGACGCCTTGTGGGCTGAGTTCCGTGAGATTCAGGACACCTTCTTCTCGGCCCGCTCGGCCGTGCTGAGCGCCCAGGACGCCGAGTTCGGCGCGAACCTGCAAGCCAAGCAGGCCCTACTCGACGAGGCTGAGGCCACCATCTTGCCGGTCACCGATCTGAACGCGGCACGCTCGGCCTTCCGCAGTTTCCTCGACCGCTTCAACGCCATCGGACGCGTGCCGCGCGAGCAGGTGCGCAGCCTCGACTCTCGGGTCAAGGCGATTGAGGCCGCCGTGCGTTCCGCGGAGGAGGACGAGTGGCGTCGGACCGATCCGGAGGCCAAAGCTCGCGCAGAGGAGACCGTCGCAATGCTCTCTGCCGAAATCGACAAGCTCACCGCCAAGATCGAGAAGGCCAACGCCCGCGGCGACAAGGCCGCGGCAGCCAAGGCTCAGGATTCGATCGACACCTACTCCGCCTGGCTGGCCCAGGCGAAGGAGACCCTGGCGGACTTCAACCGCTGAACCCGAGCTCCGCTTCGAACGGCCCGTCCACTCCTGCGGTGGACGGGCCGCTCGAGTTCAAGGCTCAGTTCTTCAGGCGGTAGGCGTCGTAGACGCCGGGCACCTTCTTGATCGCGGAGATCAAGTGCTGCAGATGGGTCAGGTCGGTGGTCTCGAAAGAGAACCGGAAGCGGAACTTGTGATCCTTGGTCGTGTTCAACGTCGCAGTCTGGATCGAGATGTGGTGCTCCCCCATCACGGTGGTGATCTCGGAGAGGATGGCCGTGCGGTCGAGGCCCTCGACCATCAGCGCCACCAGGAACGAACTGCCGGAGGTCGGCGCCCAGGTGACCTCCACCAGACGCTCGGGCTGATCACGCAGGGCCTGCGCGTTCGGGCAGTCGGTGCGGTGCACCGAGACTCCGCTCTCGCGCGTGACGAAGCCGAGAATCTCATCGCCGGGGACCGGACGGCAGCAGCGCGCCAGCTTGACCCAGACGTCCGGGTCGCCCTGCACGACCACGCCGGACTCATTGCTCGACGGGCGAGCCCGACGCGTCCGCGAGATGACCGAGGTGTCCTCGCCGGCGGTGTCGGCGACCTCCTCCACACCACCAGCTGAGGCGATCAGCCGCTGCACGACCGAATGCGCACTGATCGAGCCCTCGCCGATACCGGCGTACAGCGCATTGATGTCGCGAACTCGGAAGTGCTCGACCAGCCCGGTCATGTGCTCGGGGGTCAGAATCCGCTGCAGCGGCAGCCCAGCCCGGCGCAGTTGCTTGGTCAGCTGCTCCTTGCCGGTGTCGATCGACTCCTCCAAGCGTTCGCGCATGAAGTAGTGCCGGATCTTGCCGCGAGCACGCGGGCTCTTGACGAAGTTCAACCAGTCACGGCTCGGTCCGGCGTTCGAGGCCTTCGAGGTCAGCACCTCGACAACGTCGCCGCTGGCCAGTGCCGATTCCAGCGAGACCAATCGTCCGTTGACCCGCGCGCCGATTGTGCGATGGCCCACCTCGGTGTGCACCGAGTAGGCGAAGTCCACCGGGGTGGAACCGGCCGGAAGGCTCACCACATCGCCCTTGGGGGTGAAGACGAACACCTCATCGGTAGAGATCTCGAAACGCAGGGTGTCGAGGAACTCGCCGGGGTCTTCGGTCTCGCGCTGCCACTGGCTGATCTGTTGCACCCACTTCAGTTCGGTGCCGTCGACCTTGCCTTCCTTGTACTTCCAGTGGGCGGCCACCCCGTACTCAGCCTGACGGTGCATCTCGTGGGTACGAATCTGCAACTCAACGGGTTTCCCGCCAGGGCCCAGCACCGTGGTGTGCAGCGACTGGTACAGGTTGAACTTCGGCATCGCGATGTAGTCCTTGAACCGGCCGGGTAGCGGGTTCCACCGAGCGTGCAATGCACCCAGGGCCGCATAGCAGTCGCGTTGGGTATCGACAAGGATGCGCAAACCCACCAGGTCGTAGATGTCGGCGAAGTCGCGTCCGCGCACGACCATCTTCTGGTAGATCGAGTAGTAGTGCTTCGGGCGGCCGTAGACCGTGGCCTTGATCTCCGCTGCGGCGAGATCGGCGCGCACCTGGTCGATCACCAGGCGCAGATAGTCCTCGCGCAGGGGCGCCCGGGCCGCCACCAGCTTCACGATCTCGTCGTACACCTTGGGCTGCAAGGTAGCGAAGGCCAGATCCTCCAGCTCCCACTTGATGGCGTTCATACCGAGCCGGTGCGCCAGCGGAGCGAAGATCTCCAGCGTGTCGCGCGCGATAGCCGCCTGCTTGTCCTGGCGCAGGTAGCCGATGGTGCGCATGTTGTGCAGCCGGTCGGCCAGCTTGATCACCAGGACGCGGATGTCCTTGCTCATCGCCAGCACCATCTTGCGGATGGTCTCGGCCTTCGCCGACTCGCCGTACTGGATCTTGTCGAGCTTGGTGACGCCGTCGACCATGGCGGCGATCTCCGGGCCGAAGTCCGCGGTGAGCTGCTCGACGGTGTAGGAGGTGTCTTCGACAGTGTCGTGGAGCAAGGCTGCGCACAACGTTGTCTCGCTCATTCCCAGTTCGGCCAGGATCGTGGCCACCGCCAGCGGATGGGTGATGTACGCGTCGCCGCTCTTGCGCAACTGACCGGTGTGGTAGTGCTCGGCGGTCCGGTACGCGCGCTCGATGAGGCTGGTGTCGGCCTTGGGATTATGGCTGTGGACGGTGCGGATCAGCGGATCGAGCACGGCGTCGGGCTGATTGCGCTGGGCGCCGAGGCGAGCAAGAACTTGCCGCATCCGCATCCGCGGCTGGTCGGTGGCCGCTACTCGGCTCCGCGGCTGGTCCGGGGCGCCGTTCCCCTTGCCGCCGTAGGGTCCGTAGACGTCCTCCGACACGTCGTGCCTCCGCTGGTTGAGAAGTGGTGCTTCACTCTACCCGCGGGGCGCGACCCTCTGGTGCGCGGCGAACAACGATCACCTGGTCGCCGGTACGCAGAATCTCCGCAGCCGGATCGAAGAACCGACGCAACGTCTGGTGGTGGACCACAGCCAGCACCTTCTCACCTTCCACCTCCCGCGCAGCCCGTCCGTCCTCATCGGGACGCACCAGGCGCTGGTGGATCTCCAAGCCTTCTCCGGACGAGATCAGGTCTTCGATCACCTCGCCCAAGTGGGGGCTGATCGACGACAACCCCATCAGCCGCCCGACGGCGTCAGAGGACGTGATCACCGCGTCGGCGCCGGACTGGCGGATCAGCGCCACATTGTCGGCATCGCGGACTGCCACGACCACGTGTGCGCCCCGGTTCAGCTGTCGGACGGTGAGCGTGGCCAGAATCGCGGTGTCGTCGCGCCCGACGGTGATGATCACCTCACGCGCCTTCGGCAGCTCGGCGCGGCGCAGAAGATCGCGGGACGTGGCGTCCCCGTCGAAGCCGGCAAGGCCGTGCGCAGTTGCGCGCGAAACTGCGGCCGGGTCGGTGTCGATCACCACAATGCGCTCCGCCGGCACCTGGTCGCGCAGCAGCGTCGCGGTGGCGCTCTGTCCGGTCGTGCCATAGCCGATGACGACGGTGTGATTGCGCATGCGCTTCCTCCAGCGTGAGTCCTGCAAGGCGCGTCGCCCTTCGTTGGCGAGCACTTCGACCGTGGTGCCCACCAAGAGCACCAGGAACGCGATCCTGATCGGGGTGACCACCACAGCGTTGATCAGCCGCGCGGACGGGGTGACCGGCGTGATATCGCCATATCCGGTGGTGGTCATCGTCACGGTGGCGTAGTAGAACGCGTCGATGAAGCCCAACGGCCTGCCCGTGGCGTGATCGGCATAGGCGCCACGATCGAGATAGACAATCAGGGTCAGCAGCAGCAACAGGCCCAGTGCGAGCACCAACCGGTAGACCAACTCGCGCGCGGCGGTACGACGGCGGCTCGGCAGGCGCACCTGCGCCACTCCGCCCCAGGGTGAGCCGGAGCGCCCGAGCTTGAACCCCGGCAGCACCATCAGACCGAAAGAACAGCGCTCGTTCGATCGATGCCCAGGCTCGCCAGGTGAGCGCGCCCGTTGAGGAAGCCCAGCTCCATCAGCACGGCCACCTGGACCAGCTCGGCACCAAGTTGCTTGACCAGCGCCGCGGTGGCGCCGATCGTCCCGCCAGTCGCCAACACGTCATCGACGACCAGTACCCGCGCGCCGGCCGCGATCGCGTCCGTGTGGACGGTGAGGGTCTCGTGGCCGTACTCCAAGGCGAAAGTCTGGCTGTAGACATCGCCGGGCAGCTTGCCGGGCTTGCGTACCGGGACGAAGCCGGCACCGAGCTCGAGAGCGACCGGGCCAGCAAAGATGAAGCCGCGCGCCTCCATGCCGACCACGACGTCGATGCCGTCGGGTGCCTGGGCGGCCAACTCCTCAATCGCGGCGCGATAGCCGAACGGCGAGGCCAGCAGCGGCGTGATGTCCTTGAAGACGATGCCCGGCTTCGGAAAGTCCGCAACGTCTCGGATCAGCGACGCAATGAGGGCACGGTTGTCTGCACTCGTTGCCACGTCAGCTCTTCCGCTTGCTCCGCGCCTGCCGCGACGGCTGCCGCCGTTCGGTCGTTGCGGCGATCTTGTCGGCTTCGACCAGCCCGGGCACGACGACCTCCGCCGGGTCGGCCTCGCCGACCGCGACGGTGACCGTCTTGCGCGTGCGCGCCTTCTCCCGCTCTGTTGACCGGGCCTCGCGACGGGCCAGCCGCTCGCGATGCTCCTTCATGTCCGGATCGGCCTCACGCATCTGCGCCAGCAGCGGGGTGGCAATGAAGATCGATGAGTAAGCGCCGGCGATCATGCCGACGAACAGCGCCAGGCCGAGGTCCTTCAGCGGGCCGGTGCCGAGGATGAACCACCCGGTGATCAGCAACGCGGCCACCGGAAGGACGCCGATGATCGTGGTGTTGATCGAGCGCACCAGCACCTGGTTCAAAGCCGTGTTCGACGCCTGCGAGTAGGTGAATCGGCTGTTGGTGAGGTCCTTGGTGTTCTCCCGAATCTTGTCGAACACCACCACGGTGTCGTAAAGCGAGTAACCCAGAATGGTCAGCACGCCGATCATCGTCGCCGGCGTCACGGTGAAGCCGATCAAGGCATAGACACCGACCGTGATCACCAAGTCGTGAACCAATGCTGCGATCGCGGACAGACTCATCTTGAAGTCGCGGAAGTAGACCCAGATCAGTGCCATCACCAGCACCAGGAAGACGACCAGAGCGATCAGCGCCTGGGTGGTGATCTGGGAACCCCAGGATGCGCCGATCTGGGAGTACGCCACGTTCTCCGGCGTCGTACCCACCGCGGAGGCCACCGCCTGCTTGACCGTCGTCACCTGCTCGGGAGTGAGCGGCTTGGTCTGCACGCTGACCTGCGAGTTGCCGACCGTGGTGACCGTGATGTCGTCCTGCCCCGGCAGCTTCAAGTCCTGGACGGCGGAGCGGACGGTCTCGACCGTGGTCGCGGTCACCTGCGCCGGCGCCTGAAAATCGACACCGCCACGGAACTCGATGCCCATGTTCAGGCCGCGAACCCCCAGCGCCAGCACCGAGATCAGCAATGCGATCGCAGAGATCATGTACCAGCGACGCCTCTTGCCAACGAAGTCGTAGGAGATCTCGCCGGTGTAGAGCTTGTGCGCCAGACCCGCCTTGCGCTGGGCGCGCGGAGCCTGGGAATCGAGCTGTTCAGTATCCACAGTCTGGTTCTCCAGCTTGTCGTTCGACATCACGCCTGCCCTCCCGCGCTCGCCGGGGTCTTGCGAGCTGAGTTGTGCAGCGGCGCTTTACTCGTCACACCGAGGTGTTCGGCCTCGAAGCCGGAGAACCGGCGCCCCTGACCGAAGAACTTCGTGTGCCCGAGCAGCGTCATCAGCGGCTTGGTGAAGAAGAACACCACGGCGAGGTCGATCAACGTGGTCAGGCCCAAGGTGAAGGCGAAGCCCTTGACCGCACCGATCGCCAAGACGTAGAGCACCACCGCCGAGAGCAGCGACACCGAGTCAGCGACCAGGATTGTCTTGCGCGACCGGATCCAGCCGGTCTCGATTGCGGTGCGCAACCCGCGTCCATCACGGGCTTCGTCACGAATCCGCTCGAAGTAGATGATGAAGGAGTCGGCTGTCACGCCGATGGCCACGATGGCGCCCGCGATACCGGGAAGGTTGAGCGCGAAGCCGATCGCTTGTCCCAGCAGCACCATCAGTGACCAGGTCAGCAGACCGGCCACCGCGAGCGAGCCGGTCACCACGACGGCCAAGCCGCGGTAGTAAAGCAGGCTGTAGGCCACCACCAGAAGCAGACCGATGATGCCGGCGATGATGCCGGCCTGAAGCTGATCAGCGCCCAACTTCGCCGACACGTTGTCGACACTGGAAATCTCGAAGGCCAGCGGAAGCGCGCCGTAGGACAAGACGTTGGCCAGGTCGCGGGCCTCCTTCTGAGTGAAGCTGCCCTCGATCTGGGCCTGCCCACCGGCGATCGTCGCCGAGACACTCGGAGCCGAAACCACCTTGGAGTCCAGCACGATGCCGAACTGATTCTGCGGGGACGTCTGCTGAGCGAGGTTCGCGGTCACCGTGGCGAAATCAGCGCCGCCTTGGGCGTTGAACGAGAGCGTGACGACCCAGTTGACGCCCTTGTCCGGAATGCCGGCCTGCGCCTTGGTGACCGACTCGCCCTTGATCAGGACCGGACCGAGAAGGTACTTGTACTGGCCCTTTTGATCGCAGGTGATCAGCGGCTGGTCGGAGACGTCCGGCGTCGGGGACGCCGTGCCGCACTGGTAGCTGGAGAAGTCCGACTGATCGCGCGCGCTGGGCTGCCACTTCAACAGCTCCTCCAGCGTCTGCGACTTACCCGACGGTGCCGTGGGGCGCGGACTCGGCACTGGCGTCGGCAGCTGCGGCAACGGACGACGGTTGGTCGCCGAGGCGCTCGGCTCGGCCGACGGCTGGGTGGACGGCTCCGCAGAAGGCGTCGCGCCGTCGGAAGCCGACATCGCGTACACCTTGCGGAAGTTCAGCTGAGCGGTCTGGCCAACCAGCTTGACCAGGTCGTCGCGCTGCACGTTGGGGGCAGAAACGATGATCTGGCGGTCGCCAGAGGTGGTGACCTCAGACTCACCCACACCGTAGCCATCGACGCGCTGCTGAATGATGCTGCGAGCAAGCTCCAAGCTCGCCGGGTCCACAGCGCCACTGCCGTTGGTGTTCGAGGCCGTCAACGTGATCGTCGTGCCACCACGAAGGTCAAGACCCAGCTTGGGGCTCCAGATATTGAAGACGCCCATGATCGTGTACAGGACGCCGATCACCAGGAAAAAGATGATCAGAGTGCGCAGTGGATGCGCCTGTCGCTTGCTCGTGGCCACGTGCTGCCCTTTGGCTACTTGTTGTCGGTTGTGCTGGCTTCGGCGTCCGGCTCGCCGGGATCATCGGCGGCCGGGCTCTGGCTGAGGTCGCCGTCTGGCTCAAGAGCACTGCCGTCCTCGGCGTACTCGAACTCGTCCTCAACGCGCTGATTGCTCAGCGCACCCTTGACGACGGTCATCTCCACGCCGGGAGAGATCTCGATGATGGCCTGCTTCTCACCGAGGTAGCGAACCGTGCCGACGATGCCGGAAATAGTCATCACTCGATCACCGGGCTGCAGCGAGCTCATCATCTCCTGCTGCTCCTTGGCGCGCTTTTGCTGCGGCCGGATCAGCATGAAGTAGAACAGCACGACCACGCCGCCGATCATGAGGATCGTTGGCCAGTCAAAACCGGGCATCCGGCACTCCAATCATTCACACTCACATCGACGACGGCTCGCCGACCCAGAAGCCTAGCGCCGATGGCTGGCAAACCCCATTTTGACGACGACGGTGTCAGTCTTCGGAGAACAAATCTGTCTGCGGAAGCGTATCCGCAGCCGAACCCGTCGGCGGACGCAGTCCCAGATGCTCCCAGGCTCTCCGGGTCGCGACTCGTCCGCGCGGCGTGCGCATCAAGAACCCCTCGCGCACCAGGAAGGGCTCGGCCACCTCTTCGACGGTCTCGGTCTCCTCAGCCACGGCCAGCGCCAACGTCCCCAGGCCGACCGGACCGCCGCCGAAGGAGCGGCACAGGGCGTCCAGCACGGCGCGGTCGAGGCGGTCCAGGCCGACCGGATCGACCTCATAGAGCTCCAAGGCGTCGCGAGCCACCGCACGGGTCAGGACGCCGTCGGCCCGCACCAGCGCGAAGTCGCGGACACGGCGCAACAGCCGGTTCGCGATTCGAGGTGTGCCGCGCGACCGCGATGCAATCTCGCGGGCAGCGTCGTCGTCCAAGCGGATGCCCAGCAGACGAGCCGAGCGGCTGAGCAGCGATTCCAGATCGTCAGTGGCGTAGAAATCCAACTGCGCCGTGAAACCGAAGCGGTCACGAAGCGGCCCAGGCAGCAACCCCGAACGGGTGGTCGCCCCCACCAAGGTGAAACGAGGGATCTCCAGCGGAATCGCGGTCGCTCCGGGGCCCTTGCCCACCACCACATCGACCCGGAAGTCCTCCATGGCCAGGTAGAGCATCTCCTCGGCCGGACGCGACATCCGGTGGATCTCGTCGAGAAAGAAGACCTCCCCCTCGGTCAGTCCGGACAGAATCGCCGCGAGGTCGCCGGCATGCTGGATCGCCGGCCCCGACGAGATCTTGATCGGCACGCTCATCTCAGCGGCGATGATCATTGCCAAAGTGGTCTTGCCGAGCCCGGGCGGACCGGAGAGCAACACGTGGTCGGGAACGGTCCCGCGGTGTTTGGCGGCGTCCAGCACCAGGCCCAGCTGATCGCTGACCCGCTGTTGGCCGCCAAACTCGGCCAGCGTGCCCGGACGTAACGCGGACTCCGCGGCCTGCTCGTCGGAGTGGACGTAAGGATCCAGCGGATCGGCGTCGAACGTGTCGCTCACGGCCGCTACTTTGCCAGGCTGCGCAGAGCCGCCCGCAACAACACCGCAACCGAGATGTCGGGATCGTTGGTGACCAACTCAGCGACGCCGTCGCAGGCCGCTTCGGCATCCTTGGTCGAATAACCCAGGCCCTCCAGGCCGCTGCGCACTTGTTCGCGCCACTCCCCTGATGTCGAAGCCGTGCTGGCGCCAGAAGCCGGCGACGCCGCGAAGCCCAGCACCTTGTCCTTCAGTTCCAGGACCAGCTTGGCTGCGCCCTTCGGGCCAATCCCCGGCACGGCCGTGATGGCGGACGTGTTGCCGGCCAGCACCGCCGCACTGAACTGTGCCGGCGGCAGCACCGAACAGATCGCCAAGGCGATCCGCGGGCCGATCCCCGAGGCTGACTGCACCAGTTCGAACAGGTCACGCTCGTCGACACTGCCGAAGCCGTACAGCGTCAGCGAGTCCTCCCGAACCACCAGTGAGGTATGCAGGTCGATCGGCTCACCGAGTCGGGCAGCCGCCGCGGTCGCCGGGGTGCACAGCACCTTCAAGCCCAGACCCGACAGCTCGACGACCAGCCACGTCCCGCCCGCTTGCAGCACCTCGCCTCGAAGCCGCGCGATCATGCGCTCGCCTTTCCACTCTGTTTGGCCAAGGCCTCGGCGATCCGGTCACTGGCCGGGCCGCGCCACAAATGACAGATCGCCAGCGCGACAGCATCGGCAGCGTCTGCGGGCTTCGGTGCGGACTCCAGCCGCAAGAGCCGGGCGACCATCTTGCCCACTTGCGCCTTGTCGGCGCGCCCCGAGCCGGTGATGGCAGCCTTCACCTCCGTCGGGGTGTGCGAAAAGACCGGCACCCCGGCCTTGGCCCCGACCAGCATCGCCAGACCGGACGCCTGCGCGGTGCCGATCACCGAGTGCAGATTGTGCTCGGCGAAGACCCGCTCGACGGCGACCACATCGGGACGATGCTCACAAACCCACGCGGTCAGGCCGGCCTCGATTCGCAACAGACGTTGCGGCAGATCCATGTCGGTCGGAGTGGTGATCACCCCGACCGCAACCAACCTCGGCTGGCGGCCCGGGGCCCCGTCCACCACCCCGACCCCACAACGGGTCAGACCGGGATCGACCCCGAGAACTCGCATCGCGCCGCCTTCCGAACAGATGTTCGGATACTAACCGGGCTTCGGCTGCCCCGCAGGGCAGCCACGCCGGTCACTCGCCGAGCTGCTCGCCGATCTCGTCGGGGACGTCCTCATTGGTGTACACGTTCTGAACGTCGTCGAGGTCCTCAATCGCGTCCAGAAGCTTGAACAGCTTCTCCGCGACCTCGACCGAGTCGATCGCCTGGCCGTACTGCGGCACGAACTGCACCTCTGCGGATTCGTAGTCCAGGCCGGCGGCCTGCACGGCCTTGCGCACCTCAACCACCGCACTCGGGTCGCAGATCACCTTGAAGGTCTCGCCCTCATCGCTGACATCTTCTGGATCGGCGTCCAAGGTGGCCTCGAGCAGGTCGTCCTCGGTGATGGTCTTGCCGGCCTGAGCCTTCGACACCTCGACCACACCCTTGCGATCGAAGATGCGCGAAACCGAACCGACATCGGCCATGGTGCCGCCATTGCGGGTGACCGCAACCTTCACGTCGGCTGCCGAACGGTTGCGGTTGTCGGTCAGGCACTCAATCAGGATCGCCACCCCGGCGGGACCATAGGCCTCGTAGGTGATCTCGATGTAGTCGACCGCGTCACCGCCGACGCCGCCGCCGCGCTTGACCGCACGATCGATGTTGTCCACCGGGACCGAGTTCTTGCGGGCCTTCTGAATCGCGTCATAGAGCGTCGGGTTGCCAGAAGGGTCAGCACCACCGGTGCGGGCAGCAACCTCGATGTTCTTGATCAGCTTGGCGAAGAGCTTGCCGCGCTTGGCATCGATGGCCGCTTTCTTGTGCTTGGTGGTAGCCCACTTGGAGTGACCGCTCATGTAGTCCTCATCGTCTCAGCTGGTGGATTTTGCGCCGCTTAGTCTAGGCCACCTAGCCTGACTCGTATGAGCGAGCCTCTTCACGGCGAGTACAAAGTCCCCGGCGGCAAGCTGGTGGCCGTCGATCTTGCGACCGAGGACAACCGGCTGAAACACGTCAAAGTCAGCGGCGACTTCTTCCTCGACCCCGACGAGGCTCTCGACATCATCGACGCCGCCATCGAGGGCCTGAGCGCCGACACCACCATCGGCGAGCTGACCGCCCGGATCGATGACGGGCTGGCCACCGCCCGTGCCGGCCGCGTCATCGGTGAGGTCACGATGGCCGGCTTCGACACTCATGCGGTCGCGATGGCCGTCCGTCGCGCCTTGGGACGCTCCACCGCGTGGGGCGATCACGAGTTCACCTATCTCAACCCCGGCCCGCTCGATCCGGCGATGCATGCCGCCCTCGACGAGGTCCTGGGACGCGAGCTCGCCGCGGGGCGCCGCGGTCCCACTTTCCGCTTCTGGGAGTGGGAGAACCCCGCGGTCGTGATCGGCTCCTTCCAGTCCTTGCGCAATGAGGTGGACGCCGAAGCAGCCGCGCAGTACGGCGTGCAGGTGGTGCGACGCATCTCCGGCGGCGGCGCGATGTTCATGGAGGCCGGCAACTGCATCACCTTCTCGCTGGTCGTCCCCGAGTCGCTGGTGGACGGCATGAGCTACGAGGCGTCCTATGCCTTTCTCGACCAGTGGGTGCTGCAAGCTCTGGCCGAGGTCGGCGTCTCGGCGCACTACGCCGGGCTCAACGACATCGCCTCCCCCGCCGGCAAGATCGCCGGCGCCGCGCAGAAGCGGTTCGTCGGTGGAGCCGTCCTGCATCACGTGACGATGGCCTACGACATCGATGCTGACAAGATGCTGCAGGTGCTGCGGATCGGCCGAGAGAAGCTCTCCGACAAGGGCACAAAGAGCGCGAACAAGCGTGTCGACCCGGTGCGCTCGCAGACCCACTTGCCCCGCGAGGAGGTGATGGCGGCCTTCTTGGCCACCTTCCGCACCCTGCACCGAGTGGTGGACGGCGAGCTGACCGCAGCCGAGCTGGAGGCAGCCGCCGAACTGGTCCGCACGAAGTTCTCCACCCCGGAATGGACCGCGCGCGTACCGTGACCGGCGGCAGCGTCGCCGGCGATCGCTCAATCCCCCATCGCTCCCGCGGCGACGAGGTCGATGACGCCCGTCAACGGTGAGCCTCGACCTCGGCCGGGCTGGGCCACAGGTAGGGCGTGGTCGTGGTCACCGGGATCAGTCCGGAGCGCTGCAGGATTGGTCTGCTGAACGGCGTGCACTCGGCATAGACCACCGTGCACCCGGCGTCTTCGGCTGCTCCGGCCCGCGCTGCGGTTAGGGCACGATAGAGCCCCCGGCCGCGCCAGGATGGATCACTCGCCCCTCCCCACAGGCCGGCCACCGGAGCGTCCAGTTCCACCCGTCCAGCGCATACCACGGCGTCGCCGTCAGCGACCAGCCACAGCTGCACCTCGTCGGGGCGCTGCTGCAACGACAGGAGCGTCCGCTGGTCATACCCCGCGTCGTGATGAGGAAAGACCGCGGCGTGCAAACGCCCGACCGCGGCCACGTCCTCGGCAAGGTCGCGCCCCACACCGGCCCGACGCAGCACCAGCCCGTCAGGCACCCGCGCACCGCCGCGCAGAGCTGCCGGCTCTCCGATCATCACCGTCTCGGCCGGTTCGGGCTGAAAGCCTGCCGCGAGCAGGGCAGCTACCACAGCGTCGTTGCGCTCGTCGTGCCCGCGGGTCTTCCATTCGAAGCCCACTCCCAGCGCCGCGAAGTGCTCGACGACATCTGCCACCAGCGCAGGTAACTCCGTGGCGCGAACATCTCCCAGGTCGCGATAGGTGACCATGCCCCGGTCGCCGAACAAACCCAGCCACAGCGGACCACGCCGTTCGACCCCGCCGGTAGCCCGTCGGAGCTCGGCCGCACCACGGATCAGCTCGTCGTGAGCCGCCAAGAGTCGGCGGCCCTGATCGTCAAGCCCCGGCAACATCCAGCGCCTGCTCCAAGGTGAAGTTCCCGACGTACAAGGCAGTGCCGATGATGGCGCCCTCGACGCCGAGCGGGACCAACTCGCGCAGCGCCCGCAGGTCGTCCAGCGTCGAGATCCCGCCGCTGGCGACCACCGCGGCGTCGGTCCGAGCGCAGACGTCGCGGAGCAACTCGAGGTTCGGCCCCGAGAGCATGCCGTCACTGGCGACATCGGTGACGACGTAGCGGGTGCAACCGGCCTGATTGAGCCGCTCCAGGGTCTCGTACAGCTCGCCGCCTTCTCGCGTCCAGCCGCGGGCAGCCAGCCGGGTACCGCGGACGTCCAGGCCGATCGCCACCTTGTCGCCATGCTCGGCGATGATCCGATCACACCACTGCGGGTTCTCCAGGGCTGCCGTGCCGATGTTCACTCGGCGGCAGCCGGTCGACAACGCGCGCTCCAGCGAGGCATCGTCGCGAATGCCGCCCGACATCTCCACCTGCATCCCCAGCTGAGCGACGATGCCGGCGAGAATCTCGGCATTGCTGCCGCGTCCGAAAGCCGCGTCGAGATCAACCAGGTGCAGCCAGCGGGCGCCGGCGTCCTGCCAGCGCTGGGCTGCGGCCAGCGGATCACCGAACACCTTCTCGCTGCCGGCCACCCCCTGCACCAGCTGGACGGCCTGGCCGCCTTGCACATCGACGGCGGGCAACAGTTCCAGGGTGTTCATGCGTCCTTCCCAAGGGTGGCTATCCAGTTGCGCAGCAGCCGGGCTCCGGCCGCACCCGATTTCTCCGGATGGAACTGCGTGCTCCACACGGTGCCGCGCTCGACCGCGGCGATGAAGCGATCACCGCCGTGCTCAGCACAGCTGACCAGGGCGTCGCTGGGCCAACCGGCTTCGGGGTGCACCCCGAAGGAGTGGACGAAGTAGAAGCGCTCGTTCTCCACTCCGGCGAACATCCGCGACCCCGCGGCGACCTCGACGGTGTTCCAGCCCATATGCGGCAGCGGGCGAGCCTCCAGCTGCTCCACGGTCCCAGGAAAGATCCCGAGCCCGCGAGCGTGCGCGCCATGCTCCACCCCGAGATCGAACAGCACCTGGTGACCAACGCAAATGCCGAGGACCGGCCGACCCGTCGCCAACCGCTCGCCGACGATCCGATCTCCAGCAACCGCCAACAGTCCGTCCATGCAGGCAGCGAAGGCCCCCACACCCGGCACCACCAGCCCATCGGCCTGCATGCAGGTTTCGCTGTCCCTGCTCAGGGTAACCTTGGCGCCGGCCGCGGCCAGGGCGCGGGTCGCCGAATGCACATTGCCCGAGCCATAGTCCAAGACCGCGACCGATGGCACAGCGGCTGTGCTCACAGGCTCCCCTTCGTCGACGGGATGATGCCTTCGATGCGGGGATCGAGGGCCACGGCATCCCGCAGGGCGCGGGCCAAGGCCTTGTATTCGGCCTCCACGATGTGGTGCGGATCGCGTCCGGCAAGCAGGCGCAGGTGCAGCGTGATCCCGGCGTTCAGCGCGAAGGACTCGAACACATGCTGGGTCATCGAACCGGCGTAGGTCACCCCGCTACCGCCGATGCGGGCGTACGCCTGGCCTTCCGGCTCTCCGGAGAAGACGACATAGGGCCGTCCGGCGAGGTCGACGACGGCGTGCGCGAGTGCTTCGTCCAGCGGCACGGTCGCGTCCGCATAGCGACGGATGCCGGCCTTGTCGCCCAGGGCCTCGGCGAAGGCCTGGCCGAGAACGATCGCGGTGTCCTCGATGCTGTGGTGCCCGTCGATGTGCAGATCACCGGTGGTCTCGATCTCGAGGTCGATCAGGGAGTGCTTGGCCAGTGCGGTGAGCATGTGGTCGTAGAAGCCCACGCCGGTGACGATGCTGGCCTGGCCGGTACCGTCCAGGTTGAGCGACACCCGAACGTTCGACTCGCTGGTACGCCGCTGCTTGACCGCTGTCCGCGGGCTCATTTGATCTCCTCCAACACCTCGGCCAAGGCGCGATAGAACGCCTCGGTCTCTTCCGGGGTGCCGACCGACACCCGCAGATAGCCGGCTGGTCCGGTCTCCCGGATCAGAACGCCCCGCTCGAGCAGCCGCTGCCACACATCATGACGGTCGGTGAAGGGCCCGAACAAACAGAAGTTGGCGTCGGAGTCGATCACCTCCACCCCGAGTTGAGGCAACCGCCGCAGCATCTGGTCGCGGGTGGCGCGAAGTTCGTCCACCCGGGCCAGCATTTCGTCGGCATGAGCCAGCGCGACTCGAGCCACCGCCTGGGTCTGCGCAGACAGGTGGTACGGCAGCCGGACGATGCGGCAGGCGTCCACGATGGCGGGGTTGGCCGCCAGGTAGCCCAACCGCCCGCCGGCGAAGGCGAAGGCCTTGCTCATCGTCCGGGAGACGACCAGATTTCCGAACTCGCTCAGCAGCGTCAGCGCGGTCTGCTCGGGCTGCCTCGCGAACTCCTGGTAGGCCTCGTCAACGATCACGATCGCCTCGGTGCCGGCCACCACCTCGCGAATCACCGACAGCTCCACAGTGGTGCCGGTCGGGTTGTTCGGCGTGGTGATGATCACCACCGACGGTCGGTGCGCGGCGATGGCCGCCAGCACGTCGGCAGCGTTCAAGCCGTAATCGTCGCGGCGCGGTTCAACCACATAACTGCTGTGGGTGTTGCGGGCGTACTCGGGGTACATCGAGTAGGTCGGAGCAAAGGTGAGCACCGTGCGACCGGGCCCGGCGAAGGCACCCAGCAGGTGGGTCATCACCTCGTTGGACCCGTTGGCAGCCCAGATGTTCTGCGAGGTCAACCCGTGACCCAGATAGCCGGCCAGCGCACGGCGAAGCTCCACGGCCTCCCGATCCGGGTAGCGGTCGATCTGGGCCGCGCAGGCGGCCACCGCCTGGGCCATCTCGGCAACGATCTCCGGGCTCGGCGGATACGGGTTTTCGTTGACGTTCAAGCGCACCGGCACGTCGAGTTGGGGTGCACCGTAGGGCTGTTCGCCGACCAACTCCGGTCGCAGCGGCAGCTCCGCCAAAGTGACGTCGGGCCTCATCGCGGACGCCGCACCGTGACGGCCGCGCCGTGTGCGGGCAGATCCTCCGCCGCCGCGAAGGTCTCGACGACCGTGGCCAGTTCGAGCAGTGCCCGCTCGGAGTAATCGATCACGTGCACCTGCTTGCGGAAGCTGTGCACGTTCAGGCCCGAGGAGTGACACGCGCAGCCGGCCGTCGGCAGCACATGCGTCGAGCCGGCGCTGTAGTCGCCCAGGGACACCGGGGAGTACGAACCGACGAAGATCGCACCCGCGTTGCGTACCCGGGCCGCGACTGCTGCGGCGTCAGCCGTCTGAATCTCCAGGTGCTCGGCGGCATAGGCATTCACCACGGCCAAGCCCTGTTCCAGGTCGTCAACGAGCACCACGGCAGACTGCTGCCCGCCCAGAGCGATCCGGATGCGGTCGCGGTGTTTGGTTGCGGCGACCTGCGGCTCCAACTCGGCCACCACGGCCTCGGCCAGCCGGACCGAATCGGTGACCAGCACCGACCCCGCCATCGGATCGTGCTCGGCCTGGGAGATCAGGTCGGCGGCGACGAACCGCGCCTCGGCCGTGTCGTCGGCCAGAATCGCGATCTCGGTGGGGCCGGCTTCCGCGTCGATGCCCACTCGTCCGCGGAGCAGCCGTTTGGCCGCCACCACGTAGATGTTGCCGGGCCCAGTCACCATGTCGACCCCGCGGCACAGGCCGTCCACGCCGTAGGCGAACATGGCGATCGCCTGCGCGCCGCCGACGGCATAGACCTCGTCGACCCCGAGCAGCGCGCACACCGCAAGGATGTTCGGGTGCGGCAGGCCGCCAAACTCGACCTGTGGCGGGCTCGCGACCGCGATCGAGGCGACGCCGGCCACCTGCGCGGGCACGACATTCATCAGCACGCTGGAGGCCAGCGGGGCCAAGCCGCCCGGCACATACAGTCCCACCCGCTCCACCGGAATGAGCTTCTGCTCCACCACCGCTCCCGGCGCCAGCTCGACCCGCGCGACAACGCTGCGTGCCTCAGCCTCAGCCACGCTGCGGCGACGTCGAATCGACTCCTCGAAAGCCGCGCGGACGTCCGGTTCCAGACCCGCCAGGGCCTGGTTCAGCGCGGAAACGGGCACGCGCAGATGCTGCGGCCGAACCTTGTCGAAACGCTCGCTGTACTCCAGCAGCGCCTCTTCGCCGCGCTCGGCCACCGCGCTGACGATGGGGCGCACCGCCTCAACGGCGGCCTCCACGTCGAAATCGGCGCGCGGCACGATGGCGCGATAGTCGGGTAGGACACGTCCTCGCAGATCGATGGTTCGCAGCACGGGGTCATTCTAGGGTCGGCCGCACCGCCGACCGATGGGACGCCCACCGGCGTCCCACGCCGTGTGCGACCACGTCGGCGCTCCTGGTCCGACCGTTCGATCATCAGTGATTGAATGTCGGCTGTGTTCGTGGGTGCCGGGACGGTGATCAATGTGGTCACGGTCGTCGTCGGCAGCTTGCTGGGCGTCCTGGTGGGCCACCGCTTCCCCGAACGCACCCGAATGGCTGTCACCCAGGTTCTGGGACTGGTGTCGTTGGTGATCGGCGGTCTGTCCGTTGCCGACGGAATGTCACCCGCCTTCGCCGAAGCCGTCGGTTCGGGTGCGCGGCTGCTGATCGTTCTGGGGGCGCTGCTCATCGGGGCCGTCGTCGGCTCTCTGTTTCGCCTGGAGGCCCGCCTGGACGACGGCGCCGAATGGCTGCGCCGCCGCTTCGCCCGCAATGCCGACCACGGCACCTTCATCGAAGCCAGCGTGACCGCCACCTTGATCTTCTGCGTGGGACCGCTGTCCATCCTGGGCTCGCTTTCCGACGGCATGGGCCATGGCGCCGAGCAACTGATCGTGAAAGCGGTCATGGACGGCTTTGCCGCCATGGCTTTCGCCTCCAGCCTCGGCATCGGCGTTGCCTTCTCCGCTCTGCCACTGGCCGTCTATCAAGGCAGCCTGACTCTGCTGGGCTTCTGGCTGGGCAACGTGCTCCCGACCGCGCAGATCGACGCCATCACCGCCACCGGCGGCGTCATCCTGCTAGGACTCGGTCTGCGTCTTCTCGGCATCAAACAGGTCCCGATCGGGGATTTCCTGCCCGCGCTGCTGGCTGCTCCGGCCCTGGTGTGGCTGGTCGGCTCGGTGTTCTAGCCATGGCTGCGACCAGAGCAACCGCGGCTCTCGATGCCGCCGGGGTCAGCTATCTGCTTCATGCCTACGACCACGACCCCGCCAACAGCAACTACGGAGCCGAGGCCGTCGCAGCGCTGGGCATCGAGGCTGATCGGATGTTCAAGACGCTGGTGGTCGACATCGGTCAGCAGCACAGCGAACTGGCCGTCGCCGTCGTTCCGGTCTCCTGCCAGTTGTCGTTGAAGCAGTTCGCCCAGGCTGTCGGCGCCAAACGTGCCGCGATGGCGGCACCGGCCGTCGTGGAGCGCAGCACCGGCTACGTGCTCGGCGGGGTCTCGCCGCTGGGTCAGAAGGTCTCGCTGACGACCGTCATCGATGAGACCGCGCAGCTGTGGGAGACCATCTTCGTCTCCGCCGGACGCCGCGGTCTGGATGTCGAGGTCAGCCCGCTTGCGCTGGCCGAACTCGCCGGGGCACGTTTCGCCGACATCGCCCGCTGATCACTCCGCGAGGGCTGCGATCACGGCGTCGCGTCCGGCGGACAATGCCTGACGGGCTCGGGCGTCCTCGGCACGACGCAGGCCCTCCAAGACCGCCAACTCCGGCGCCGACTCGGTCTGCCAGATCAGGTCCGCCAGGAGCTGTTGGGCCAACACGGAGTCTTGAAGTTCACCGAAGGCTGTTGTCACCGCCGTCCACGCGGCCAGCTGCACCGCCCCCTGGTCGGGAAGCACTGCGGCCACCGCCTCCGTTCCGTAACGCGCCGCCTTGGACGCCTTGCGGAGATCGTGCCAGCGGGTGGGGTCGGTAGGGCGAGCCTCGGCTCGTTCGAAGGCAGCTCTGACCCGAGCCACGGCAGCAGCCAGCATCGTCGGCAGCACCACCGAGGCTGCATCGTTGGCCATCCGGTCCAGGGGCGGCGTGGCCAGCAACAGCTCAAGATCGAGCTGCAGGCGCCGATAACGGTCGGTCACCATAGCGGCCACCAGATTCTGATGCGCCTGCGCATGCTGGGTGGCCAGTCGGGTGGCGACCTTTTCACCGACCACCTCCGCCTCGGTTCCCGGCACTGCGGCCAGGTCGGCGGCGAGTCGGGCCGCCAGCACCTCTGCGTCGCGCGGCGCGCCCAACTGCTCCGCGTGCCAGCGCAACTCATCGCGCAGTGCCCGTACCGCCGAGGCCCGATGGACGCCAGCGAAAGATCGCAGTGCCGAGCGCAGCCGACGGGTGGCAACCCTGGTGCGATGCACCGCGTCGGGCTCGTCATGCAGCACCGCGAGTTCGAGCGCCTGAAGCACACCGATCTGGGCGCCGGCATATCGCCGCACGACGTCGGCGGCCGTCGGTGCGTCCGGGGCTTCATTGAGCCGGGCGACCCGTTCCGACAAGGCCTGCGCCAGCTTCGACGGACTGGGCGAGCGAGACACCCCTCCGGCCCGCAGCGTCGCCTCGATGTGGTTCAGGAGCTCCCAGTCGCCCTCGACGAGCTCGACCTCGGCCTCGGTCCACTCCTGGGTGCGGCCGTCAACAGCGGCGCGTACCTCGTCGGCGTTGACCAAGGCCAGCACGCGGCCCTGATCGTCGCGCAGCTCACGTACGGCCCGGCGAATTCGCAACTCAGCGACCGGGAATAGCGGGCTCTCCCCCACGCTGGCCGCGACCAGGTCACGCAGCTCTCTGGGTAGCCGCTCGCCGCCAGGCGGCAGCCGGACTTCGACCCGCTCGTCAGGATTGTCGGTGGGGAGTTTGGCTTGCCAGCCCGCATCAGGGCTGCCCGAGCGACGGCGGATGACCTGCTTGGCGGCATTCAACCGGTAGTCAGGGGTGTCGTAGTAGATGGTGGTGATGTCGCGGATCTCAAGCGGGCCTTGCTGAGCGACGGCACTCAAGTCGGGAAGAGCTTGGCCCTTGGCTAGCGCGTACTTCCGCTGGGTCTCGATGCCGGTCGACACGTTCCTCAGCCCTCCTCCGTGGTCAACACCCCGAGTTCATCTACCGCGGCCGGCTGCACCTCCGGCTCGACTTTCTTCGCCCTCTTGCGCACGCTGGGATCCTCATCGTCAGGCCCCAGCGAGGATGCCAGCAACACCGGGGTCACCGCAGCGAAACCCCATACCGCCAAAGCGGACCAGGAGCGCAACTGCAACGACAGCGGTACCAGATCGCCGGGTTGCGCCTTGGCGATTCGATCGTTGAAGGCACCCGGACCGAGCAGTTCGCCAACCTTCCAACAGACCACACCGGCGATCAGGCCGGCCGCCACTGCCAGCACCGCCGATACCCAGCCGAGCGGGCGGAACCACCGCCATGCCACGATCCCCAAACCCGCGCCGACCAGCAGCCCAGTGATGCAGAACCAGACGTCGGCCGAGACCACCTGGGTCAGCCCGTCCTCTCCGATCACCGCAGAACCGTCGGGCTGAATCGTGTAGGCCGGCAGATCCACCACCCCGTACCAGAACACCGCAGCCAGCGCGCCGACCACGATCGCCAGGCCGACCAGCAGCGCGATCCATCCCACGACCGACGGCGAACCCGGTTCGTCGCTGTCGACCTCGGTTTCTTCGGGGTTGGCGCTCACGGCACCACGATATCCGAGGAGGGGTCGGTTTCTGTCGCCGATGCCGGCGACGAATCACCGACTAGACGTTGACGCACGACGGCCCCAGCAGCGCTTTGAGGTCGGCCATCAGCGGTCGCGACGGGGTGACGCGCAGGCCCTCATCGAGCTTCCACACCTTGCTGCCGTTAGTTGCCGAGATGAGTCTGATCCGGACTTCGGTGGCGCCTGGGTGGGCCTGCAAGACGTGGCGCAGCTGCTCCACCACGGCGGGGGTGCAGCGCACGGCCGGCATCTGGATCAGCAACGGGCCAGCGGTGCCCTCGGTGACGTCGGGGAAGGCGACCTCCTGCCCGGTCATCTCCAGGCTGTCGTCCTTGGTGCGGACTCGCCCCTTGATCCGAACGATGGTGTCGGTGGCCAGCGACAGGGCCACCGATGAGTACACCTTGGGGAAGAGCAGCACCTCGATCGCGGACTCGAGATCCTCCACGGTCACGATCGCCCACAGGTCGCCGTTCTTGGTCTGCTTGCGGACCACCTGAGTGATCATGCCCGCGATGGTGACCATTCCGTCCCGCGGCCCGTCGTCTGAGCGAAGCTCGCCGATACTCAGATCGCGCTGCGCGACCAGGACGTGCTCAAGCCCCTGCAGCGGGTGGTCACTGACGTACAGGCCCAACATCTCGCGTTCGAAGGCGAGCCGAACGCGCTTGTCCCACTCCGGTACGTCCGGCACAGGGTTGGCGGCGAGCTCCTGGGCGCCGCCCCCGTCGCCGAACAGGTCGTCTTGGCCGTTGGCCTGGTTGCGTTTCAGGTCGATGACCTCGTCCACTCGCCGCTCGAAGCACTCCATCAGCCCGCGGCGGGTGTGGCCCATCGAGTCGAAAGCCCCGGCCTTGATCAGCGACTCGATGACGCGCTTGTTGCAGGCCACCAGGGGAATCTGATTCAAGAAGGCGTTGAAGTCCGCCGCCTTGCCACTCTCGCCTCTGGCCTCGACGATGCCCTTCACGACGTTCTCGCCCACATTGCGAACCGCCGCAAGGCCGTAGCGGACGTCCTCGCCGACCGGGGTGAACATGCCCTCGGATTCGTTGACGTCGGGTGGAAGCACCTTGATGCCCATCCGGCGGCATTCACCGAGGTAGAGAGCGGTCTTGTCCTTGTCCGATTTCACCGACTCCAGCAGTGCAGCCATGAACTCAGCCGGGTAGTTCGCCTTCAGATAGGCGGTCCAGTAGGACACCACACCATAGGCGGCGGAGTGCGCCTTGTTGAAGGCGTAGGCGGCGAAGGGGACCATGATCTCCCACAGCTTGTTGATCGCTGTCTCGGAGAACCCGCGCTCGCGCATCCCGGAGCTGAACGGCTTGAACTCCGCCTCCAGGACTTCCTTCTTCTTCTTGCCCATGGCCCGACGCAACAGATCGGCCTGGCCCAGGCTGTACCCGGCGACCCGCTGGGCGATCTGCTGGATCTGCTCCTGATAGACGATCAGGCCGTAGGTGGTGTCCAGAATGTCGGCCAACGGCTCGGCCAGCTCGGGGTGAATCGGCTCGACCGGCTGGCGTCCGGTCTTGCGCAAGGCGTAGTTGGTGTGGCTATCGGCGCCCATGGGGCCGGGCCGGTAGAGCGCGATGGTGGCCGAAATGTCTTCGAAGTTGTCCGGACGCATCATTTTCAGCAGCGACCGCAGGCCACCGCCGTCCAGCTGGAACACGCCCAGCGTCTCGCCGGATCCGAGCAGTTCATAGGTCGCCGGGTCGGTCATGTCGCGACGCAGGGCGTCAAGGTCAAGATCGATGCCGCGGTTGATCTTCACATTGCGCACGGCGTCGTCGAGGATCGTGAGGTTTCGCAGGCCCAGGAAGTCCATCTTGACCAGGCCCAGCGACTCGCAGCTCGGGTAGTCGAACTGGGTGATGATCTGGCCGTCCTGCTCCCGCTTCATGATGGGGATGACGTCCATCAGCGGCGCCGAGGACATGATCACACCGGCGGCGTGGACGCCCCACTGCCGCTTCAGCCCCTCGATCCCGCGGGCGGTGTCGACCACGAGCTTGGCGTCGGGGTCGGACTCGTACAACTCACGAAACTCGGTGCCCTCGCCGTAGCGCTCGTTCTGCGGGTCGAACACGTACGGCAGCGGCAAGTCCTTGCCCTGCACCGGGGCCGGGTAGGCCTTGGTGAGCTTCTCCCCCATCGAGAACGGCATCCCCAGAACCCGCCCGGCGTCCTTGATCGCCTGCTTGGCCTTGATGGTGCCGTAGGTGACGATCTGGCAGACCCGGTCCTTGCCGTACTTCTCGGTGACGTACTGAATGACCTCACCGCGGCGACGGTCGTCGAAGTCCACGTCGAAGTCGGGCATCGAGGGACGCTCAGGGTTCAGGAAACGTTCGAAGATCAGACCGTGCGGAACCGGGTCCAGATCGGTGATCTTCATGGCGTAGGCGCACATCGAGCCTGCGCCCGAGCCGCGTCCGGGGCCCACCCGGATGCCATTGCGCTTAGCCCAGTTGATGAAGTCGGCCACCACCAAGAAGTAGCCGGCATACCCCTTGCCGATGATGACTTCTTCTTCGTACTCGGCCTGCTTGATCGCGTAGTCCGGAACGCCTTCGGGAAAGCGTTCGGCCAAGCCGGTGTTGACCTCTTTGATGAACCAGCTCGTCTCCGACTCACCGGCCGGAACGGGGAACTCGGGCATGTACGTGCCCACGCCCTCGTCGAAGCTGGTCTGGCACCGTTCCGCGATCACCAAGGTGTTGTCGCAGGCCTCGGGCACCCCGCTGAACAACGCGCGCATCTCCGCCGGCGACTTCAGGTAATAGCCGCTGCCGTCGAACTTGAACCGGTTCGGGGTGTCCTTGTTCGCACCGGCCGAGACACACAACAAGGTGTCGTGGTCCTCGGCATCGGAGGCGTGTACGTAGTGCAGGTCGTTGGTGGCCACCAGCGGAAGGTTCAGATCCTTGGCGATCCGCAGCAGGTCGTCACGCACCCGGGTCTCGATGTCGAGCCCGTGATCCATCAACTCGACGAAGAAGTTGTCCGCCCCGAAAATGTCGCGAAACTCCGCAGCCGAGGCCAGCGCCTCGTCGTACTTGCCGAGCCGCAGATAGGTTTGCACCTCACCGGAGGGGCAACCGGTGGTCGCGATCAGCCCGCCGTGATAGCTGTTCAGCAGTTCCCGGTCGGCCCGTGGCTTGTAGAAGAAACCCTCCAGCGAACTCAACGAGCTCAGCCGGAACAGGTTGTGCATGCCCTCGCGATTCTCCGCCCAGACGGTCATGTGGGTGTAGGCGCCCTTGGAGGCGACATCGTCGCCGGTGCCATCGCCGAACTGGACCCGCTTGCGCTCGCTGCGATGAGTCTTCGGGGTGAGGTAAGCCTCCAGCCCGATGATCGGCTTCACTGCGCTGTGCTTGGCGACCTTGTAGAACTCGTAGGCGCCGAAAAGGTTGCCGTGATCGGTCACGGCCAAAGCAGACATACCCAGCTGCTCAGCGGTGCCGACAAGGTCTTTCAGACGCGCGGCACCGTCGAGCATCGAGTACTCCGAGTGGCAGTGCAGGTGGACGAATTCGGCCGACACGCTGACCTGAGACCTCCGAACGGACGGATGAGGATGATCGGTGCTCGCTGGGGGAAGTTCAGCGGGTCTTCACCTTAACTCCGTGCACTGACGATCCCGTGACTCGACTCACCCGACGGGCCGCGTCCACCCCCAGATCAACCGGCCGCCAGCTCGATCAGCCGACGGATCGTCGAGAGGTTGCGCGCGGTCACCTCGGCCGGGCGGACGGCGCGGGCCATGCCGAGGGCGAGCTTGGAACGTCCCTGGCCCTCGGGGAAGGCCGCAAAGATGTCGGCTCCGAGGACCGCGACCTGCTCATTGCCTGCCAGCAGTGCCGTCAACCGTGCGGCGCCCTCCACGCTCACCGGACGATCACAGCAGGCGATCACGGTCCTGGCCGGATCACCGTCCGCGAACGGATGCGCGGCCAGCAGCGCCGACAGTTCGTCCGCCGAACGGATCACCACCGCGATGTCGAGACCGAGTTCGGTGGCGATGGCACCACGCAGCTGTGCGGACACCTCCTCGGCTCGACCATCGGCCTCGAACAGCAGGTTTCCTGTGCGCAGGTAGGTGCTGGTCCTGCGCCATCCCAGGGTCTGTGCGACCTCCACCAGAGCCGCCATATCAAGGGCATTGGCACCACCCACATTGACCGCTCGCAACAATGCCACCCGCCGTGCCGGTGGAGGGCTGTCCCCGCTGTGGGCTACCGTCATGGGTGCATCTTCACCCATCCGCTCGACGAAGGACAATGCAGTGTTGCAACAGGTCAGCCTGATCGGAGCGCCCACCGACATCGGTGCTTCTCGGCTCGGATGTCGTCTCGGGCCACAGGCGCTGCGGGTAGCCGGAATCGGGCCGGCCCTGGCAGCCTTCGGTTGCGACGTCCGCGACGCCGGCGATGTCAGCGGACCGGACAACCCGCAAAAGCCCGCCGTCGGTGGCTACCGGCACCTGGCCGAGGTCGCCGCCTGGAACCAAGCCGTCTACGACGCTACGGCGGCGGAGTTGTCCGACGGACGGCTGCCGATCCTGCTCGGCGGTGATCACAGCCTGGCCATCGGTTCGATCAGCGCGGTCGCAGCGCATTGCCGCGCCACCGGCAAGAAGCTGCGGGTGATCTGGGTCGACGCGCACGCCGACTTCAACACTGCCGAACTCACCCCGTCCGGCAACATCCACGGCATGCCGGTGGCCTGTCTGGCCGGTCACGGTCCCGAGGAGCTCACCGGCCTATCCGGGACGGTCCCCGCGGTCAGGACCGACGAGATTCGCCAGGTCGGCCTGCGCAGCGTCGACGTCGGCGAGAAGTCGTTCCTTCGGGCTGAAGGCGTCGAGGTCTTCGACATGCGCTTCATCGATGAGATCGGGATGCGCCGCACCATGGTGCGCGCCTTGGCCGGCGTCGACGCCGACACCCATCTCCATCTCAGTCTCGACCTCGATTTCGTCGATCCGTTGGTCGCGCCCGGTGTCGGCACGCCGGTGCGCGGCGGCGCGACCTACCGCGAAGCCCAGTTGTGCATGGAGATGATCGCGGACACCGGCCGGCTCGCTTCGATCGATCTCGTCGAGGTCAACCCGGCCCTGGACGAGCGCAACGCGACCGCAGAGCTCACCGTGGACCTGCTCGAGTCATTGTTCGGGAAGTCCACGCTCGAGCGGATCCACCCGGAAGGCTGATCGCCGTCGGATCAGGCCGGCAGCCAGATGCGATAGCGCCCGTCGTCGCTGGCCAGTCGCCACTGCGGTGAGGCGCTGATGGCAGCGACCAGTGGACCAGCACCTTCCTCGCCAGGCTCGAGCAGGATGCAGTCCGCGCCTTCGGGGACCACGCTGGCCGCCCGGACCCCGAAAAACGCGTAGGTCTGAAGGAGATGCTCGCGGCCGTAGAAGTCGGCGCGACCGTCGATCCAGACTGTGAGGTCCGGCCGCAGCAGCAACGCTGCGCCCGAGATCGCACCGGTACTGAACAGCCGGCATCCGGCAGGCAGCCGCGCAATGGCTCGGTTCTCGTCTGGGACAGCGTGCAAGGACACCAGGAAGATCAGTCCCGGCGACAACAGCACCATGGTCGCCGCGAGCACGACCCGCCAGAACGCTCCGGTCGAGTACTCACGCCAACGCGTGGCCGGGCGATGCCGCATCCACGACCGCAGCGCATCGACGCCCGCGGTGACGGCAACAGCAGCCAGCGGGGCGAGGGTGAGCAGAGCTATGCCGAGGAATCGAATCGCGAACCAGCCCGCAATGGTCGTTGGCACACCGATCAGCAGCAGAACGAGCGCGCCACCGCGGTTGGCGTCCCAGCTCCCCTGTGCCGCCCGCCAAAAGACCAGCATCGCCGCTGCGGCCACCAGGGTCGCTGCGGCGGCCATTAGCCAGAACACCGGGGAGATCCCGAGTTGGAAGGGCGTCGTCCACTCCAGAATCAAGCCGTCGCAGACCTGCTGAACCACCCGGGTACGCTCCCAGCCCAGCTGCCAGCCGTACGGCGACAGGATCACACCGCTGCCCCACCCGACGACCCCGGCCACGCTGACCGCGAGCCATCGCCGAATGCCCAGGCCGCTGAACCACCACACGATGCCCCAGGCCCCGGCCAGCATCGGCGAGAACAGCAGGAAGGACAGATGCAGCCAGTTGCCGACCACCGACAATGCCGCAGAAGCGGCCAGGACGGTCAGGGTCGACGCCCACGGCGGCCACACCGGCAACCAGCGCTCGGCCGCGACCATGGCCAACAGGACCGATCCCAGAATCAGCAGCTGAACCACGATGGTCGCCCGCGGGCTGATCATCGACCAGGCCGGTGCGACCGCGATCATCATTCCCACCAACGCCGGCAGCCGCCGCGCTCCAAGTCGTAGCGCCAGCGCATAGACGATGGCGAAGTAGGCCGCGATGGCAGTCGCCGTCAGCAGGTAGAAGCCCCAATAGCCGCCGGCCTGGAAGGCCAGACCGAGCAGGTCGTTCCACAACGGCGAGTTCTGGTACCACGGCCCTGCGACGCCCGACCAACTCCACGTGTCGGGCCGGGCCAGCGGCCAGCCGGCCAGGTTCTCCATGCCGGCTCTGGCCTCCCAGTACGGATCGCGTTCCTCGAAACGCCCCGCGCGGGCCAGCGCCAGAGCGGTGAAGAAGAGCGGTACCAGCCAGCGGTCGGCCGACGGACGGCGCACAGCGTCGATCGATCGCTGCCACCAGCCTGCCATCGCTCCCCCGTCCTGGTCCGCGGGTCAGCCTAGCCAGGCTCGGCGCAACCCGCGGAAGCCACGACGCTCAGGCCGTCAACGGACGATCAGTGGGCAGAATCGGCTTCGGCAGTCGGGATTCACTGCGCCCCGACAGCAGCGCGTCAACCCCGTTGGCGCACGAACGACCCTCGGCGATCGCCCACACGATCAACGACTGTCCACGGCCCGCGTCGCCACAGGCGAAAACCCGATCGGTGGTCGTGGCGAAGCTCTCACCACGCACGATGTTCCCGCGAGCGTCGAGCTCGACACCCAACTGCTCAACCACTCCGGACTTCTCCGGCCCCACGAAGCCCATGGCCAGCAGCACCAACTGTGCAGGAATGGTCCGGGTAGTGCCGTCGATCGTGGTCAACCTGCCGTCGATGAACTCGACGTCGTTGACCACCAGTCCGGAAACCGCGCCGTCGCCGTCGCCGACGAACTCCGCGGTCGAAGCGGCGTACACCCGCTCGCCGCCTTCTTCGTGAGCGGAGGTGACCTTGTAGGTCATCGGATAGGTCGGCCACGGCTGACCAGCCGGACGCGTCTGCGGCGGCATCGGCATGATCTCCAGCTGAGTCACCGACTTCGCGCCTTGGCGCAAGGCCGTACCCAGGCAGTCGGCGCCGGTGTCACCGCCACCGATGATGACCACGTCCTTGCCGGTGGCCACGATCTGGCCCTCGACGTCCTGGCCAACCGCAACCCGGTTGGCCTGCGGCAGGTACTCCATCGCCTGATGGATGCCGTCCAGCTCCCGACCGGGCACCGGAAGATCCCGGGCCACCGTCGAACCGACCGCCAAGACCACCGCGTCGAAGCGCTCCAGGAGCTGTTCGCCGGTGATGTCCACTCCGACGTTCACCCCGGTCTTGAAGGTCGTGCCCTCCAGCCGCATCTGCTTGAGCCGACGATCAAGCACCGACTTCTGCATCTTGAACTCGGGGATCCCGTAACGCAGCAGGCCGCCAATCGCATCGGCGCGCTCGAACACCACGACGGTATGGCCCGCGCGGGTCAGCTGCTGCGAGACCGCCAACCCTGCTGGGCCGGAACCAACCACGGCAACCGTCTTGCCGGTGTGCCAAGCTGCCGGCTGCGCGTTGACCCGACGGTCGTCCCAGGCACGATCAATGATCGAAACCTCGATGTTCTTGATCGTCACCGGATCGCGATGAATGCCCACCACACAGGCCGTCTCGCACGGGGCCGGGCACAACCGTCCGGTGAACTCCGGGAAGTTGTTGGTCGCATGCAACCGGTCGGTCGCACCGACCCAGTCGTCACGCCAGATCAGGTCGTTCCACTCCGGAATCAGGTTGCCCAGTGGGCAGCCGGAGTGACAGAACGGGATGCCGCAGTCCATGCAGCGTCCGGCCTGCTTGCTGATGATCGGCAGCAACGCCAGCCCGGGCGCACCCGGGTAGACCTCTTGCCAGTCATTCAGGCGCTCTTCGACCGGGCGACGCTCTGCCACCTGACGTGCGGTGGTGATGAAGCCTCTCGGATCAGCCATGGGACGCCTCCATCATCATCGTGGTCGTGGTTTCGTCATCGAGCCCTGCGGCCTCGGCCTTGGCTCGCGCCTGCAGCACTCGGGCGTAGTCGCGTGGCATCAAGGTCGTGAACCGCTGGGCGAGTTCCTCATCACTGAGCGAGAGCAGGCCCGCGGCCACCGGTGAGCCGGTCTCGTCTGCGTGCTTGCCGAGCAGCTCGCGGATGCGTGACACCTCGGCTGCCGACGGCGTCAGCGCATCGACCAGCTCCGCGTTCAGACGCGCCGGCACCAGGTCTAGGACCCAGGCCACGCCACCCGACATGCCAGCCGCGATATTGCGCCCGGTCGGCCCGATGATCAGCGCCTCACCGCCGGTCATGTACTCGCAGGCATGGTCGCCAACACCTTCGACCACCGCAGTCGCTCCGGAGTTGCGGACGCAGAAGCGCTCGCCCACCTGGCCGCGGATGAACAGCTCTCCGCTGGTGGCGCCGTAGCCGATCACGTTGCCCGCGATGATCTGCTCCTCAGCAGCGAACGGTGCGTCCTCGTGCGGACGCAGCGTCAGCCGGCCTCCGGAAAGCCCCTTGCCGAAGTAGTCGTTCGAGTCCCCCACCAGGCGCAGGGTGATCCCCGCAGGCAGGAAGGCGCCGAAGCTCTGACCGGCCGTCCCCCGCAAGGTGAAGTCGATCGTGTTCTCCGGCAGCCCGGAGCCGCCGGTCGCCTTGGTCACCGCGTGGCCGAGCAGCGTTCCGACCGTGCGGTCGACGTTACGGACCCGGACGTCGGCGCGGACCAACTCGCCTCTGTCGATTGCCGGACGAGCAAGCTCGAGCAGCTGGACGTCGAGCTTGTCGTCCAGACCGTGATCCTGCCCGGTGACCCGGTGCAGCGGGGTGCCCTCGGGAACCTCCACCTGATGCAGGATCGGACTGAGATCCAGGCCTTGAGCCTTCCAGTGATCGATCGCCTGGCGGGTCCGCAGCGCTTCGACGTGGCCGACGGCCTCCTCGATGGAGCGGAATCCGAGCTGGGCCAGCAGCTCACGGACCTCTTGGGCGATGAACTCGAAGAAGTTCACCACGTAGTCGGCATGACCAGCGAACTTCTCCCGCAGCTGCGGATTCTGCGTGGCCACCCCCACCGGGCAGGTGTCCAGGTGGCAGACCCGCATCATCACGCAGCCCGAGACCACCAGCGGAGCCGTGGCGAAGCCGAACTCCTCAGCACCCAGCAGCGCAGCGATGACGACATCGCGTCCGGTCTTCAACTGACCGTCGGCCTGCACGGTGATGCGATCACGCAGGCCATTGAGCAGCAGCGTCTGCTGGGTTTCGGCCAGACCGAGTTCCCAGGGACCGCCGGCATGCTTGATCGAGGTCAGCGGCGCGGCGCCGGTACCACCGTCGTGGCCGGAGATCAGCACCACGTCGGCCTTCGCCTTCGAGACGCCGGCGGCCACCGTTCCGACGCCGACCTCCGCCACCAGCTTCACGTGCACTCGAGCGCTCGGGTTGGCGCACTTCAGGTCGTGAATCAGCTGCTTGAGATCCTCGATCGAATAGATGTCGTGATGCGGCGGCGGCGAGATCAGGCCCACGCCCGGCGTTGAGTGCCGGGTCTTGGCGACCCACGGGTACACCTTTTGGCCGGGCAGCTGTCCACCCTCGCCCGGCTTGGCTCCCTGGGCCATCTTGATCTGAATGTCGTCGGCATTGGTCAGGTAGTCGCTGGTCACACCGAACCGACCCGAGGCAACCTGCTTGATCGCGCTGCGACGGGCCGGGTCGTGCAAGCGGTCGGCGTCCTCTCCACCTTCACCGGTGTTGGACTTCGCACCCAGCCGGTTCATCGCGATCGCCAGCGTCTCGTGCGCCTCACGAGAGATCGAGCCGTAGCTCATCGCACCGGTCGAGAAGCGCTTGACGATCTCACTGACCGGTTCGACCTCTTCGATCGGAACCGGGGAACGATCCGCGTCGAACTCCAGCAGGCCGCGCAAGGTCATCAGACGCCGCGACTGGTCGTTCACCCGATCGGTGTAACGCTTGAACAGGTCGTAGCGACCTTCGCGGGTGGCGTGCTGCAAGCGGAAGACGGTCTCGGGATCGAACAGGTGCGGCGGACCTTCCCGACGCCACTTGTATTCGCCGCCCACCTCGAGCGTGCGGTGCGGAAGGGTGATGCCCAGCGGCGGGTACGCGACCGCGTGACGCTTGGCCACCTCGGCGGCGACCTCGTCCAGACCGATCCCGCCGATGCGGCTGGTCGTTCCGGTGAAGTAGGCGTCCACGAGCTCACTCGACAGGCCGAGAGCCTCGAAGATCTGTGCACCGGTGTAGGAGGCAATGGTGGACACACCCATCTTGCTCATCACCTTGAGCACGCCCTTGCCCAGCGCCTTGCGCACGTTGTAAAGGGCCTTGGCCGGATCGACGTCCACCAGCCACTCGCGACGAGCGAGATCCTCGGCGGACTCGAAGGCGAGGTAGGGGTTGACCGCGGCCGCGCCGTAGCCGATCAGCAGCGCGACGTGATGCACCTCGCGCACGTCGCCGGCCTCGACGATCAGGCCGACCTGAGTGCGCTTCTTCTCCTGCACCAGGTGATGGTGGATCGCAGCGGTGAGCAGCAACGACGGGATCGGCGCCAGTTCGGCAGAGGAATGCCGGTCAGACAGGATCAACGTCCGGGCGCCACGCTCGATCGCCTCGCTCACCTGCTCGCACAGGTCGTCGAGCGCTGCCTTCAGCGCGGCACCGCCACCCGCGACCGGGTACAGCCCACGGACCACGTGGGTCTCGTAGGCCGGCATCGAGCCGTCGCGGTTGATCCGCACCAGCTTGGCGAGCTGGTCGGAGTCCAGAATCGGGTAGCCGATGACGATCTGCCGGCACGACTCCGGGCCGGGCTGGAGCAGATTGCCCTCCGGGCCGAAAGTTGCCGTCAGCGAGGTGACCAGTTCTTCGCGAATCGCGTCCAGCGGCGGGTTGGTGACCTGAGCGAACAGCTGCGCGAAGTAGTCGAACAGCAGCCGCGGGCGCTCGCTGAGCACCGCGACCGGAGTGTCGGTTCCCATGGAGCCGATCGCCTCCGCCCCGGTGTTCGCCATCGGGACGATCAACTGACGCAGCTCTTCGTGGGTGTAGCCGAAAATCTGCTGGCGACGGATCACCGAGGCATGGCTGTGCACCACGTGCTGCTGCTCGGGCAGGTCGTTGAGGTCGATACGGCCCTCGTCCAGCCACTCGGCGTAGGGGTGTTCGCCCGCCAGCTGCGACTTGATCTCGTCGTCATCGATCAGGCGATGCTTGTCGAGATCGACCAGGAGCATGCGTCCCGGCTTCATCCGACCCTTCTGCACCACGCTGGCCGGATCAAGATCGAGGACACCGGCCTCCGAGGCGAACACCACCAAGCCGTCGTCGGTCACCCAGTATCGGCCCGGACGCAGACCGTTGCGGTCGAGAACGGCACCGATCAGCCGTCCATCGGTGAAGGTCACCGACGCCGGGCCGTCCCACGGCTCCATCACCGACGAATGGAAGGAGTAGAAGGCACGCCGGTCGGCGTCCATCTCGGTGTGGTTCTCCCACGCCTCGGGAATCATCATCAGCACCGCGTGCGGCAATGACCGACCCCCGAGGTGCAGCAACTCGAGCACCTCGTCGAAGGAAGCGGAGTCCGAGCCGCCCGGGGTGCAGATCGGGAACAGCCGCTCCAGGTCGCCAGGAATCTCGTCGGTCTCCAGCAGCGCCTCACGCGCGCGCATCCAGTTCCGGTTGCCCTTGACGGTGTTGATCTCACCGTTGTGGGCCATCAGCCGGTAAGGATGTGCCAGCTCCCAGGCCGGGAAGGTGTTGGTCGAGAAACGGGAATGGACCAGCGCCAATGCACTCTCCATGCGCTCGTCCAGCAGGTCGGGGAAGACCTCGGCCAGCTGCTGGGTGGTGAGCATGCCCTTGTAGACCGTGGTTCGCGAGGACAGCGACGCGAAGTAGACCCCCGCCTCATTCCGGGTCCGCTGGCGCAGCGGATAGACCGCGCGGTCCAGCTCGATGCCCGCGGCGCCATTCTGGCTGGACACGAAGATCTGCTCGAAGAAGGGCATGTTGCCCGCCGACACCGGGCTGAGGGTCGAAGCATCGGTAGGCACGATGCGCCACCCGTGGATCGTCAGACCCTCCTCGGTGGCGAGGTACTCGATGGTGCGCTTCGCGGTCGCGCGCTTGGTCGCATCGGTCGGCAGGAAGGCCATTCCGGTGGCGTAGAAGCCGGGCTCGGGTAGCTCGAAATCGACCTCGGCACGCAGGAAGCGGTCGGGCACTTGTAGCAGCATGCCGGCGCCGTCACCGGCAGCCGGGTCGGCGCCGGTGGCGCCGCGGTGGTCGAGGTTCTCCAGGGCGGTCAGGCCCTTGGCAATGATGTCGTGGTCAGCTCGACCGCTGAGGTGGGCGACAAAGGCCACCCCGCAGGCGTCGTGCTCGAAGGCCGGGTCGTACAGACCAGTTGCCGGCCGTTGAGGCATGGACATCACCGCCATAGATATCTCCCATCTGCGCATCAGGCGCGGGGGGTGCCAAGAAACGTCGACATCAGGCCGACTCGGCACACTCGCCGGGCGAGCCTACCTGAACAGGCCCGCGTTTCTTGCCCGCCAGTTTGCATCATGGACCCCCCGGCCCGGATGACGCCAAGTTGTCCAGATCGGGCGAGGGGGGCTTGACTGACGAAAGACCTTGTCAGTCAGGCTTTGGTCGATTCATCTCTCGATGATTCGTCGTTCCCGCTCGAGGGTCCACCGGCGTCGATTTCCGTCTCGGAGACGGCCGCAGAGGCGCCTTCATCGCCGTCAACGGCCACCACGACTGCGGATTCCGCAGCCAAGGCGGCCGCCGCCCACTCAGCGGGTTCGACCTGGCTCTCACGGCCCGGACGCGTGCGAATCAGCCAGATCAGCAGGATTACTCCGACCACGCAGATCAGCAACGCAACAGCGGCGTTGAAGCGCAGCGGACCGAATACGTCGTAGGAATAGTCGGTGCGCAAAGACTCGGTGAAGGTGCGCCCGAATCCGTACAAAGCGATGTAGAGCGCAAAGACCTTGCCTCGTCCCATCCGATACTTCCGGTCGGCCCACAACAGGATGCCGGCGACCAGCAGATCCCAGACCGACTCGTAGAGGAAAGTGGGGTGGAAGGTGGCGTACTGCTCGTAGCCGGGCACACGATGGGCGGGGTCGATCTCCAGGCCCCAGGGCAGATCGGTCGGCAGTCCGTAGAGCTCCTGGTTGAACCAGTTGCCGAAGCGACCGAAGGCCTGACCGATGGCGATCCCCGGGGCCAACGAGTCCGCCAGCGCGGCGAAGGCGAGCTTGTGCCTGCGCGCAACGATCCAGGCCGCCAACGCCCCGAAACCGATCGCGCCGTAAATGGCAATGCCGCCCTCCCAGATCGCCCACCAGTGCTGGTCTGCGCCCGGGCCGAAGTAATCACCCAGGTGGGTCATCACGTGGTAAAAACGCGCACCCACGATCCCGATCGGGATCGCCCACAGCAGCACGGTCTCGAAACTCTCGGTGGTGCCGCCGCGCTCCCGCCAGCGGCGGACGCCCAGGATCCAGGCCAGGATGATCCCGGTGATCAGGCACAGTGCATAGATGTGGATCGTGAGTGGTCCGAGCTGAAAGCTGCTGATCGACGGACTGGGAATGAACAGGCTGATCATCGACGTACTCCTGCGGCGAGGTCGGCCACAACGCTACGCAGCCCAGACAAGTCGTCCGGACGACCCGCGTCCTCGGCGGCCAGCAACGGCTTGATGAAGGCCGAGCCCACGATCACGGCATCGGCGAACGACACAACTTCTGCGGCCTGATCGCCGTTGGACACCCCCAGCCCGACGCCGACCAAGGTGTCCGGCGCAAGGCTGCGAATGCGTTCGACGAGTCGCGGCGCCGCGTCGGAGGTGCGAGCCCTTGTGCCGGTGACACCCATCACTGCGGTCGCGTACAGCCAGCCCCTGGCTGCGGCCGTCGTGCTCACGATCCGCTCGTCGGTGCTGGACGGGGAGACCAAGAAGACGCGATCCAGCCCGAATGCCTCGCTGGCTGCCAGCCAGTCCGATGCCTCGTCGGGGACGAGGTCGGGCGTGATCAGACCAGACCCGCCGGCATTGGCCAGATCCCGTGCGAAGGCTTCCACACCGTAGTGATCGACCAGGTTCCAGTAGGTCATCACCACCGCCGGACGACCGGCCGCCCGCACCGTCTCGACGGCGGTGAACACGTCGCGAGTGCGGACGCCGCGCTCCAGAGCGCGTGTTCCAGCCCGCTGGATCACCGGGCCGTCCATGACCGGGTCGGAGTACGGCAGACCGATCTCGACCAGGTCGACGCCCGCGGTCTCGCCGTCTGCGCCACACAACGTCCGCAGGGCCTCCAGCGAGCCCGGCACCGTCGGATAGCCGACAGGCAGGTAGCCGATCAACGCTCCCCTGCCCTCAGCGCGGGCAGCGGTCAGCGCCGTGGCGGAACTCACCACGCTCATGCGATTCCTCCGGTGTAGCGGTCGGGATGGCCGGGCAGTCCAAAGTAGGAGATGGCCGTGTCCACATCCTTGTCGCCGCGCCCGGACAGGCAGGCGACGATCAACGGTTCGGCATCGGGCTGCTCGTGCGCCAGCCGCTTGCCCAGCCGGATCACACCGGCCAGCGCATGCGCGGACTCGATCGCCGGCATGATGCCCTCGGTGCGACACAGCAGCTGGAAGGCCTCCATCGCTTCGGCGTCGGTGACCGCCTCGTAGGTCGCGCGCCCGGTCGCCGCGAGCCAAGCATGTTCCGGCCCCACGCCGGGATAGTCCAGGCCCGCAGAGATCGAATGCGACTCGGCGGTCTGGCCGTCCTCGTCCTGAAGGATGTACGTGCGGGTACCGTGCAGGACGCCCACTGTCCCGCCCTGAATCGAAGCGGCATGTCGGCCGGTGTCGACGCCATCGCCCCCGGCTTCGAAGCCGTACAACGCAACCTGCGGCGTGTCGATGAAGTCGGCGAAGGTGCCCATGGCGTTCGAGCCGCCACCCACACAGGCCGCCACCGCGTCCGGCAGACGTCCGAAACGCTCGGTCATCTGCTCGGCGATCTCGGTGCTGATCACCCGCTGGAACTCCTTGACGATCTTCGGGAAGGGATGCGGACCGGCGACCGTACCGATGAGGTAGTGGGTGTCATCGACGGTGGCCACCCATTCACGCATGGCCTCGTTCATCGCGTCCTTCAGCGTCTGGCTGCCGGACTCCACCGCGACCACCTCAGCGCCCAGCAGCTGCATGCGCGCGACGTTCAGCCGCTGACGCTCGGTGTCGACCCGGCCCATGTAGACCCGGCACTCCATGCCGAGCAGGGCAGCAGCGGTCGCGGTCGCCACGCCGTGCTGGCCGGCGCCGGTCTCGGCGATCACCCGGTTCTTACCCATCCGCTTGGTGAGCAACGCCTGACCGAGCACATTGTTGATCTTGTGCGAGCCGGTGTGGTTGAGGTCCTCGCGCTTGAGCAGCACCCGGGCCCGTCCGCAGTGTTCGGCGAACCGCGGCACCTCGGTGAGCGGCGTCGGGCGTCCGGAGTACTCACGACGGAGTCGGTTCAACTCCGCCCAGAAGTCCGGATCGACGCTCGCGGCGGCGAACTCGGCCTCCAACTGGTCCAGGGCGGCGAAGAGGGCTTCGGGGACGTAACGGCCGCCGAAAATGTCGAAGTGGCCGGACGGATCCGGCAAGGGCGCGTGAGTCACGTGCCTATTCACTCACAAACTCACCGCAGGGTCACGCCAACGACCGCAGCGCGGCCACGGCGGCCTGCGGATCACCGTGGCGAACCAGCAGTTCCCCCACCAGCACGGCATCGGCGCCGGCAGCGCGCATCCGCTGAGCGTCCTCCACCGAGAGGATTCCCGACTCCGCGACCCGCACCGCATCGCCGTCGATCAGCGCGGCCATCTGCTCGAAATGGGCCAGGTCGACTGCGAGCGTCTTCAGGTCACGGTTGTTGATTCCGATCACCGCAGCTCCCGTGGCGAGTGCCCGGCGAACCTCTTCCGGGGTGTGAGCCTCCACCAGCGCCGTCAGACCAAGCTGAGTCGCCAGGTCGAGGAAAGAGACCAACTCCTGGTCGGAGAGTGCGGCCACGATGAGGAGCACCACGTCCGCGCCGGCAGCGCGCGCCTCCCACAGCTGATAAGGATCAACGACGAAGTCCTTGCGCAGTACCGGGGTCGACACCGCTGCTCGCACCGCCAGCAGGTCAGCCAGGCTTCCGCCAAAGCGCCGCTGCTCGGTGAGGACCGAGATTGCGGCTGCACCACCGGCCGCATAGCTGGCGGCCAGAGCGGCAGGATCAGTGATTGCGGCCAACGAACCCTTACTCGGGCTGGCTCGCTTCACTTCGGCGATCACCGAGAGTCCGTCGGCTCGCAGGCCAGGAATCGGGCTCGTCGGTGCCGGCGCATCGGCAACAGCGGTCATCAACTCATCGAGGGGGCGCTGTGCGCGGCGGTCGGCGAGATCGACCACCACCCCGGCGATGATCTCGTCCAGAACAGTCATCAGGAGCGACCGTACCCCAATCGCCGGACCACCGAGCCCGTCGCCACTGCGAGCACGGCCACCACGAACGCGACCCACAGCAGGGTCCAGTTCGGTCCGCTTACCAACGCCGCAGCAGCGATACCCAACGCAATGACGCCCATGATGCTTCCCGCCCAGGCGATTCCGGCGTGACTGGGTGCTTGTCCAGCAGCAGCCGCCACCACTGGCTCAGCGCTTTTCATCATTCACAACTCCTGGGGAGCCCGGCACCTTCGATCGATTCACATCCTGGCGGGGAACCGGTCGGGCGCGCTAGACATCGCAACGATGAATTTGTGAAGAACTGATGTCACGAACGCGGTTCACCGTTCTGAGCTCGTAACGGCGGCAGGACGGGCACTACTGGACAGCAGCGAGCCGCTGCAACGCCGCAGCCTCGGCGACGGCGGCCAACACAGCCTTCGCCTTGTTGCGGCTCTCCAGATCCTCACTCGCCGGGATGGAGTCGGCGACCACCCCGGCGCCGGCCTGCACGTAGGCCACGCCGTCGCGGATCACAGCCGTCCTGATGGCGATGGCGGTGTCAGCATCGCCGGCGAAGTCGAAATAGCCGACAACGCCGCCGTACAGCCCTCGCCGGCTGACTTCGAGCCGATCGATGATCTCCATCGCACGGACCTTCGGCGCCCCGGTCAGCGTTCCAGCAGGGAAGCAGCTCATGGTGGCCTCGAGCGCACCGCATCGTGGAGACAGCGTGCCCGTGACGGCCGCTTCCAGGTGCATCACATGCGAGTAGCGGCGCACCTTCATGAACTCCACCACAGTCACCGAGCCGGGCTCACACACCCGCCCGAGATCGTTTCGTCCCAGATCGACGAGCATGAGGTGCTCGGCGGCCTCCTTGGGGTCGGCCAGGAGTTCCGCCTCCAAGGCTGCGTCGGCAGCGGGGTCGCTCCCCCGCGGACGGGTGCCCGCGATCGGATGGGTGGTAGCGCGTCGGTCCGTCACCGTGACCAAGGCCTCCGGGCTGGCACCGACAACGGCGAAACCTGACAGTCGCAACAGATAGAGGTAGGGGCTCGGGTTGGTGCGGCGCAGCACGCGATAGACGTCCAGTGCGTCGGCGGGACAGTCCGCTTCGAAGCGTTGGCTGGGGACGATCTGGAATGCCTCGCCGGCGCGGATCTCTTCGATCGCTGCGCTGACCACCGCCTCGTACTCGGCCGCGGTCCGCTGCCGTCGTACCGGCGCGGCTTCGTGGTCGACGCGCCGGGCTGCGACCAAGTGCTCGGCCGGCCGCAACAGGTCGGACACCATCGACTTCACGCGCGCCACCGCGTCGGCATAGGCCTCCGCGATCCTTTCGGGCGTGCCGTCGAAGTTGATCGCGTTCGCGACCAGCCACACCTCGCCGGTGCGATGATCCAGCACCGCGACGTCGGAGGCCAGCATCATGGTGAGTTCGGGCAGGTGCAGATCGTCGGGGTTGCTGTCCGGGATTCGCTCCAGCCGACGAACCACGTCGTACCCGAGATAGCCGACCATCCCAGAGACCAGCGGCGGCAGCTCGGGATCACGCGGAGTGTGCAGCATCTTCAGGGTCTCATCCAGGACCTCAAGGGGGTCGCCACCGGTCGGCAGCCCGGCGATCGGGCGTCCACTCCACACCCAGGTGGCCCGACCGCCCACCTCGCTGAGGGTGGCAGCGGAGCGGACACCGACGAAGGAGTAGCGCGACCACGCGCCGGCATCGGCCGACTCCAGCAGGAAGGTGTTCTCCCGCTGGCCGCACAGACGGTGGTACAGCCCCACCGCGGTCACGTCGTCGGCCAGCAGCCGGGCATAGACGCTGACCACGCGCCGTTGGGCTCCGGCGGCGCGGAAGCCGTCCAGGTCCGGGAAGATCTCGACAGTCATCACCACTCCCGCTCGTCGTCTGAGGCGTTCAGCAGGCCGCGCGCGTCAAAACACGTGGTGGTTCCGGTGTGGCAGGCCGGCCCGATCTGGTCGACGACCACCAACAAGGTGTCGCCGTCACAGTCCAGACGCACGTCGCGAACGTGCTGGACGTTTCCGCTGGTCTCACCCTTGACCCAGTACTCCTGCCGGCTGCGCGACCAGTAGGTGCCGCGGCGGGTCACCAGGGTGCGCCGCAGCGCCTCGTCGTCCATCCAGGCCAACATCAAGACCGCACCGCTCGTGGCCTCCTGCACCACCGCCGGCACCAGGCCGTCGGGGTTGCGCTTCAGCAGACGAGAGATCGAGGGATCCAGCTCACTCACCCGGCCATTGTGACAGCGGCTCAACGCAGCATCGACACGTCGTTGAGCCGTGAGCGTGCTCCTTGCGCACCGCTACCACCAACACCGGCGGCCAGCAGGGCCACGGTGATCCGACCTTCCTCGGTGTCGGACTCGGCCCAGTCCACCGCGAGCGAATCGATCAGCGTCCGCCCCAGGCCCGGACCGCCCACCGCGCCGAGCGGCACCCGAGTCGCCACGCGCTCGGTGACACGGACGCACAACAACCCCGGCGCATCTGCACCGATCACCACATCGGCATGGGTCGCCCGGCTGTGCCGTACGGCGTTCAGCAGGACCTCCCGCACGACCTCGATACAGGCGTCCGCGGCGTCGGGGACCGCGCTCAGCAGCGCCTCACCTTCCGGACGGAGGTCGAGTTCGACGTTCAGCACCCCCTGCCAGACCTCGGCCAGGTTCGTCAACCGCTCCGCCGGGGCCGAAGCCGGTGCCTCGTCGATGAGCTCGGCGTGATCGAGAGTTCCGCGGATGCGATCGATCTCGGCGTCGTCGAGTTCGCCGGTCTTCAGCAGTGCCGTCCGCGCCATCGACAGCATCAGGCTCGCCGCGGTCAGGTTGGCCTGCACCCGTCCGTGCAGGGCCAACGCCAGTCGGCGGCGGCGCGCCCACAGCTGCTGGTGGGTGAACCGGACTCCCCACTCGGTACGTCGGATGATGGCGCGGGCTGCGGCGCTCTCGGTTGACCAGGCCGTGCCGCCGGCGGAGATCCCGCCGCTGATCATCGCCAGGAGCGGCGGCAGGAGGAAGGCTTCCAGCGAGCCGGTCATTCCGGTGGCGCTGGCCAGGATCAATGCCGTCAGACCCAACAGGTACATCACCACATAGACGCTGATGATCGCCGAAGCACTCACCCGCGGGGCCAATCGCCGCAGCTGTGGTCCCAGCGCGCGATCAGCGACGAATAGCAGCAGCAGGTGTAGACCGAGCACCGCCACCGACAGCGAGCTGGCTTCGTCGAGGCGGTGTGGCGGTGGCACGAACTCCGCGAACAACACCATGGGCAAGCTGAGCAGCCCGACCAGCCCGGGCTGGAAGGGTCGCGCCTGCGACCAGCTGCGCACGATCGCCCCGATCAGCTGATACCACGGCCGCCATAGCGCGGGGGCCTCCACCGGCAGCGCCTGGTCCTGTTCCCTGGCTAACTCGTGGCTGGTCGGACGCACCGAGTCCGCGATCGTCTTGTCGATCAGCGCTACGCACGCCGACAGTTCGTCCGCCGTCATCGCCGGGTGCAGCAGTCGTTGAATGGCCGTCAGCGCCTGCCGGGTGCCGGTGCGTACCGCCGCCAGTTCGGCGTCGGTCTCGGCCAGCGCGCGCGCATCCTCGATCTGGGTCAGGAGCTGACGCTGGTACTCGACCTCAAGACGCCAGCGTTGCAGGCGGGCTCGCCGCCCCCAGCTGACCAAGATCGCCGAGGACGCCGTCCACACCCCGATATCGAGCGCCCAGGAGGCCGACAACCAGCCCCACTGCACGACGCTGTTCTGATTCCACCCGATCGCCCACACCATCAACCACGCTCGCACGACCCCGCTGACTGCGAACAAGCCCAGCTGGAGAGCGGAGACAGACGACAGACCGAACCCGCTTTGAACCAGCGGAGCCACGCCCCAGACCAAGACGGCGGTCACCACGACATGGACGACGACGCCGAGGGCCGACCAGCCGATCGCCGCCGGCGCTGACATGCCGGCTTGGTCACAGAAGTAGAGCTGGTTGATGAACAGCCACGGTGTCGGAATCACCAGTACCGGCCAAGTCAACGACTCCGACCAGGTGGCCGACCGCAACTGCCCCAGCAGAGCCCGGGGCGTCAGACGGTCGAACGGGGCGTTCACCGGGCGTTGGGACCGTGTGCGTAATACAGCTTGGCGAGTTGGACCCGCGGGTTGATCGACGAACCCTTCTCCACATTCAGCCGCAGGATCAGCCGCTGCACGATCTGCTCGACACCATGGCTGGACGTGCCGCGCCGAGCCGCGATCTCCGCATTCGACAGCCCCGCGGCGATCAGCCGCAGAACCTCCAGCTGATCACGACTGAGCGCACTGAGCGGTCCGGCGGCTTGGGAATCGTCGCGGCGCGGCGCCTGGTCGCGCAGCACGGCCTCCAGCGTCTCCAAGAGCAGCTCCGCATCGCCGAGCGACCTCTTGTGTACGTAGGCGGCACGCGCGGGGATCAGTCGTCCGTCGACGCCAGCGACTTCGGGTGAGGGAGCATTGGTCAGTACCACTAGCGCCGCCCACGGGGCATAGCGGTCGGCGTAGGCCAGCACCTCTGCCCCACCGGGGCCTTCGCCGAGATCAAGATCGACCAGCAAGGCATCGGGATCGAAATCGCGCAGGCCGGTGATCGCGTCGGCAGCCGTAGCGACGCTCAAGGTCTCGAACCCGGCATTCTCCATCAACGACGCCGTTAGTGAACGGATCAGCGGCTCGTCCTCCACCAGGAGCAGACGACGTCGGGGAATGGATCCCGAACCAGAGGGGGGTTGATTGTTCATAGTGCTCCCGGCCGAACGCAGTGCGACCATCTTTCCATCGCTTGCCCGAGAATCCCGGGATTGTCGGGCAAGCGCGCCGGGTGAGGAAATCCGCTTGCCCGGCACGTTGGCGGTTCGCCAGGGCGGCAAACTTGTGGGCAGAAGAAAACAACGTCACCGCCACTCGGACGTTATGGAACATCCGAACCCCGCGATAGCTGAGGCCATCCAATCCGGGCCCCCTCGACCCCCGTGTCTCCCGGACCGCCAACTGGCCCAAGCCGTCCATCGCTGATCGGGCGGGGAACCTGCCCCCCCTGCCATCCAGCGGGTTGCCCTCCCGATCAGCATCGCGGTGACGAAGCAGCCCCGCAAGCGCCGGCACGACGGGTGTCCAAACCCAGAGCCTGGTACGCAACTTCTGTCATGTTGCTGAAACAATGAAGGGCATGCGCGTATACAACTTTTCCGCCGGTCCCGCCATGCTCCCCATCGACGCCCTCAACGTTGCCCAGTCCGAGCTGACCGACTGGAAGAGTTCTGGGATGTCTGTATTGGAGGTATCCCATCGAGGTAAGGACTTCGTCGCCTGCGCTGCAGAGACCGAAGCTCTGCTTCGTGAGGTGTTGGCGATCGGCGACGACTACAAGGTGCTCTTCCTTCAGGGTGGCGCCACCGGCCAGTTCGATGCCATCCCGATGAACCTGACCGCAGCCGGCGACCGCGTCGACTTCTTCAACACCGGTCAGTGGTCGGCCAAGGCCATCAAGGCAGCCAAAGCACAGGGCCTGGACGTGAACGTCATCGTCGATCGTGCCGAGTCGAAGTACACCGACACCCCCGCCGCCGGCAGCTTCACCGTCGACCCCGATGCCACCTATCTGCACTACACGCCGAACGAGACCATCGGCGGTGTCGAGTTCGGCTACATCCCCGAGACCGGTGCGGTTCCGCTGGTCGCCGACTTCAGCTCGACGATCCTGTCGCGCCCGGTGGACGTCTCCCGCTACGGCCTGATCTACGCCGGCGCCCAGAAGAACATGGGGCCGTCAGGGTTGTGCGTCGTCATCGTCCGCTCCGATCTGCTCGGCACGTCCCGTCCGGGGACGCCCTCGGTGTGGAACTACGCCGCGATGGCTGAGGCCGATTCGATGCTCAACACCCCGCCGACCTTCGGCATCTACCTACTCGGCCTGATTCTGAAGTGGGTCAAGCAGACCGGTGGCTTGAGCGCGATGGCTGACCGCAACCGGGCCAAGGCCGAGGCGCTGTACGGCTACATCGACGCCAGCGACTACTACTCCAACCCGGTCGCCAAGGATTCGCGTTCCTGGATGAACGTGCCCTTCCTGCAGGCCAACGCCGATCTCGACAAGACCTTCGTCGCCGAGGCCGCGGCCGCCGGGCTGACCAACTTGGCCGGCCACCGCAGTGTCGGTGGCATGCGGGCCAGCATCTACAACGCCATGCCGCTGGAAGGCGTGCAGGCACTGATCGACTTCATGACCGACTTCGAACGCCGTAATGGGTGAGGACCAGATGACTTTCCAGATCAAGACGCTCAACGCCATCAGCAAGGTCGGGCTCAACCGACTGCCGGACGATGCCTTCGTCGTCGGCAACGACATTGAGACTCCCGACGCGATCCTGCTTCGCTCGGCCAGCCTGCACGGCGTGGAGATCCCGTCGTCGGTGCTGGCTGTGGCCCGCGCCGGCGCCGGCACCAACAACATTCCGATCGCTGAGTACAGCGCGAAGGGCATCCCGGTGTTCAACACCCCCGGTGCCAATGCCAACGCCGTCAAGGAACTGGTGGTCGCGGCGATCTTCCTCGCCGCTCGCAACATCATTCCGGCAGCATCCTTCGCTCATCGTCTCGATGGCGACGCCGCCAGCATGGACAAGGCTGTCGAGGCGGGCAAGAAGCAGTTCGTCGGCTTCGAGCTTCCTGGACGAACCCTCGGTGTCGTCGGCCTGGGCGCTATCGGCGTCGAGGTAGCCAATGCCGCCATCAGCCTGGGCATGAAGGTGATGGGCTATGACCCGGCTATCACTGTCGAGCACGCCTGGAACCTGTCGGCCAAGGTCGAGCGGGTCACCAAGCTGGAGAATCTGCTCAAGCGGGCTGACATCGTCACCGTGCACGTCCCGCTGGTGGACGGCACTCGCGGCCTGATCGGCACCGAGCAGCTCGCGGTCATGCGCAAGTCGGCCGTGCTGGTGAACTTCGCTCGCGGTCCGATCGTCGAGGTTCCTGCCGTGGTCGATGCTCTCGACAATGGCCGGCTGCGCGGCTACGTCTGCGACTTCCCCAGCCCGGAGCTGAACAAGCACGAGAATGTGGTGACGCTGCCCCACCTGGGCGCGTCCACGAATGAGGCCGAAGAGAACTGCGCCTACATGGCAGCAGAGGAGCTCAAGGCGTATCTGGAAGATGGCACCATCAAGAACTCGGTGAACTTCCCGAATGCGGAACTCCCCCGCACCGACGGCACCCAGCGAATCGCGATTGCGAACAGCAATGTGCCCAACATGGTGGGTCAGATCTCCACTCTGGTCGCCGACGCCGGGTTGAACATCTCCGACCTGCTGAACAAGTCGCGCGGCGAACTCGCCTACACCCTGGTGGACGTCGATGGCGCGGTGACCGCCGATCTGCTCGGCAAGATCAAGGGCATCGACGGCGTGCTGTCGGCCCGCGTCATCTGATCGGTTCTCTTCGTCGGGCTCGCCGGTGTTCCGGCGGCCCGACGTTGTTGTTCACCGATCCTCGGCCTTCGCCGGTGGAATCGGGCGGGAACGCGGGAGTCAGGCGCTGGCCAGCCACTGCCGGGCCAGCCGGATCCGTGCCTCGACCTGCTCGGTGGTGGCTTGCGCCAGCGGCGGACCGCCCGCCTCGCGGCGCAGCCCGGCATGGACGTGGCTGTGCGGAGTTCCGCGGAGCCGGGCGACCTGGGACACCAGGGAGTTGAGTTCTTTGCGGCGACTCTCCAGCGCGCGGAACAAGCTCGTTTGCGCTGCCTCCTGGGTGCGCCGGGCCTGCCGGTCTCGACGGGCGAGCTGGCGGCGCTGTCGCTCGGCCAACAGCGCGCCGACCTGGTCGGGCTCCAGCAGGCCGGGAAGTCCGAGGTACTCGGCCTCCTCCACGCTGGACGGCTCGGTCTGCAACCCGTAGGCGTGCGCATCGAAGAGCACGTGGTCGAACGCGGCGATCGCCTCCAAGGTCTCCTGCTCGCCCTCGAAGTCGGCCATCCGACGGGACCGATTCGCCTCGGCGAGCAGCGCCTCCTCTGGCGCCCACAGATCCTCCTCGGCATGCTTGGGCGTCCCCAGGACGTGATCGCGCTGCTTCTCCAAGGTGCTGGCGTGCGCCAGCAGAATCGGGACGGTCGGGAGAAAGACGCTGGCCAGTTCGCCGCGACGCCGGCTGCGGACGAAGCGCCCGACCGCCTGAGCGAAGAACAACGGCGTCGACGTTGCCGTGGCGTAGACGCCGACGGCCAGCCGAGGAACGTCCACGCCTTCGGAGACCATGCGCACCGCGACCATCCAGCGGTCCTCTGAGTCGGCGAAAGCCTCGATCTTGCGACTGGCTCCGGCGTCGTCGCTCAGGACGACGGTCGGCTTCTCACCGCTGAGCTGCTCGAGCGCCCGCGCATAAGCGCGGGCCTGTCTTTGGTTGCTGGCAATCACCAGCCCTCCGGCATCGGGCACGTGCCGGCGCACCTCGGTGAGACGCTTGTCGGCCGAGGCCAACACCGCCCCGATCCACTCTCCGGCGGGGTCAAGGGCCGTTCGCCAGGCCTGCGCGGTGACGTCCTTGGTCAAAGGTTCGCCCAAGTTGGCGGCCAACTCATCGCCTGCCCGGGTGCGCCAGCGCAGGCCGCCGCCGTAGGCCAGGAAGACCACCGGACGAACGACATGGTCACGCAAGGCCTCGGCGTAGCCGTAGACATAGTCCGGATCCGAATGCCGGGTGCCGTCGCTGGCTTCGCGGTAGCGAACGAACGGAATCGGGTTGGCGTCCGAACGGAACGGCGTACCGGTCAGTGCCAGCCTGCGGGTCGCCAGCTCAAAGGCCTGCTGGGCCGCCTCGCCCCAGCTCAGCGCGTCACCGGCGTGGTGGATCTCATCGAAGATCACCAACGTCTTCTTCGATACCGTCCGGGTCTCGTACACGTGGGTCGCCGCGGCCACTCCGGCGTAGGTGACGGCCTGTCCGTGGAACTGCCGCGATCGTGCCTTGCGGGCGCCACCCAAGCCAGGGTCGAGATGCAGGCCGACCTTCGCCGCAGCCTCAGCCCACTGCACCTTGAGATGCTCAGTCGGCGCGACCACGATCACCTGCTCGATCTGCCGCTCAGCGAGCAGATCGGTGGCTACCCGCAGCGCGAAGGTGGTCTTGCCGGCCCCCGGGGTCGCCACTGCCAGGAAGTCGCGCGGGTCGAGTTCGCGGTAGCGACGCAGCGCCTCGACCTGCCAGGCGCGCAGGCGCGCCGCCGTGCCCCACGCGGCGCGTCCAGGGAAGGCCGGTGAGAGCTGATCGACAGCCGATGGATGCGGCACGCTCAGTCGTCCGTCCGGCTGTGCCGCAGCCACAGCACCGCGATCGCGATGCCCACCAGATCGGCGAGCGCATCGAAGACGTCACCGTCGCGGTACGGCACCCACAACGCCTGGGCGACCTCACTGAACACCGCATGGACGGCAAAGATGCCGGCCACCACCCAGTAGTGGCCGGTCAGCCGACCGAGCAGCCACACCGGAACGCCGAAGAGCGCGGCATGGACCACTTTGTCGACATACATCGGCTCGGGGACTCCTGGTGTGCCCGGCAGGTACAGCGCGACCAGGTGCGCGACCAGCACCGGCGGCACCAGCCACCACAAGAAGCGGCGGGTCTGCCGATCCAGTCGAGGTGCGGGTACGACCGGCCCGCCCGGCGACTCGTCGAGCGGGGACGATGGCGTCGACTCAGCCAAGTCGCTCCAGGATCAGTTCGCGCACGCGGCCGGCATCTGCTTGACCACGCATGTCCTTCATCACCGCACCGATCAGCGCACCGGCCGCCTGGACCTTGCCCTCGCGGATCTTCGCGGCGACGTCGGGGTTGGCCGCAATGGCGCGCTCGACAGCCGCCCCCAGCGCGCCGTCATCAGAGACGACGGCCAGCCCACGCGCAGCCACGACCTCGCCCGGCTCACCCTCACCGGCAAGGACGCCGTCGATCACCTGACGTGCCAGCTTGTCGTTGATCGTGCCCGCATCCACGAGCGCCTGCACCGCAGCCACCTGCGCCGGCGTGATCGCCAGCTCGGACAGCTCGACGCTGCTCTCGTTGGCGCGGCGAGCCAGCTCGCTCAGCCACCATTTGCGGGCGGCTGTCGGCGTGGAGCCAGCAGCGACCGTGGCCTCGATCACATCCAGCGCTCCGGCATTGACGATGTCGGCGAACTCCTGCTCGGCGAACCCCCACTGGGCGCGCAGCCGCTTGCGCTTCACGTCGGGAGGCTCTGGCAAGGTGTTGCGAAGCTGTTCAACCCAGTCCCGGCTCGGCGCGACCGGCACCAGGTCGGGCTCAGGGAAGTAGCGGTAGTCCTCGGCCTGCTCCTTCGATCGGCCCGCAGTGGTGTGGCCCTCTTCGTGCCAGTGCCGAGTCTCCTGATGAACCTTTCCACCCGCAGCCAGCACAGCCGCCTGGCGGCGAATCTCGTAGGTCAGGGCAGCCTCGACGCTCCGCAACGAGTTGACGTTCTTGGTCTCGGTGCGCAGCCCCAGCTCGGTGCTGCCTTTCGGCATCAACGACACGTTCGCGTCGCAGCGCAACGAGCCCTGTTCCATTCGCACGTCCGACACCCCCAGCGCACGCATCAGGTCGCGCAGATAGGAGACATAGGCTTTCGCGACCGCCGGGGCCTTCGCGCCGGTGCCGTGGATGGTCTTGGTGACGATCTCGATCAGCGGGGTGCCCGCCCGGTTGTAGTCGACCAGCGAGTACTCCGCGTCCCCGATGCGGCCGGTCAGGCCGCCGGCGTGGACGAGTTTGCCGGCGTCCTCCTCCATGTGCGCCCGCTCGATCTCGATGGTGAACATTTCGCCGTCCACCTCGAGTTCGACCCGACCGTCGAAGGCGATCGGCTCGTCATACTGCGAGGTCTGGAAGTCCTTGGTCATGTCCGGGTAGAAGTAGTTCTTCCGGGCGAAGCGACACCATTCGGCGATGTCGCAACCCAGTGCCAAGCCGATCCGGATCGCCGACTCGATCGCCTTGCCGTTCACTACCGGCAGCGACCCGGGCAGGCCAAGGCACACCGGGCAGGTGTTCGAGTTCGGCTCAGCGCCGAAGCGGTTCGCACACCCGCAGAACATCTTGGTGTTGGTGTTCAGCTCGACGTGCACCTCAAGCCCGAGGACCGGGTCGAAATGTTCCATCGCCTCATCGAAATCCATCAACTCCACGCTCATCGCGTGCCCCCTGCCGTCAAGTACGCCCCGGCCGAGCTGGCAGCGAGCTGATCGAGCAGACGTCCGCCCCAGCGATCGACCAAGGCCCGCTCCAACGCCGCGCCCACCCGGTAGAGCCGGTCGTCGGCCAGCGCGGGCGCCATGATCTGCAAGCCGACCGGAAGCCCGTCGTCCGGACTCAACCCCACCGGCACCGACATCGCGCAGTTGCCGGCCAAGTTCGACGGGATCGTGCACAGGTCGGCCTTGTACATCGCCAGCGGATCGTCCACCCGCTCGCCGATGGTGAAGGCCGTCGTCGGTGTCGTCGGCGAGACCAGGACGTCCGCAGTGGCGAAGGCCTGCTCGAAGTCGCGGCTGATCAGCGTTCGCACCTTCTGGGCCGACCCGTAGTAGGCGTCGTAGTAGCCCGACGACAATGCGTAGGTGCCGATGATGATGCGTCGCTTCACCTCGGCGCCGAATCCCTCGCCACGGGTGAGGTTCATCACCTCTTCGGTGCTGCGGGTGCCGTCGTCACCGACGCGCAGGCCGTACCGCATAGCGTCGAAGCGGGCCAGGTTCGAACTGACCTCGCTCGGCATGATCAAGTAGTAGGCGCTCAGCGCATAGTCGAAGCTCGGGCAGGAGACCTCGGTGATCTCGGCGCCCAGGCCGGCCAGGACCTCCAGTGCTTCGGTGAAGCGCTGCTCCACACCCGGCTGATAGCCCTCGCCGCCGAGCTCGCGCACCACGGCGATCTTCATCCCCGTGACGTCGGCCGCTCGGGCGGCACCGACGACATCGGGCAACGGCGCATTGATAGACGTCGAGTCCCGCGGATCCCAGCCACCGATCACCTGATGCAGCAGCGCCGCGTCGAGCACGGTGCGCGCGCACGGCCCGGGGGTGTCAAGGCTGGACGCCATCGCGACCACGCCGTAGCGCGAGGTCGCGCCATAGGTCGGCTTGACGCCGACCGTCCCGGTCACCGCGGCCGGCTGGCGGATCGAGCCGCCGGTGTCGGTGCCCAGCGCCAGCGGAGCCTCAAACGAAGCCAGCGCTGCGGCTGATCCACCGCCGGAGCCACCGGGGATCCGGCTGTTGTCCCACGGGTTGTGGGTGGTGAAGAAGCCGGAGTTCTCCGTCGATGAACCCATCGCGAACTCGTCCATGTTGGTCTTGCCCAGCACCACGATGCCGGCGTCCAGGACGCGGTCGGTGATGGTGGAGTTGTACGGCGGGATCCAGCCCTCCAGGATCCGCGAGCCGCAGGTCGTGGGCGCGCCGGTCATGGTGAAGATGTCTTTCATCGCCAACGGGACGCCCGCCAGTGGACCGAGCGCTTCACCGGCCGCACGGCGGGCATCGACGGCGTCGGCCGAAGCCAGCGCGCGTTCGCCGTCCACGTGCAGGAAGGCCTTCACCCGGGAGTCGACCTGCTCGATCTGCTCAAGACTCGCTGCAGTCACCTCGCGCGCGCTGACCTGCTTGTCGGCCAGCAGCGCGGACAACTCGGCCGCGCTCGAACGCAACAACTCGCTCATGCGCCCTCCCCCAGAATCCGCGGGACACGGAAGCGCCCATCCTCGACCGACGGCGCCGCGGCCAGTACCTCTTCTGGTCTCAGTGATGGCTGGACCACGTCGTCGCGGAACACATTCGTCAACGGCAGCGCATGCGACGTCGGCGGGACGTCGGCCCCGGCAACCTCGGAAACGCGGGCGACGGCAGCCAGGATCACGTCCAGCTGGGGGGCGAGTTGTTCGATCTCGGTCTCGGTCAGCCGGATCCGGGCCAACTCACCCAATCTGGCGACCTCAGCAGCGGTCAAAGCCACGTGGAACTCCTGCTCGAATCAGCGCGTCGGGCCTCTCCCCGAGACGCGGTCTCACTGTAGTTGACGACGCGCGCCCCCGCTTCCCGGGCCGCTCTGCGGTGGAAGACCCGGCCCGAGACGTCCGCCGATGGCAGAAAGACGGTGCGCTTTGACCCACTCGTAACACCGATGCGCCAAACTGTCGGAGTGTTCCTTGTACGTGTAGCTCTGCCCGACCGTCCCGGCTCGCTTGGCGCGGTAGCCACCGCCATGGGCCGAGCACAGGCCGACATCATGGCCGTGGAGATCGTGGAGAAGTACGAGGGCTACGCCATCGACGACTTCATGGTCGAACTCCCCACCGGCGTGGCGGCCGACACTCTGGTCACCGCCTGCGAGTCCGAGCCGGGCGTCGAAGTGGTCTGGGTTTCGCACTACCCCGAGGCGTGGGGTCTCCAGGCCGACGTCGACCTGCTCAACGCCATGACCGAGGACCCTCAGCATGCAGAACAACTGCTCACCGAGCAGGCCCCGGCGGTGTTCCGCGTGGCCTGGGCTGTGCTGATCGACCGCAAGAGCGGTCAGGTGCTGGCGCACTCCGAAATGGCTCCCGACCTGGATGCCGATGGTGTTGCCGCCCTCGGCCCGCTCGATGCCGCCCGCGTCGAGGAACTGCCCGACGGTTGGATCCCCGGCTGGGGCGAGACCTTGGTGGCGGTGGCGCCATTGAAGCGTCGAGCCGCCATCGTGCTGGCCCGGCGCGGCGGACCGGAGTTCATCAAGTCCGAGCTGGCCCGGTTGCGTCATCTCGCGGCCCTGGCCTTGTAGCCACCTCGGCGCGATGTTCCGCAGCGGGATCGATCCTGCCGCAAGCAGTCAGCGCAACGCCTGCCACATGAAGTAGCCGTAGACCATCACCACGGTGATGGCGAGCAGAACCGCGCCCACGGCGAACCACCGTTGCCGCTTCTTGCGCCGGGTCGTGGGCACCTCGGTGGGGCCCCACTCCCCCATCCCCGGACGGACGCGCGCAGGCGCGTCTTCATTCAGGTTCAGGTTCGAGTTCAGGCCTTCGGGCACGCAACGATCCTACTCGGCGACAGCGGTCGGCCCGCCGGCGAGCAGGTCATCGAAACGTGCTGCCGCAATGATCGGAACCCCGAGCGCGACGGCCTTGTCATACTTCGAACCCGCGCCGTCCCCGGCGACCACGTAGTCGGTGCGCTTCGACACCGAACCGACCGCCTTGGCGCCGCGCGCCTCGACAGCTGCGGTCGCCTCGTCCCGGCTGTACCCCGGGATCGAGCCGGTGACCACGACCGTCAGACCGGCCAAGGTCTGTGGCCTGGACTCCACCGGCTCCGCGGCGTCGGCGTCGTCGCCCAAGCGGCAACCCGCAGCTCGCCACTTCTCGATGATCTCGCGATGCCAATCGACGCTGAACCACTCCACGATCGCCGAAGCCAACACCGGCCCGATGCCGTCGACAGCGCTCAACTCCTCGACGCTGGCCGCGGCGAGGCTGTCGATGGTGGGAAATGCTCGCGCGACGTCCGGGGCGGTGCCCTTGCCCACATGCCGAATGGACAAGGCGGTAAGGAAACGGGCGAACGGTCGAGTCTTAGCGACCTCCAGATTGGCCAGCAACTTGCCGCCGTTGGCCGAGAGCACCCCGGCCTTGGTGGTGAACACGCCGGCGCGCACCAGGTCATCGGCAGTCACGGTGAACAGGTCTCCCTCGTCCACCAACAGACCGGCACCGAGCAAGGCGTCGGCCGCCTTCTCACCCAGCATCTCGATATCGAGCGCCTGCCGGGAGGCCAGATGAAAGAGCCGCTCTCGCAGCTGAGCCGGACACGATCTCTGATTGGGACAGCGCAGGTCGGCGTCACCGTCCTTCTCCGGCCGCAACGGACTCGCGCAGGCCGGGCACACCTGCGGCATCACGAAGGCTCGCTCACTGCCGTCGCGCAGTTCGACCACCGGTCCGAGAACCTCCGGGATCACGTCGCCGGCCTTGCGCAACACGACGGTGTCTCCGATCAACACGCCCTTGCGCTTCACCTCGGACGCATTGTGCAGCGTCGCCATCTCGACCGTTGAGCCGGCCACCAGCACCGGCTCCATGACCGCGTACGGCGTCACTCGGCCCGTTCGCCCGACATTGACCCGGATGTCGAGCAGCTTGGTGGTCACCTCTTCCGGCGGATACTTGTACGCGATCGCCCACCGCGGCGCCCGCGACGTAGCACCCAACCGGCTTTGCAGCGCCCGATCGTCGACCTTCACCACGACCCCATCGATCTCGTGCTCGACCGAGTGCCGGTGCTCGCCGTAGTAGCGGACGTAGTCGCGCACCTGTTCGATGCTGTGACACACCCGATAGTGCGTGGAGGTCGGCAGACCCCACGCCTTCAGCAGGTCGTAGCCGGCCGACTGACTGGACAGGTCGGGCCCGGAGAACTCCCCGATGCCGTGCACCAGAAAATGCAGCCGACGCTGCGCGGTCACCCGCGGATCCTTCTGCCGAAGGGAACCGGCGGCGGAGTTGCGCGGGTTGGCGAACGGCGTCTTGCCTGCTTCGACCAGGCCGGTGTTCAGCGCAGCGAAGTCCTCGGTACGCATGAACACCTCCCCGCGAACCTCGACGACCTCAGGAACGTCGGCGCCACGCAGTGTCGCCGGAATCGTCTCGATGGTGCGGACGTTCGCGGTGACGTCCTCCCCGACCACTCCGTCGCCGCGGGTGGCGGCGCTGATCAGTCGCCCGTTGCGATAGACCAGATCCAAGGCCAGCCCGTCGATCTTCAGCTCACACAGGTAGCCCGAAGCGGCCACATCCGTGCCGGCCAGGCCCTCAGCGCGAGCCAACCAGTGGTCGAGTTCATCGAGGGAGAACACATTGTCCAGGCTCATCAGCGGCATCAGATGCGTCACCGGGGCGAAGGTCGCGCTCGGCGCGCCGCCGACATGCTGCGACGGGCTGTCGGGTGTCAGCAACACCGGGAATGCGGACTCCAACGCCTGCAGCTCGCGCATCAGCAGGTCGAACTCGGCGTCGGAGATCACCGGTGCGTCGGCCACGTAATAGCGGTGCCGATGCTCGTTGATCTCGGCACTCAGCTCGGCATGACGGGCAGCAGCAGCTTCGCGGTCCATGCGCGCAATCTAGCGCGAGCCGGCGACATCGGCCTCGCGCCGGTGCCGACCGACTCAGCGCGCGGCGGCTTCGTCCAGGCGTCCGGCGACCCGGCCCAGCAGCTGAACAGCGGAGGTCACCTGGGCAGCGGCCCAGCCGGCCAGTCCGCAGGCCGGCGTCAGCACGAGCCGCTCGACCCCGGGGTGGCCGAGTCGTTCCCACAGACGCAAAGTCCGCTCGGTGAGCGCGTCCACGCTCGGGAGCGGCTGTTGGGTCGCCAGCACCCCGAGGAACAGCCACGCACCGGTCTCGGCGGCCCGGCCCAGCGCGTCCAGATCTGCGTCGCTCAGCTGAGCGACGTCGAGGCTCACTCCGTCCAGGCCGGTGCCGCGCTCAGCGAGCAGGTCCTCGACCGGCCAGTTGCTGCCTGGGCCGGTCCAGCCGGCACAGCTGTGCATCGTCACAGCCTCGACCTGCGGACGAGCGGCGGCGCTGATGCCGTGCAGGGCCGAGACGATCTCCGGCAGGTCAACTGCCTGATGCCGGAAAAACCCACCGGGCGTCGGGACGGCACCAGCGGCCACCGCCGGCAGCGCCGGCTCGTCGATCTGCAGAACCAGGCTCGCCCGAGGAAGCCGACGTCCCACCTCGGTGAGCAAGGCGGAGGTGCTGTCGGCCAGCGACTGCGCCAGGTCGCGGCGAGCGCCGCGATCGGCCAGAACCCTTCCGGTGTGAGCCACGCCGACGGCAGCTGCCAAGGTCCACGGCCCGGTGATCGCAACCTTCAGCCGTCCGTCGTAGTCGGCCGCGGTCTCCTCCAATTGGTCGAGATCGTCACGCCAGGTGGCGCGAGCCCGCCGCTGATCGATCCCCGGCACGTCGGCGAGTCGCCATTCGCCGGCCAGCAGCTCAGCCGGCAGCCCCTCCGGCAGGCCCAGCCCCCGTCCGATGATCCCGGCCCACGGACCACGGGCCGGCAGCTCGGGCATCGCCGCGAACTCCGGAAACCGATCGAAGGTCATGCGCAAAGCTGCGCCCAGCTCGGTGCCGGGCAATGAACCGACCAGCGTGAAGGCGGTCATCAGCGCCCCGTGGACGCGATGGTGGCGGCACCGACCACTCGGTCCCCGTCGTAGTGAACGGCCGCCTGGCCCGGAGCGATGCCGAAAGCCGGCTCGTCGAGCTCGAACTGGACGGTGTCACCGGCGACGCTGATCGTCGCCGCCATGGGTTCACCGTGGGCACGCACCTGCACCAGGCCCCGCCATTGTCCGGTTAGGGCGTCCTCGGTCCAGGTCGGACGGATCGCCGTGATGGTGCGCACCCGCAACGACGGCTTCGGGCCGACCACCACGGTGTTGGACGTCGGGTTCAGGCCCACCACGTAGCGGGGACGGCCGTCTCCGGCCGGCACCGAGAGGTGCAGGCCGTGACGCTGGCCCACGGTGAACTGGTGGTAGCCGCGGTGCGCGCCCACCACCTGCCCCTCCTCGTCGACGATGTCGCCAGCCGGGGTGCCCAGACGGTCATTGAGGAAGCCGGCGGTGTCGCCGGTGGGTATGAAGCAGATGTCGTGGCTGTCGGGCTTGTCCGCCACCAGCAGCCCGCGCTCAGCTGCCTCTGCGCGCAGCGCCGCCTTGGCAGTGACGTCGCCGAGCGGGAAGGCACAAGCGGCCAGCTGGTCAGCGGTCAGCACACCCAGGACATAGGACTGATCCTTGGCCGGTTCGGCCGCTCGATACAGACGGCGTCGGCCAGCAGAGTCGTCCAACCGCGCGTAGTGCCCGGTGGCGACCACATCAAATCCGAGGGCTCGGCCGCGCTCGAGGACGGCGGCGAACTTGATCTTCTCGTTGCAGCGCAAACACGGGTTGGGGGTGCGTCCGGCCGCATACTCGGCGACGAAGTCGGTCACCACGTCCTCGGCGAAGCGCTCGGAAAAATCCCACACGTAGAACGGAATACCCAAGACGTCGGCGGCACGGCGGGCGTCATTGGCATCGGCGATCGAACAACACCCCCGAGAGCCGCTGCGAAACAGTTCAGGATTGCGCGACAACGCCAGATGAACCCCGGTCACCTCGTGCCCGGCATCGACCAGACGGGCCGCAGCAACAGCCGAATCCACCCCGCCCGACATCGCAGCCAAGACCCGCATCGCACCTCCTCGCAACCCGCACGAGTGTACCGACGAGCCTCAGCCGGCTGCCGCCAGGCGGGCGCGCCCGACAGCATCGGGCAGGGCCGCAAGCAGCCGGTCGATGTCGTCGGCGGTCGTCGACCAGCCGAAGGAGAACCGCAGACTGGCACCCGCGTCGGCCCGGCTGCGGCCCATGGCTTGGAGCACGTCGCTGGGCTGATGCAGGCCGGCGGTGCACGCTGAACCGGTCGAAGCATCGATCCCGGCGGCGTCGAGCAGCAGCAGCAGATCATCGGCGCGGGTGCCGCCGAAGGTCAGGTTCACGATGGCCGGGCTCGCCGGCTCGGTGCTGTTGTTGCGGGTCTGCGGGATTGCGGCGACGCCGGCCAGCAGACGAGCGCGCAGGTCGGCCAGCCGAGCGGTCTCCTGCGCTCGACCAGCCGCCGCCTGCCTGGCCGCGGCGGCGAACCCCACGGCCAGGGCCACCGCAACGGTGCCCGAGCGCAGCTTGGCCTCCTGGCCGCCGCCGAAGCCTGTCGGAGCCAGCGTGATTCCCCGCCGCCGGATCAGCGCGCCGATGCCGACCGGACCGCCGAGCTTGTGGGCACTCATGCTCAACAGGTCGGCGCCACTGTCAGCGAAGTTCACCGGCAGGTGACCGACGGCCTGCACGGCGTCGGTGTGCGCCCAGGCGCCCACCCGATGCGCGGCTTCGCTCACCGCGGCCACGTCGTTGATGACGCCGGTCTCGTTGTTCACCCACATCACCGAGGTCAGCGCCGTCGTCGCGCCCAGACGGTCCAGTTCGCAGACCAGCACGCGTCCGTCGGTGTCGACGGCGAGGACGTCCACCAGGTCGCTGCGCTCACGCACCCCGCCGACGGAGGGGTGCTCAACCGCCGAGATCGCCAACCTTGCGCGGCCGGCGCGCGCAGAACCGGTCAACGCCAGGTTGTTGGCCTCGGTACCGCCGGCGGTGAAGACCACCTCGTCAGGGTGCGCTCCGACGAGCGCGGCCAGCTCCTCGCGGGCCTCTTCGAGCGCCCGTCGGGCGGCGCGACCGGCGTGATGCAAGGAGTTGGGATTTCCGGGTACTGCGAACCACGCGGACATCTCCGCCCGCACCGCCGGCGGCATCGGCGAGCCGGCCGCATGGTCGAGGTAGCTGCGCGTGGACATGTTCTCTGGGCCTCCTGGGCGGCGTGATCGTGTGGTCAATTGCCGCTCTCAGGTTTCGGCCCGACCGCATCGATGGTCCACACTAGGTCAGACTCACCCGACCCTGAAGGCGATTCATGAACCCGTCCGTCCTCCCCTTCCCCGGCGACGAGACCGTCCTTGGCGCTCATGTTGCCGACGATGGGACGAACTTCTCGCTGTGGGCTCCGCGCGCCACCCGGGTCGAGCTGGCTCTGGTCGACGAGAGCGGCGAGCAGTCCAACGTGGACATGATCCGCAACGACGAAGGAGTGTGGCAGGTCCACCTTCCCGAGGTCGGAGCCGGGCAACGCTATGGCTACCGCGTGGACGGCCCCTGGGACCCGGCCACCGGCCAGCGCTTCAACCCGGCACGATTGCTGCTCGACCCCTACGCCCGCGCTATCACCGGCGGTGTCGACTACTCCGGTCCGATCACTGACCACACGGCGGAATCGAACTTCGCTCTGGATCCGACCGACTCGGCCGGCTACGTGCCGCTGAGCGTCGTCGTCGCGGACTCTCCCGCTCCGACGCCGCTGGCCGAACCGAAGCCGTTGGACCAACTGGTCGTCTACGAGACCCATGTACGCGGCTATACCAAGATGCACCCGTCCGTCCCCGAGCACCTGCGTGGCACCTACGCCGGACTGGCTTATCCCGCGGTCGTCGACTATCTGCGCGAACTCGGCATCACCGCAGTCGAACTGCTGCCGGTGCAGCATTTCGTCTCCGAACCTTTCGTGGTCGGCCGCGGCCTGGTGAACTACTGGGGCTACAACACCTTGGGATTCTTCGCACCGCACGCGCACTACTCCGCAGCCGGCAGCAACGGTGAGCAGGTAGCCGAGTTCAAGGCGATGGTTTCCGCGCTCCACGAAGCGGGCATCGCCGTCATCCTGGATGTGGTCTACAACCACACCGGCGAGGGCGGTCACGAGGGGCCCACCCTCTGCTTCCGCGGCATCGATCACGCCGCCTACTACCGACTCACCGACGACCAGCGCAACGACTATGACGTCACCGGCTGCGGCAATGCCGTGGACACGTCCCAGCCGGCCGTCTTGAAACTCGTCCTGGACTCGTTGCGCTACTGGGTCTCCGAGATGGGGGTCGACGGCTTCCGCTTCGACCTGGCCACGACCTTGATCCGGGACGGCCAGCATCATGTCGATCAGAACCACCGCTTCAAGCAGCTGATCGAGGCCGATCCCGTCCTCGCCGGCAAGGTGATGATCGCCGAACCGTGGGATCTGGGTCCCTATGGCTACCAGGTCGGACGCTGGGGTGCCCGCTGGGGCGAGTGGAACGACCGCTTCCGCTCGTTTACCCGTGACCTGTGGCGCGGCGCCGTCAGCGGCGTGCAAGAGCTGGCCACCCGGGTCTCGGGATCCTCCGACATCTACGACCACAGCGGACGAACGATCACCTCGTCGCTCAACTTCGTTACCGCCCACGACGGCTTCACCATGCGCGACCTGGTCACCTACGACCTGAAGCACAACGAGGCCAATGCCGAGCGCAATCGCGATGGCGCCGACGACAACCGCTCCTGGAACCACGGCTACGAGGGCGAGACCGACGACGACGCCATCAACCGGGCCCGGCAGCGATCGGCTCGCAACCTGATGGCGACCATGCTGCTCAGCGCCGGCGTGCCGATGATCACAGCCGGCGACGAGTTCGGACGCACCCAGGGCGGCAACAACAACGCCTACTGCCAGGACTCGCCGCTGTCGTGGGTGAATTGGAACATCGACGAAGGCTGGCGGGCACAGCGCGAACTCACCCAGGCGCTGCTGGCGCTGCGCGCCCAGCATCCGCTGCTGCGACCGACCCAGTGGCGACGGCAGAGCGAGGTGCTCGACGCGCTGGGACGCCGCCTGGGCCGTTCCACCGTGGCCTGGTTCACCGAGTCCGGCGTCACCATGGCCGAGGAGCACTGGCACGACTGCGCGCGCAGCACTTTGGGCCTGTACCTCAGCGACGCCGCCGAAGGCCTGTTGATCTACTACCACTTCGGAGCCGAGCCGATCGACTGCGCGCTGCCGGGGGCACCGTGGGGCCTGGGCTACCGGGTCGTGGTGCATACCGGCGAGCCGAACGACTTGCCGCACCGGCGCTTGGCCGCAGGCGACTCGATCACCGTTCCCGGTCGGACGATCGTCGTGCTGGCCGTCGAAGTGCCCACAGCGGCAAACCTGATCGCGGTATCGCCGGCTACCCCGGACGACGACAGTGACACGCCAACGCACTAGGTGCTTTTCCGCCCGGCTGAGCATGCTGTGAGTCTGCGGTGACGCGCTCGCCGAGGTGTCGTTCACGCTAGGTTTGGCTCGTGAGCGCCAACTCCAACACGCCCCGCCGACGTCCGGCCCCCACCAAGTCCAGCCGGCCCACTCCCGCCCGCAACCCGCAGCCCAGCGCCAAGCCGATGCCGGCCAGCGCTGCGGCCCCGACCCCGCCCGAGCCGCTCGATCTGGCACCGACGACGGTGCTGGCACGCGGCTTCGGACGAATCCCGGTCCGCGGCGTCACCCCGGTGGTGGAAGGCGGCGCCTATCCGGCGAAGGCCGTCGTGGGCGAACTCATCCCGATCCGGGCGAAGGTCTTCCGCGAGGGCCACGACGCGGTCAACGCCTCGGTGATTCTGACCGACCCCACCGGCGTCGAGCATCGGGTCGACATGACCGCCGTCGAGCCACGAGGTCTCGACCCCTGGGAAGCCTGGGTGCGGCTGGACGCTCCTGGACGTTGGACGTTCCGCGTCGAAGGCTGGTCCGATCCCTGGGCGACCTGGCTGCACAACGCCGAGGTCAAGCTGCCGGCGGCGATCGATGTGGAGTTGGTCTGCCGTGAGGGCCGATCACTGATGAACGCCACCGCCGACACCGCTGAGGCCGCCGGCGACAAGGTGCAGGCTTCGGTGTTGCGGGCGACCGCGCTGCTGCTGATCGCCGAACGCAAGGCGTCCGACCTGCTCGAAGTGGCGACCGCCTCGGCCATCGCCGCCGCGATGAAGACCTACGGGCCGCGTGAGCTGCTCTCCCCCACTGCCGATTTCGAGATCTTCGCCGACCGCACGCGCGCCCTGTTCGCCAGCTGGTACGAGTTCTTCCCGCGCTCGATCGGCGCGAGCTTCGATCCGCGCACCAAGAAGTGGACGTCGGGCACCTTCGACAGCTGCCATCAGCGGCTGGAGGAGATCGCGGCCATGGGCTTCGACGTGGTCTATCTGCCGCCGATCCACCCCATCGGCAGCGCCTTCCGCAAGGGCCGCAACAACAGCCTGACTCCGCTGCCGAGTGATCCCGGCTCGCCCTGGGCGATCGGCTCGGCCGACGGCGGCCACGACGCCATCCATCCCGACCTCGGCGACTGGGCGTCGTTCGATCGCTTCGTCGCCAAGGCCGCCTCACTCGGCCTTGAGGTCGCCTTGGACTTCGCCCTGCAAGCCTCTCCCGATCACCCCTGGGTGCACGAGCATCCGGAGTGGTTCACCACTCGCCTGGACGGCACCATCGCCTACGCCGAGAACCCGCCGAAGAAGTACCAGGACATCTACCCGATCAACTTCGACAACGACCCGGCCGGCATCTACAACGAGGTGCTGCGGATCCTCAAGCTATGGATCTCGCACGGCGTGAAGATCTTCCGGGTCGACAACCCGCACACCAAGCCGTTGCAGTTCTGGGCGTGGCTGATGAAGCAGGTGCGCGCGTTCGACCCGGACGTGTTGTTCTTCGCCGAGGCGTTCACCCGTCCAGAGATGATGCAGGCGCTGGGCCGGGTGGGATTCCATTCCAGCTACACCTACTTCACTTGGCGCAACACCAAGACCGAACTCACCGAGTACCTCACCGAGCTGTCCACCGAGTCGGACGCGCACTTCCGTCCGAACTTCTTCGTGAACACCCCAGACATCAATCCCACCTTCCTGCAGTCCGGCAATCCGGCGGCCTTTGCGATCCGGGCGGTGCTGGCCGCCACGATGTCTCCGGCGTGGGGCGTCTATTCCGGGTTCGAGCTCTGCGAACACCTGCCGCTGCACCCCGGCGGCGAGGAGTATCTCGACTCGGAGAAGTACGAGTACCGTCCGCGGGACTTCAGCGCACAGCCCAACCTCAATCTGCTGATTGGACGGCTCAACGAGATCCGCAACGCCCATCCGGCTCTGCAGCAGCTGCGGCAGGTGAGCTTCCTCGAAGCCCCCAACGACGAGGTGCTGGCGTTCGTGAAGACCGACGGGCCCGACACCGTCATCGTGATCTGCAGCCTGAGCCCCGATCAGACCCAGGAGACCGAGGTCGGGCTCGACCTGACCAAGCTCGGCGTCGCGACCGGCTCGGTGAAGGTCCGTGACGAGCTGACCGGCTCGACGTTCACCTGGGGAGCGCGAAACTTCGTTCGACTCACTCCGGCGGCACCGGCCCACATCCTGCACGTCCTCGCGGGGTGACATTCTGAACGCGGAGCCACTGTGGCGCGACGTACTGGCACAGGCGCGCTGGTTCGGCGGCAAAGGCCGCTGGTTCCAGCTCACGCGGGTCAGTCCCCTGCCCTGGTACACCGCGGACGGCCAGTGGCCGGCGGTGCGTTCCGAACTGGCCGAGGTCGGGTACGACGACGGCAGCACCGAGGTCTATCACCTGCTGGCCGGCTACCGTCGGCCGGGCTCGGGGCGGCCTGCCTGGGGCAGCGTCACCATCGAGGGGCTCGGTGATGTCGACCTCTTCGACCCCACCGCCGACGCGGACACGGCTGCGAGTCTGGTCAACGCCCTGGCGACCCGCCCACCTGCAGGAATGCGCTGGCTCGATCGCGGCTGGTTCGATCCCCACGCGTCGGTGCAGCTGTTCCGCGGCGAGCAGAGCAACACCAGCCTGCTGATCGGTTCAGCGGCGATGCTCAAGGTGTTCCGACGTCTGGAGCCGGGCCCGAACCTTGATGCTGAAGCCTTAGCCGGCCTGAACGGCAGCGACCTGGCGCCGCGGCTCTTCGGGACGCTCAGTCACGACGGCACCGACCTGGCGATGTTCTGCGAGCTGATCGACACCGACGGCGATGGCTGGGAACTGGCCACAGCGGCCTGCGCCGCCGGCCAAGACTTCACCGGACCGGCAGCCCGGCTCGGCCGCACGCTGCGTGCGCTGCACGCCCGCCTCGCCGAGCACGACGGCACCAGCGAACGTCCCGGTGCCGAGATCGCCGCCGAGCTCGGTTCCCGCATCGAGGCGGCCTTGGCCGACGTCCCCGCCCTTGCCGGCTACGCCGACGCGCTCCGCGCAGCGATGGCCGAACTCGACGGGTTGAGCGTGACCTGCCAGCGCATCCACCGCGACTTCCATCTCGGCCAAGTCCTGCACCGCGAGGACGACCAGTGGGTGATCATCGATTTCGAGGGTGAGCCGCTCACCACAGCGGACGAACGCCGGCGACCGGACTCGCGCTGGCGCGACGTCGCCGGCGGCTTACGCAGCTTCGACTATGCGCGCAGCGCCCACCCCGAGCCGGCCTCGCCGTCCGCTCGGCACTGGTGTGTTCAGGCACGCGACGCGTTCCTGAGGGCCTACGCCGAGGGTGAGCAGATCCCCACGGCGCTGCTGCGCGCCTACCAGCTGGACAAGGCCGTGTACGAGGTCCGATACGAACTGCGAAACCGTCCCGAATGGGCACACATCCCGCTCGGTTCGGTCCAAGATGAACTCACCGAGTTCCCGAACGAACCCCGGCAGCGGGGTAAGGAGTAGCCATGGCACACGATCCACTAGGCGGACTGAGCGGTTGGGATCTCGAGGGCTTTCACACCGGAGGCGACACCGAATGCTGGCGGCGACTGGGCGCCCATGAGGTGACCGTCTTCGACGATGAACGCGGCGAAGTCCACGGCACCCGGTTCGCGGTCTGGGCGCCGAACGCTCGCGAGGTTCGGCTGAATGCCGACTTCAACTGGTGGACCGGCGACGCCATGCACCTGATCCCCGGCTCCGGGGTGTGGGCCACCTTCATCGAAGGCGTCGGAGAAGGCGCGCTCTACAAGTACAACATCCTCGGTGCGGACGGCGTCTGGCGGGAGAAGGTCGATCCGATGGCCTTCTTCGCCGAGCAGGCGCCGGCGAACTCGTCCATCGTCTACAGCTCCCGCTTCGTCTGGGGCGATGACCAGTGGCTGTCCCGTCGTGCCGCCGCGAGCCCCCACGCGGAAGCGATGAGCATCTACGAGGTGCATCTGGGTTCCTGGCGGAAAGGGAAGACCTATCTCGAACTGGCCGACGAACTGGTCGAGTACGTCACTTGGCAGGGTTTCACCCACGTCGAGCTGATGCCGATCACCGAACACCCCTTCGAGCCGAGTTGGGGTTACCAGGTCACCAACTATTTCGCTCCCGAGTCTCGGCTCGGGCGCCCCGACGAGTTCCGCTACCTGGTTGACCGTCTCCACCAGGCCGGCATCGGCGTCATCCTCGACTGGGTCCCCGGCCACTTCCCGAAGGACGAGTGGGCGCTGGGCCGTTTCGACGGAACCGCGCTGTACGAACACGCGGACCCCCGACAGGGTGAGCACAAGGACTGGGGCACCTACATCTTCAACTATGGCCGCAACGAGGTGAAGTCGTTCCTGGTCTCCAACGCGCTGTACTGGGCTACCGAGTTCCACATCGACGGCCTGCGAGTGGACGCGGTCGCCTCGATGCTCTACCTGGACTATTCCCGCAATGAGGGTGAGTGGGTTCCAAACATCTACGGCGGACGGGAGAATCTGGAGGCCATCGACTTCCTGCGTTATGTGAACAAGCACCTCTACGAGCGCGTCCCCGGCGTGATGATGATCGCCGAGGAGTCGACCTCGTTCAGTGGGGTGACCAAGCCCGTACATGCCGGCGGCCTGGGCTTCGGGTTCAAGTGGAACATGGGCTGGATGAACGATTCCTTGCGCTACCTGCACGAGGAGCCGATCAATCGCCAGTACCACCACAACGAGATGACCTTCGCCATGGTCTACGCCTACTCGGAGAACTTCATCTTGCCGATCTCGCACGATGAGGTCGTTCACGGCAAAGGCTCGATGATCAACAAGGTCCCGCAGGACGCCTGGCGCCAGTTCGCGACCCTGCGTGCGTTCTACTCCTTCATGTGGGCCTTCCCCGGCAAGAAGCTCATCTTCGCCGGTTGCGAGTTCGGCCAGCGCAGTGAGTTCAACGAGGCGGTCAGCCTGGAATGGTGGGTCTCAGATCTGTGGGGTCATCACGGCCTGCAGCGGATGTTCAAGGACCTGAACGAGCTGTACCGCCGCACTCCCGCCCTGTGGGAGCTGGACAGTTCACCGGAGGGCTTTCGTTGGATCAACGCCGACGACGCCGGGGCCAATATCTTCTCCTGGGTGCGCACCGATGCGGCGGGCAATCAGGTCGCCGCGCTGGTGAACTTCTCCTCCGAGCCGTGGACGGACTACCGGATCGGTCTACCGGAGGCGGGCACCTGGACGGAGGTCTTCAACTCCGACGCAGGGGTCTACGACGGCACCGACAACTTCGGCAATCTCGGCGAAGTGGTGGCCTCAGCGCAGCCGTGGCGCGACTTCCCGGCCAGCGCCACGGTGGTGGTGCCACCCCTCGGAGCGGTCTTCCTGAGCCGAACTGCTCAGCCGTGACGCCCGAGTTGCTGCCTGTGGCCCACACCGATGGGGTGGCCACGCTCGACTTCAGCATCGATGCTCCCGTCGATCGCTACGAGACGTTGCTGAGCGCCACCCGCGAGGCCGCGTTCAGTGATCCTGGCGTGCGCCGACTCGAGGTGCTCGTCACGGCAACAGATCGACTGCGTCGCCGTGCGCTGCACCGGGCGGGATTTCGGCTCGACGGGATCCTGCGCGGCCGCCTGGACGACGGTAGCGATGTCTGCCACTACGCGTTGCTGCGCGCCGACGTGACCTCCGGGCGCCAGGGCTTCACCGCCGTCATGAACACCGTCACCGCACGCAAGCGAGTGATCGCGCATCTCCTGCTCACCGATGCCCACGGGCGGGTGTGTTCGCTGGAGACCACGTTCAAGCCGGACCATGAACTGCCCGGCGGCATCGTCGAACCGGGTGAGAGCCCGCGCGCCGGCGTGGTCCGCGAGTCACTCGAAGAGCTCTCCTACCGCCCGCGCGTGGGCCGGCTGTTGGTGGTGGATTGGCTGGCTCCTCATCTGGGCTGGGAGGACGCCGTCGAGTTGATCTTCGACGGCGGTGTGATCGAGGATCCGGGCGTGCTCCGTCCTGACGGTGTCGAGATTCGTGCCGTCCATTGGTTGGAGCCGGCCGAGGCGCTGCGGCGGATGGCCTCTTTCGCCGAAGGCCGCCTCCGCGCAGCCCTGGAGGCCCGTGCCACGACGGGCAGCTTCTATCTCGAAGCCGGCCAACGAATCGCCTAATTCGGCGATCTGCGGAATAGACGCCCTTCCGCCTATTGTTAGCCTGGTGCTAATCGAGTGGAAGGTGGGGCGGTGACTGAACCCGGCGCAACCCGGCGCCTTGGCCCGCTGCTTGCGGTTTACCTGCTGGGCATATTCATGGGAGCGATCGACACCGGCATCGTGACGCCGGCCCGAACGATCATCCAGAACGACCTCGGCGTCGACGACTCCACCGGGATCTGGATGATCACGATCTACACCCTGGCCTACGCCGCCGCGATCCCGGTGATGGGCAAGCTCGCCGACCGCTATGGCCGAAAGCCGATCTATCTGGTCAGCATCGTGCTGTTCGGGCTGGGTTCACTGGGTGCCGGCCTGAGCCAGGACGTGGGCAGCTTCTCCATGCTGATCATCGCCCGGGCCGTCCAGGCCATCGGTGGCGGCGGTATCGTGCCGATCGCGACCGCCGAGTTCGGCACCTCGGTGCCCGAGGAGAAGCGCGGACTGGCCCTCGGGCTGATCGGCGGTGTCTACGGGGTGGCGAACATCTTCGGCTCCAGCGCCGGCAGCGCGATCCTGGATTTGTTCGGCGACCACAACTGGCAGTTCATCTTCTACGTCAACGTGCCGATCAGCATCGTCATCGTGATCGCCGGCGTGATCATCCTGCCCAATCACAAGGCCACCAGCGTCACCCGCATCGACCTGCTGGGCATCACCTTGGTCGTGGCCATGATCATGAGCCTGCTTTACGGACTGCGCAATATCGACTACTTCGATCTGGGCACCAGCCTGCGCGACCCCTCTGTCTACCCCTTCTTGCTGGGCTTCGTGGTGCTGCTGCCGCTGCTGATCCTGGCGGAACGCCGTGCCGAGGACCCGGTCCTCAACCTGTCGTACTTCACCCGCGGCCCGATCCTGGTCACGCTCAGCTTGGCCTTCCTGTCCGGCGTCATCCTGATGGGCACCATCTTCGTGCCGCAGTTCGCCGAGAACGCGATGCGCATCCCGACCGGCGACGGCGGCTACTTCGTCATCGTGCTGGGCCTGTTCTCGGGAATCGGGGCGCCGCTGTCGGGGCAGCTGACCGACAGGTTCGGTCCCAAGCTGGTGGTCGGCACCGGCCTGGCGATCTCGACGGTAGCCGCAGCAGTCGGCGCCTGGTGGGCGATTCCGTCGCCGTCGTGGACGAGCGTGCTGGTCACGCTGGCACTGATGGGCCTGGGTCTCGGCTTCGTCGTGGGCTCGCCCATCAACTACATGATGCTGGCCCAGACACCACCGGAGGAGTCCACCTCGGCCCTGGCGACGCTGTCGCTGGTTCGCTCGATCGGCACGACGATCGCGCCGGCTTTCCTGGTCGGCTTCCTGGCACACGCCGGCACCCAGGTGGCCGACAACCTCACCGCGCAACTTCCGACCACCATCACCGCGCCGGCACTGCCCTACGCCGATGAGCTTCAGGCCAAGTTCGACGAGCTCAAGAAGGACAAGAACCTGGCGGACAAGCTGAAGAATGTCACCTTCCCCGACCTGAAGTCGCAGACCACCATCACCATCGATCCCTCGAACAACTCCGGCGAGAGCCTGCCGCCATACTTGGTCGACCTCCTGCAGACCGCTGACGTGACCACGATCGTCGAGCGTTCCAAGACCGTCGCGGAGTACCAGTTCGCGCAGCGGACACCTTCTGTGGTCGCCGACATCACCAATGGTGTCGACACCGGCCTGAAGAGCCTCGCCGCAGCGCAAAGCGACCTCGACACGGCGCGAGCGAAACTCGACAAGGCCATCTCCGGGGTGACCTCCGGCATCAACGGCATGACCAAGGCCGCGGCGGGCATGCGCTCGGGCATCACCGGCATGACTAAGGCCATCGCGGGGATGGACTCGGGGCTGAAGGGTCTGGACAAGGCGGTCACCGGCGCCTCGAGCGGCGTGGCGGCCTTGGACAAGCAGCTCGCCAAGCTCGACGACCAGATCAGTGGACTGGGCACCCAGATCGACCTGGTCGAACAACAGCTGGCCGCCGGCGGGCTGACGCCGGATCAGATCGCCGCACTCCAGGCCGAACTCGGGCAGCTGAACGGCCGCTTGGCCGGGCTCCAAGGCGAGCGCGCAGGCATCGCCACCGCCCGCAACTCGGCGGCCGGCAAACTCGCCGCCTTGAAGGCCCAGCGCGCCAAGCTCGCCACCCAGCGCGCCACCCTGGTCGGCAAGCGATCCGAGCTGAGCGCCCAGCTGGCGACCATCGAGAAGAAGCTCGCCAGCGCCACCGTAAGCCGTTCGGATCTGATCTCCACTCGAGCCAAGCTCACCAGCGCCTCGGCCGATCTCAGCGATACCTCGCACAAGCTCACCGTCCTGCGAGATGCGGTTCCCGGCGCCTTCGAGAAGGCCAAGGCCGACTACCTGGCGCAGATTGACGCCCGCGCTCCCCAGTTGGAACAGGCCTTCGTCGACACCCTCAACGGCGGCTTCTTCGGGATCTTCCTGGCCACCATGGGCGCCGGCGCCTTGGCCCTGTTGCTGTTGTTGGGCTACCCGCGCCGGCACAGCGCCCAGGACCGCGACGAACCCGCCGCAGCCACGCCGACCGCGACCAGCTGAGGCCGTCGCCTCAGAACAGCGCTGTGGTCAGGTCGCGGCGGGCCTTCAGCACCGAAGGATCGGACGGACCGACGGTCTCGAACAGCTCCAGCAGCCGCACTCGCGCCTGTTCGCGCTGGTCGCCGGTCGTCATCCGGATCAGCGCGATCAGGCGAGCAAAGGCCGCCTCGGGCTGCCCCTGCGCCAACTCCACATCTGCTGCGGCCAGCTGTGCCGCGACGTCCTCAGGAGCTGACGATGCCACCGCCAACGCCTGCGCTGGGTCGACAGTGGTCACCCGTGCGAGCAAGGCTGCCTGAGCACGTCCCGCCTTCGCCTCAGGATCGTTGGGCGAGGTGTTCAGCAGCTTGTCGAACTCTTCCACGGCGAGCGCGAAGTCGCCGGCGGCCAGTGCTTCATCGGCAGCAGCGAACCGCGGGTCCGGGCCGGCGTCGGCGTCGATGCTGACCGGTTCAGCCCGTCCCACGACGCCGTTGGCCGCGGCCACCTGGAGCAGCTGATCGAGGTATGCCTTCGCGTCCTGCTTGCTTCGCGTGCCCTGCCACAGCGGGGCGAGCTGGCCGCCGACCACAGCGATCACCGCCGGGACGGCCTGGATGCCGAAAGCCTGGGCGATCTGCGGCTCGGCGTCGATATCGACCCGTGCCAACAAGTAAGCACCGCCGGCCTCGTTCGCCAGCTCGGTCAGTGTCTTGGACAGCTCGGCGGCGTTGGCGCGTGGCGAGTTGAGCTCGAGAACGACCGGATACTTCATCGACTGGGCCAGCACCGCGTCCAGTCCCTTGGCATCGACCTCGATCACGTACGACGCCCCCGGCGGTGGCGGTGGGGCCTTGGCGGCGGCGACGATGCCGGACAGATCCATTGCACCTGCGGGGTTGAAGCTCATGTGGGCATTCTGGCATGTCCTCCCCAACTTCCTCGCTTCAGGGCAAGATGGCCCCATGGTTCACGAACGCGCAGGGCAGGTGGCCCGACCCGAAGACCTCATTGATCCCGATGCCGTGGTTGCGGCCTACTACGATCTGGTCCCCGATCCGGACAATCCTGACCAGCGCGTGGTCTTCGGCACCTCCGGGCACCGTGGTTCCAGCCTGGACACCGCCTTCAACGACGCCCACATCGCCGCGACAACGCAGGCGATCGTGGAATACCGCGCTTCGCAAGGCGTTACCGGGCCGCTGTACATCGGCAAGGACACCCACGTGCTGTCCGGTCCGGCGTGGCGGACGGCGATCGAAGTGCTGCACGCCAACGGTGTGGCCATCCGCGCAGAGCGCGACGAAGACTTCACCCCCACCCCATCGGTGTCACGGGCCATCATCGTCTACAACCGCGATCATTCAGGACCGCGCGCCGACGGCATCGTGGTCACCCCCTCGCACAACCCGCCGCGTGACGGCGGCTTCAAGTACAACCCGCCCAACGGCGGACCGGCCGACACCGACGCCACCGGGTGGATCGCTGAACGCGCCAACGAGCTGCTGCGCCACCCGTCCAGCATCGCGCGGACGCCGTACCAACGGGCCGCCGCCGACGTCGAACGCTTCGACTATCTCGGCGCCTATTGCTCGGACCTGGCCAACGCCATTGACCTGGACGCGATCCGGCAGGCAGGCGTACGCATCGGCGCCGACCCGCTCGGCGGCGCGTCGGTCCAGTACTGGGGCTACATCGGCGAACGGCTCGGACTCGACCTCACCGTGGTGAACCCGACCGTCGATCCCACCTGGCGCTTCATGACGCTGGACTGGGACGGCAAGATCCGGATGGACTGCTCGAGTCCGTACGCCATGGCCGGGCTGATCGCCAACCGCGACGCCTACGACGTCTCCACCGGCAACGATGCCGATTCCGACCGTCATGGCATCGTCACTCCCGATGGCGGCCTGCTCAACCCGAACGCCTACCTCGCGGTCGCCATTCAGTACCTCTTCGGCCACCGACCGAACTGGAATCCCGCAGCCGGCGTGGGCAAGACCCTGGTCTCCAGCTCGCTGATCGACAAGGTCGCCGCCGATCTCGGTCGCCGCCTGGTCGAGGTTCCAGTGGGCTTCAAGTGGTTCGTCCCCGGCCTGATCAGCGGCGAACTCGGATTCGGCGGCGAGGAGTCGGCCGGCGCATCCTTCCTGGCCAGAGACGGTTCCACCTGGACGACCGACAAGGACGGCATCCTGCTGGCCCTGCTGGCCAGCGAGATCACCGCGGTCACCGGGAAATCGCCGTCCCAGCTGTACGCGGAACTCGAGGCTCGTCACGGCGCCTCCAGCTACGCCCGCGTGGACGCTCCGGCGACCCGAGAGCAGAAGGCGAAGCTCGCCAAGCTGAGTGCCTCCGACGTCACCGCGACCACCCTGGCCGGCGAGCCGATCACCGCCACGCTCACCCACGCCCCCGGAAACGGCGCCGCCATCGGCGGGCTCAAAGTGACCACCGCATCGGCCTGGTTCGCCGCGCGCCCATCGGGTACTGAGAATGTGTACAAGATCTATGCCGAGTCCCTGCAGGGTAGCGACCATTTGGCCCAGGTTCAGGCCGAGGCCAAAGAGGTGGTCGACGCCGTGCTCGCGGAATAGGTGTGGAAAGCTGGAGCTATGAACAACGACGATCTGTTTGTCTGCATCGACCACGTCGGGCTGGCTGTCCCCGACCTCGACGAGGCCATCAAGTTCCACACCGAGGTCCTCGGCTGGCGGGTGCTGCACCGCGAGACCAACGAGGAGCAGGGCGTCGAAGAAGCCATGATCGGTACCGGCGATCAGGGCCCGGAGAACGCCCAGATCCAACTGCTCGCTCCGCTGAACGAGAACTCCACCATCGCGAAGTTCCTGGCCAAGAACGGCCCGGGCATGCAGCAGCTGTGTTACCGCGTGAAGGACCTCGACCACGTGTCCGCCGTCCTGCGTGAGCGCGGGGTGCGGCTGCTCTACCCCGAGGCCAAGATCGGCACCGGCGGCTCGCGGATCAACTTCGCTCACCCCAAGGACGTCGGCGGGGTGCTGCTCGAGATCGTGCAGCCGGCCGCTCAGGCCCACTGACCGAACGCCGCCGGCCCAGTCCCCCACCGTGGAGGCTGGGCCGGTAGCATTTTCTGAAGCGACGAAAGGGAGAAAGCGCGTGACTTACGACGACACTGCCGGCCTTGATCTTTTCGACGAGGCCGCGAGCGCGGTCGGTAACTTCCCGCAGGCATTGCGCGGGTACGACAAGGGGGCGGTGGACGCCTACGTCCGCGATGTCGAGGCGCAGTTGTCGCGAGCCAAGGCCCAGATCCGTCAACAGCAGAAACAGCTTGCCGCTGCGGCCGCCGCCAAGGCCGAGGACACCGACTTCTCGCGATTGGGAGGCCATACCCGCGGGATGCTGCGTACCGCAGAGGCGCAGGCCGACGAGCTGGTCACCAGTGCTCAGACCAAGGCTCGAGAGATCCTGGCTGCGGCCGAAGCGGAAGCTCAACGTCGCCTCGAAGAGGCTGCGATCAACGCTGAAAACAGCCAGGCCAAGTCGGCCGAAGCCTTCGCTGAGCTCCGCCGCCAGCTCAGTGAACAGAATGCCGCTGATCTCGCCGGAGTGAAGGACCAGGCCAGCATGATCCGCGACGCCGCGCAGCGCGAGGCCGAGCAGCTTCTGGCCGAAGCCCAGCAGCAGGCCCAGATCATCGCCGAACGCAACACCGCTGAGTGCGAGGCCAAACTCGCCCAGGCCGAGCGCCACTACGCCGAGCAGCAGGTCGCCTTGGCCGAGCAGCGGCAGGCCGACCTGGCGTCGCTCCAGCTTGCCCAGGAGGAGGCCGCCACGAAGCTCGACGAGTTGGTGGCCGCAGCTCGCCAGCAGGCCGAGTCGTTCCAGATCAAGGTCGAGGCTGACTCTCAGACCTGGGATCAGCGCCGCGAGGCGGTCATCGCCGAGGCCGAGCAAACCCGACTAGCCGCCGAGGCGCAGGCCGAGGCCATCCTCGCCGCTGCTCGCGCTGAAGCCGCGAGCCTGCAGGCCGAGGCCGTCCGGCTCGCAGAGGACAAGAAGGCCAAGATCGAGACCAGCGTGGAACTGCTGTCGGGCCGCCAGAAGGCCATCCTGGCCCAGCTCAACGAGCTGTCGGCGTTGGCCGGCATGAGTGTGATCCAGTTCGGTGAGCCCAACACGGAGGCATCCCCCGCCGATTCGGCCTCCGCCGACGACCAGACCGCGCCCACGTCCGATGCCGCCGACGACGACTCGGTAACCCCCGCCCAGCCCGAGCCCGGCGTTGAAGCCGACGACGCCGCCGACGACGGCGACGCCGAACAGACGGTGCTGCTCAACGACGCGTCCAAGTCAGCCGAATGAGTCTGCCTCCACAACCGAAGCCACCGCAGCCGCAACCTCCCGAGGAGCCGACCGGCCCGCAGACGCCGGCCCTGCCGGTGAGCGGCGCGTCGGCCGGCGATCCCACGAGCCGCAACTGGCTGCGACGTTGGCGCCGGATCACGCAACCGACCCCTCCCGACTTCAACCCGGGATCCTCATCCCAGGACTCGGCGAAAGTGAGCCTGCTGGACCGCAACCCGTTCGAGATCGGGGTCTTCTTGACCTTCGGCGGGCTGGCGGCCTACGGCATCGTGATGGCGGTGGTGTCGTTGCGCACCATCGTGGTGCTGATGCTGCTGTCGTTGGCGATCGCACTCGGGCTGAACCCGGCGGTGAGCTGGCTGCAAAGCCGCGGCCTGCGGCGCGGACTGGCCGTCCTCCTGGTGGCTCTAGGCGTTATCGCTGTCGTCGGGCTGGCGCTGTGGGCGTTGGTCCCCGTCGTTACGGAGCAGATCACCGTCTTGATGAACCAGGCGCCCGGGTACCTGGAGAACCTGCGCCAGAATCCGCAGATCGCCGCCCTCGACGCCCAGTTCGGCATCATCAACCGGGCCGTGCAGTATTTCACCTCCGGTGACCTGATCGGCGGGGCCTTCGGCGGGCTGGTCGGGGCGGGACAGGCTGTGGCCGGTGTGATCTTCAACCTGGTGATCACCGTGGTGCTGACCTTGTATTTCCTGGTGGCGCTGCCCAGTATCAAAGAAGTCATCTACCAACTCGCGCCCGCCTCCCGCCGCCCGCGGGTGAAGTACCTCGCTAATGAGATGTTCAAGCGGGTGGGTGGCTATGTCTCCGGGCTGGCGACGGTCGCATTGCTGTGGACGACGGTGTCCTTCGTGTTCTTGAGCATCGTGGGCATCGGCCAATACGCCATCGCTTTGGCCGTGCTGGTTGGAATGCTCGCTTTGGTGCCACTGATCGGCACCATGATCGGCACGATCCTGGTCTCCATCGTCGCTTTTGCCTTCTCCCCCACCACCGGCCTGATCACCTTGGTCTTCTTCTTGACCTACCAACAGGTCGACGCCTACTTCATCGGACCGCGCATCTTCGCCCGCTCGGTGAAGATCCCGGCAGTGTTGGTGATGATCGCCGCGATCTCCGGCGGTCTGCTGCTCGGCATCATCGGCGCCATCCTCGCTATCCCGGTGACCGCGGCCCTGTTGTTGCTGTATCGCGAGGTGCTCATCCCCGCTCTCGACCGGAAGTAGATCCGATGGCCGTACACCTCATCGGCGGCGGCTGGGCGGCCGACGAAAGCACCTGGACGGGTCGCTTCCTCGCCGATGCGGCCGCCCGCTCCGACCGGACGCCGCAGCTGGCCGTGGTGCTGTGGTCACAGACCGCCGCCGAGGGCGAGCAGTGGCACGACGAGTACCGGGCTGATTTCGCGGCCTTGGGCCCGTGCACCGTACGGATCGTCCAACTCACGCCGGAGCGCCCGCTGCGCGCAGCAGACCTCCACGACGTGGACGGCATCTTTGTCGGCGGCGGCCTCACCCCGGGCTACTACGAAGCGGTCATGCCCGCAGCCGACGCCATCAGGGCAGCTGTCGCCGACGGCGTGCCCTACGCGGGTTACTCGGCGGGCGCCATGATCGCCGGTGACCACGCTCTGCTGGGCGGGTGGCAGGTCGGCGGCGTCAGCGTCTGCGGTGAGGACAGCGGCGAGGGCCTCAGCGAGGTCTCGCTCGCGCCGGGACTGGGTTTGGTAGCCCCGGTGGTTGACGTCCACACCGCCCAGCAGGGCCTGCTGAGCCGCGCCGTCGCGATCGTGGCTGCCGGCCGCGCCTGTGCGGTCATCGCCGTGGACGAGTGCACCTCGGCGATCATCGCCGACGATCTTGTGCCGGCAGGGTTGGGCGCCGTGTGGCTGGTGGACCGCACACCGGGCGGCGTCCAGGTGCGTCGCCTGACAGCGGCCGGCTAGCCCGAGCCACGCCCCAGAGCGCTAGAACAGCCGGTCGTCGGCATTGTCCAAGCCACGCAGCGCGTCATAGTCGACCAGGACGCACTCGATCTGACGGGTTCCGGCCAGGGTCCGGGCTTGCGGCTTGATCTGCTGAGCGGCAAAGACGCCACGCACAGGGGTCAACAGCGGGTCGGCATTCATCAGCGCCAAGTAGCGCGTGAGCTGCTCCACACCGTCGATCTCGCCGCGGCGTTTCACCTCTACTGCCACATAGCCGCCCTGCTCATCACGGAACAGCAGATCGACCGGCCCGATCGGCGTCAGGTACTCCCGCTGAACCAGGGTCCAGCCCGAGCCGAAGGTGCCGGGGTTCTCGGCCAAGAGGGCCTGCAGATGGGCCTCCACGCCGTCCTTCTGGAGCCCGGGATCGATGCCCAACTCGTGCTGCGAGTCGTGGAAGACCTCGCCGATCGCGATTTGAAGGGTGTCACCGTCGTTGTTCCGCACCTCCCACAACTCGGTGAGTCCGGCTTCATCGGCGGCCACGACCGCCTCGACGTCGGAAGGAGGAGGGCTCACCGTGAGACGGCAGGGTGCACTCATCCAGTTCAGTGGCTTGTAGGCGCGATCATCGGCGTGGACGGATACCGAGCCGTCGGCCTTCACCATGATCAGCCGAGTCGCCATTGGCAGGTGAGCGGTGAGACGGCCGGCGTAGTCAACCTGGCAACGGGCAATCAACAGACGCACCCGGTAAACCTACAGCCAGGCCGACCGACTTGCCCATTGGCGCGTCTGTGGCGTAGGACTGCGGGCATGGCCAAGCGTCCGTCCAAGCACCTGCGCGCGCCGCGTCCGCTCAACACCGGTGCGTTCGCACGGCTCGAGGTCAAGCAGGACGGCGAATGGATGGTGCAAGCGATGACCGCCGACGCCGCCACCAAGACCTACTTCTGCCCTGGCTGCCAGCGCAGTTTCGGCCCCGGGATCGCCCATGTCGTCGCCTGGCCACGCCAGGCCAGCATCGGCTCCTCGTCGGCGGTTGAGGAAAGGCGTCACTGGCACAGCGCCTGCTGGAATCGCAGGTCGTGATGGCTGGGCTGGCACACACGATCGTGGGCGACGGCAGGCCACGTTTCGTCTTCCTGCACGGGCTCTTCGGCCGCGGCCGCAACTGGATGCAGATCGCGAAGGGGCTGTCCGATTGCGGAAGCTCCGTGCTGCTCGACCTGCCCAATCACGGCGACAGCCCCTGGACGACGGCCTTCAGCTACCAGCAGATGGCCACGGCGGTCCTGGCCGAACTCGAGGAGCGCTGCGCCGGCGCCCCACTGATTCTGGTCGGCCACTCGATGGGCGGCAAAGTGGCCATGGTCGCAGCCCTCAGTCGGCCGGACATGTTCAGCGGGCTGGCCGTGGTCGACATCGCCCCGACGAACTCGGCGCAGGTGAGCAGCTTCGGCCCCTACCTGGAGGCGATGCGAGGCATGGACCTGTCAACGCTGACGGGCAAGGCCGATGCGGACGCCCGGCTCAGCGCCGCTGTCTCCGACCCCGGCGTCCGCCAGTTCTTGCTGACGAACCTGCGCGACCGCGACGGCTGGCGGTGGCAGCCGAACCTGGACTTGCTCCATGACGGCCTGGCCGAACTCGCCTCCTGGCCCGATGTGGGCGCACGGACTTTCGCCGGGCCGACCCGCTGGATCGTCGGCGAGCGTTCGCCGTACTACCGGCGGGACGATCTCGGCCTGATGCAGCGGTACTTTCCCCAGGTGCGAACGGTGATCGTTCCGCAGGCCGCGCATTGGGTCCATGCCGACAATCCCGCGGCGGTGATCACCGCCCTGGCCGAACTCAGCCAGGCGTCACCGCGCTGATCTTCGCCGACGCCCGCGGGTGTCCTACGCCAGTGCCTTCGGCGTTATCGCTGCCCTGGGCCGCAAGCTGTTTCAGCGCCGCGATTCCGGCGGGATCGATGGTGCCGAACACGGTGTAGTTCGGCGACAGCTGGCTATCACCGAAGACCAGGAAGAACTGCGAGCCGTTGGTGTTGGGCCCGGAGTTCGCCATCGCAAGGGTTCCGGCCGGGTAGGTCTCCGAGCCGGTCAGCTCGTCATTGAAGCGATAACCCGGGCCCCCCGATCCGGTGGCTGTGGGGTCGCCGCACTGCAGCATCTGGAAGCCGGGGACATCGCCGAGGCGATGGCACCTGGTGTTGTCGTAGAAGCCCTGGGCTGCGAGCGAGATGAACGAGTTGACGGTGCAGGGCGCAGAGGTGGTCTTCAGGGTGATCCGCACCGGGCGTCCGTCCAGCTGGATGGTGTACGCCGTGCTGCCCGTAGCCGAGACATTCGTCGTCGGTGGTGGGTTCACCGCACGACTGGCTGCACCATCGGCGACATAGGCGCAGGAGGTGGTGCCGGCAGCCGCGGCACTGCCGGAAGCCATCGGTTGAGCGGCATTCGAGACCGAGGGCTGCGGCGCAGTTGCCGAGCAGCCGGCCGCGACGACGGCGGCGAGCAGGAGGAGGGCGACCTTCACGGATTTCACCGCCCTAGCCTGCCACAGCGCAGCAAGGCCGGCGGTTTGACACTGCTTGTCCTGGCGGTGTTGATTGGCGGCATGGTCAACCTGACGCGCATCTACACCCGGACGGGCGACGCCGGCTCCACCAGGCTGTCGGACTTCTCCGAGACCGCCAAGACCGATCCCCGGGTGCAGGCGTACGGGCACGTTGACGAGGCCAACTCAGTGATCGGCATTGTGTTGACCCAAGACGATCTCCCCGCCGAGATCGCCGCGGTGCTGCGTCATGTGCAGAACGAGCTGTTCGACTGCGGCGCCGATCTGTCCAATCCGCTGAAGACTGAGCAGGACGACGCGCTACGGATCATCCAGCCCTACGTCGATCGCCTCGAGCAGTGGTGCGACCAGTTCTCCGAGGCACTCCCGCCGCTCACCTCGTTCATCCTGCCCGGCGGCTCACCGGCTTCGGCCTGGCTGCAACTCGCCCGGACGGTCGTCCGGCGCGCAGAGCGGACGGGGTGGGCCGCAGCAAGCATCTACGGCAACAAGCCGGCCGAAGACGGACACTGCGGTGGGGTGAACCTGGTCGCTCTTGCCTACCTCAATCGGCTCTCTGACCTGCTGTTCATCCTGGCCCGAGTCGCCGGTCAGGGTGCTGGCGAGGTGCTGTGGGTGCCGGGCAAGGATCGCGAAGCGCCAACCGAAAAGGCCGCCCGTCAGCGGGCCAAGATCGCCGAGCAGGCCGCTGCAGTGTCGGCCGGGGCAGCTGAGGCCGAAGTCGGTACCGCGCCCACCGAGGACGACGAGGCGCCTGAGAACGATGAGCCAGACGGCGGCTCCCACGCCGCATCGGCGAGTTAGCGCTCCTCCGCGGCCGCACTACTGCCTGGCGGAGTCGACCCGAGTAGCACGCCACTGCCAGAGCGTGGTGAGGGCGAAGTCAGCGGTAACGCGCGCCCGGTGGCGACGACTCCAGCCAGCTCAACAAACCGGTCAGTGACGCATTCGACATCGCCAGCTCCCACGAACGGCCGTCGGTGAGCTCCATGGCGACGATCCGCTGATCGTGGGTCAGCACCACGGCTTCGATCGCGTCGGGATCGCGCTGCGCCCCGGCCCGCGAGATGGAGCGCGGAAAGATCAACCGGGGGCGCAAGGAGGGCGAAAACACCCGGAACCACTCCAGGTTGTCCCCCGAGTAACGGGCGACGCCCAGGACCCAACCGGCCCCGGGCGTCTTGGTCGACAAGCGCAGGCTGCAGTCGAACAGCCCTCCCATGCGAGACAGCCAACGGCGGCGCGCTGCCAGGAACAGCACCGGGACCACCAGCACCACGGTGATGACCAACGCGGCCCATTCCGCGATCCCCAGCAGTTCCACGACAGCGGCCTACGACGTCAGCGTTCCTGCGCGAGCTGTGCGGCCTTCACCTGGGCTTGCGCCCGAAGGAAGTGATGGCGCGTCTCTTCGTCGATATCGCCCGCGTTCAGGCGCTTCTCCGCCGCCGCCAGCTCATGCTCGGCCGCCTTCAGATCGATCTCGGCGGCGACGCGGGCGTACTGGCTGAGCATCGAGACCCGATTCTCCGCGACCGAGATGAATCCACCGTCGATCGCGAGGATCTCGCGGCGACCGTCGGAAGTCAGCACCTCGGCCGCGCACGGCACCAATGACGCCAGCAGCGGCTCGTGATTCGGCAGCACGCCGATGTCGCCCTCGGAGGTGCGGGCGATCACGCTCAGAGCGTCGCCCTCCCAGGCAACCCCCTGAGCCGCCACGACCTCAACCCGAAGTACCGACACCTCAGCCTTCCTTCTGAATGCGATCCCAGTTGGCGTAGACCATGTCCATGCCGCCGACGTTGAAGAAGGCCTGCTCGGCGATGTGGTCGACCTCGCCATCGCAGATCATCTTGAACGACTCGATGGTATCGGCCAAGGGAACCGTCGAACCGGGCACATTGGTGAACTTCTCGGCCATGTAGGTGTTCTGACTGAGGAACTGCTGGATGCGTCGAGCCCGAGCCACGATGATCTTGTCCTCTTCGCCGAGCTCGTCGACGCCGAGGATGGCGATGATGTCTTGCAGTTCCTTGTTGCGCTGCAGGATCTGCTTCACCCGGGTGGCCGTGTCGTAGTGATCCTGACCGATGTACTGCGGGTCCATGATGCGCGAGGAACTGCTCAGCGGGTCCACCGCCGGGTACAGACCGCGCGAAGCGATCTCGCGGCTGAGCTCGGTGGTTGCGTCCAGGTGGGCGAAGGTCGTCGCCGGAGCCGGGTCGGTGTAGTCGTCGGCCGGCACGTAGATCGCCTGCATGGAGGTGATCGAGTGGCCCCTGGTGGACGTGATCCGCTCCTGCAGCTGGCCCATCTCGTCGGCCAGGTTCGGCTGGTAGCCCACGGCCGACGGCATCCGGCCCAGCAGAGTGGACACCTCGGAGCCTGCCTGGGTGAACCGGAAGATGTTGTCGATGAACAACAACACGTCCTGGTTCTGCACATCGCGGAAGTACTCGGCCATGGTCAAGGCGCTCAGCGCGACCCGCAGACGCGTGCCCGGCGGCTCGTCCATCTGGCCGAACACCAAAGCGGTGTCCTTCATGACGCCGGCCTCGATCATCTCGTTGATCAGGTCGTTGCCCTCGCGGGTGCGCTCGCCGACGCCGGCGAACACCGAGGTGCCACCGAAGTTGTGGGCGATGCGGTAGATCATCTCCTGGATCAGCACGGTCTTGCCCACACCGGCGCCACCGAACAGGCCGATCTTGCCGCCCTTGACGTAGGGGGTGAGCAGGTCGAGCACCTTGATGCCGGTCTCCAGCATCTCGGTCTTCGGCTCGAGCGCGTCGAACTTGGGTGCCGCGCGGTGAATCGACCAGCGATTGGCGATCTCGACGCCGTTGGCTGCCAGATCCTCGTTCAGGCAGTCGCCGGTGACGTTCCACACGCGGCCCTTGGTGATGTCGCCCACCGGCACCGAGATCGGTGCCCCGGTGTCGACGACCGTAGCGCCGCGGCGCATGCCGTCGGTCGGCTTGAGCGAAATCGCACGCACGATGTTGTCGCCGACGTGCAGGGCCACCTCAGCGGTGATCGTGCGCGGCTCATCACCGTCGTTGATCTCGATGGTCAGTGCGTTATAGATGTCGGGCATCTGGTCGGCGGCGAACTCCACATCCACCACCGGGCCGATCACCCGCGCAACCCGTCCAGTGGCCTGGACGGCAGTCTTTTCGGTAGTCACGGTCATTCGAGCTCTGCCTTTGCCTAGTCGTCGTCTTTGGTGAGGTCGGCCAGTGCGCTGGCACCGCCGACGATTTCGGTGATTTCCTGGGTGATCTCGGACTGCCGAGCCTGATTGGCCTCACGGGTGAGACGCTCGATCAATGCCTCGGCGTTGTCGGTCGCCGACTTCATCGCCTTCTGCTGTGCCGCCAGCTGCGAGGCCGCCGCCTGCAAGAGGTAGAACCAGATGCGGCTGCGGATGTACAGCGGCAGCAGGGAATCGAGCACGGCGTCCGGGCTCGGCTCGAACTCGTACAGCGGGAGAACATCCTCCGGGCTGGTCTCCCTGACTCCCTCCACGACCTCCAACGGGAGCACGCGGCGAGCTCGCGGCGTCTGGCTGAGCATCGACTCCATCCGGGTGTAGACCGCCCAGATCTCGTCAACACCGCCGTCCTCGTAGGGCTTCAGGAAGTCCTCGAGCAGCCGGTCGGAGATGTCCACGGCCCGGTCATAGGTCGGGGCATCGGTGAAGCCCTCCCAGTGGTCAGCCAGCTCCAAGCCGCGATAGGTCATGTAGCCGATGCCCTTGCGACCCACGGCGTAGCGGACCATCTCGATGCCCTCGTCGTCGAGGCGCTGGCGCATCTGCGACACCATCTTCAGCACGTTGACCGAGTAGGCGCCGTTCATGCCCCGGTCCGAGGTGATGAACAACACGGCCACCCGGCGCGGGTTCACCGAAGGCCTGGTCAGCGGGTGATCGGTGTGGGAGTAGTTCGCGACCGCCGAGACCGCCCGGTTGAGCTCCCGGGTGAACGGGAGCGCCCGAGCTGCCACCTGCTGCGCCCGCAGGACGCGAGACGAGGCGATCAACTCCATGGCCCGGGTGATCTTCTTGGTGGCCATCACCGACTTGCGCCGCTGGCGCAGTTCGCGAAGGCTGGCTGCCATTGATCAGCCCCGCTTCTTCTGAACCACGATCTGCTCGTGGCTCAGGTCCTCTTCTGCAATGGCTTCAGCAGCCTGATCGCCCGACACGAGAGCGACGCCATCGCTGCTGACGAACTGCGTCCGGAAGACCTCCAGGGCCTGCTCGACCGCCGCCTTGGAGTCATCGCTGAACTGCCCGGTCTCGGCGATCACGTCCAACACCGAGGTGTTGTGCTTGAGGTAGGCCAGGAACTCCTGCTCGAATCGCAGCACTTCCTTCACCGGCACCTCATCGAACTTGCCGGTGGTGCCCGCCCACACGCTGATCACCTGATCGGCAACCGGGTAGGGGCTGTACTGCGGCTGACGAAGCAGCTCGACCAGGCGGGCGCCTCGCTCCAGCTGACGTCGCGATGCCTGATCCAGGTCGGAGGCGAACATCGCGAAGGCCTCCATGTCGCGGTACTGAGCCAGACCGATCTTCAAGGTGCCCGCGACGCTCTTCATCGCCTTGACCTGTGCCGCGCCGCCGACGCGGGACACCGAGATGCCCACGTCAATGGCCGGACGCTGGTTGGCGTTGAACAGATCGGACTGCAAGAAGATCTGGCCGTCGGTGATCGAGATCACGTTGGTCGGAATGTAGGCCGACACGTCGTTGGCCTTGGTTTCGATGATCGGCAGACCGGTCATCGAGCCGCCACCGAGCTCGTCAGAGAGCTTGGCACAACGCTCCAGCAGACGGCTGTGCAGGTAGAAGACGTCGCCGGGGTAGGCCTCGCGGCCCGGCGGACGACGCAGCAGCAGCGACATGGCGCGGTAGGCCTCCGCCTGCTTGGTGAGGTCGTCGAACACGATCAGCACGTGCTTGCCCTGGTACATCCAGTGCTGGCCGATCGCCGAGCCGGCGTAGGGAGCGATGTACTTGTAGCCGGCCGGATCGGACGCCGGCGCATGCACGATGGTGGTGTACTCCATCGCGCCGGCCTCCTCCAGCTTGGTGCGCAGCGACGCGATGGTCGAGCCCTTCTGGCCGATGGCGACATAGATGCAGCGGACCTGCTTGGTCGGGTCACCGGTGGCCCAGTTGGCCTTCTGGTTGATGATCGTGTCCACCGCGATCGCCGTCTTGCCGGTCTTGCGGTCGCCGATGATCAGCTGACGCTGACCGCGGCCGATCGGCGTCATCGCGTCGATGGCCTTGATGCCGGTCTGCAGCGGCTCCTCAACGCTCTTGCGATCCATCACGCCGGCGGCCTGCAACTCCAGCGCGCGACGCTGCGGCACATCGGTGAGCTCACCGAGACCGTCGATGGGGTTGCCCATCGCGTCGACGACGCGACCCAGGTAGCCGTCACCGACCGGAACCGACAGCACCTCGCCGGTCCGCCGGACGATGGAGCCCTCCTCGATGCCCTCGGAGTCACCCAGGACCCCGACGCCGATCTCGCGGACGTCCAGGTTCAAGGCGATTCCGAGGGTGCCGTTGTCGAACTTGAGCAGCTCGTTGGCCATCGCAGAGGGCAGGCCCTCTACTCGCGCGATGCCATCGCCCGAGGTCACGACGACGCCAACCTCGTCGCTGCTGGCAGCCTCAGGGTTGAAGTTCGCGACGAACTTGTCCAGAGCGTCCCGGATCTCCTCGGGGCTGATGGTCAGATCGGCCATGTGTGCACCTTCTGCTTTCACTTCTACTGGGTCAGTTGATCTTCTGCGGCGGCCAACCTGCCGGCGACGGTGCCCTCGATCACCTCGTCGCCGACCTTCACCCGCGCGCCGCCAAGCACATTCGGGTCCACTACTACCTGGAGGTTCACCGGGCGGCCGAGCCGGGCCACCAGCAGTGCCTCAAGGCGTTGCTCCTGTGCCTCGGTGAGCGGACGAGCCACTGTCACCTCGGCGATGCTGCGGTGCCGGATCTCGGCCGCAATGAAGAGGTAGTCCTCCAGGGTCGGCTCGAGGGCGCGGTGGGAAGACACCAGCGCCCGTTGCGCGAGTTTCACGGTGAGGGCGTCGGCCTTCTTCGCAATGAGGTCTGCCACCAGCTGTTGCCGAGCCGGCAGCGGAGCGTTGCGATCATCGAGCGCGGACCGGACCGCATTGTCAGCGGCCACCACCCGCCCGAATCGGAAGAGTTCCTCTTCCACCTGATCGAGCTTGCCCTTCTCCTGCGCGGTGGCGAACAGCACCCGCAGTCCCTGGCGTTCCACCGCCGTTGCCAGTCGCGAGCCGCTGCCCCACCGCAAAGCCGCAGCCTCGGACACGACGGCAAGAGTGGCCTTGGTCACTCGCGAAGCCAGGATCGCTTCGGCCAAAGCTCGCCGACCACTGTCGGCTGCGGTGGTATCGGCCAGCGCGTTACGCAGGCTCGCCTGCGACCGCAATAGGTCAGTCACCGACAGCAGCTGATCGGCGAGCACAACGCTCGGCTTCTGGGAATCGGTCACCCGATCCAGTTCAGACTGCCGAGCCTCGGCCGAGGCGCTCATGCCTGCCCCTGCGGCTGGGCCTCAAGCTCGGAGAGGAAGCGGTCCACCGTGCGGCGAGCGACCTCTTCGTTCTCCAACGACTCCCCCACGATCCGACCGGCGAGCTGCGTTGCCAGACCACCGATCTCGGTGCGCAACGAGTGGACGACCTGCGCCCGCTCCGCCTCGATCTGCGCGCGGGCATTGGCGACCAGGCGCTCAGCGTCAGCCTGTGCCAGCTCACGAATCTCCGCGGCCGCGACCGCGGCCTGCGCCTTGGCGTCCTCGCGGATCTTGGCCGCCTCGGTGCGAGCTTCGGCCAGCTGAGCCTTGTACTCGGCCAGCGCTGCGGCAGCTTCGGCCTGTGCGGCTTCGGCCTTCTCGATGCCACCGGTGATCTCTGCCGTCCGCTCGGCGTAGGTCGCCTCGAACTTGGGCACGACGTACTTCCAGACCACCACGTAGATGATCAGGAACAGCACGATCCCGATGTAGATCTCCTCGGGATGCTCCGGCAGCAGCGGCCCGAAGCCTCCCCCTTCGAGCGGAAGCATTCCGACCGGCCTCACTGGATGGCGAATGCCAGAGCGATGCCGATGATGGCCAGCGCCTCAACCACGGCGAAGCCGATCCAGGCAGTGCTCAGCATGGCGCCGCGGGCCTCGGGCTGACGAGCAGTGCCCTGAATGACGGCGGCGAAGATCAGCGCAACACCGATGCCGGGGCCGATCGTCGCCAGGCCGTAGCCGAGCATGTTCAACGAGCCGGCGATTTCCAACGGAGTCATTGATGGTTTCCTTTCCAGGGTTTCATTACAGGTGCTCAGTGCTCATCGGCGATTGCCGAGGCGACGTATTGTGCGGTCAGGACGGTGAAGATGTAGGCCTGCAGGACGCCCACGAACAACTCGAGGGCGAAGATCGCGAAGCTGAACACCAGCGATGCTCCGCCGGCGACGTTCAGCATTGCGACCGGCTTTCCGTCGATGGGCTGGGTCGCAGTCAGCAACAAGGTGCCGCCCACCACGAAGACCAAAACGACCAGGTGCCCGGCGAACAGATTGGCGAAAAGTCGCAGTGCCAGCGTGATCGGTCGCACCACGAAGTTCGACAAGAACTCCAAGGGGATGATCAGCGGCCACAACCACTTCGGAACACCCGCCGGCAGCACATTGTTCTTCAGGTACTTGAAGAAGCCGTGCTTGTAGATGCCGGCGCCGTTGTACAGCAGGAAGGTCAACGCCGCCAGACCCCAGGCATAACCGATCTTGGAGAAGGTCGGGAACATGAACAAGAAGAACTCACCGAACAGGTTGTTCACCAGGATGAAGGTGAAAAGCGCGATCAGGTACGGCAGGAACTTGCGGTACTCGTGACCGAGGATGTCGCGGGCGATCGTGTTACGAAGGACGTTGTAGAAGCTCTCACCGATGAACTGGCGCTTGCTGGGCACCACCTTCTGCGCGTGCGCCACCCACAGCCAGAACGCGATCACGATCGCAGCACCGAGCACAGCCTGGAAGGTTTGGTTGTTCACCCACCCCGGAGCCCCGGCCCACAACGGACGGGAGCAGAAACTGGCGACGCCGGGCGAGAAACCCTCGTGCACTTCGGTTGGACCGCACCAACTCCACTCCAGCGGAACCAACAGGCCGATCAGGCCAGGCATGAATCCTCCTCCGTCAGGCCGATCATTCGACGCGTCCGTAGCGAGCGATCACCAGGTACACGCCGGCCGCCATTCCGAGACCGATACCCAGTGGGAATAACCATGAGGTGTGCAGCCAGTTGTCCAGCAGCCAGCCGATGCCGCCGTAGAAGACGGGACCGGAGATCAGCATGCTGAGGACCCGATACCCGTCGCCCGAACCGTCCCGCTCACCCATGGTTGGGAGAACCATAGCAGTCATTCGCGGCCCAGGTTTCCATGATGTTACCTAGTCTGTTTTGCCTTGTGAGGAGTCGAACGCCGGGATCCGCAACTGTCGGAAAGCCCGAATCTCGGCGAGCAGCCAGCCGATCACCACCGAGATCACCACGATCGCGAGCGCCAGACCGTCGCTCGCCGGCAGCATCCGGGCGGCCACCACGGCGAAAGCGGCTAGGCCGCCGACGCGAATCGCGTAGGACAACAGCGAAACGACCAGGACCTGCACCGGGTCGGCCTCGGCGAAGAGCACCTGCACCGCCTGCCCCATCGCGAAGAATGCCACCGCGATCGCCCCGGCCAGCAGCACCGCCCCGGTCACCGCCGAGCCGAAGCCGACGACACAGCCGAGCGCGGCCAACGCCCAGGCGATCAGCCCGCCGACCAAGCCGTTGCGCAGCAGCTTCACCGCGCGCCCGGTATTGGTGGTCGGATGCCGCTCAGCCATCGGCGGTCTTCACCTTGTGACCGCGCGGGCCCCAGGTGAGGAATGCGGCCACCACCAGGCCGGCAACCAGGGCAGCGAAGGTCGCCCACGACGGCACCATTCCGAGCAGCACCACGCCATAGGCGATGATCGCCGACCACAGCCACAACAGGCCGACGGCACGGCGGTGGCTGTGGCCCAGGTTCAGCATCCGGTGATGCAGATGCTGCTTGTCGGCCTGGTACCACAGCTTGCCTGCCAACGTTCTTCGCACATAGGCCAGCACCAAGTCCCCGAACGGCAGCGCCATCGCCGCGAGCGGCAGCAGCAGCGGCAGATAGGCGCTCCATACGCCAAGCCCGAAGGTCGACAGCTTGGACGGGTCGACCTGCCCGGTCAGGCTGATCATCGACGCCGCCAACAGAAATCCCAGCAGCATCGAACCGGAATCACCCATGAACATCCGGGCGGGGTGAATGTTGTACGGCAGGAAGCCCAAGCAGATGCCTACGGTGGCCACGGTGATCAGGCTCGAGGCCGTCGCGCGCACGATCTCCTGTTCGTAACTGAGCCAGTAGGCATAGACGAAGAAGGCGCTGGCACCGATGGCCACCACACCCGCGGCCAACCCGTCCAGGCCATCGATCAGGTTGATCGCATTGACCGCGATGAAGATCACCACCAAAGTGACCACGATGGAGCTGCCGTCATCGAGAGAGATGATCGCATCGGGCAGCGGGATCCAGTAGATCTTCACGCCGTTCAGAACGGCCACCCCGGCGGCAAGGAGCTGTCCGGCGATCTTGGCCAGGGCATTCAGTTCGAACATGTCATCCAAGACGCCCACAGCGCAGATCAGACCGCCGGCCAGCAGCACCGCCTGGGCGTCGTGGTTCACCTGGGGGAACCCACCCAACCACGGCAGGGTCGATGCGAGCAGCAAGGCTGCAGTCAAGCCGAACCACATCGATACCCCGCCGAAGTAGGGAATCGGACGAGTGTGCACATCGCGATCGCGCACGACCGCCACCGCGTTGTACCGGAAGGCCAGGCGGCGGGCCAGGCCGCTGAGCAGGTAGGTGACAACGGCGGCCACCAGCAGGACGAGCAGATAGACCCTCACGCTCAGCCCTCGACCAGGCCAGGAAGCACCCGAGCCAGTTCCTCGGCAGTGATGCGACCCTCGCGCAGGATCCGCGGTCGCCCGGTCAGATCCACGATCGTGCTGGGCACCGGCTCCGCGGCCGGCCCCCCGTCCAGGTAGACCTCGACACCGCGGCCGAGTTGCTGCTCGGCCTCCTGGGCGGTCGTCGCGGCCGGCTGACCGGACACGTTCGCGCTACTGACGGCCAACGGGCCGGTGGCACGCAGCAGCTCCCGGGTGAACTCGTGGTCGGGGATTCTGATGGCCACGGTCTGCCCGCGGTCGCCAAGATCGAGGCGCAGGTTGAACTGCGCGCGAACCACGATCGTCAGCGCACCGGGCCAGAACGCTTCCGCGACGGCGTCGATGTCTTCGGTCAGCTCCTCGGCCAGGGTGCGCACGGCCATCGGGTCGGAGACCAGCACCGGCGGCGGCATGTCCCGCCCCCGCTGCTTGGTGTTCAGCAGGCGCTGCACAGCGTCGGGATCGAAGGCGTTGGCACCGATCCCGTAGACGGTGTCGGTGGGAAGCACGATGCATAACCCGTCGGCCACGGCAGCGGCCGCCGCATCGATCGCCGCCTCCCGATCGAGGCTGATGTCGAGGATTTGCGGCATGGTGTTCATCCTGCCAGGTTCGCGGCCCTGACGCCGGTCACGAACCGGGGCCGTCCGGCAAGATCGCGATGATCTGATACTGCGGAGAAGGCACCGGCGTCGACGAAGACCTGCACGACTGCCTCTTCCTGCACCTCGGCGTGCTCTGCGCACACGTGCCCACCGGGGCGCAACAGGCGAGCGGCCACGACCGCGACGACGCGAAGGGCATCCAGGCCGTCCGCGCCCGAGAACAGAGCCAGTTCGGGCTCATGCGTGCGCACCTCTTCGGCGACGTGCTCCCACATCTCCCAGGGGATGTAGGGCGGGTTGGCGATCACCAGATCGACCGTGCCGTCGAGCTCGTGGAAAGCATCGGCCATGTCACCCACCCGCAGATCGACGCCGGTGCCGGCGAGGTTGCCAGCTGCCACGGACGCCGCCTGTTCCGACAGTTCGACGGCATACTGACGCGCCCCCGGTGCTTCGGCCGCAATCGCAGCCGAGATCGCGCCACTGCCGGCACACAGCTCAACGACGACGGGACCTGGTCTTCCGGCCAGCTGGTCGATCGCCCAGCCGGTCATGACCTCGGTCTCCGGCCGCGGAATGAACACCCCGGGAGCCACCGTCACCTCGATGGTGCGGAAGGCCGCCCGGCCGGTGAGGTACTGCACCGGTTCGCCGGCCTCGCGGCGGGCCAGCAACGTCCGATAGTCGCACAGGGCACCCTCGCCGATCCCGTCGAGCAGCGCCAGCCGGGAGACCTCTACGCCGGCAGCGTGCGCCAGCAGAGTGCGAGCCTCGGCAGCCGATCCCAATCGACGTGCGCCCTCGGCGATCAGCGACGAGGAGGTGATCACGCCGACACCGTGGCCAGGCGCTCGGCCAGGTCCGCGGCCTGCAGCGCTTCGATCACGGCCGACAGGTCGCCGGCAAGGACCTGGTCGAGGTTGTAAGCCTTGAAGCCGATTCGATGGTCCGCGATCCGGTTCTCGGGGAAATTGTAGGTGCGGATCCGCTCCGACCGGTCGACGGTGCGCACCTGCGATTTGCGGGCAGCCGAGGCCGCCGAGGCGGCCTCTTCTTCGGCGCGGGCCACGAGTCGCGAACGCAGCATCCGCATCGCGGATTCCTTGTTCTGCAACTGTGAACGTTCGTTCTGACAGGAGACCACGATGCCGCTGGGCAGGTGGGTGATCCGGACCGCGGAGTCAGTGGTGTTGACGCCTTGGCCGCCGGGGCCGGAGGAGCGATAGACGTCGATGCGCAGATCATCGTCGTTGATCTCGACCTCGGTGGCCTCGACCTCCGGCATCACCAGGACGCCGGCCGCTGAGGTGTGGACGCGCCCTTGCGACTCGGTGACCGGCACCCGCTGCACGCGATGCACGCCGCCCTCGAACTTGAGCACGCCGTAGGGGGCATTTTCTGGGTCGGGCGCGCCGGTGGCCTTGATCGCTGCGGTGATCGACTTGTAGCCACCCAGGTCGGTGTCCTGCGAGTCGAGAACCTCGACCTTCCACCCCCGGTTCTCGGCGTACTTGGCGTACATCCGGAACAGGTCTCCGGCAAACAGGGCGGATTCCTCTCCGCCCTCACCCGATTTGATCTCGATCAGGGCGTCGGCGGAGTCGTTGGGGTCACGCGGGGCGAGCAAGCGGGTCAGCTTGTCGTCAACCTCGGCCAGCCGGGCGGTCAGCTGCGCTGCTTCCTCGGCGAAGCTGGGGTCCTCAGTCGCCAGCTCGAGCGAGGCGGCCAGGTCTGCGGTCAGCTCGTCGTGCGCGGCGAGGTTCTTGATGATCGGCGTCAGCTCGGCATAACGACGTCCGACCTTGCGAGACGCCACCGGGTCACCGTGGATCGCCGGATCAGCCAATCGCCGCTCGAGTTCAGCGAACTCGTCCTTCAGTTCCCCTGCTGCTTCGAACATCTCCACCTCACCTGGATCATTTTCTCCGGACAATGACGAACGCCGGGTCCCAGGACGAATCCTGGAACCCGGCGTCGGTGAAGCTACTTGGCCTTCTTGGCGTACCGGCGCTCGAACCGGGCCACGCGGCCGCCGGTGTCGAGGATCTTCTGCTTGCCGGTGTAGAACGGGTGGCAAGCCGCGCAAACCTCAGCGTGGATCGCGCCGCCCTTTGCGGTGCTACGGGTGGTGAAGGTGTTTCCGCAGGTGCAGGTCACCTGGGTCTCCACGTACTCGGGGTGAATCCCTTGCTTCATGCTCTCTCCTGTTCGGGTGACGCCGGGTCGCCTGCATGGTGTGGGCTGTCGCCCTGGCGTGAACCGGCACCGACTGACCATTCTCCCCCATCGACCGAAGGTTGTCCAAACCGCCGCTGGCAGACTGAGGGCCATGCTCACTCCTGATCAACAATCCGCTATTCCCCTCGGCTTCAGCCAGATCCCGCTGAACGAAGCATCCAAGCGCGCATTGATCGAGCTGGACACGTGGGCCTTTCCTGCCTGTCAGGATGTCGATGACCTCGCGTCCTGGCCGTTCCCGCTCGACCTTGAGCGCACCCGCGCCTGGAGCCCGGACGGCCAGGCCGCGCCGATCGCCATGCACACGTCCTACGCGTTCGCCCAGTTCCCCGTTCCGGGAGCAACGGTTGCTGCCGCTGGCCTGAGCTGGGTCGGGGTTCATCCGCAGTATCGCCGCCGTGGCCTGCTGCGAGCCATGATCGGCACGCATTTCGACGACTGCGCTCGCCGCGGTGAAGCACTGTCGGTTCTCACAGCCAGCGAGCCCGGCATCTACGGTCGCTTCGGCTACGGCTTGGCCAGCCGCGTCGTCGGCGTGCAGATCCCGCGAGGTGCAGAACTGCGTCAGGTTGCCGGCGCCGACCAGGTGGACGTCCGTTTCGAGCGCTTCGACGAGGCCGTCCATGGCCCAGTGGTGGCCCGCCTTCACCGGCACATCGCAACCGCCACCCCCAATCGCCCAGGGTGGGTGACACGCGACACCGACGCCCTGCGCTCCTCGTTCGGCTACGACCCACAGGCCCTGCGCGGCGGATTCGAGGAGCGCCGCATCATGATCGCCGGTCGTGAGGATGCGACCGGGTATGCCCTCTTCCGCCGCAAGCTCGACTGGAGTGGCGCGGGAGCCCAGGGAGTCGCCAAGGTCGAGGAGCTGGCCGCCACCGATGCGGCGTCCCGCGCCGCTTTGTGGTCGCGCCTGCTCGATCTGGACCTGATCAAGACCGTGACGGCACGCCTGTTGCCCATCGACGATCCCCTGCTGCAGTTGTTGGTCGACCCGCGGGCCGCCGAGCCCCAGGTGAGTGACAACTTGTGGGTGCGCCTGGTCGATGTGCCCTCGGCTCTGGTCGCACGTCACTACGCGGCCCCTCTTGACCTGGCGATCCGGGTGAACGACCACCTGCTGCCACACAACAGCCGATGCTGGCGGCTGCGCGCACGACCCTTCAGCGACGACATCCACGTGGAGCCCGCCGCGCAGGCGAGCGTCGAACTCGACATCGCCGACCTCGGGGCGCTCTACCTCGGCGGCACCTCGGCCGCCTCGCTGGCAGCGGCCGGCCTGATCACCGGCGACGCTGCCGCGATCGCTCAGCTCAGTGCGGCCTTCGGCTGGGGGTTGCAGCCGGCTTCGAGTTGGATCTTCTGACCGGTACAGCGAGGCGGGCCCGAGCATCGACTGCTCGGACCCGCCTGGCACTGCTGATTCCTACTCCGGATTGGGAGTCGTCTTCGAGATCACCATCAGGAACTCACGGTTGCTCTGGGTCTTGCGCATCCGGTTGAGCAGCATCTCCAAGCCGGCCTGCACATCCTGGCCGCTGAGCACTCGGCGCAGCTTCCAGATGATCGCCAGTTCGTCGCGGCCCAACAGCAGTTCCTCGCGGCGCGTGCCCGAAGCGATCGGGTCGATGGCCGGGAAGATGCGCTTGTCGGCGAGTTCACGACGCAGCCGCAACTCCATGTTGCCGGTGCCCTTGAACTCCTCGAAGATCACCTCGTCCATCTTGGAGCCGGTCTCGATCAGCGCGGTGGCCAGAATCGTCAGGGAGCCGCCGTCCTCGATATTGCGCGCCGCACCGAAGAACTTCTTCGGCGGGTAGAGCGCGGCGGAGTCCACACCACCGGAGAGGATCCGGCCGGACGCGGGTGCCGCCAGGTTGTAGGCACGGCCCAAGCGGGTGATGCCGTCCAGCAGCACGACGACGTCGCGGCCCATCTCCACCAGACGCTTGGCCCGCTCGATCGCGAGTTCAGCGATCGTGGTGTGGTCGTCTGCGGGACGGTCGAAGGTCGAGGCGATCACCTCACCCGAGGTGGTCCGCTGGAAGTCGGTGACCTCCTCGGGGCGCTCGTCCACCAGCACCACCATCAGGTGGACCTCGGGATTGTTGACCGTGATGGCGTTGGCGATGGTCTGCATCACCAGGGTCTTACCGGCCTTCGGCGGCGACACGATCAAGCCACGCTGGCCCTTGCCGATCGGCGAGACCAGGTCGATGATGCGCCCGGTCATGTTCAGCGGGGTCGTCTCAAGACGCAGCCGCTCCGACGGGTACAGCGGCGTCAGCTTCTGGAACTCCGGACGATCCTTGGCCTTCTCCGGGGCATCGGCGTTGATGGTGTCGATCCGAACCAGCGGGTTGAACTTCTCCCGCCGTTCGCCGTCCTTAGGAGCCTTGATTGCGCCGGTGACGATGTCTCCCTTGCGCAGCCCCCACTTGCGCACCATGGAGAGCGAGACGTAGGCATCGTTGGGGCCGGGCAGGTAGCCGGTGGTACGCACGAACGCGTAGTTGTCCAGGACGTCCAGGATGCCGGAGATCTCGAGGACGACATCGTCCTCACCGATCACGGGGTCGACTTCCAGGCGCTCCAGGCCGCTCATGCCACCGCCGCCGGGACGGCGACGGTTCTGACGGTCACGGTTGCGGCGACGGCGGCTCCGGCGGCTGCCGCCGCCCAGATCGTCGTCGTCGCGGTGCTGCTGTTGGGGCTGCTGGCGCTGCTCGTTACGTCCGGACTCGCCCTCGGCCTCGCCGGAGCCGCCGCCGCGCCGGTTACGCCGACCGCCGTCACCGGCCTTCAACGCCTCCAGCCGGGCAGCGACGTCGTCGACGCCAGCGCCCTCGCTGCCGGCGGGAAGCTGGGGCTGTTCGCCTTCTGCGCTCGCGGTCGTCGCTTCGCGGTCGTCGCGACGACGACGTCGCTCGCCGCCCTCGCCGGAACGCTCGCTCCTGCGCCGCTTCTCGCTGTTGGTCGACGCACTCGTCTCGCCGGCGGCCGATGCCGGCTCATTGCTCTTGCTCGGGGCTGGTTCGCTCGCCTTCTCGGGGCGTCCGCCCTGTGCCTGCTTGATCGCAGCCACGAGCTCGCCCTTGCGCATCGAGCCGGTGCCCTTCAGCCCCATAGAAGCACCCAGTTGCTTCAGCTCGGCAAGGAGCATGCCGTCGACACCAGAAGTGCGCTTAGCCTTCGTGCCCACGGCTTCGACAGTATCGGTCACGGAATTCCTTTCGGAAAGGGCGGTCGCCGGTCGGCGTCCAGGCGGGCTCGCCCACGCTCACTCAATGAGCGGTTTGGAATGACACCCAGATCTGAAATGCCAGCTGGACTCAATGGTTCACCGCTGGGATTCCTCTACGAGACTCATGCTGATCCGCACTCGTGCGGCCCGATCTGAGAGGCGTTTGCGCTACGCGCGCAGAACAACTGTAGCACCACGCTGTGGTGACTGGCACGACGAGACGACGATCAGGCCAGCGCGCCGTCGAAAGCCTTGCGCAGTTCGTCGTAGTCGGTGACCACCGGGAACTGCCCGAACTCAGCGATCACATTGGCCGGCGGCCGGAACAGGATCCCGGCATCAGCCTCGCTCAACATCGCAGTGTCGTTGTAGGAATCGCCGGTCGCTACCACCCGATAGTTCAAGTCATGGAAGGCGCGGACGGCTGCGCGCTTGGCATTGGGCTGACGCAACTGATATCCGACAATCCGGTCGTCGCGGATCTGCAGTTTGTGGCACAGCAAGGTCGGGTATCCCAGCTGCGCCATCAGGGGCATGCCGAACTCGTAGAAGGTGTCGGACAGGATGACCACCTGGAAACTCCTGCGCAACCCGTCCAGGAACTCCTTGGCGCCAGGCATCGGACCCATCTCGGCGATGACGGCTTGGATCTGCGACAGGGTGATGTCATTCTCGGACATCACCTGAAGCCGGTAGCTCATCAGCTCGTCGTAGTCGGCGATGTCGCGAGTTGTCACCCGCAGCTTCTCGACGCCGGTGGCCTCGGCCACCCGGATCCAAATTTCAGGAACCAGGACTCCTTCGAGATCCAGGCAGGCCATATCCACGGTCAGGCTCCTTCTACCCGCATCAGCGAGATGCCGGGCTGCACCTCGCGCATTCGATCCAACTCGGCGATCGCGGCTGCGACCTCGCTGTGCAATGCCAGGTGCGTCATCACTCCGAGTCGGGCCCGCTCACCCTGACTCTCCTGACGCACCGCCTGCAACGAGACGCCGTGGCGAGCGAAAGCGTCGGCGACCTGTGCCAGCACGCCGGGCTCGTCATGAACCCACATGGAGGCGTAGTAGCGCGAGCGGACCAGCCCCGGTTCGGTGATGGAACGTCCGGAGTAGGTCGACTCCCCCGGCCCCCTGCTTCCACGGACGCGGTTACGCGCCGCCGTCACCAAGTCACCCAACACCGCCGATGCGGTCGGTGAGCCACCCGCACCTTTGCCCATGAACATCAGCCGCCCGGCATTGCGGGACTCGATGAAGATCGCGTTGTAGGCGCCAGGGATGCTGGCCAAGGGATGCTCCATCGACACCATGGTCGGGTGTACTCCGACCGCGATCGAGCCGTCATCGCTCAGCGCACAGCGCGCGACGAGCTTGATCACGCAGCCCATCTCGGTGGCCGCGTGAATATCGGCGGCAGTGATCGCGGTGATGCCTTCGCGGGTGACTTCTGACAGCTTCACCCGCGAGTGGAAAGCCAGGCTTGCCAGAATGGCGGCCTTGGCGGCGGCATCGAAGCCTTCCACGTCGGCGGTCGGGTCGGCCTCGGCGTAGCCGAGGCGCTGTGCCTCGGCGAGCGCGTCGGTGAACTCAGCCCCGTCGGTGTGCATCTTGTCGAGAATGAAGTTCGTGGTGCCGTTCACGATGCCCATCACCGCGGTGACCTCGTCGCCGACCAGCGATTCACGCAGCGGACGGACGATCGGGATCGCGCCGGCGACGGCGGCCTCGAAGTAGACGTCCACCCCGGCCGCCTCGGCCGCAGAGTAGATCGTGGGACCGTCCTCGGCCAGCAGCGCCTTATTGGCGGTGATCACCGATGAGCCGGCGCCGATCGCGGCCAGCAGCAAGGTCCGGGCCGGCTCGATGCCACCCATCAGCTCGATCACCAGATCGACGTCGGGTCGGGAGGCGAGCTCAAGGGCGTCATCGGTGAGCAGAGACGGATCGATACCGGGACGTTCGCGGTCGAGCCGGCGAACCGCGATACCGACCAGCTCCAGCGGCCGACCGATCCGAGCCCGCAGGTCCTCGGCCTGGGCGAGCAGCTGGCGGGCGACCTGCGATCCGACCACGCCGCAACCCAGCAGCGCCACCTTCAGCGGCGTCGAGTTGCTCATCTCATGCCCCGTTCTCCAGCCCTGCGTCCAAGGCCAGAATGTCGTCAAGCGATTCCCGACGGACGACCTCAGCGATGCGACCGTCGCGGACCGCGACCACCGGCGGCCGCGGGGTGTGATTGTAGTTGCTGGCCATCGAACGGCTGTAAGCCCCGGAAGCCGGGACCGCCAGCAGATCTCCCGCAGTGACGTCGGCGGGCAGGAACTCGTCACGGACGAGAATGTCACCGCCCTCGCAGTGCACCCCCACAACGCGGGAAACCACCGGCTCGGCGGTCGAGATCCGATTGGCCAGCGCCGCTGAGTATTCGGCTGCGTACAGCGCCGGGCGGATGTTGTCGCTCATGCCCCCGTCGACCGACAAGTAGCGACGCGTCATCCCGCCACCGATGTCGACCGGCTTGACAGTGCCCACGCGGTAGAGCGCGACCCCGGCCGGTCCGACGATCGCCCGTCCAGGCTCGAGGGAGACCTCGGGGACCGACAAGGCGAAGGCGCGGCACTCATGCTCGACGATCTCGCGCAGACCTGCAGCCAACTCGCCCGGCGATGCCGGGTCGTCCTCTTTGGTGTAGGCGATGCCGAAGCCTCCGCCCAGATCCAGCTGCGGGAGCTCCAGCCCGGTGGCCTCCTTGAACTGGGCGAACAGCTTCAGCGTGCGGCGCGCGGCGACCTCGAAACCGTGAGTGTCGAAGATCTGGCTGCCGATGTGCGAATGCACACCGAGCAGCTCCAGATGCGGACTGTGATGGCAGCGGAACATGCCGACCAGCGCCTGCCCGGACGCGATGGAGAAGCCGAACTTCTGGTCCTCATGGGCGGTCGCGATGTACTCGTGGGTGTGAGCCTCCACACCGGTAGTCACCCGAACCATCACCCGAGCGCGCACGCCGAGCTCGGCGCAGAGCTCTTCCAGCCGGGAGATCTCGTCGGAGGAGTCGACGATGATGCGTCCCACGCCGTGACTCAACGCCACCCGCAGCTCCTCCACGGACTTGTTGTTGCCGTGGTGCCCGATGCGGGCAGGATCAAAGCCGGCCCGCAGGGCCACCGTGAGCTCACCCAGTGAGCACACGTCCAGACTGAGGCCCTCCTCCGAAACCCAGCGCGCGATCGTTCCACTGAGGAAGGCCTTTCCGGCGTAGTAGACCGTCCAACCATCGAAGGCCTGCTTCCAGGCACGAGCGCGGGCTCGGAAGTCGTCCTCGTCCAAGATGTAGGCGGGCGTGCCCACCTTTTCGGCCAGGTCGGTCAGCCGGACGCCGCCGACCTCGATCACTCCGTCGGTGCCGCGATGCGCGGTTCGACTCCACAGCTTGGTGGTCAGGGCGTTCACATCGTCCGGCCGTGTCAGCCACACCGGTGCCGGTGAGGTGACCTCGGCGTGGATTTCGCCAGCCACATGCATATGGGTCATGGGGGCAACTGTGCCAGAACGGGTGCCGCGCCGAGCGCGCCGCGCGTCGTTATGGACGTCCCGACCCCGCCGAGTGCCGATGCGACTGGCCGGGTTCATCTTTGCTACAGTGCAACACGGCCCCAACGGGCCGGGCCCCCGTAGCTCAGGGGATAGAGCACCGCCCTCCGGAGGCGGGAGCAGAGGTTCGAATCCTCTCGGGGGCGCCCATTACCAACTTTCGCGTAGGTCAGGCGAGGTAGGTCTTGCCCACTCGCCTACGGATTCCGCAGCCCGCATCGCCGCCCGGTCGGCGACCCCGCACAGCATCGCCCCAAGCCGTTCCCAAATGCCGTCCTGCAGACACCCCTTGAGAGATTGTAATAACAAGGGCTTGTAGCAACATTGTCCGGGCTGACAACGCATTTTGAAACTCACCGGCACGGTGGTTCAATCCCTGGCGACGCATATGTAACATCGGTGCCGAATACAGCGCGCACTGAGTGCAGGGGAGAAGAAGAGGACCGTGGCCGAGCCGCAGAATCCAGGATCAAGCACCGGGGCCGACCAGTTCGGAGCGAACGACTGGCTGATCGAGGAGATGCGGGAGCGGTACACAGCCGATCCGGCCTCCGTCGACGCCAGCTGGGTGGCCTTTTTCCAGCGCGAGGCCGCTGGGTCCGTCCCAGCAGCGACCGCCGCGACAGCTCCAACGTCCGCCGCCGCAACGTCTTCGTCCCCCGCCAGCGCCGCGCCGGCGCCGCAGCCAGTCGCCGCGGCCACTCCGGCCGTCGCCCCCGCTACTGCCGTCGCTCCCGCTTCCGGCGTCGCCCCGATCGCCGAGCCCAGCCCGTTCAGCAAGCACGGACCGCAGGGTCCGGGCTCCGGCACCGGCGTGTCTGCCGATCGTCCGCGCCCCCAGCCGCAGGTCGCCAAGCAGGCCAGCGAGCCCCTGCGCACTCCCTTGCGTGGCGCTCCCATGCGTACCGCACAGAACATGGACGCGTCTTTGGCCATGCCGACCGCGACCAGCGTGCGGCAGGTACCCATGAAGCTGGTGATCGACCAGCGTGAGCTCATCAACGGTCACCTAAGCCGCACCACCGGAGGCAAGGTCTCCTTCACCCACCTCATCGGCTGGGCCATGGTGCTGGCACTCAAGGCCGTGCCCGAGATGAACAACTCCTACGAACTCGTCGATGGCAAGCCGACACTCGTCACGCCGGCTTCGATCAACCTCGGCCTCGCCATCGACATGAAGAAGTCTGACGGCACCCGGCAGCTCCTCGTGCCGAACATCAAGAACTGCGAGGAACTCGACTTCGCCGGTTTCTGGGCTGCCTATGAGGCGCTGATCCTCAAGGCGCGCAACGGCAAGCTGGAGGTTTCCGACTTCGCCGGCTCGACCGCCTCGCTGACCAATCCCGGCGGAATCGGAACCAACCATTCCGTTCCTCGGCTGATGGCCGGTCAGGGCGTGATCCTCGGCGTCGGCTCGATCGACTACCCGCCGGAGTTCCAGGGCGCCAGCCAGGCACGCATCAACGAGCTCGGCGTCTCGAAGGTCACCACGCTGACGTCGACCTACGACCACCGGGTGATCCAGGGCGCGCAGTCCGGCGAGTTCTTGAAGTACCTGCACGAGCTGCTCATCGGCAAGCACGCCTTCTATGACGGCATCTTCGACTCATTGCGGGTGCCGTACACCCCGATCCGGTGGACCTCAGACAGCAATGACGACCGCGACGGCGCCATTCCCCGCGCCGCCCGCGTGCTTTCGCTGATCAACGCCTACCGCAATGTCGGCCACTACCTGGCCGACATCGACCCCCTGGAGTACCGCCAGCGCACCCACCCCGAGCTGGAGCTCGAACACCACGGCCTGAGCTTGTGGGATCTCGATCGGGAGTTCCCGGTCGGCAACTTCGCCGGCCTGGGCGGCCAGGTGCGCACGCTGCGGGAGATTCTTGCCATGCTGCGCGACTCCTATTGCCGCACCGTGGGCGTGGAGTACATGCACATCCACGACGAGGAACAGCGCACCTGGATCCAGGAACGTTTCGAGAAGCCGTTCGTCCCACTGCCGCGCGAGGAGCACCTGCGCATCCTCGACAAGCTCAACGAGGCCGAGGTCTTCGAGACCTTCCTGCAGACCAAGTTCGTCGGTCAGAAGCGCTTCTCCCTCGAAGGCGGCGAATCGACCATCGTCTTCCTCGATGAGGTCTGCGAGCAGGCTGCCGACAACAACGTGGACGAAGTCGTCATCGGCATGCCCCACCGCGGGCGGCTCAACGTGCTGGCCAATATCGTCGGCAAGTCCTACGCCCAGATCTTCCGCGAGTTCCAGGGCAGCTACGACCCCCGCCTGCTCCAGGGCAGCGGCGACGTGAAGTACCACCTGGGCGCTGAGGGTAAGTTCACCGCGGCCAGCGGTCGGTCGGTCAAGACCTCGGTCGCGGCGAACCCGTCACACCTGGAGGCCGTCGACCCGGTGGTCGAGGGCATCGTTCGGGCAAAGATCGACCGTATCGGCAAGCGTCCCGACTGGCCGGTGATGGCCGTGCTGCTGCACGGCGACGCGGCCTTCTCCGGTCAGGGAGTCGTCTACGAGACCATGCAGATGGCGCAACTGCGCGCCTTCAAGACCGGCGGAACGATCCACCTGGTGGTCAACAACCAGGTCGGGTTCACCACCTCGCCGGTGGAGTCGCGCTCCACCGTGTACTGCACCGACCTCGCCAAGGGTTTCCAGGTTCCGGTCCTCCACGTCAACGGCGATGACCCTGAAGCCGTCGCTCGGGTGGCGCAGGTCGCGTTCGCCTATCGCCAGCGCTTCAACCGCGATGTCGTGGTGGATCTGGTCTGCTACCGCCGCCGCGGGCACAACGAGGGCGACGACCCGAGCTTCACGCAGCCGCTGATGTACGACCTCATCGAGCAGAAGCGCAGCACGCGCAAGCTCTACACGGAGGCACTGATCGGCCGCGGCGACATCAGCACCGACGATGCCGAGAAGGTGCTGGCCCGGTTCCGCGAGCGCTTGGAGGGTGTGTTCAAGGAGGTCCGCGAGGCCGACGGCACCCCGGTTGAGGAGCCCCGCACGGCCTATTACCCACCGAAGCTGGGCGAAGACAAGGGCACCGCGATCACCGTCGAGCAGATGGAGGCCGTCGCCCGCGCCCACCTCACCTTCCCCGAGGGCTTCTCGGTGCATCCGAAGGTTCTCGGCCAGCTGGAACGGCGCGCCCAGTCCATCCGGACCGGACCTATCGATTGGGCCACCGCGGAGTTGCTGGCATTCGGCTCGTTGTTGATGGAGGGCCGGCCGGTTCGCCTGGTCGGTCAGGACAGCCGCCGCGGCACTTTCAGCCAACGCTTCGCCGCCGTCGTCGACCGCGCCAGCAACCGCGCCTACGTGCCGCTGAAGCACCTGGCCACCGAACAGGGCAACTTCCACGTGTTCGACTCGCTGCTCAGCGAATACGCGGGCATGGGCTTCGAGTACGGCTACTCGGTGGCCGCCCCGGATGCTCTGGTGCTGTGGGAGGCGCAGTTCGGTGACTTCGCCAATGGCGCCCAGACCATTGCCGATGAGTTCATCTCTGCCGGCAATGCCAAGTGGACACAGAAGTCCGGGGTCGTGCTGCTGCTGCCACACGGCTATGAAGGACAAGGCCCCGACCACTCCTCGGCCCGGCTGGAGCGGTGGCTGACCCTGTGCTCGGAGGGTGCTTTGGCTGTCAGCCAGCCGTCCAGCCCAGCCAGCTACTTCCACCTGTTGCGCACGCATGCTTACGTGAACTGGCACCGCCCCGTGGTCATCGCCACGCCCAAGTCGATGTTGCGCAGCAAGGCGGCGGCCTCGCCGGTCGACGAGTTCGTCAACGGCCGCTGGCGCCCCGCGCAAGGCGACCCGACCATCACCGACCCGTCCAAGGTGAAGCGGATCCTGATCTGCTCCGGCAAGATCCGCTGGGAGCTGATCGACGCGCGCGCCAAGGCCGGCCTCGACCAGGAGGTGGCGATCCTGTCGCTGGAGCGGCTCTATCCGATCCCGGCGCCGGAACTGGCTGCCGAGTTGGCCAAGTACCCGCATGTCACTGACATCCGGTGGGTGCAGGACGAGCCGGAGAACCAAGGCGCCTGGTGGTTCCTGCAGCTGCACTTGCCGCAGGCCATCGCCGCCCAGCTGCCGGGCTACCAGCTCAAGCTGAACGGCATCACCCGTCCGGCCGCCTCGGCACCGTCGGTCGGCTCGACCAAGGCGCATCTCGCCCAGGAAGCCGATCTGCTGCAGCAGGCACTGTCGCAGTGACCTCGCCGACGCCCCGCCGCATCCGACCGGCGGGGCGTTGGTCTGACCAAATCTCAGCAATAGCGGCACCGCTGACGGCTGAATCTCCGCGGATGTGCAATTTGGGGTGTCGCACCTTGTGCTCACAAGCTAAAGTAGTCAGCCTGTACTGCGGAGTGAGCCGATGCCCGCGCCGGCCACTCACTCTTGGCCGAGAGCACTGCGGCCCCAACGACCTTTAGGGAGTGGTTTCTTCATGGACTGGCGCCATCGCGCTGCCTGCTTGACCGAGGATCCTGAGCTGTTCTTCCCGATCGGCAACACGGGCCCGGCACTGATGCAGATTGCGGAAGCCAAGAAGGTCTGCCGCCGCTGTGACGTGCGTGAGGCCTGTCTTCAGTGGGCGCTCGACGCCGGCCAGGACCACGGAGTCTGGGGCGGTCTCAGTGAAGACGAACGTCGCGCGATGAAGCGCCGGGCCGCACGGATGCGTGTTCGCGCCAACGCCGGAAACTGAGCCTCCCCGACGACCGCTGCGGGCTCATCGCTTCGCGACGAGCTGATCCAGCGGAAGGCTGACCGTCGCGACGGTCGAGCCTTCGTTCGACAGCAGACTGAACTCCCCGCCGAGATCGGCGACCAGCGTGTTCACGATCGACAGGCCCAGGCTCGTGGTCTTGGCCATGTCGAAGTCCTCCGGCAGGGGCTCACCGAAGTTCTCGACCGCGACCACCAGACGTCCGCCTTCCTGATGCGGTTTGACGAACACCTGGCCGGAGGCCGACTTCAATCCGTGCTCGATCGCATTCTGTGCCAGCTCGGTCAGCACCAGCGACAGGCTGGTGGCCACATCGGCGGGGACCGACCCGAACGATCCTTCCCGAACCATCCGAACGTACCCGCCGGTCGCAGCAACATCGCTGACCATGCGGAGCAGTCGATCGGCAACCTCGTCGAACTGCACTTCGGCATCGAAGCCCTGGCTCAGCATCTCGTGAACGATGGCGATCGCGGCCACCCGCTGCATGGCGTCGTCCAGCGCCGCCTTGGCCTCTGCCGAGGAGATCCGGCGCGATTGCAGTCGCAGCAAAGCCGCGACCGTCTGCAGATTGTTCTTGACCCGGTGGTGGATCTCGCGAATCGTCGCATCCTTGGTCACCAGCTGGCGTTCCCGGGAGCGAAGTTCGGTCGTGTCACGGCACAGCACCACGAACCCCGCCGGGTGCTTGCCGTCGAGCAGCGGGAGCACCCGCAGTCGGACGTTGGCGCGGTCGGTCTCCAGATCGACCTCCGCCGCACCGGAACCGGTCAGCAGCTTGGTCGAAGACTGTTCGACCGGACCGCGCTCGGCCACCAACGCTCGGCTCATCTCGACGAAGTTCTCGCCGAACAGGTCCCCGCTCATGCCCAGCCGACGGAAGGCGCTGACCGCGTTCGGGCTGGCATAGGCGATCGAACCGTCGCGCTTTACCCGGATCATGCCGTCGCCCACGCGCGGCGACACCCACGGCACCCGCGGTTGGCCCGGCTGCGGGAACTGGTGACGGTGGACCATCCCCACCAGTAGTTGTGCCGCCTCGAGATAGGCGTCTTCGAGGATGCCCGGTGAGCGCAGGCCCAAACGATTGGAGTGCATTTCCAGCACCGCGATGCAGCGCCCTTCGTCCATCACAGGGACGGCCGTGACGTCCACCGGCAGGCCGACGTCGGCCAGATGCTCACTGGAGTGGCAGATCTTGCCGCTCAGCCAGGCCTCGGTGACCAGGTGCTCGGGATTGTCGATGATCAAAGCCCCAACAACGTCATCCTCCAGCGCTGTCGGCCCCGTATTGGGGCGCACCTGCGCTACCGCTCGGAAGGCTTCATCTCCGGCGGGTGCCCACAGGATCAGATCGGCAAAAGCAAGGTCGGCCAGCAATGACCATTCATCGACCAGACTGTTCAGCCACTGCCGGTCCTCCGCGCTGAGGCCCGCCTGCGAAGCGGCCAACTGGTCCCTGTTCTTCATGGCCCCAACCCTAGCCATCCGAGTTGGCCGTCTGGCCAGTGGCTGGCAGAATGAGGTTTCGCGTCGTCCGACGCCACCAAGCCACTACTGAGGAGACCGAGATGGGTAAAGGCGGTCGCAAGCGCCGTTCCCGCAGGAAGAACAGCGCGAACCACGGCAAGCGTCCGAACGCCTGAGGTTCACCAGCCGGCCCCCGCTTCGAGCGGGGGTTCTGCAATTCTGGGGACGTTCAGTCCGTCTCGTTGATCACCACGGTGTGGGTGAACGTTGCCCGGACCCGCAGCCGCAGGTCGTCACTGGCGATGGCCTCGGAGTTGCAGCACTTGCGAATCAGCAGCCGCATGGCCTCCTCGACCTGAAAGCGATCCAAGCACGGTTCGCAGGCCATCAGGTGCTCTCGGATGTGATCGGCCTCGGCCTCGGTCAGCTCGTTGTCGTGAAAGGCGTAGAGCTGGTCGAGCACCTCACTGCAGTCATGGAGATCGGAATCACTCATCGCGAGAACCCCCGATCAGACCCTGCTCGCGAGCAAAGTCGGCGAGTTTGGCGCGCAGCTGGTTTCGGCCACGGTTCAATCGCGACATCACCGTCCCGATGGGCGTGCCCATGATCTCGGCGATCTCCTTGTAGGCGAAACCTTCAACATCGGCCAAATAGACCGCCAAGCGGAAGTCGGGCGCCAGCTCATTCATGGCCTGAGTGACTGCCGAGTGAGGCATCCGATCAAGAGCTTCCATCTCGGCCGAGCGCAGACCCGTGGAGGTATGGGCTTCGGCTTTCGCCAGCTGCCAGTCCTCCAGCTCCTGCCCAGTGGACTGCGGCTGCCGCTGCTTCTTGCGGTAGTTGTTGATGAAGGTATTGGTCAGGATGCGGTACAGCCACGCCTTCAGGTTCGTTCCCGGAGTGAACTGAGCGAAGGAGGCATATGCCTTGGCGAAAGTCTCTTGGACCAGATCCTCGGCGTCAGCAGGGTTGCGGGTCATCCGCAGCGCAGCGCCGTAGAGCTGATCAAGGTAGCCCAGCGCGTCCGCTTCGAAGCGGGCGGTGCGTTCAGCATCGGTCTCGACCGGACGAACGTCGACGTCGGCGGTCTCAGGAGGGGTCAGGTTCATCAACACCGAGCCTAGCCGGTTCCGTTGGGAACGCGGCGCTTCCGCCGGTGCCGGCATGGTCGCAATCACGCAGATCTCAACGATGCCGGCGCCTGCCGCTATTCCCCCGATCGCAGCTCGGTGAGCAATTCGGGCCCGTCATTGTCGACATTGTTCACCGCCATCGACACCGCATGGACCGACAACCTGTTGGCCGGCTCGATCAACAGGTCGATCGCCTCCGCCCCCACCTGCGGCGCCAACCAGGCGTCCCATTGACCGGCACCGACCGTCATCGGCATGCGATCGTGGACCTGCCCGGCCACGTCGACCGCGCGGGTGGTGATGATCGCCGCGGTGACCAACCACCTGCCTGCGGGGTCTTTCCAGAACTCGTAAAGCCCCGCCATCGTCAGCACCGAGCCGTCGCCCGGCCGCAGAAAATACGGCTGCTTGATCTTCTTGCCGTCGGCAGCGGTCTCTGCACGCCACTCGAAGTAGCCATCCGCCGGGATCAGGCATCGTCGGGCAGCCAGCGCCCGGCGAAATGACGGCTTCTCCGCCACCGTCTCCACCCGGGCGTTGATCAGGCGCGCGGCTCCGCGTGCATCGCGCGACCATGACGGGACCAGCCCCCAACGCACCGCGGTCAAGCGCCGCCGCAGTTCGTCGTCCTTGCGGCGCTCCAACACCACCGTGATCGGGTCGGTCGGTGCGATGTTGTAAGCCGGCCCCGGCAGTTCGACGTCGACATCGTCGATTTCGAACAGGCGAACCAGGTCTTCGGCACTGGTCGATGCCGCGAATCGTCCGCACATCTCAGCAGCCTCCTTGTCGGCTATCGGCGAATGTAGCGCGCCGCGAGGACAGTAGCTGCCGGTCCGGAACCGTCCATTCGCCCACCGGGCGAGCCGACTGCGGCGAGAATGGATCCGATGAGCAGTTCGTCGCCGCGCGCTGTCGGCTTGGCAGGCGGTACCCGAGACGGTAGGAATGAACCATGAGCCTGTTGCGCTTCGCCGCCCGTTCCCTGCTGGCCAGCTACTTCGTGGTCAACGGCGTCAAAGCGGTGCGTCATCCTGCCGATTTCGCCGCGACCGCACAACCCATCGCAGATAGCGTTCTGCCCGGGTTGAAGGCGGCGCTTCCGGCTGAGGCAGCCGCCCTGCTGCCCAGCGAGGCGACCGGCGTCGCCCGCACCTGCGGCGTGCTGCAGATCATCGGCGGGGTCGGGCTGGCGACGGGGGCCGGGCGCCGAGTCAGTGCGGGCCTCCTGGCCACAACCCTGGTGCCGTCGGTGATTGCGAACAACCCGCTGAAGTCCACCGCTCCTGATCGCGAACGTTTTGGTGCTGACGTCGCCTTGCTCGGCGGCGTCGTGCTGGCCGCCCTGGACACCGAGGGCGAACCTGACCTGGCCTGGCGGCTGCAGGCCCGCCGCCGTCGTGCGGCTCGCCACGCCGAGCAGCGCAAGGTTGAGGCCGCTCGCACGGCCAAAGCGCTGACCGGCCGCGCAGCAAAGCGTGCCGCCAAGCTTGGCAAGCAGGTCGAAGGCGCGCTTTCTTGAGCAGTTGGCCCGCGCCCGTCGCCTCCGGACCCGTTACCGGACGCGTCGTCGTCCCGGGCTCCAAGTCGGCGTCAGCCCGCGCGCTGATGCTGGCCGCGATCGCCGACGGAGCCTCGCGGTTGATCGGAGTGCTGGACTCGCGCGACACCGCGCTGATGAAGGCCGGCCTGACCACGCTGGGCGCGCAGTTCAGCGAACTGCCGGACGGAGCGCTCCTGGTGGAGCCGATCGACCTCGCCGCCGGTGGCGGCACCATCGACGTCGGATTAGCCGGCACGGTGCTGCGTTTCCTCCCGGCCGTGGCTGTTCTGGCAGACCAGCCCACACATTTCGTTGGTGACGCGGCCGCCACGGCCCGCCCCGTCGCTCCCCTGCTCGACGCCCTGGCCACCGCGGGTGCCTGGGTCAGCACGCCGCGGCGGCTGCCGTTCAGCGTGGCCGGCGGGCCGGCCTTCCACGGCGGGAATGTCGACCTTGACGCGAGCGGCTCCAGCCAGTTCGTCTCGGCGCTGCTGCTCGCCGGTGCGCGCTACCACGACGGGATTCGCGTCCACCACACCGGCCAGAGCCTGCCTTCGCGCCCGCACATCGCCATGACCGGCATCATGCTCGCCCGTCACGGCGTGCTGGTGGACAGCCCCGACGAGCGCACCTGGCGGGTTGATCCCGGTCCGATTCGAGCCGTAGACGAGGTCGTCGAGCCCGACTTGACCAATGCAGCCAGCCTGCTCGCTGCCGCGGTGATCACCGGCGGCACGCTCACCACTGCCTGGCCGTCAGACTCCGTCCAGGCCGCCGACGATCTCGCGGGTGTCCTGTCCGCCTTCGGTGGCGTGCTGGAGTACCACACCACCGAGACCGGACGCGAGCTGACGGTGACCGGCAGCGGCGCCCGGGGGGCTGAGGTCGACCTGCATGCAGTCAGTGAGCTGACGCCGGTGGCGGCCGCGCTGGCCGCCGTCGCCGACGGTCCCAGCCTGATCCGCGGCGTCGCTCATATCCGCGGACACGAAACCGATCGACTGAAGGCCCTGGCTACCGAGTTGAACAAGCTCGGCACTCGGGTGAGAGAAACCGCAGATGGACTCGTGATCGAGCCCGGAAGACGTCATGGGTCCACCTTCGCCACCTACGCCGACCATCGGATGGCGCACGCCGGCGCCCTGATCGGCCTGGTGACGCCTGGGGTCGAACTCGACGACGTGGCCTGCACCACCAAGACGTTGCCGGACTTTCCCGGTTTGTGGACCCATCTGGTGAAGGCGCAGCGGTGAGCCGCACACCGCGCACCGGAATCACCGACGACCCTCACGCCGGATTCGAACGCGCAGGCAAGCGTTCACGTCCGCGTACCAAGGACCGGCCGCGCTATGACAACGCCACGGACGCCGTGGTGGTGGGTGTTGACCGGGGCCGCTATCGCTGCCGGGTGGCCGGCCAACCCGAACAGGTCACAGCGGTCAAAGCCCGTCCGCTGGGCCGCAAGGCCGTCATCGTCGGCGACCGGGTGCGGCTTGTCGCCGACACCAGCGGCGCAGAAGGCACTCTCGCCCGGATCGTCGAAGTGGCTGAACGCGAGACCGTGCTGCGCCGCACCGCAGACGACGACGACCCCTTCGAACGTCCGGTGGTGGCCAACGCCGACCAGCTGGCGATCGTGGCGGCCTTGGCTGATCCCCCGCCACGCGTGGGCATGATCGATCGGATCCTGGTGGCGGCCTTCGATGCCGGCCTGGAACCGCTCCTCGTGCTCACCAAGGCCGACTTGGCGGCGCCGGAGGGCCTGATGGCCACCTATCGTCCGCTGGGATTGAAGGTCGTGGCCGTCGAACCTGGCACCGATCTGACCGAGCTCCGTGACGCATTGTCCGGACGCAGAACCGTGCTGGTCGGCCACTCGGGGGTCGGTAAGTCAACCTTGGTCAATGCCCTCATTCCCGGGGTCGACCGAGCGACAGGTGAGGTGAACGAGGTGACCGGACGCGGTCGGCACACCTCGACCAGCGCGGTCGCCCTGGAACTCCCCGACGGGGATGGCTGGGTGATCGACACCCCCGGCGTTCGGTCGTTCGGTCTGAGCCATGTCACTGCGGCCTCCTTCATCGCCGCCTTTGACGACCTGGCCGATATCGTCCAGGACTGCCCTCGTGGCTGCCACCACGACTCCACGGCCCCCGAGTGCGCCCTCGACCAGGCAGTGGCCGACGGACGTCTCAGCTCAGAGCGGCTGGAGTCGTTTCGGAGGATGGAACGTGCCTTCGGCTAGATTGACCCCCATGGCTGACCAATCTTGGATGGACGATCTGCGCCTGGCACATGTTTTGGCTGATCAGGCGGACGCCATCACCATGAGCCGTTTCAAGGCCACTGATCTTCAGGTCACCTCGAAGCCGGATCTCACTCCCGTCACCGACGCGGACACCGCCGTTGAGGACGCTATTCGAACCAGTCTTTCGCGGACGCGTCCGCGCGACGCCGTCCATGGCGAGGAACGGGCCGACTCCGGCTGGGGTCCTCGGCGCTGGGTGATCGACCCGATCGACGGCACGGCGAACTTCGTCCGTGGCGTTCCGGTGTGGGCCACGCTGATCGCCCTCATGGAAGGCGATGACGTCGTCGTCGGCGTGGTCTCGGCGCCGGCACTGTCGCGCCGCTGGTGGGCCGCGAAGGGCGGCGGAGCGTTCACCGGACGCAGCCTGTTGCAGGGCTCTCGCTGCCGGGTTTCGCATGTCGAGCAGGTCGGTGACGCGAGCCTGTCGTACGCCTCCATCGACGGTTGGGTCGAGTGCGGCCGCGGCCAACAGTTCGTCGACCTTCTCCGCGACTGCTGGCGCACCCGGGCATTCGGCGACTTCTGGAGTTACATGCTGCTGGCCGAAGGCGCTGTCGATCTGGCGACCGAGCCGGAACTCGCCTTGCACGACATGGCCGCGGTCTCGATCGTGGTGACCGAGGCTGGCGGCACTTTCACCAATCTCAATGGCAAGCCCGGCGTCGAAGGACCAGGGGCCATCGCCACCAACGGCCTGCTTCACGACGAGATCGTCGCGCGCCTGGCCCTCAGCTGAGGACGTCGAACACTCGACGGCGCTGCCTGAGACGATACCGAGACGAGCCGGTGCCCCAGCCGGTCACCCCCGGGTGCGGATCCGCGGAATCGCGGCGAGCAGGGCCGCGGTGTACTCGCTGCGCGGTGAGGCGTAGATCTGCGTGGTGACCCCGGACTCGACGATGTGCCCCGAGCGCATCACCACGAGTTGGTCACACAGGTGCCGCACCACCATCAGGTCGTGGCTGACCACGATCAGGCTCAGCCCCTGCTCGACCACGAGGTCGTTGAGCAGGTTCAGCACCTGCGCGCGCACCGACACGTCCAGGGCGGAAACCGGCTCGTCGGCGATCAGCACCTGTGGGCGCGGCGCCAGTGCCCGAGCGATCGCGATCCGCTGCCGCTGGCCGCCGGAGAACTCGTGCGGGTAGCGATCACCGGCGTCGGCGGGCAGGCCGACCGTGGCCAGAACCTCGCGCAGCCGAGTCCGTCTGTCGGGCAGGTCGGGTCGCTGGTGACGAACTCGACGGGACCGCAGCGGTTCAGTGATGACGTCGCCGACACGCATCCGAGGGTTCAAGGACGACCACGGATCCTGGAACACCATCTGTACTGACGCCCGCAGGAAGCCGAGCCGCCGCTCGGGTGCCCCACTGATCAGCCGGCCCCGGTACCAGACCTCGCCGGCTGTGGGCTGATCGAGGCCGGCCACGAGGCGCACCAGGGTGGACTTGCCCGATCCGGACTCCCCCACGATGCCCAGCCGCCCGGCCTCCGGCAGGGTGAAGCTGATGTCGTCGAGTGCGAGCACGTTCCGTCCGCCTGCGGCGTAGCGCCGGCTGAGACCGTCAACCCGAAACAGCGGTTCGCTCATCGGCCCCGCCTCGGCGGTTCGATGAAGTCCTCGATCACCGGCAGTCGAGCACCGGGCTCGACCCGCTCCAGGCTGGCCGTCGCGACCAGCCCTGTGGTGTAGGGGTGCTTCGGCGCACTGAACAGCTCGGCGACGGTTCCAGCCTCCACCACGCGGCCGTCGAGCATGACCAGGACCTGGTCACACACCTGAGAGACCACCGCCAGATCGTGGCTGATGAACAGGCACGCTGCCCGCGAAACGGTCAGCACTTCGTCCAACTTCTCTAGCACCCGTGCCTGAACCGTGACGTCCAAGGCGGTGGTGGGCTCGTCGCAGATCACCAGATCGGGCGTGTTGATCAGCGCCATCGCCAGCACCACCCGCTGGCGTTGGCCCCCGGACAGCTGGTGAGCGAAGGAGTCCGCCACGCGTTCGGGGTCATCCAGCCCCACCTCGGCCAGCATGGCGACAACGGCCTGTCGAGCCGGACGCGAATCAGCCCCGGTGTGCAAGCGCAGCACCTCTGCGACCTGGCGCCCCACCCGCATCGTCGGGTCGAGCGCGGTCATCGGCTCCTGGAAGACCATCGATACCGCGTCCCCGCGCAGCCGCGCCAGAGCCGGCTCACCCAGCCGAGTGATCTCATCCCCGTTGAGTCGGACGCTGCCACTGACCTGCGCGTAGCCGGGAAGCAGGCCCATCACCGCCAGCGCGGTCACGGTCTTGCCGGATCCCGACTCCCCAATGACGCCGAGACGCTCGCCGGCTTCGAGCCGGAAGGTGACGCCGTCCACTGCTGGGGCGCGGCGCCCGAAGCGGACACCCAAGTCGTCGACCTCAAGCAGGCTCATGCCACCTCCCGCAGCCGCGGATCGAGGTAGTCCCGCAGGCCGTCACCCAGCAGGTTGAACCCGAGGACCGCCACAGCGATCGCCAGGCCCGGCCAGACGGCTTGCAGCGGGGCGACGAACAGGTACTGCTGGGCATCGCGCAGCATGTTGCCCCAGGTGGGGGTGGGACGCGGCGTTCCCAGTCCGAGGTAGGACAAGGCCGCCTCGGCCAGAATGGCCATCGCGAAGCCGACCGATGCCTGCACGCCAATCACCGCAGCGATGTTGACTGCCACATGTCGGGTCGCGATGCCCCACGGCGAGGTCCCCGAAGCGCGCGCCGCCAGGACGAAGTCGGCAGCCATCACTTGCCGCGTGCCGGCCCGAGCGACCCGGGCGAAGGCGGGAATGCTCGCCACGCCGATGGCCACCATGGCGGTCACCGTCGAGGCCCCGTACACCGAAGCGAGCAGCATTGCCAGAAGCAGCGCCGGCAGCGCGTAGACGATGTCGGCGGCCCGCATGGTCACCTCATCGACCCAGCGGCCGGCTTGCCCGGCGAGCATGCCCAAGGGCACCCCGATGACCGCGGCCAGTCCGACCGAGATGACGCCCACGATCACAGTGGTACGGGCACCCACCAGCAGCCGACTGAAGATGTCGATACCGAACCCGTCGGTGCCGAGAAGGTGCGTTGCGCTCGGCGGCTGCAGGCGTTCGGCCCCGACAACGCGCAGCGGGTCGTAGGGCGTCCAGAAGAACGAGACGACCGCAGCGAGAACCACCACGGCGACCAGCACGATGCCGGTGATGAGTTGGAGCTTCTTCATCGCCGCTCCTGCGCCACCCGCTGGCGCGGATCGATCAACAAGTAGGAGAAGTCGACGACGGCGCTGATCGTCAGCACCGCCAGCACGAGGAACATCACCGTGCCCTGCACGACCAGCAAGTCGCGCTGCGCGACCGCGGTCATCAGCAACGAGCCGAGCCCGGGAAGGTTGAACACCGACTCCACCACGATCGCCCCCACCAGCACCGACGAGACCTGCAGCCCCAGCACCGTCACCAGCGAGATCGCGGCATTGCGCAAGCCGTGCCGCAGGAGCGCGCGCATCGGCGTCCATCCGACCGAGCGAGCCGTCCGGTAGTAGTCCTCGTGCAGAACCTCGAGAAAGGCCGAGCGCACATAGCGAATCAGCACGGCAGCTTGCACCAGGGAGAGGGTGAGGACAGGCAGCACCATGTGCGCGGCCCAGCCGGCCGGATTGCGCACCAGTGGGACGTAGCCGTTCGCCGGCAGCCAGCGCAGCCACACGGCGAAGACGATGACGGCGAGGATCCCGCCCCAGAACACAGGGATCGCCATGCCCAGTTGGGCACCAGCACTGACGGCGAGCCCGGGCCAGGAACGTCGCTTGAGCGCGGCCACCATGCCGGCAGGGATCGCGATCAGCAGGGAGATCACCATCGACAGGCCCACCAGCCACAAAGTGACCGCCAAACGCGGGAGCACCAGTGCGATGACCGAGTCGCCACTGAGATGAGAGACCCCGAAGTTACCGACCAGCATTCCGCCGAGCCAGTCCAGATACTGCACCATCCACGGACGATCCAGACCGAGCTGTTGGCGCAGCTGCGCGACCGCCTGCGGAGTCGCGTCCGTCCCGAGAAGTACCTGCGCTACGTCGCCTGGAAGTGCCTGTGTGATCAAGAAGATGACCACAGAAGCGCCCAGCAGGCTGACCGCGAACACCGCCACACGCTTGGCGATCCGCAGGCCTACCTGCATGGCTGGGTCCGTCCGGTCTATCGGCTGGCGATGCTGGTCAGATCAAAGCTGATCGACGTGGCATTCTGCGGCACACCGGTGATGGTGTTCTTGGTGATCACCAGGTTGGGCAGCGCGAACAGCCAGATCGAGGCAGCGTCGTCAGCGAGGTAGCGCAGTGCGGCCTCCATGCCCGCCACGGCACGATCCTGGTCGGGCGTAGCATCGGCGGCCGCGTACAACTGCTGGAACTTCTTCGAGTTGTAGTGCCAGTAGTACTTCGGATTCGCGAACTTCGGGAAGTCGCGCGGCTCGGTGTGCGCCACGATCGTCATGTCGTAATCGCCGTTGGTGAAGACCTCTGACAGCCACCGGGTGAAGTCGAGCTCGTCGACCTTCACCGTCACCCCAATGTCCCGCAGCTGGCTGGCGACGAACTGGGCGGACTTCACGGCGTACGGCACCGAAGGGACCCGCAGCCGCAGGGTGAGCCCGTCAGCGTAGCCGGCTTCCTTGAGCAGCTGCTTGGCCTTGCTCGGATCGTAGGGATACAGCCCGGACAGATCCTGGTACCACGGGTCGGTGGGCACGGCCATGGTGCCGATCAAGGTGCCCTGGCCGTTCCAGACCGTGTCGAGCAGCGAGCGCCGATCGATCGCCATGGTGAGGGCTTGCCGCACCTTCAGCTTCGACAGCGGGGCCTTTGCGTTGTTGAGTCCCAGGACGACCTCGCCGTTGGTCGTGCCGTTCACCACCGTGAATCGGCTGGGATCGGTGAACTGGCTCAGCGCGTCGGGGGCCTGCAGGTTCGAGATGATGTCAAGGTCGCCCGACAGCATGGCTGCGTTCTCCGCATTCGGATCGGAGTAGTAGCGGAAAGTGACATCGTCAAAGCGCGGCGGCGTACCCCAGTAGTTGGCATTCGCCACCAAAGTGACGCTCTGGCCCTTGTCGTGCGATTGGAAGGCGTACGGGCCCGAACCGGCGGTGGCGTTGGCGAGGTCACCGGTGAAGGACGGATCGACGATCATCCCCAGCGTGGTGGTCATGTCGTACAGCCACATCACAGACGGCCGCGTGAGCTTGATCTGGACCACGTGCTCGTCCACGACGCTTGCTCCTGCGACCACGGCGAGCTGGGCCTTCAGCGTCTCGGTGAGCATCGGATCGGCCTTCATCCGGTCGATGTTCGCGACCACGGCTGCGGCATCGACCGGCTTACCCGAGGCGAAGCGAGCGGCGGCGTTCAGGTGGAAGGTGTAGGTGAGGTGATCGGGGCTGACCTCCCAGGCCTGTGCCAGCAGCGGCTTCAGGTCGCCGGTCGAGTCGACTTTCACCAGGGTCTCGTACACGTTGTAGAGCAGCACCTGCGGAATCGCCGCCGCGGTGTCGTGCCAGGCATCCATGGACGACGGCTCGAGGGTGGCGCCGATGCTCAGCGAGCGGTTCGGCGTCGGCACGACGGGGCCCGCGTCGCACCCGGCCAGCGTCACACTGAGAGCGAGCCCGACGACCAGGGCTATCACCTTCGCGATAGCGGATGGGAAACGCCGCTGGGTGTCGGCGAAGCTCATGTACCCTCCACAGATCCCGTCCTCGCGTGACCGAGGAAACGGCCCGAGTCTATCGGAGCCAGACCTTCGCCTGATCGCCGCCGCCCCGGCGGTCTCCGACACGGCTCAACGAGCCCCGATTTGGGTTCACGGCGTTTCTCACCTAGAGTGGTGCCTCGCGACGCGGGGTGGAGCAGCTCGGTAGCTCGCTGGGCTCATAACCCAGAGGTCACAGGTTCAAATCCTGTCCCCGCTACCACAAAGAGGCCCTGGCTAGGTGAGATACCCAGCCAGGGCCTTTTGCTTCGTTCGCGGACCTTCACGATCTCGCCGGGGCAGGCCTCCAGCTCACTCGCCGATGGTGATACCGGTCACCGGGACGCCAGCCCGGACATACTCAAGCAGCACCGCGCCCCGAGGAAAGCCGATCGGGGGCCCGGCGGGCCGAAAGGCGCTGGGAACGGCACCATCAAACAGCCTCTTCCCCGAGCCCAACACGAGCGGGTACAGATACAGATTGAGCCGATCCAGCAGATCGGCAGCGATGAGACTGCGCACCAGGTCGCCACTTCCGATGACGCGGACGTCATCGAAGCGTTGCTTCAACGCGGGAACCTGCGAGGCGAGGTCGGAAACGACACTGGTGCCCGCCCACGATGGCTGCCAGAGGGTGCGCGAGGCGACGAACTTGGGCAAGCCGTTGAACGTGTCTGCGATCGGATTGTCGCTCTGTTTCGGCCAGCACCCAGCGAAGATGTCGTAGGTCTTGCGGCCCAGTCCACACCCTGGGCATTGGCCGGTCGCTGCCTACAACTTCGGCTCGTCTGCCTCGTGCTCCGGTCTCGATCGCTGCCTGACCTGCAGCGCCCCCGGCCGGCCGTTCGTCCCGGCGCCGTCAGTCTCCGAGATCCTCCACCAGCGGAGCACCACGCAATGCCACGATGCGCTGGGCCGCCGCAATCGCGACGTCGAAGCCCTCGTCGGGGTCGACCATCAACCGCTGAGTCGCGACCGCATGAGTGCGGACGGCCGGATCAGCGTGACGCTTGCCGCGCTCGATGACCGCGACAGCCGCGTCCTCGAGCATGGCCAATGCCCGGCTCAGGCTGCGCTGGGTGAGACGGTCGCCGCGAGCGAACTGGGTGGAAAGCCGCTCAGCCAAGGCACCGGCGCTCTCAGGGGGCACCACCGTGGCGGCTGTACGCCACGCGGTGCGCGCAACCTCGTCCTCGGTGTCATAGAGCAGGTCGTCGGTGATTGCCGGCCAAGCCCGCCGGTCCCCCAGCTTCGAGAGGGTGTGCAACGCCTGGGCGCGCGACTGTGGAAAGACCGACTGCAGTTCGGGCAGGACCCGTTCCAGGGTGAGTGAGCGGTCGTGTTGGATCAGCGCCCAGGTCAGCATGTCGCGCACGAAGAAGTCCGGCTCGACGGCGCAACGCTGGACCAAAACGTCGATGTACTCGTCCTTGGGGCGCAAGCCGGCCGCCATCGCAGTCTGCAACCGAACCGAGGATGACTCCACGGCCAAAGCGGCTCGCAGCCGCTCCACGACGATGTCGGAACGCTCTTGGGTCATGGTGACCACCTCCAGTTCGACCCAACACCTTCTCGTAGCGTCAAGCTCAACTCATGGTTCGTGGTGCGACCCCGCAGTGCAACCGCCCCGAGGCCCACCTCGCTGGGCCGCTCAGCCCAGCTGGATCACATTCTGCGGACGCCAACCCGGTCGCTCGGGGTTGGCCACCGCCGCCAGGACGGACTCCTTCGCGTCACCGGGGCTGGCCGGCAGCACCGGCAGCTTCGCCGAAGACAGCATCCGCACCATCCCCGGACCCATTTCCGCCGCGACCACAGCCTCAACGTTCTGCTCTTTGAGGAAGCGCATGACGCGGGCGTGATGGGCGCCGTGCCCACCCTCGTCGTGAAGGATGTCCCAGGCCACTTCGTGCACCTGCCAGTCGGCGATTTCACCGTTGTCCACGGTCGCCACAGCCACCCAGTGCGCCCGTCCGAAGCGCCCCTCCGAACGACCCTCCTGGGTCACCGGCGTCATCACGATCATCGTCGTTCCTCCTTGATCAGCTGGTCCATCATGCGCGGAGAACCCCACCCTTCACCAACCGGCTCCGGGCCGACGGCGACCCGAGCCGCAGGATTACGCATTTCGCGGCGAATCCCCCGCCCTCACGATTGGTCTGCCTCCTTCGGCAACCGACAACCCTCCAGGGTTCGGGTGTGATGGTGCCGCATCGTTCCGAACCCGATCCGGCCCCGGCCACGAGCAACGGCGCTCGGGGCCAGGGCCGGTGTGATGAGATGGGGGCGTGGCCCTCGACGTCGTGAACTACCCGCTTCACCAACATCTGCTCTCCAACGGCATGCGGGTCCTGGTCAGCCCCGATCGCAGCGTGCCGGTGGTGGCGGTGAACCTGTGGTACGACGTCGGTTCACGAGACGAGCGTCCCGGCCAGTTCGGCTGGGCTCACCTTTTTGAGCACCTGATGTTCTCGGGGTCGGCGCATGTCGCCAGCGGCGAGCACCTGCAGCTGATGCAGACGCTGGGGGGATCGGTCAACGCCACCACCTGGTTCGACCGGACCAACTACTTCGAAACCATCCCGGTTGGTGCCCTTGACCTGGCGCTGTGGCTGGAGGCGGATCGTCTGGCCACCTTGGCAGACCACCTCAGCGAGGACGCGGTCGAGACCCAGCGTGAGGTGGTGAAGGAGGAGAAGCGCCAGCGCTACGACAACGTGCCCTATGGCGACGCGATGGCGGCCCTGGTGGAGCTGGTCTTCGGGCCCGACCACCCCTACGGCCACACCACCATCGGGTCGATGGACGACCTGGATCGCGCCACCGCTGCGGCCGCAGCGGACTTCTTCCGTACTCATTACCGTCCCGAGAATGCGGTGATCACTCTGGTCGGCGACCTCGGCGTGCGCGAGGCGTTCAAGAAGGTCGAGCGTGCTTTCGGGCACCTCCCGACGCTGAACCGTCGCCACCGGGGTGCCAGCCCCACGCTGCCGCCACTCAGCGGCGTCCCGCGCCGTGAACTCCGCGCGGACGTCCCCGCTGACGCGTCCTATCTGGCCTGGCGGCTGCCCGCCCGCGAGAGCCAGCTCTTCGATGCCGCCGACCTCGCCCTTTCCGTCTTGGGTGCCAGCCAGACGTCGCGGCTGCACCAGCGGCTGGTGCGCGAGCGGCGGCTGGTCGCCTCAGCCGGCGCTCAGGGACTTCCGCTGATCGGCGGCAACTCGCTGGGCCTGCTTCATCTGCGAGCACTCCCCGGACGTGACCTCGCCGACGGCCTCGACGCCGCCCTGACCGAGCTGGACGGCCTGGCGAAGAACGGACCGAGCCCGGCAGAACTCGCCCGAGCGAAGGCGCAGTTCACCAGGGAGTGGCTGACCGGACTGGCGCGCTTCGACGCGCGGGCAGACCTGATCAGCGGCTACGCGGTGCTCCACGATGATCCCGGCAGAGTGAATCGCCGCCTCGACGAGCTTGAGGCGGTCACGGCCGAGCAGGTGGCGTCGGCGGCTGCGACACTGCTTCAACCCGAGCAGCGAGCTCAACTGGACTACCGCGTGGAGGTGGATCGTGCGGCGGCATGACCAGCGTCCCGATGTCACCCCACCCGGGCGTTGGCAGTTCGGCGTTCCCTACCGGCACTGGCTCGATAACGGCTTGCAGGTCGTGGTCTGTCATCGACCCGGACAACATGTCGCCTCGGCCTGCCTGTCCTTGGACATTCCCCTGAGCGCAGAGACCGAGCAGGTCGAGGGCGTGGCGACGATCGTCCAGCGCTGTTTGGACGAAGGCACCCAGGCCCACCCCGGTCCGAGCTTCGCCGAAGCGCTGGAAGACATCGGTGCCAGCCTGGAAGGCTCGGTCGGCTACTCGGCCAGTCAGCTCTTCCTTGACGTTCCGGTGCCCCGCCTGGCAGAGGCTCTGCAGTTGCTGGCCGAGGCTGTTCGAAGCCCTGAACTGAACAGCTCTGAAGTGGAGCGGCATTGCGAGCTGCGGCTGGCCGAAATCGACCAGACCCTCGCCAGCTCCGCTCGCAGCGCCCAGCTCGCTTTCCGGCGCGCCTGCATCCCCCGTCGCTTCCGCGCAGCACGGATGGCTGCCGGCACCAAACAGACCGTGTCGGCAATCACGCCGCAGGCCGTTCGAGACTTCCACACGCGCCACTACGGCCCGGCGGGCGCGACGCTCATCATCACTGCCGACGTGGGGGCCGGCGTCCTGGCCGCAGTCCAGGACGCTTTCGGAGACTGGGCGATCACCGAAACTCCACCGGCGGTACATCAGATCCCCACGCGTCGGCTTCCCCATCGCTGGCTGATCGACCGGCCCGGCGCCGTGCAGGCCGACATCAGGCTCGGCACCTTCGCTATCGATCGCACCGACCCTCGGTGGGCAGACCTGATGGTCGCCAGTCATGTGGTCGGTGGCGCCTTCCTGAGTCGGCTGAACAAGGTGCTCCGCGAGGAGCGCGGCTTCACCTACGGAGTCCATCTGGTCAGCCAACCGATGCGCAGCGGCGGACTGCTCGCCGTGCAGGGATCCTTCCGGACCGAGGTGGTGGCCGAGGCCGTGTCGTTGGCCGCGCACCTGGTTGATGTCGCCAACCGGCCAATCACCGCGGCAGAGGTCGCTGAGGCGGTGAGCTTCCACCACGGCAGCGCTCCCCTCCGCTATGCAACCGCCCAGGGCGTCACCCAGCACCTGGCCGCATTGGTCGCCGCTGGACTGACGGCCGAGTTCATCGACGCCAACGACTTGGCGCTCGGCCAAGTCACTCCGCTGTCTGCGACCGAGACGCTGGCCGAACTCCTTCCCCCTGATCGGCTCAGCCTGGTCGTCGTCGGCGACGCGGACGGTTTGGAGCAGCCGCTGACTGAGGCTGGATGGAAGCCGACCCAGCACCACGTCTGAGCCTGCTCTGCGGCTAGCGGCCGAGCTTCTTCATCGCGGCAGCGACCGCCTGTTTGGCCACGTCGAGCTGGCGCTGGTACTCCGCCAGGTCGCCGCGTCTCAAGGCCTGGTCGGCCGCGTCAAACGCGGCCTGGGCCTTCTGCAAGTCTGAGGCAGCGCCGCTCTGATCGGGCTTCGAGCCGTTCCCGCCGCCCGACGGCGGCGTCGTCCCCGAACCACCGCCGGTGCCGGGCGATGCACCCGAATCACCCCCGAAAACCGCATTGAGCGCGACCTGCAGGGTCTCGCCGATGCCCACCGACTGCCCGAAACGCACCGCGACAAAACGCAACACCGGGTACGAGCCGGTCGTACCCTGACGCAGCGCATAGACCGGCATCACGTACAACAGCCCATTGCCCATCGGCAGGGTGAGCAGATTGCCGTACCGCGACTCCGCAGAACCCTGGTTGGTGTATGAGCGCAGCAGGTCAGCGAACTTCTGATCCGCGGTCATCGCATTGGAGGTCTGGCCTGGTCCGTCGACTTGGTGCGTGCCCGACATCCGCAAAACCCGCAGCCGTCCGTAATCCGGGCTGGATGCCTCCGAAACGACAGCGAAGTAGGCGGCGAGGTTGGCTCGTCCCTTCGGCACGAAGACCGCCGTCTGGCTGAACAGGGCCGACTTGTCGCCGGGCCACTTAATCGACAGGTAGTACGGCGGTTCCGCCTGCGCGGGACTGGCTGCCTGCGCGGTCGCGCCACCTCCGGTCGCAGCGGCCTTGGTGGGGTCGGCCGGAATCTGCCACATGTCGGACTGCTGGTACCAGGCGTTGGGATCGGTCATGTGGTAGCGAGCCAACACCTGGCGCTGCACCTTGAACAGGTCGGAAGGGTATCGAAGGTGTGCCCGCAGTTCCGGCGAGATCGCCGACGTCGGCTGAATCACGCCGGGAAAAGCCTTCTCGTAGGCCGCCAGGATCGGATCGTTGTCACCCCACGCGTACAGCTGGACGCTGCCGTTAGTGGCGTCGACGACCGCCTTCACCGAGTTGCGCATGTAGTTGACCTGAGCGTCGGACTGGCTGGCACCCTGGGCCGTCTGCGAGTCGGTGGTGGCCTCGGCCAGCGACTGAAGCTGGCTGTCGGGGTAGGTGTCCGACATCGTGTAGCCGTCCACGATCCACACCAGGCGTCCACTCACGACCGCCGGGTAGATGTTCGAGTCGAGGGTCAGCCAAGGAGCCACCTGAGCGACCCGTTCCTTGGGGGTGCGCTGGTACAGCAGCTGCGAGGCCGAGTTCACTCGATCGGACAACAGCAGATTCAAGTCCATGAAGTGGGTGGCATACAGCAGCCGATTGAAGAAGTTCCCTACCGGGACGCCCCCGCCCCCGGTGTAGGTGTTGTACGTCGCATCACCACTGGCCGCGCCGCCGGGGGTATCCAACTCGATCGGCGCCTGGCCAGGTTCACGTCCGACCAAGGCGTAGTTGGTGGCACTCTCACCGAAGTAGATCCGGCCCTCATAGTCACCGAGCAGACCCGACGGAGGGATGTTGCCGTCGATCCACAGCGGGTCACCCGAGGCGCTGGGACGGTTGCCGTAGGCCGCGACCATGCCATAGCCGTGGGTGTAGACGGTATGCAGGTTGTTCCAGCTCTTGTCCGGCAGCCGCGAGTAGTCGATTTCGCGTGCGGCGACCACCACGTCGGTCTCGGCGCCCTCGACCTGGTAGCGGTCCACGTCCAACAGGCTGGGGAAGGAGTAGTAGTTCCGCACCTGCTGCAGCTGGTCGAAACTGTCGGACACGACGGCCGGATCGATCAGACGGATGCCCGGCAGCGCCTCGGCGTCGGCCTTCAGCTGACCGGGGCTCGCATCTGAGACCGCGTTGTAGTCGGTGACCTCGACATTGCTCAACTCGAAAGCAGCCCGGGTGGCGTCGATGTTCGCCTGAATGTAGGGCCGCTCCTTGTCCGGCTCGTTGGGCAGCACCTGGAAGGAGCGCACCACCGCCGGGTAGATCATTCCCAGGATGATCCCCGACACCACCAACAGCACCAGGCCCGACATCGACAGGGTCGAGCGCCGCAGGAAACCGTTGGCGAAGAACAGTCCGGCACACAGGAAAGAGATCACGGCGATCACCAGTTTCGCCGTGACCTGTGCATGATCGTCGGTGTACTGCATGCCGGTGATCAGAGTGCCCTGCTGCGTCAGCAGACCGTAGCGACTCAGCAGTTGGTTCAGGCCGTACAGCACCAGCAGGAGTCCGGCCAGGACGGACAGATGAATGCGCGCACCGCGACCATCGGAGGCCGGACGTTGCCGTCCGATCACCAGACCGCCGGTGGCGAAATGCACCGCAGCGCTGGCGACCAGGCCGAAAACCACCGCTGACATCGCAAACCCGATCAGGCCCGTCCACACCGGATAATCGAAGACGTAGAAGCTGACGTCCATGCCGAAGTAGGGATCGGTGACGCCAAAGGTCGAGTGGTTGAGCCAGGCCAGATAGGTCAGCGTGCTGGAGGTGCCGCCCACGCCGGCCATGAACCCCAGCACCACAGAAGGCAACAAGACCGCGAGCCAACGATTCTGTTCCAGCAGACCCTGGTAGCGATCCAGAAGCTGACTCTGCCCGCGCCGATGCGCCCGGGGCCGTAGCCGGAAGGCGATCAGCATGTTTCCGCCCACGACAGCGGCCATCACCAAGAAGAAGACCGCGAACAGCACCACTTTGGTGATCAGCTGCGTGGAGAAGACCTGCGGATAGGCCACCGAGTCGAACCACAGCTTGTCGGTCCACAGCTCGGCGAGCACCACCCAACTGACGGCGATCGCGGCGAGCACGAGCAGGCTCGGCACGATCGGGCTACGGCGGCCTCCATGGTTGGGCATGGTCACGCGAGACTCCTAGGCGAGCGTTGAAACGAGATCAGTCACAGGTGGAATCACTCAAATGTATGCGCCAGCGCGTCGGCAAGCGCCGGCACCAGGTCCGGGCCGCCCATCAGTTCCTCGGACGCGTCACGAACCCGAGCCACGCCATGACGCTCGCCGTCGCGGGTGACGCCGACGACCAGACGCAGCTCTAGCCGGCGTGGATGCTCCGCGACAACTTTCGCCGCCGCCAGCGGATCATCCGGGAGGTCGGCTTCAGCGTCGGCCGGCAGGAAGGCCCGCTCCAAGGCCAAAGCGCACCCATTCACAGTCAGCGGCCAGATCAGTCCGGCCAAGGTCTCTTCGAGATCTGCCCCGGCACTGAACTCGTCCTGTTCCACCGAGGTGTAGCCATCGGGGTTTGCCGCCTTCAGCGGCTCGGCGAGGTGCGGCTCGGCTGCGATCAGGTCGGCTGTGCGGACCAGGGCAAACAGCCGCGGCGGTTGATCCCAGCCCAAGAGCCCGACGTGGCGTTCGACCTCCACGAGGGCGGCGAGCAGACGGTCACTCATGAGCACCCCGCTACCGAGCCGGCCGTACTCGGATCGGCCAACGCCCGCAAGCTGCCGATGGCCTCGTTCACCGATGAGACTGCCACCAGCCGCATCCCGGTCGGGGCGGTGCCGACGTTGACGCAGTTGCTCTTCGGCAGGATGAACACGGTGGCGTGGTCGCGTTGGGCTGCAGCCAGCTTCTCGGCGACGCCGCCGATCGCGCCGACCTTTCCGTCCGCGTCAACGGTGCCGGTGCCAGCAATGACCTGGCCATTGGCCAGATTCGCCTTGGTGATCCGGTCGTAGATCGCCAGCGTGAACATCATTCCTGCGCTGGCACCGCCCACCGACGGGTCGATGGCGAACGTGACCTTGGGCCCGTACAAGTAGCCGGTGGCGATGTCGATCCCCACCATCGGGATGTCAGGGCTGGCGTCGCTCGCGCGGGTCGTGACGGTCTCCTCCAAAAGTTGACCGTTGCGAACGATGCTGAAGGTGACCCGCTGACCAACGTGACGGTTGCGGATGGCGGCGGCCGCCTGTTCCTGGGTCGAGACGGCAACGCCGTCAACGGCTTGGATCAGGTCTCCGGCCTGAAGCGAACCAGCGGATGGCCCGGCCTTCTGGACGGCGTCGACCATCGGCAGCTCGGTCACGGGGACCTGCGCGGCCCGGAGTGCGGCGACGATCGCATAGGTCTGCGACGCGCTCATCTGCTGAGTGGCCACATTGTCCAGGTCGGTGACGGATGCACCTTGGTGGTAGATCGCCTCGCGGGGCAGAACCAGGTGGTCGGGCATCCAATACGAGATCAACACCTCGGGGAGGCTGAGGCTGGCATCGGGTGCCGTGACCGAGATCGTGGTCATTCGCAGTTCGCCGGTGACCGGGTAGGTCTGGATGCCGTTGATCGTGATGGCGTCTTTGCCATCGATCGGCCCCAGCAGGTTGTACGTCGCGCCGGGAGCCCAGGTCACATACGGCACCGGCACCAACGCGATCACGGCAGCCAACACGACGAAGAGCAGGGCGGAAACCGCCGCTGTCCAGGTCTGCCGAGTCATTCGCACCTCATTTCGCTCTGCGCTGAGAACCCTACCGTTCTTCGCTGTGCCGTGACGTTGGCCGATGGGTGACAATGGAGAGCCTGACGACAAGGAGCGCTCATGGCCGAGCAGGGTAACCCGGATCGTTTCCCCGATCCCAATGACGAAGAGGCGCTGCTGCGATTCCTCGCCCAGTTCGGGATCACGCCGGACGAGAGCGGTCGCCTTGATCCTGAGCAGCTGATGGGTCGGATGCAGGCGATGCTGTCCACCTTCAACACCCAACTGGCCGGCTTCGGCAGCGCCGATGCCGCCAGTGGCATGAACTGGGGCTTCACCCAGGATCTGGTGCGCCGGGCCACGGCAGCCGCTGGTGCCGATCCCGAACCCAGCACCCCGCAGCAGGCCCGGATCACCGATGCGGTCGCTCTGGCCGATCTGTGGCTGGACGAGACCATCGCCTTCGACCGCCTGACCGCACCGGCGGCGGCCTGGCGGCGCGCGGACTGGATCGACCACACCTTCAAGACCTGGCAGCAGCTGATCCGTCCGGTGATCACCCAGCTGTCGACGGCTCTGCAGCACCTCGGCGGTGAAGAGCTGCCCAGCGGCATGGAGCCGATGATGCGCCTGGCCGTCGCCAGCATGTTCGGTGCGCAGGTCAGCCAGACACTGTCAACCCTGGCCACCAGCGTTCTCGGTGGTTCGGATATCGGCCTGCCCATCACCGATGAGGCTCGCGTGGCCCTGCTGCCGGTCAACGTCGACGCGTTCGCCGACGGCCTGGCCGCCGACGACAACGACGTCCTGCTCTACCTGGCGATTCGCGAAGCCGCACGGCAGCGCCTGTTTGCGGCAGTCAGCTGGCTCGGCCCCCAGCTCCTAGCGCTGATCGAGCACTACGCCCGCGAAATCACCATCGACCCGGACGCGCTCGCCGAAGCCATCGAGAATCAGCTCGGCGCCAGCATGAGCACCGCTGACCTGGAGCGCGCGGGAGAAGCTGTGGCACGGTCGTTGTTCGCCCCACAGCAGACGGCCGAGCAGAAAGAGGTGCTGGCCCGCCTGGAGACTCTGTTGGCGCTCGTTGAAGGCTGGGTGGACGAGGTCACTGCACAGGTCACCGAGCCACGCATGCCGGCCGCCGCAGCGCTGACCGAGATGCTGCGCCGTCGCCGGGCTGCCGGCGGCCCCGCGGAAACCGCGCTGCGCAACCTCGTCGGGTTGGAGTTGCGCCCCCGCCGGACGCGGGATGCCGCCAACCTGTGGGCGGCCATCCGCACCACCCGCGGCATCGAGGGTCGCGACGCCGTGTGGTCGCACCCCGATCTCGTGCCGGACGCGGCCGCCCTCGACGATCCGCTCGGTTTTGCCGACCCGCAGGGGTCATCGTCGGCGCCTGATTCACTGGACGCCGAACTGGAGCGGCTGCTCGACGAGGAAGGTCGCGGCGAGTTCTGAACCAGGTTCAGTCGATCAGGTCGCGACCCTCATCGTCGCCCGGCGGTTCCGACCGGCGCCCACCCGCAGCCTCGGCTCCGTGCTGGTAGCCCCAGAGAAAAGCCTTCGCTTCTGCGAGACGTGGGTACTCGGCGAGCAGCGCATGGAAGGCCGGCGAGTGGTTGGGCTGCAGCAGATGTGCCAGCTCGTGAAGCAGCACGTAATCCAGCACCCAGCCCGGCACCGTCTGCAGCCGATCGGAGAGTCGGATCTGGCCGGCGGCTGAACTGCACGACCCCCAGCGGTGATGCTGGTTGCTCACCCAGCTGATCTGCACCTCGCGCAAGGGGCCGCCGGCAGGCTCCAAGTAGCGCCGGTGCAGGCTCTCGGCGCGGGCACGAAGCTGCGCGTCGCCGAGTCGGCTGCCGACCGCAGCCTCGCGCCGCAGGAAGCGCTCAACCAGGGGAGGCAGCAGCTCAGCCTCTTGAGCGCGGGTCAGCCGCTGCGGCACCAGCGCGACCAGCCTTCCGCCCTCGCGCCGAACCGTCATGGTGCGCGTTCGACGCGCGCTCCGGCGCACTTCGATCTCGGGGCTCATCGGCATGCCAGAAACGTTACGACACCCCACCGACAGTCCAGTTGACCCCCGGGCCAGCCGGGCACTAGCTTTCTCGTCGAGGGCCCCCGATGCCCGGTCCGCTAGCAGGGGAAGGCAAGCGAACTGAGCGCGGGGGTTCTCGCCGTCTGCGTGCGCTGTTGAACCGCCCGCAGGCAGCCGGGGGCATAGACTGAACCCGGCATTCGTTGCCGCGCCCACCCCAGGGCGTGGCCGATCTATCAGGAGGATTACGTGGCCAAGGACACCTACAAGGGCTCCTTCTACTGCGTCAAGTGCAAGGATCACCGCGACGCCGAGGGTGACGTGACGGTGAACGAGAAGGGCACCCGTATCGCAAAGGCGAAGTGCCCCGTGTGCGGCACCAACCTCACCCGGTTCCTGCCCAAGGCCTGAACCGACTTCCTCAGAACGCCGGCCGCCCGCGGGGCGGCCGGCGTTCTGCTTTTCCCGTTCAACAGAGTCCGGCGATTTCCCTAGCCAGCCCGACCTTCTTGGGCCATCACGGATCCCCGGGCCGATGTTGCCAATCGGGGAGGCAGTGTTGTCCGTGGCCGTGAACTCGTTGCCACGACCCCGCAGCGCACGCAGGCTGAGCCGCGTGACCTCACCCGCCGAAAAGCCAGTGCAGCTGCGACATCCGCCGGTTCTGCTGTGGCGCTCACCGACCTGTTTGCAGTTGGGCACCGACCCGTCCGCGGTTGAGCTGGAGCCCGTCCCGGCGGCCATTGCCGAGGCGATCAGGCTGCTGGCCGAACCCCACACCCCGACGCAGTTGGCGGCGAAGCTTCCTCACCTTGCCCCGGAGTGGATCACCTGGCTGTGCGCACATCTGGGTAGTGCCGACCTGCTCTACTCCGCATTTCCGGCCGCGCGACACGCCGTAGTGGTGTGGGGAAGCGGTCGCCTGGCGGAGCGCGTGCTGGCACGCGTGGCCGAAGCCGGAGTGGCGGTTCGACGAACCAGCGGTCCCGTGCCCGACCGACCCGACGATCTGGTGGTGATCGCCAGTCAGCGCTGGGAGCCAGACCGCGCAGTGCTCGCCCAGCTGACGACGGCCAGGGTGCCGCATCTGGTGGTCCGCGCCGAGCCGAACAAGGCGGTGGTGGGGCCGTTCGTCCTTCCCGGACGCACCCCCTGCGTGCGCTGCGACGACATCAGCCGCGCCCGCAGCGACGAGAAGTGGCCACTGCTGCTGGCGCAGCTGTGCGGCGCCGAGGGCCACCTGGACGACGGGCTTGCCTCGTGGGCGGCGGCCACCGCGACCGCACAAGTGCGGGCGTGGCTGGCGGGGGCCCAACCCGAGACGGCTGGGCGCGTTCTCGAACTGTCCTCGACCCAGTTTCGTCTGCACAGCCGCAGCTGGTCCTTCCAGTCCCGCTGCGGTTGCCACCCGCAGGCATGACCGGGCGGCGAGGAGCCGACGTTGGGTCCGACAAGGCAGACTGGCGAGGTGAGCAGCGAGCAACCCGAAGATCGCCAGCGCGGCGTTATGCCCGAGACCACCCTGGGCCGTAGCGCGCGGCTGCTGAGCCTGCCGCTCGGAGTTGCCGCGCGCGCGACCGCCGGGGCCGGCAAGCGGCTGCTCGGCGCCGACGCCGAGCAGGTCAGCGCCGAGCTGAAGGACGCGACCGCCGATCAGCTCTTCGCCGTCCTGGGCGAGCTCAAGGGCGGCGCCATGAAGTTCGGCCAGATGCTCAGCATGTTCGAGGCATTTCTCCCCGAGGACCTCGCGGCACCATTCCGAACCCGGCTGCGCCAACTTCAAGACGCCGCTCCCCCGATGCCCAGCTCGCGCGCCCAAGCAGTCCTTCGGGCCGAGCTGGGATCTGATTGGCGCAAGGAGTTCGCCGAGATCGATCTGCGCCCTGCCGCCGCCGCGTCCATCGGGCAGGTTCATCGCGGCCGCCTCACCGACGGCACCGAGGTGGCGATCAAGATTCAGTATCCCGGCGCTGATGCGGCGATCGCTTCCGACTTGCGCCAGATCCGCCGACTCACCGCGGTGATGACCCCGCTCACCGGGGGTGTCGATCTGGCCGCGATCGCCAAGGAGATGGCAGTTCACATCACCGATGAGGTCGACTACACGCTGGAGGCTGCCGCGCAGTCGCAAGTCGCCGAGGCTCTGGCCGGGCATCCGCGTTTCGTGGTGCCGCGCGTTCATCAGTTCAGCAAGCGGGTGCTGGTCAGCGACTGGATTCCCGGACGCAAGCTCACGACTGTGATCGACGATCCCGAGAAGGTGCGCAACCAGGTCGCGCTCGACTATGTCACCTTCTTGTTCGCCGGCCCCCGCCTGGCCGGGATCCTCCACGGCGATCCCCACCCGGGCAACTACCTGCTCACACCAGACGGCAAGCTCGGCATCGTTGACTATGGTCTGTTCGCGCGAATGCCGGACGGTCTTCCGCGCCCGATGGGCGAACTGATCCGTACCGCCCTCGACGGCGACGCCGAAGCCATGCTCGCCGGACTGGAGCGCGAGGGCTTCATCGGCAAAGACGTACGCGCAGAGGAGCTCCTCGACTACCTATCGCCGTTCGTCGAGCCGGCCAGCGTTGAGCAGTTCCACTTCAGCCGCGATTGGTCGCGCACGCAGTTCATCCGGGTGCACAACGCGATGCAACCCGGCGGAGTCGCCACGCGATTGAACATCCCGCCGCTCTACACGATCATCTGGCGAGCGTGGCTGGGCGGCATCTCGGTGCTGTCCCAGCTGGACGTGAAGGCCAACTTTGCCGCGGTGCTGCGCGAGTATCTGCCCGGGTTCGCCTCGGAGTGAAAGGGCGATGACGGCTCGACGCCAGAGCTGCTGACCTTGCACGGCGTCCGGGTTCCCGGGGGCCTGACTGCTCGGTGCCGGGCGACGCGGTTCGCAATGGACACAGCACAGACCCGCCAGACCCGTGTCGGCCAACCCGGGTGGATCGACGGACCAGGCCACCACTCTCGCCAGCTGGTCTGGATCGAGTTCCACGAGGATCTGCTGGCCAGGCTGGGTCCGGGACGAGACGCGAGCACCTGAGCCTGGATCCACCCGGCCCCAGCGCATCATCGGCGACTAGCGTGACATCGGGCTATTTCGCGCATCTGGAGGGACGCACCATGCCGCACATCATCGGGTCGGTGTTCTTCGCACTCATCGGCGTTGTCGCCACCACGATGGCGGTCAGGGGTCTGACGGCGCGCGCCTACCTGCCCTTCCATCAGCAAGCACTCGGGATGACCTGGGAGCAGCTGACTCCGGGCGAGCAGGAGGTGGGGCTGGCCCTCACCCGAACGCTGGGCCTGGGCTTCCTCACCGCCGCCGTGTCGTTGTTCGCTGCCACCGGCTTCGCGCTCTTCGGCGACCGGCACGCCGCCTTGCTCCTAGGATGCGTCGGCTTGGTCTTCTGCACCGGACTCACCTTCGTCAACCGTGAGCTCCAAGCCACCACAGCGGTCAAGACTCCCTGGCGAGGCGCCCTTTACGCTGCCCTCGCCGTCGCCGTCGGAATGGTGCTCTGCGCCATCGGCTAAGCCGTGCGAGGATGCCCCCGTGACCCGGTTCAACGAGTTTGGCCAGCCGATCGGAGACGCAGTCAGCTGGACCCCCGCGCGCCGACCTGCTGCCGCGCCGATCGAGGGACGCTTCGTGCGACTTGAACCGCTGCGAGTCGACCATGCAGAGGCCCTGTTCACAGCCTTGGCCCCGTACCCACAGCTGTGGACCTACCAGGCAGAGGAGACGCCACAGTCAGCGAACGAGCTCGCTTCGGTGATCGCTGAGCAGCTCGCCGCACCCGATCGGTTGGGATTCGTCATCCTCGAGGCCGGCGGACGCTGCGTCGGGCGAGTGTCCTACCTGAGGATCCAGCCCGGTTTGGGGTCGATCGAGGTCGGCGGAATCATCTACGCCCCCACGCTTCAGCGAACGCGCGCGGCGACCGAGGTGCAGTACCTGCTGGCGCGGCAGGCCTTCGACGACCTCGGTTATCGGCGCTACGAGTGGAAGTGCGACAGTCTCAACGCACCGTCACGAGCGGCGGCACTGCGGCTCGGGTTCACCGAGGAAGGCACGTGGCGGAATGCCCTGATCACCAAGGGCCGCAACCGCGACACCACCTGGTACTCGATCACCGATACCGAGTGGCCCTCCATCAGGGCGGCGCTCCAGACATGGCTCGCCGACGAGAACTTCGATGATGCCGGAGGCCAGCGCCGGTCGCTGGCGTCCGCGCGAAAGTCCGGCCACTAGCCGGCGGCGTTGCTACTACCGCGCCAGCCGCCTCGCCGTGCTGACAGTGGGCCCGCCGTCACTCGCCGTCGATCAGGCTCCCCCACCCTCGAGAATGGCGAGGACCGCCTGACCATACTCGCCGAGCTTGGCTCGGCCCACACCCGGGATCGCGAGGAGGGACTCCTCGTCCGATGGGCTGCGCTCGGCGATCGCCATCATGGTGGCGTCGGTGAAGATGCAGTACGCCGGAACGGATCTCTGCTTGGCCACCCCAGAGCGCCAGGCGATCAACTGGTCGAAGACGGTCTCGTCATAGCTGGCAGGGCAATCGCCATGGCGCTGCAGCTTTCGTTCAGCGCCGGTGTTCAACGGCTTGCCGCAGACCCGACAGGTTTGGGTGAGCACGGTGTGCTGCTGCTCACGGTGGGTTCGACGTCGCGGTGCTGACGTCGGCCGCTCAGCGATGCCGTCCAGGAACCGTGACGGCTGGCGGTTACCAGCGCCCGAACGCCGCGCGCGCGACCAGGTGATCAGCAGCTCGCGTTTTGCGCGGGTGATTCCGACATAGAACAGCCGCGCCTCCTCGGCCACCTGAGCCGGGGTGTTCGCCAGCGCAAAGGGGATGGTCCCCTCCTGCACCCCGACGAGGGCGACCCCGGTCCACTCCAGGCCCTTCGCGGCGTGCAGGGTGGACAGGGTGACGCCGTCGGGATTGAGCGGGTGTTCGGCCGACGCGCGTTGCTCCAGCTCGGCAGCCAACGCGGCGGCGTCGGCACCGGGCCGCGTCGCCACCAGATCTTCGGCAAGGGCGAGGACGGCCGACAGCGACTCCCAGCGCTCGCGCACCCGGCCCTGACCCGACGGCGCTTGTTCCGTCCAGCCCAGCCTGGTCAGCACCGCGCGGCACAGCTCGACCGCCGGCCGCACCGGGTCGGCCAGCGCCGCGGCAACGAGCTCCCCGACGACCTGCCGAACCTCGCCGCGCTGATAGAACCCCTCCGCGCCGCGGACGGTGAAAGGAACCTCCATCTCGGCCAGGGCGGCCTCGAACAGCGGCGACTGGGCGTGCACCCGGTAGAGCACGGCGAGCTCGCGCCAGGGAACACCCGCCTCGTGCCGCTCGACCAGCCATCGCGCCGTCATCGCGGCCTCGTCCAACTCATTTGCGCACGGCAGGATCCGCGGCATCGGCCCCTCGCCGCATTGTGACTGCAAAGTGACAGCGCCGATCTTGTTCGCAGACGAGACCCGATTGGCGAAACCGACAACCTGAGGACTGGAGCGGTAGTCGCGAACCAAGCGAATCAGCTCGGCGTGGGGATGCTTGGCCAGAAAGCCGGTCAGGAACTCCGGGCTAGCTCCCGCGAAGGAGTGAATCGTCTGCGCTGGATCACCGACCACACAGTTGTCGCCGTCGGCGGACCACCACAGATCGAGCAAGGTCTGCTGGATAGGGCTGACGTCTTGGTACTCATCGACCAGCAGGTGACGATAGGTCGCTCGCACCTCCTCAGCGATGTCGCCGTTCTCGCCCAGCATCGCGACCGTACACAACAAGATGTCGTCGAAATCGATGACGCCCCGTTCGGCCTTGACTCGCTCGTACGCGCCGAGCACCTTGCCCACGTCGGACGCCGCCACGCCGGCGACCTCCCGGCCGGCCGCCAACGCCAGCGACGCATACTCGGCCGGTGCGACATTGCTCACCTTGGCCCACGACACCTCTGTCAGCAGGTCACGCAGCTGTCCCGAGTCCGGGGCTAGCCGCACCTTCCTCGCCGCTGCAGCGACCATGCCCGCTCGCTCATCACTGACCGGTGGCAGCTCACTGCCATAGGCGCGTGGCCAGAAGAACTGCGCCTGTCGCAGCGCCGCGGAGTGGAAGGTGCGCGCTTGCACCGTCGGCAAGCCGAGCGCCCGCAGCCGCGTGCGCAGTTCACCAGCTGCCCGCGTCGTGAAGGTCAGCGCCAACACCGCCTGTGGACGATACGCGCCCGCGGCCGCGCCGTAGGCGATCCGATGCGTCATCGCGCGGGTCTTGCCCGTGCCGGCACCGGCGATCACGACGACCGGAGACCCGAATGACGTAGCCACTCGCTGCTGATCGGCATCAAGCCCGGCCAACACGTCCTCGGTCTGCACATCCACGAACGCCACCTTAGGGATCTTCGGGGACAAAACTGTCCGCCGACGGCTTTAGGGTGAGACCACCATGCAGATCAGCCACTACGCCACCGCGGAGACGCTCGCCGCCGGACTGGTCGCATCGTGGCGCGAACCGCCGGCCGATCCGTTCCAGTTCGACCTCGCCGTGGTTCCGACGGCGGGCTTCCAGCGGTGGATCTCCCAACAGCTCGCCCTCGCCGACGCGGGCGCGGGCATCTGCGCCGGCGTCGAGTTCATCTCGCCTGGCGGCCTGTGGACGCGCGTGGCCGGGCGCGACGACCCCTGGCGACCCGATCGTCTGGGCTGGGTCATCCACAAACTCGTCCTCGCTGACGACGCTCCGGACGCGCTCGGCGTCCTGCGCCGGCACCTCGCAGCGTCTCGGGAGGCAACGACCACCTGCATGCGGATCGCCTCGCACTTCGCCGGCTACGCCACTCACCTGCCGGAGATGCTCTCGCGCTGGGCCGACGGCGATGACGTCGACAGTTCCGGTCATCCCGTGACCGACCATGCCTGGCAGCCGGCGCTGTGGCGACTCTTGGTGCGCGAGCTCGGCAGCTCTCCCCTGGCACAGCGCCAGGCTGTCCTGGACGGCCTGCGCGCCGGACCCGTTCCCGACCTGCCCGATCGGATCGCGGTGCTCGCCCCACCACGGCTGGACGCCACCACCGTGGCCTTCTATGAAGCCCTGGCGACGCACCATCAGCTGCACCTGTTGGTCTTGAGCCCGAGCCCGTCGCGGCGTCCGGCATTGGTCGACGGACGCCGCCGCGCCGACGTTCAGCGTTCCTACGGGCATCCGTTGAACCAGACCTTGGGCACGCTCGCGGACGAGAACGCAGCCCTGCTGCCGCCCGCCCCGATGCTGCCGTCGCCGCCACACCCGCAGAACCTGCTCGGCTGGCTGGCCAGCGACCTGTTTGACGACCGTGTTCCGGCCGCGCGCACCCTGAGCGACGACGACGACTCGATCCAGGTGCATTTCTCACACGGTCCGTCACGGCAGGTCGAGGTGCTCCGTGACGTGCTCGCCGAGCTATACCGCAACGATCCGAGCCTCGAGCCGCGTCACATTGCGGTGCTCACTCCGGACGTCGACAGCTACGGCCCCCTCCTCGACGCGGCTTTCGCTCCCCAGCCCGGGGGCATCGGCCACCCGGCGCAGCAGTTCCGGCTTCGCCGCGCCGATCGGACCGCTGCCCAGGCGAACCCGCTGGTCGGATTGTTGCTGACGCTGCTGCGATTGCCGGACTCGCGACTCGAGGCCACCACCGTCTTGGAGTTCTGCGCTCAGGAGCCGGTCGCCACCCGGTTCGGATTCTCCTCCGACGATCGGGAGCGACTGACGGAGCTGGTGAAGGCGTCCGGCATCCGCTGGGGCCTCAGCGCCGCACACCGGGCGGAGTTCGGGCTGCCCAACCTGGTGCACAACACCTGGCAAGCCGGCTTGCAGCGGATGCTGCTTGGCGTGACCCTCTCCGAGGAACACCTGGTCAGCGCGGGCACCGTTCTGCCCATGGATGACATCGACTCCTCCGACGTGGCCCTGGTCGGCGCACTGACTGAACTGATCGGTCGACTCACCCGGTGGACAACGACCTTGGACACGGCGGCGACTCTGAGCGATTGGGTGCAACGCTGCCGCGACGGCCTGGACGCACTCACGCTCTTGCCACCCGCCCAGGAGTGGCAGCGCGGCGAACTGTTCGCCGAGCTTGCGCGATTGTGCGAGGCCGAGGCCGACAGCGGGGTGGCCGTGACCAGACATGCGCTCATCAATGCCGTCGAACGTGCGTTCACCGCCTCGCCGGCGCGGGGCGCTTTCGGGAACGGCTCCACGATCGTCGCCGGCCTCGATTCGCTGCGCACCGTGCCTCACCGCGTGGTGATCCTGCTCGGGTGGGATGCCGAGCGCTACCCGCACTCGCGACGCCGCCACGGCGACGACCTCCTCGGCGACCGGCCGGTGATCGGCACGCCGTCCGCTGCTCTGGCAGATCGGCAGGCGCTGCTCGACGCCGTCCATGCCGCCCGCGACAAACTGATCATCATCTGCCGCGGGCGCAGCGAGGCCACCAACCAGGAGGTGCCGCCCGCGACCCCGATTGCCGAGCTGATCGACGCGCTCAATGCCACCGCGGTGACGAGCTCCGGGGTGGGCGCGGGGGCAGCGGTGAGCAGGCAACACCCGCTGCAGCCGTTCGCACCCGAGCATTTCCTGCCCACCAGCGGCGTTCGCAGCGTCGACCCCCTGGCCTATGCGGCCGCCCAGGCGTGGGTTGCTGCGCGAGAGCATCCCGAGCCCGAACGCGACCGTTACGCGCTTCAGTCGCTGCCCCCAATCGACCTCAGCACCGGTGTCACCCTCGACGAACTGACCGACTTCTTCCGGCACCCGGCTCGCACGCTGCTCAAGGTTCGCGTGGGCCTGAGCCTCGGCGAGGAGCCCGACCTCGAAGCAGCGATTCCGATCGAGCCGGACGGCCTGGCCCGCTGGCAGATTGGCAACCGCGTGCTGCGCCGACTTCAGGAGGGCCTCGACCCCGATCTGGTGGAGCGCGCCGAATGGTTGCGGGGGCAGGTGCCGCCGTTCGAGCTCGGTCATCAGCTGATGGGCGGCATCGTCAGTGACGCGCGCAGAACGCTCGCGAGCACACCACCGCCCGGGCCGGCCGAGCACCACGATCTCAGTCTGCGGGTTCCCGTCGACGGGTTCGGCGAGGTCGCAATGTCCGGCCGGGTCGCGACCAGGGAGGCCGCGATCTGGCAGGTGGAGTTCTCCGCCCTCCAGCCGCGCCAGAAGATCACCGCTTGGCTGCGGCTACTCGCGCTGGCCGCCGGCGAGTCCGGCCCATGGCGTGCGCACGCCGTCGGAAAGGGGCGGCAGGTCCACTATCAGGCTCCCCCGCCGGAGCGCGCCCGTGAACTGCTCGGTCACTACCTGTCCATCTACGCCCTCGGGCTGCGCCAGCCGATCCCGGCGCTCCCGCGGCTGACGGCCGAATGGGCCGGGCTGCGACTGAGCAGGCTCGACCCCGACGACGCCCGACACAAGAAGTCGCTGCGCCGCTGCTGGGACTGGGAGTCCGACGCCGCCTGGACGAAGTTCTTCGACTATCCCGGAGTGCTCGATCTGCCGGTGGAGGTTCCGATCCCCGGAGCGGACCCGCGCGAAGCGACGCTGGTCGGCGCGCTGGCGAGCAGCATCTGGAAGCCCGCTCTGGAAGCGGAGGTGGCCCCGTGAGCGTCTTCGATCCCACCGCGCCGCTGCCGCAGGGCACCGTCGTCCTGGAGGCCAGCGCCGGAACCGGCAAGACCCACGCCATCGCCGCCCTCGCGACCCGGTACCTCGCCGCCGGCCTGGTCAGCATCGACGCACTCGCCGTGATCAGCTTCAGCCGCGCGGCTTCGGAAGAACTGCGCGGCCGCGTGCGCCGACGGCTGCATGACACCGCGAGCCTGTTGGCTGCCGCTCTGGACGGCCGGCCGACCTCTGCCACGGACGAAGTGGACGAACTGTTGCTCCGCGGTGATCCGAGCCAGATCGCCGAGCGTCTGCGGCATCTGCGGGCGGCCTTGTCGGGTCTGGACACTGCGGCCATCATGACCATCCATCAGTTCTGCCAGGCGATGTTCGACGAGCTCGGCGTCTTGGCGACCGAGGACCCGCAGGCTCAGCTGTCCGAAGACCTGAGCAAGCTCCTCGACGAAGTCACCGATGATCGCTATCTCGCCCGCTATGCCACCTCGTCGGAGCGCCCCTTCGACCTGACCACCGCCGGCAAGCTCGCCACAGCGGCCGCGCTCGATCTGCCCACCACCGTTTTGGTTCCCGAAGACGCCGACGGTGCTGCCGCAGAGCGGATCGCCTTCGCCCAGGACGTCCGCGAAGAGTTTCAGCGCCGCAAGCGTCGGCTGGCGCTGTACAGCTATGACGATCAACTCCTGCGGCTGCGCGACTCGCTGCGCGGACCGGCAGGAGAAGTCGGCGTTCAGCGGCTGCGGCGGCGATGCCAGGTCGTCCTGGTCGACGAGTTTCAAGACACCGACCCAGTGCAGTGGGAGATCCTTGAGCGGGCCTTCGCCGGCGCCGTTCCGCTGGTCCTGATCGGCGACCCGAAACAGGCCATCTACTCCTTCCGTGGCGCGGACGTGACCGCCTACACCCAGGCCGTCCACGCGGCCGGGGATCGCTCGTCGCTCGCGGTGAACCGCCGCGCCGACCAACCGCTGGTCAAGGCCATCAGCGCCCTGTTCGCCGGCGTGCCACTCGGCCCGCAGGTGCACGTGGAGCCGGTCACCGCCTGGCACGCGGAGTCCCGCCTTGCCACCGCGACGCCGGCGCCGGTCAGGCTGCGATGCGTGCCGTCTGATCACCTCCTGGACGCCGGCACCGCACGCGCCCGAATCGATGCCGACGTCGTCTCGCAGGTCATCGAGCTGCTCGAACACGGCCAGCTCGTCGACGAGGGCCGGACCCGAACGCTCGCCGAGAACGACATCGCCATTCTGGTGACCACCAACCGTCGAGGCCGTGATCTGGCTCAGGCGTTGGCCGCCGCCGGGGTGCCGGTGGCATTCTCAGGTTCCGACTCGATCCTCGCCTCCCCGGCGGCGCAGGACTGGCTCACGCTGTTGCGAGCCCTCCAGCAACCACGCCGAAGTGCCGTGCGCGAAGCCATCCTGACCGACTTCATCGGTGCCGATCTGACCGCCCTGGCAACAGCCGACGAGGCGCAGCTGGGCGCCTGGGCCGGCCTGCTTCAGCGGTGGGGTCGCCTTCTCGAACACCACGGCGTGGCCGCACTGTTCGCGGCCGTGCAGTCCGACTCGGTCGAGGCCGGCGACGGACTGGCCGCGCGGCTGTTGCGCCGTCGTCGCGGCGAAAGGGATCTGACCGACCATCGCCAGTTGGCCGAAATCCTTCACGCCGAGTACACCCGAGGCGTGCGCGGCCCGGCGCTGGTCGCCTGGCTGGCCGAGCAGATCGATGGCCATGACGGCTCAGCCGACCGCACCCGCCGGCTGGAGACTGATCGCGATGCCGTCCAGTTGATGACGGTCCACAAAGCCAAGGGGCTGCAGTTCCCGGTGGTCTTCCTCCCGCAGGCCGCCGACCTGTATCTGTCCGACGAGGACAGCGGCGGCAAGCTCGACTTCCACGACGACAGCGGACGTCGGGTGCTCGACCTCGGTGGCAAGGACGCACCCGGACGCCGCCGACGCTGGGAGTTGGACGGATTGGAGCAGGCGGAGGATCGGCTGCGCGGCCTTTACGTCGCCGCCACCCGGGCACAGTCGCAGCTGACCATGTGGTGGGCACCAACGATGCGCACGACCGAGGCGTCTGCACTGCATCGGCTGCTCTACCGCGATCCGCAGATCCCGGGTACCCCGGCGGCGGCGTATCCGCTCGACAGCGGAGCGGGATGGCGATCACCGCATGAGCTCCCCTGGCTGGCCGCCGCTGGGATCACCGTCGAAGATTGCCAGCCCGGCGCGCGTCGGCTCACGCCGCGGGTCGTCGCCGACCAGCACTTGGCCAGCCCCGTCTGGGAGCGGGACATCGACCCCTCCTGGCGCCGCACCTCGTACTCGGGACTCACTGAGGCCGTCCACGCCCGCGTACCCGAAACGGTGGGCGCCGTTGCCGACGAACCACTGGCCGATCCCGAGGAGCAGACCGCCGCGGTGAGCGGCACACCGTCGCCGATGGCGGCGCTGCCCGGTGGTACCGCCTTCGGAAGCCTGGTGCATCAGGTACTGGAGAACCTCGATTGGCACACTGAAGACCTCCAGGCGCTGGACGTCCGGCTCCGTGAAGCGACCACAACGGCGGCCCAGCGCTTCGCGATCAGCGGGCTGACCCCCGCGGCGCTAGCCGATGCGCTGCGTCCGAGTCTGCTCACCCCGCTCGGCGGCCTCACCGACGGACGAGCTCTCGCCGACATCGCCGTCGGTGACCGACTGAGCGAGCTGGACTTCGAGCTCCCGCTCGGTGATCGCAGCGACACCACCCTGGGCGACGTCAGTCGGCTCCTGCGGTTGTGGCTGTCGGCCGACGACCCGCTGGTCGACTACCCCGACGATCTGAACGCCGAGCCTCTTCGCCAGCAGGTGCTGCGCGGATTCCTCACCGGGAGCATCGACTCGGTGTTGCGCATCGCAGGCGCCGATGGCGATCGGTTCGTGATCATCGACTACAAGACCAACCGCCTGGGACCGGACGAGTTGCTGCTGGAGCACTACAGCCAGGCGGCGATGACCGCGGAAATGCGGCGCACCCACTACCCACTCCAAGCCCTGCTGTACGCCGTGGCTCTGCACCGCTTCCTGTCGGCGCGCTTGGCCGGCTACACCCCGCAGCGACACCTGGGCGGAGTCGGCTACCTGTTCGTCAGAGGCATGGGTGGGCCGGAAGCCGGCCCCGACACCGGCGTGTTCTCCTGGCACCCGCCGGCGGGCCTGATCGTCGCCTTGTCCGAGCTCCTCAGCGACCGGAGGACGTCATGACTGATCTTGCGGTGAGTCTTGGGCCAGGTCTGCTGCGCGACGTCCACCAGTGGGGGTTGCTCAGCTGGGGTGACGTCCACGTGGCGCAGAAGGTGGCCTATCTCTACGGCGAGTCGGATCAAAGTGTCCAGCTGGCGCTCGCGTTGGCAACCCGGTCGCTCCGTGAGGGCTCGACCTGCCTCGAGCTGGACCGGATGGCCGAAGCCCGCTTCGAGCCGCTTGACGGCACCGCGGGCGAGGTTCCCGACCACTGGTGGCCGCAGCCACAGGCGTGGCGAGAGGCCATCGCCGCCAGCCCGCTGGTCAACGTCGGGATCGAACCGCCCGGTGACCGGCCGTTGAGGCTGTCCGGCCAACGGCTGTATCTCGAACGCTATTGGCAGGAGGAAAGCACCGTCGCCGACGAACTGACGGCCCGCCGATCGGTCAGCGGCTCGGCGCCCGAGATGGACGCTCTGGCTGCGGTCGCCAGCGAAATCCTCACCGCTGATGATCCCGACCAGGCTGCTGCGGCCGTTGTGCCGCTGTACACCGGAGTCAGTGTGATCGCCGGCGGTCCGGGGACAGGGAAGACCTACACCCTCGCCAGAATGCTGGGCATGCTGAGCCGCCTGTCGGCGACGCCGGCCGTGATCGCGCTCGCCGCGCCGACCGGCAAGGCGGCTGCCCGCATGGACGAGTCGATGGCTCGCGCGCTGGCAGGGATGCCCGCCGACCTGCAGCAGCAGCTGGGGAGCCTGCATGCGACCACGATCCATCGGTTGCTCGGCTGGGTGCCGGACTCGCGCAACCGCTTCCGTCACCACCGGTTCAACCCGCTGCCACATGACGTCGTCGTGATCGACGAGGCTTCGATGGTGTCGGTGACCTTGATGGCTCGTCTTCTTGAGGCGATGCGGCCACAGGCCCGATTGGTGCTCGTCGGCGATCCCAATCAGCTCGCACCGGTGGAAGCCGGGGCCGTCTTGGCCGACATCGCCGAAGCGCCCACGCAAGAGCTGCCCCAACTCCGCCAGGCGCTCGATCGACTGGCGCTGGACGCTGCGGCGCGACCGGTGGCCGTGCTGCGCCGCAACCATCGCTCGGGCGCTGTGCTTGCCAACCTTGCGGCGGCCGTCCTCGCCGGGGACGCGGACACCGCGATCGGCCTCGCGGAGGCCGGGCACCCCGAGATCAGCCTGGCCGCCTCCGCTTCGGAGTCTGGACTGCGCGAACGCGCTGTCACCAACGGTGTCGCCATGATCGAGGCCGCCGCGGCCGGCGACGTCGCCGCGGCACTTGCCGAACTGGAACGGCATCGACTGCTGTGCGCACACCGCAGCGGCCCCTTCGGAGTGAGCCACTGGTCGCGGCAGGTCGAAGACTGGATCGGCGCCGTCCTTCCAGGTTTCGACGCGTCCGGCCCGTGGTACGCGGGGCGCCCGGTGCTGATCAGCCAGAACACCCCCGAGTTGGGGCTGTTCAACGGTGACACCGGGGTCGTGGTCAATGACGGCGGTCAACTGCGGGTGTACTTCGCCCGTGGCAGCCAGGTGCAGGCCGTATCGCCCTTCGTGTTGGACGCCACGCAGACCATCCACGCCATGACCGTCCACAAGGCCCAGGGCAGTCAGTTCGACGACGTCAGCCTGATTCTTCCTGCGCCGGACTCTCCACTGCTCACTCGCGAACTGCTGTACACGGCCGTCACCCGCGCGGCCCGCCGCGTCGAGCTCATCGGATCAGCCGACTCGCTCCGGCAGGCGATCCGCCAGCGCGCTCGCCGCGCGTCCGGCCTGCTGGCCCGTCTGTGACGCCGGCGTCGAGCCGCCGAGGTGGCTAGGGTGAACGGATGCAGCCAACCCTGACCAGTGACCGCCTCACGCTGCGTCCGTGGGTGGATCAGGATGCCGAGACGGTACTCGACATGTACTCCCGGATCGAGGTCATGCGGTACATCGGCCGGACGCCAACACTGATCACCGACCTGGCACAAGCGCGTGCGCTGATCCTGCGCTGGCAGGGTCTGTCCACCACAGAACTCTGTGGGGCGTGGGCGATCGTGCCGCAGGGTTGGGACGCGCCAGTGGGCAACGCCCTCCTCAAACTGCTCCCCGCCAGCGGGAGTGGCGAGCCGTCAGGAGTGACCGAGGTGGGCTGGCACCTGCACCCCGCCGCCTGGGGTCGGGGTTATGCCACCGAAGCCGGCCGACGTCTGCTCCAGCACGCCTGGGATCACGGACTCACCGAGGTCTTCGCGGTGACCAATCCCGAGAATGCGGCGTCGCAAGCCGTCTGCGCACGGCTGGGGATGCTGGCTCTCGGGTTGACCCAGGCCTACTACGACACGAGTTGTTCGCTTTTCGTCGCCCGGCCTTCAACCCTTCCGATCTGACCTCGCGGGCCAGAGCTACCGTTCGCCGCGCCCACCGATCCGCCCCTTCGTCGGGGGGCCTGACGCCCCAAAGGCCGCGTCGACCCAGCGGCGTCCGCGGCGGCACAACGGACTCGATCCGCAGCCACGCGCCCGCCCGTGCTCAGCCGACCGCGTTGATCAGGCGGTTCGCTGGGGTGCTGCCGCGCGGAGACCGTCGGGGCTCAGATCTGCGGCCAGCCAGGCTTCGATCATCCGACGAGCAATGGACGCCCCGGACGGCAGGCTGATCACTCCAGCGGCCAGCGCATGGTGGAGTTCGGCCCGGCTGTACCAGCCAGCCTCTTCGATCTCACCGTCGGCGGGCTGAAGCTCGACCTGGCGCGACTGAGCCCGAAACGCCACCATCAGCGATCGCGGGAACGGCCAGGGCTGCGAGCCCAGATACGACACCTGTTCCAGGCTGAGGCCGACTTCCTCGCCCACCTCGCGGTGCACCGTCTGCTCCAACGACTCACCGGTCTCGCTGAAGCCCGCCAGCACAGAGCGGAAACCCGGCGCCCAGGTCGGATGCCGAGCGAGCAGAAGCCGGTCGTCAGGGTCGGTGACGGCGACGATCATCGCCGGATCGGTCCGGGGGTAGTCGTCGGTGCCGCAGCTCGGACAGCTGCGAACCATGCCACCGAACCTCGGCACGGTCATGCTCCCACAGCTGCCGCAGTAGCCCGCCCGGGAATGCCAGCCGACGACTCCCACCGCAGCGAAGGCCAACTCCTGCTCGACGTCGTCCAGCTCGGCCAACACCGCGCGCAACCGGGTCGAGGCGGCCTCGACCCTGGCCGCGAAGACCGGCTCGCCCTCGACCAGGCCAAGCAGATGATGGCGCTGCGGATCGTAAACATCGCCGTCGGTGAGCAGCGCCAGCCGGGATCCGGCCAGATCGATCCGCCCCGCGGCGTCGACGCGAATGACCCGAGCGGTCGGACGATCCCAGCATGACTCCACCCACGCTGGGTCGCTACGTCGGCCCTCAGCACGGTCGAGGATCTCGGGATGTTGCCAGTGACTCACCCGGCCAGGCTACCGGTGGCGGCGCGCAGCACATCTTCCAGTTCGCGGCGACCGAGCAGCGGCTCGGGACGCACGATCGCCGCATCATGCAGGTCGTAGAAGACCGCGTCCACCTCCTCAGGAGAGACCCCCGTCAGTTCAGCCCAGGCGAGGCGATAGCAGGCCAGCTGCACTGGATCGGCCCGATTGACGTCGCCGGTCTTCCAGTCGACCACCTGCGCTCTACCGTCTGGCCCCACGAACACCGCGTCAATGCGCCCGCGGATCAGGTGACCGGCGATCACCAGGGTGAATGGTGCTTCGACGGCCAACGGCTCGGCGCCGGCGTAGGGGCTGGCTTCGAATCCGGCGCGCATCTTCGCGAACTCCGTCGGTGCCACCTCGAGGTCGGGTTCGTCGTCGAGGAGTGGCGCCTGCCTTCCGAACTGGTTCTCCAGCCACCGGTGAAAGCCCACACCCCACCGCTGCGCGTCGGAGACCAACCGCGGCATCGGGCGCCGCAGACCCGCAGCGAAGGCTTGTGGGTTGCGGCGCAGCGCGCCCACTCCCGTCACCGACAGGTAGTCCGGCGTCCGCTGGCTCCGCGCACGACGATCCGCCACTTCAGCGGCGATGAGCTGATCGGCAGCGCGCCGCCATCGCTGGAGCACGGCCGCACCGTCGGCGTCCAGACCGGTCGGAACCGGATAGGTCCCGGAGTCGGCGTACTCGCGACGGGCAGCCTCGACATCATCGGCCGCACGGCGCCGCGCAGCGAGGACCTCCTCTTCCCCGAGGACGGGCCAGGACTGCGGCACCACCGACGCCTGCAGCGGGTTGTCCGCCGGCACCTCGCTCGGCTTCTTCACGTCGTCGGCGTGATCACACAGCACCTCGAAGTAGCTCGACGCCTGCCGTGGCCGCGTCAGCCCGAGGTCCCAGATGTGGCTGCTGGCCACCAGAAGCTGCTTGGCGCGGGTGACGGCAACATAGGCCAGCCGATCCTCGGCGAGGCGCTGCTGGGAGCTGAGTTCGGCCGCGAAACCACCGATCTGCCGATGGTCTACCGCGCCCAAGGTCGGCAGCGAACCCGCATCACCTCGCAGCGGGTACGGCAGCACTGCGGCGTTGCTGAGCCAGTTTCCGGTCACTCGTTCGCTCGGGAAAACCCCACCGGCGAGCCCTGGTAGGAAGACGACTGGCCACTCCAGCCCTTTTGCCTTGTGAACCGTGAGCACCTTGACCGAGTCGGACGATGAGATCACCGGCTGCTCGAGTCCGACCCCATACGCCCGTTCGGCATCGAACCAGGCCAGCAATCCGACCAACGAGGCATCGGCGTCAATGTCGACATAACCGGCCACCGCTTGAACGAAGGCACCCAGAATGCCGCGCAACTGGTCATCGGCGAGGGCGAGCTCGACCGGCAGGCCCAAAGCGGCGATCACCCGAGTGGTGAGTTCGACCAAGCCGTCCGGCAGGTGACGCCGCAGGGCCGCGATCTCGCTGCTGAACGCGGCGAATCGACGGCGCCCAACCTGGCTGTACGGCAGGCGGCCGAGGTCCGCGGCAGCCTCGAGCAAGCTGGGGGCAGCGGCGCCGGTCACCGCAGCGACCTCGGAATCGAGGCGCGCGTCCGCGGCGCCACCATCGCGTCGGACTTCCACCAACTCCCGAGCCCGGCGCCCCAACACCGCCAGGTCGGGCAGGCCCACCGCCCACCGGGCTGAGGTGAGCAGCCGAATCGCGGCGGCGTTCGCGGCGGGATCGGCGAGCAGCGTCAAGGTCGCTACGACGTCGGCAATCGGCGGGAGATCAAGCAGTCCGCCCAGACCCACAATCTCGGCTGGGACGTCCCGGGCGCGCAGAGCGGCGTAGATCGAGGCCACGTGAGCGTTGCGGCGACACAACACCGCCACGTCCGACCACGCCTGCACAGCGCCGGTGTCGTGCAGGGTGGCGACACGATCAGCGAGCGCCTCGACTTCTTCGGGCCAGGTGATGTAGCTCAGTGCTTCGACTCGCCCCGGTGCTGTGCCGGTGGGGGCAACCAGGTCAAGCTCCAATCCCTGGCCGGCGAGCGCCGGCTCAGCCCGTACCCCCGCGGCCAGGGCGTTCGCCGCGTCCAGAACCCGCTGGCCACTGCGTCGATTGACCGTCAGCGCGTACCGGGCGGCGGGGCTGTCGTCGGCACGAGGAAAGTGCTCAGCGAAGTCGAGAATGTTGCTGGCCGCCGCACCGCGCCACCCATAGATCGCCTGGCAGGGATCGCCGACCGCGGTCACCGCGTGGCCACGCCCGTTCGCCACGTCCGGCCCCGAGAAGAGGCCCCGCAAGACCGTCGCCTGTGCGGCTGAGGTGTCTTGATACTCATCGAGGAGCACCACTGCGAACTCCTCCCGCAGCGCCATCGCCACGCTGGGCACCTCCGTAGCCAGCTGCGCGGCCAGCGCCATCTGATCGGCAAACTCGACAAAGCCCAGCTCGGTCTTGAGCTGCTCGTAGGCGACCACGAGACCGGCAAGCTCCACCCGCTCAGCCTGGGTGGCCCGAGCGTCCTGGATCGCCTTGTACTCCGCGGTTCCGCTTCGGCGAGGGGCAGCATCCAAGGCAGCAGCGAAGATCTCTGCGTGGCTAGCGATCAGTCCCGGAGTCACGAGATGGGACCTCATCTCGGCGGCAAGGTTCACGACCCGCTCGGTGACGGTCGCCGGACGCAGCCGGGAGAGATGGCGCAGCGGCCCGGGGGCGTCACTGACCACGCGGGCGGCCAAGCGGTAGCGCGCCGCTCCGGTAATCATCCGCAGACCCGTCTCGATGCCCAGCAGCAGGCCGTGCTCGGCCACCAGCCGCGCAGCAAAGGCGTCGTAGGTCAGAATCAGCTCTTCCGCGCCGTCTGGATCTGCCAGCCCGGACTGAAGCAAAGCCCGTCGGACCCGACCGCTCAGTTCACCGGCCGCCTTCCGGGTGAAGGTCAATCCGAGCACTTCGTCGGGTCGAACCTGGCCCGACCCGACCAGCCACACCACTCGGGCGGCCATCACCGTGGTCTTGCCCGAACCCGCTCCGGCAATGATGACCGCCGGCTCCAGCGGGGCTGTGATCGCGGCAAGCTGCTGCTCTGAGAACGGGATCCCGAGCAACTCACACAGCTGAGACGGCCGGTTCAGCGTCATCGCAGTACCTGCCGTCCGCGAGGATCTGCCGGACAGCTGGACGCGAAGGCGCATCCTTGACAGTGCGGGCCGGGAGTGGCCGGATACTCGCCGACCGCGACCACGTGCGCGGCGGCGGCAACGCGCTGGTGAACCCAGGTGGTGTACGGCGAGCTTTCCTCGGTGAGGAACGGTCGCTCGAGAATGGAAGGCTGCCAGAACTCCTTGGGCGTGTCTTCTGGACGACCTGCCTGCCGCAAGTAGACCGCTGAGGCGGACTCGGGTTGGTCCCACCCGGAGCCGGCGATCTCAGCGAGTGCGCCCGAAGCGATGGCGAGCTGGTAGATGCCCAACTGGTCCATCCCGGCGACCTGCGCCTTGGTCGGCGTCGTACGGGAGGTCTTGAAGTCGGCCACCCGCAGCCCCGCGGACGTCCGCTCAAGCCAGTCGATCTTCCCGGTCAGCTCCACAGCACGTTCATCCAGTTCCAGTTCCATCCGAAAGCCCGCCTCGACCGCAACGAGTTCGCCATCGCGGGCCGCCCGCCAGTTCACGAATCGAGCCAACGCCTGCTCGACCTCCACCCGTTCGCTCGCGGAGAACCACGCGGCTTCGAACGGCAGCCGTTGCCAGACCGCAGCGAGCTCGTCGCGAAGCTCGGCGATGCCCCAGCCCTCTTGGGTGGCCAGTTGAATGAGCCGATGGATCAGCGAGCCCAGCGTGGCCGCCAATGACGGCTCTCCGCTCCCGCTGTTTCGATCCAGAAAGTAGCGGCGAGGACAAGTCAGCGCAGCGCTCACCTGGCTGGGACTCAATCGAATCGGCTGCTCCCCCGCCACGGCCGCGGTCGACAACTCGCGCACGCCCCACCAGTTCCGGGGTTGCGCAGCAGCGACGATGGGCCGCCCGGCGGGATCGGTGGTATCTGCCAGACGCGCCAACTCGGCCGTGGCCGCTCGGCGAAGCGGCTCAGCTACCGTCGCCGACGTCGCCGTGCGGCGGAGTTCGGCCACCAGCCCCGAAAGACTGAACGGAAGCTCGGTCTTCAGCGGTCGGCGCGGCCGAACGCCGAGTTCGGCGACAAATCGCGACGGCGCGTCGCTCTCGCCCTCGGTGCCGGCGACAGCAGTTACGACGAGCCGGCGTCGAGCCCGCGAACAGGCCAGATGGAAGAGCCGCCGTTCGGAGGCGAGCAGCTCACGCGGTGAGGCTGCCGGCAGCAAACCATCGGCATCGAGCTCGGACGCGTCCAGCACCACACTCATCCGCCGCCCCGCCGGCCACACGCCCTCTTGCACGCCGGCCACCACAACGATCTGCCACTCGCGACCGCGTGACCGGTGAGCAGTGAGCAGGTCCACGCCGCGCCCAGCCGGCCGCGACTCGCGCTGCCGGTCAGCGGGAATCTGCTGCGCGGCAAGTTCGGAAAGGAATGCCCGCACGCCCGCTGCTCCACCGCGTCCGCTGGTCTCCGCGGCGACATCGAACAGGGCGCACAGCGCGTCAAGGTCGGCCTCAGCCCGGCCCGCGCTGGGGCCGTCGCCGGTGGCCTCTCGCGCCAACCGCTGCGGCCAGTCGGTGCCCTGCCACAGCTGCCACAGGACGCGATCCACCGCCGAGTCGCCGTCGAGTAGCCGTCGAGCTGCGGCTAGGAGCGTCGCCATCGCCGTCAAGCGTTCGCCATGGTCGGAGGAGACTCCAGCCGCACGTCCCTCGACCGCTACTGCTGCCCATCGCGGATCGTTGAGCGCTTGTGAGATCTGAGCGGCCAACGGCAGATGGGCAGCGTCCCCATGACCGGCTGAACGCCATTGCCGGGCCAGCACCCGTAGGCCGACGGCGTCAAAGCCACCCAACGGGCTGGTCAGGAGCCGCACCGCTTCGTCCGGCTGCGCGCTGCCGGCCAACGCGACGCTCAGCGCGAGTAACAGTGGCCGAACCGCTGCCGCCTGCGCCAACGGGATCTCATCGCCCGGCACCTCGACGGGAATCCCTTCAGCGATCAGCGCCTGCGCCAGCGGCGCGAGCTGCCGCCGCCCCGAACGGACCAGCACCGCCATCTGGGAGAAGGCCACACCGTCGAGGACCCGCGCCCGGCGCAGTTCGTCCGCGATCGCCCGAGCCTGCTCGGCCTCGTCATGGCAATCCAGCACCAGAACCTCGCTCGGCGGATCCGCTGCGGCCACGGTGACCGGGGCCCCTGCCGCCACGCGAGGGATCCGCGCGCGCAGTCGGGACAATGCCGCGACAACTCCTGGCCCATGGCGATGAGTCGTGGTCAAGGTCGTCACCTGGGCAGGGCGGTCCACCGCGCCGAAGAGGTGGGCGAACTCGCGCACCGCACGCGGATCCGCGCCACGAAAGCCCGCAGAAACGCTGTCAGGATCGGCAACCGCGAGCAGCGGCGCCTCGCGACTCAGCGAGGCGATCAGCCCGAGCTGGGACGCGTCGAGCTCCGCGTAGTCGTCGACGAGGACGGCGCCCACCTCTGCAGCGAGCATCGCGCCGACCTGCGGCGAGTCGAGCAACAGCCGAGTGCGATGCACCAACTCGGCATAGTCGAGGACACCCTCAGCGTCGAGCACATCAAGATACTCAGCGAAGAATCGTCCCAACGCGACCCACGCTGGCCGCGCCGCTCGGCCACCGAAGTCGATCACATCGTTTGGGTCCAGACCCAGTTGCCGCGCGCGGGCGATGGCAGCTCGCACCTGGGCGGCAAAGCCCCGCGTCTGCACGGCATAGCGCAGCTCGCCCGGCCACAGATCGGGGTTCGCGCCCGCCAGCAGTTCACGCACCCGGAATTCCTGTTCGGGCGCAGAGAGCAGCCGCACCTCGGCGCGCCCGGAGAACCGCTGCCACAGTGAACGGGCCAATCCATGGACCGTCGTCACGGTCGGCCGCCAGCTGCCTTCGCCCAGTTCTGCGGTGACGGCATTACGCAGTCTGCTGGCAGCGGCCCGGCTGGAAGTAAGCACCACCGGCTGGGCACCGCCGGAGCGGATCGTCATCACCGCAGCCTGTCCCAACAGCGTCGTCTTGCCGACACCGGGTGCACCGAGGACGAGGAGCGGTTGCCGCCAGGAAGCCAGGACCTCCGACTGCTCGGCGGACAAAGCCGGCAGGCCGCCTCGAAGCAGGGGTGGATTCACGACACCCATGCAATCACTCGGCACCGACAATCGGTGCACCGGCTCCCCGCTCAGGGTTCGCCCCGGTCGCTCCCCGGCACCGCGCGGCCAGCAGCCTTTCCACCGGCCTTTCGTCGGCCGAGACGGCTAGATTGGACCACGTCGTCCGGATCGAGAGGGTCAGTCACCGATGAGCACTCCTGCACAGCCAGCCGCCCAGGGCCCCGCCGTCCAGTTGGCGCCGCCCGACATGCTCAATCTCACGCCCGCAGCGCCGGCCCCGACGGTAACCGCGACGCAGGCGCCCGCGATGGCTCCCCAGGTCGACGCCACGCAGGTTCCCGTCCTGGACGCCAAGGTCGAGCAGTTCCTTTCCGCACTCTCGACGGCGGAGACCGCATCACCGACGTTCACCGCGCAGGCCGATGCCGTGCGCAGCATGGGCGATGCCGACATCCGCAAGGCCGCTGAAACGTCCAACCGGCTGCTGCAGACCCCCGTGCGAGCCATCGAGGCGGGCGGCCTGGCCGACACCTCCAAGGTCGGCAAGACGCTGCTCGAACTGCGGCGCACCGTCGAAGACCTCGATCCCGCCCAGACCAGGAAGGCGAAGGGTTTCTTCGCCCGGCTCGGCGCCGGACGTCAGGTCGGCGACTACTTCCGCAAGTACCAGTCGTCCCAGGATCACCTCAACGCGATCCTGCATGCCCTGCGCTCCGGGCAGGACGAACTCACCAAAGACAATGCGGCTCTCAACATGGAGAAGCAGAATCTGTGGACGGTGATGGGTCGGCTGAACCAGTACGTCTACATCGCAGAACGCCTGGACGCCAAGCTGAGTGCGCAGATCGCCGAGCTTCAGCTGTCCGATCCGGAGAAGGCCAAGGTGCTCAACCAGGACGTGCTGTTCTACGTCCGCCAGAAGCACCAAGATCTGCTCACGCAGCTCGCCGTCTCGATCCAGAGCTACCTGGCGATCGACATCATCATCAAGAACAACATCGAGCTGATCAAGGGCGTTGACCGGGCCTCGACCACGACGATTTCGGCGCTGCGGACGGCCGTGATCGTGGCGCAGGCGCTGGGCAACCAGAAGCTCGTGCTCGACCAGATCACCGCGTTGAACACGACCACCAGCGAGATGATCCAACGCACCTCGGAGATGCTCAAGGAGAACTCCGCGCAGATCCAGGAGCAGGCGGCGTCGTCCACCATCGGCCTGGAACAACTGCAGGCCGCTTTCGCCAACATCTACGCGACCATGGATTCGATCGACGAGTTCAAGCTGAAGGCGCTCGACGCGATGTCGGCGACCATCGGAACACTCGAGACCGAAGTCACCAAGAGCAAGGCCTACTTGGAACGCGTGGCTCAGCAAGACAGCCGGGCGCAGACGATGCCCGGGTTGTCGATCGACGCCTGAGCCTGCGATGGGTCTGTGGAACTGGCTCTCCGGCAACCCGGACGTGACGCCGTCGGCCGAACCTTCCGAAGAGGTGGCGGCCGCGCCGACGGCCGACGATATCGCCGCCGCGCTGTCGGGGGTCGAACAGCTGGTCGATGACCCAGCGGTCCCGACGGTGGTGCGCGCCCGCGCCCTGAAGGTGGTCACGACCGTGCGGAACACGCTGCCTCGGTTGGGTCTGTTGGGCTTGGGAAGCTACGACGCGTACTCGGTGGTCGCGACCGCGACCGACTACCTGCCCGAGGCGATCGGCAACTACCTGCGGCTCCCCCGCGACTGGGCTGACTCCCGCCCGGTCGATGGAAGCAAGACCGCTCTGCTGTTGCTCATCGACCAACTCGACCTGCTCGCGGTCACGATGGACTCGATCTACAACGCCGCCAACACCACCGACGCGGCTGCCCTGATCACGCATGGCCGCTTCCTCACCGAGAAGTTCGGCCACGCGCAGGCACCGGAACTGAACCTGGGGCAGCAGTCGTGAGCGCCGCTGCATTGAAGGGGGCGTTGGCCGCCCTCGAGGAGGCGGCCGGCGCGTGCGGCCTTCCGGTGGACGCTGCGGCGGCCGAGGGGCGGATCCTCGCCGCGGCCATCGCCGAGTCCAATCGTGGCGCCTATCTGGCGTGGTGCGCTGCGCTGGATCGTCCTGCGTCGGCCCAAGAGTTCATGGACGCGGCGGTTGCGGGTCGTCGCTATCGGGGCGCGGCAACGCCGCTGGCGACCCAGGCAGCCAGCACCGCCGGCGGCGCTGCCTACGCCAAAGCTCTCGGCGCGGTCTGCCAAGCTGCCGCGACGCTGGGCGAGCCGACGGCCGAGGCCGTCGGGGCGGCGAGCCTGGCCGCCGCCGCCCAACTGCCCGGCGGACTGCTCCGTCCGACCGCATCTCGTTCGGCGACGGGCGCCCCGGGCTTGGATCCCGATCAGGACCGGGCTCAGCAGGAGTTCCTTCGGCAAGCCCCGGCCATCCTCAGCGATGTCCTGGGCCGGCTGTCGGGAACCGAGGCCGCATTGCTTGACCTCAGCCACCTCGATCCGCAGACACCGGGCGCTTTTCCCGGCCTCGGCAGTGACGCAGCGCCCCGCTCGCTGACGCCGACCGCCCCGCCACCGTGCGTCGTCTCGGACGGCGGCCCGTCCGAACCCGCGCCAGGGGCACCCCAGACTCAGCAGGACCCGCCGGCTGGCCAAGCCGAGCCCGCTGAGCCGGCCAAGACCGTCGAGGAGTGGCTGGCCGAACTCGACGCGTTGACCGGGCTGGCGACGGTGAAGACCGAGATCCGCCGACAGACCGCCATTCTGAAAGTGGATGCGCTGCGGACCAAAGCTGGCTTGAAGAGTCCGACCATCACCCGTCACCTGGTCTTCGTGGGCAATCCGGGCACGGGCAAGACGACGGTGGCGCGGCTGGTGGCCGGCATCTACAAGGCCATCGGCTTGCTCAGTAGCGGGCAGCTGGTCGAGGTCGACCGCTCTGAGCTGGTCGCCGGCTACCTCGGCCAAACGGCCATAAAGACCGCAGAGGTCGCGGCCAAAGCCTATGGCGGTGTCCTGTTCATCGATGAGGCCTACTCCCTCAACGGCGACCAGTACGGCGAAGAGGCGATCAACACCCTGGTCAAGGAGATGGAGGACCACCGCGACGATCTGGTGGTGATCGTGGCCGGGTACCCCGGGCCGATGACCGAGTTCATCGCCAACAACCCCGGCCTGGCCAGCCGGTTCCGCACCAGCATCGAGTTCGAGAACTACAGCGACGAGGAGTTGCGCGGCATCTTCACCTCGATGGCCAGCGCCTCCGACTTTGATCTGGGCCCCGGCTGCCTGGACGAGTTCAGCCGCCAGCTCAGCTTCCAAGTGCGCGATGAGAACTTCGGAAATGGCCGTTACGCACGCAACCTGCTCGAAGCCGCCATCGGCCGACATGCCTGGCGCCTGCGCGACCGCGAGGAGCCCACCATCGAGGAGCTACGCACCCTGCTCGCCGAAGATCTCATCGATCCCGATCAGCCGGTGGGCCTACGCCCACCCGACGGCATGGACGACGCGGTCACCCAGACCGTCGATTTCGCAGCCGAGACCACGACCGACACCTCACCCGGCGGCCCCCGCGACCCCGGCTCCTCAACTCCTCCGGCAGAGGAACTCTGATGTCGCAGCCGACGCCGCCGACGATCTCGCGTCCGAACACTCGGTTGGCCGCGGTATGGAAGACCGCAGCCGCAACAAGTCTCGTCGAGACGTCGCTCCCGCCGCGGTCGCCCAGCACCACTGCGCAGCGCCTGCGGCGTGCCCAGGTCGTCGTGGTGTCGGCCTTGTTGGTGCTCGGCATCGCAGCGACCTGGCTGCTCCTCGATCTGCGCGCGCAGCTGTCGGCCGCACCGCAACTGGCGACCCAGTACCAGCGACTGTCTGCCGTCGAGGCAGACCTGATCGAAGCGGGCAATCGGGCCCGGCTGAAGACTCTGGGTGACTCGAGCGCCGACGTGAACGCCGCACTCAACAGTGCGATGTCAGGCTTGGTCGGCGCGGCTGCGGATCGCCCAGCCGATCGTGCCGCGCTGGTTGAGATCGGTGCAGACACGGCTCGCTATGGCGTGGCGCTGGCCTCCGGCAGCGCCGCACTGGCCGAGGCCGACAATCTGCTCACCCAGACGCTGATCCCCCAGATCGACGCGCTGCGTTCCGAACTGCGGGCCGGTACGACGACCCCGTCGTGGAGCGTCCACGCGCTGGTGCTCTCGGTGGTGGCGCTGCTGGCTTTGACGGCCATCATCGTGGCTTCGGTTGATCTGGCCCGGCTGAGTCGCCGTTTCCTCAATATCGGGGTTGCCCTTGCCGCGATCGCGGTCATGGTCGTTGCGTCCGTCGGCCTGTCCGCAGTGGTCGAGGCGACGACGGCCAACGGCGCCGCCCGGGTCACCGGTTTCGCCGAGGTCGCCGGTTTGAGCGATGGACAGATCGCCCTGGCGCAGCTACGGCACTCGCAGACGGTGGCCATCACCACGAAGTCGGCCGACGGGTCCACGCTGAAGTCTCAACTCGCGCAGGTCGTTGGATTGCAGAACTGCGGTGTGGCCACCAGCACCGTCTCGGCGGTGCAGAAGCAGTACCAGACCATCAACGCTGCCCTCGAGAAGAGCAACTGGGCAACGGCGACGCAGGCGCTGACGTCGGCCGCGACGATGAAGAACGACAACACTTTGCTTGCAGCAGTCGCCACGGAGAGCACGGCCAGTCTTGCCAGCTCGGACGCGCAGTCCTCCACGGCACTCACCACGGTGACCCGATCGGCCGCGGTCACCGCCGTGTTGAGCGTGGCCGGCGCGATCGTGGCCTACTGGGGCGTGGCCCGCCGGCTGAAGGAGTACCGATGATCGCCGCCCCCATCGCCCCAGGAAGCCTCGGCGCGGCCCCGAGCGAAGCCGAGATGCTCAGCTACCTCGGAGCCCTCGACACGTGGCTGGCCGAACGCCGCGCCGAACTCGACGCCCTGGACGCACAGGTCATCGCCACCGCCCGTCAGGCCGAGCTGACCGCTGACATGTCCTTGGCCTTGGCTTTGTGGCAGGCGGCGAAGACCCGGCAAAACCTGCTGCTGGCAACCTGGGACTCCGGCCGGGTCGGCCGTCAGGAGCTCGACAAGCTTTCCGCCCTGATCTGGGGTCGCCTCGACACAGCCGGCTCGCAGGTGGTCTCGTTGCAGTCGATGGCCGTGTCCCTGCCCGAGGCCGGTCGGCTCTGCGATGCCCTGGTCGCCCAGTTGCGCACCCGGCTGAACACCGACCCGAACGCGACCGCGATCCAGTTGCGAATCACCGGACTGCGCGCCCAGGCCGAACGGATTCGCGATCAGCTGGCGTATGAGCCGCCCGCTCTGATCCCCGCCGGGCAAGCCAAGCTCAACTCCGTGGTCAGCCGCATCGATGACGTCAGCGCCAAGCGAGACCGCGGCGGCGATGTCGCCGGGCTGCTGAGCGCTCTCGAGGTCGAGGCAGCCAAGCTCGAACGCGACCTCATCGTTGGAGCCGCACGCCGCCGCCAGGGCCACGATCTGCTGACCCGCGTGCGTGATCAGCGCACCGCAGTCAGTGCCAGGGAGTTCGCAGCCCGCACGCTGGCCGATCAGGTGTCAGCTGCCGTATGGCCAGTTCCCTCCGAGCAGTTCGGCGGCGTCGACGCGCTCGGCCCGATCCCGAACACCGCTGACGCCCTCACCGGCTACGCCGCGCGATTGGCAGCTCTTGACGCCGACCTGGCCGCGGCCCAAACCCGCTTGACCCAGCGGCTGGGCGAGCGGGACGCCGCGGTCAACCGCCTGGAGACCCTTCTCTCGGCCGCCGGGCCAGCGGCGCAGGCACCCGCAGTCGCCGAACTCGTCGGGCTGATCCGCTCCCGGCTGGCCACCACTCCGGTTCGGCTCCCAGTCGTCCAACACCTGCTGGCGGCGTTGGCCGCTGAGCTCGAGCACCAGGCGGCACAGTGAAGTGCCAGCAACCCGGATGCCCCGGGACCATCGTCGACGGCTACTGCGACGTCTGCGGCATGCCGGGCGCCGTGATGCCGGTCGGTGCCGGCAGGCAGGGCGGCAGGCCGGCCGCGGTGTCGTCGGGGCCGTGCCGTCAGCCGGGCTGCGCCGGTCACATCTATGACGGGTACTGCGACGTGTGTGGCACTCCGGCCGAAGCCGAGCCGGTGTCGTCTGCCTCGACCGCGACTCGCACCCGGACCTCAGTTCATCTGGGCAGCACCGCTTTCGGCTCAGCGCGGGCGACGTCGTTCGGCGAGCGCCGAGTGCGGCGATTGTCGTCAGGTTCGCACGACGTCGGACGCATCGGTGCCGGGCTGACCCGAGTCCCGCCCGCGCCAGCGATCGACCCGGCCAAAGCCGTCCTTCGTGAACCGGAGGTGCCACTGTCGGCGCGGGTGTGCTCCCGCTGCGGTTCCAAAGTCGGACAGGGTGCAGAAAACGTCGCCAGCCGGTCGGAGGGGTTCTGCCCCAGCTGCGGGGCGCCCTACTCCTTCGCCGTCAAGCTCTCCCCCGGCGACCTGGTGGCTGGCCAGTACGAGGTCGTCGGCGCGCTGGCCCACGGCGGCATGGGATGGGTCTACCTGGCGACCGACCGGAACGTGTCGGGGCGATGGGTGGTGCTCAAGGGACTGCTCAACGCCGGCGACGCCGACGCGATGTCGGCCGCGATCGGCGAGCAGCGCTTTCTTGCTCGGGTGCAACATCCCCTCATCGTTGAGATCTACAACTTCGTCACCCACGACGGCGCCGGGTACATCGTCATGGAGTACGTCGGCGGGCGCTCGCTGAAGCAGCTCCTCAAGCAGCGCATGCAGGTGAACAACGGTGACGCCGACCCGCTGCCGGTCGAATGGTCTTTGGCCTTCCTGGTTGAGGTGCTGCCAGCATTCAGCTATCTGCACTCGCTCGGCCTTCTGTACTGCGATTTCAAGCCGGACAACGTCATTCAGGTTGGCGACTCGGTGAAGCTCATCGACCTCGGCGGCGTTCGACACGAAGGCGACGAGGACTCCCCCATCTACGGAACCGTCGGCTTTCAGGCCCCTGAGGTCGCGACTCTCGGCCCCTCGGTAGCCTCGGACATCTTCACGATCGGCCGCACGCTGATGGTGCTGTCGGCCGAGGTTCCGGGCTTTCAATCGACCTACGAGTTCAGCATCCCGGCCGCGGACGAGTTGCCGGCCTTCGCTGCCCAAGACTCGCTGTACCGACTGCTCCTCAAGTGCTGCGCGCCCAACCCGAGCGACCGCTTCGCCAGCGTCGACGAACTGCGCCAACAGATGCTCGGCGTGCTGCGTGAAGTCGTCGCCAGCCAGCGCCCCGGTGTGGCATCGGCCTCAGCGATCTCCGCACTCTTCGAAGCACCAACGGTCGGCCACGGAACCCAGTACGACGCCTTGCCGCGGCTGCGGATGGATGTCACCGATCCGCAGGCCGAGTTCCTGGAGCGCCTGGCCGACCAGCCGGCAGCTTCCCGGCTGAAGGCCCTGCAGAATGTTCCGGAGCCGAGCAAAGGCGTCCTGCTGGCGCGGGGTCAAGCCGCGCTCGACGCCGGACTGCCCGATCTGCTGACCCCCTGTGTCTCGCAGCTGCTCGACGATGATCCGTGGGAGTGGCGTGCACTGTGGCTGGCCGGACTGCGAGCACTGGCCGTGCGCGACTATCCGCTGGCGCAAAGCTCCTTCAACGCGGTCTACGGGCAGCTGCCAGGCGAGCTCGCGCCCAAACTCGCGCTCGCCCTGGCCTGCGAACTCGGCGGCGAGAACGACCTGGCCGAAGTGCTCTACGGAATCTGCGCCTCGACCGATGCCGCCTACGTCACGCCGGCGGCATTCGGGCTGTCCCGGATCCGCAGCCGCCGCGATGATCGGGCCGGCTCGCTGGCCGCTCTCGCCTTGGTGCCGGTGACCTCACGCGGCTACCCGGAGTCGCAACGCCAGCGCGCCGCCGATCTCGTCGCCTCCTCGACTGACCCAGACGGCATCGCGGCCGCCTTCGCAGCAGTGTCGGCGGCCAACCTGGACCCACGGGTGGCCGCCGAGTATCGCGCGATACTGCTGCGGCGCTGCCTGTTGCTAGCCGGCGAAGGCGTCAGCATTCACCGGGCCGGCCAGAACCTGCGGCCCGCTGCACTCTTGGACGAGCTCGCTGCGACCTACCGCGAACTCGCCGATCTGCAGTCCGAAACCTCTTCACGCCATCAGTACCTCGACCTGGCGAACTCCCTGCGTCCCTGGAGCCTGCTATGAGCGAACCGTCGTGGCCGGTCTGGCAGCAACCGGCGCAACCCTGCCCCCAATGTGGGCAGCCGATCGCACCGTCTGCATCGTTCTGCGAAGCCTGCGGGGCCACCCTCGAACCGTCGGTGGAACTGCCGCCCGAGCCGTCGACCCCCAGCCACCAATCACAGCAGACGCGGCGGCTCGGCGCTCGCCACAGCGATGTCTTGGTGTGCCCCGCTTGCGGCGGCACCATCGACACGGACGGCTATTGCCAGGTCTGTGGAACCAAGGCTCCCAGCGCCCGCGATCACTACAGCGACGCCCCGGCCGACTGGGTGGGCGGCGTCTGCGATCGCGGGATCAAGCACGCGCGCAATGAGGACGCGATGGCCCTGTGGGCCGAAGGCCGGCGAGCGGTCCTGGTGGTCTGCGACGGCGTGTCGACCAGCATCGATTCCGACGAGGCCGCCACCACTGCCGCCCAAACGATTCGCCAGGTACTGATCGAAAGCGTTCGGAGGTTGAGCACCGACGCCGCCGACGAGGCACTGATCGCGGAGGCCATGGTGACCGCGGCCGCTGCGGCCAACGCTGCGGTGAGCGCTCAGACCGCGCAGGAGAGTCCGAGTGCGGCTTCGGCCACCGTGGCAGCGGCCGTGGTCGTGGACGACCAGGTGCACTACGCGAATCTGGGTGATTCCCGGGTCTACTTTCTGACCGCCGCGAACGCGCAGTTGCTCAGCCTGGACGACTCTCTGGCACAGGCCTTCGTCGCCGAAGGGATGCCCCGAGCCGAGGCTGAGGCCCTCCCGCGGGCGCATGCCATCACCAAATGGCTCGGACGCGACGCTGCCGACATCGTGCCGCGCACCGGCGTCCATCACGTCACCGAGCCCGGGTGGCTGCTGGTCTGCTCCGACGGCCTGTGGAACTACGCCTCCGAGCCGGTGATGTTGCGCGAACAGCTGGTCGCTGCCAGCTCCGCCGGCGACGACGTGCTCGGCGTGGCCCAGCGGCTGGTCGACTGGGCCAACGGGCAAGGCGGCCGCGACAACGTCACCGTGGCACTGGCCCGCTGCCCCGCCCCCGAACAGCCAACTAGGCTGGAACCCACCACCAGCACATCCCTAACTGTCGTCGAGGAGCATCTCCAGCATGGCTGAGTTCAGTTCTGCGGTTTACCAGAACGAGTTTCTGCCCGACGGCGGCACCGACGTCAACGCCATCGTGACGATTCGCTGTACCGGCGCCGGCACCGCCGGACGCACCGGCAGCGGCGACGCCGGCGAGATCATCGCCATCGACACCTCGGGCTCAATGGGGACGGTGAACATGCAGGCGGCCAAACAGGCCGCCATGATCGCCCTCGACAACATCCTCGACGGCACCTATTTCGCGGTCGTCACCGGCAACCACAAGGCTTACCTTGCCTACCCGCCAGTGCAGAGCGGTCCCGGCATGGTGCCGATGAACGCCACCAACCGTGCCGAGGCCAAGCGCACGATCACCTATTTCCGCGCCGAAGGCGGCACGGCGATGGGCACCTGGCTCAACCTGTGCAAGGACCTGTTCGACTCCATGGGACGGCTGGGCAACAAGCACGTGATCATGCTGACCGACGGTGAGAACCACAACGAGCGCCCCGAGCAGCTCGACGCTGCGATCGCTCGCTGCTCCGGCCAGTTCCAGGTGGATGCCTTGGGCGTGGGCGTGGACTGGAAGGTCGCCGAGATCCGCAAGATCGCCCAGGCCACGCTGGGCACCGTGAACATGATCGGCGATCCCTCTCAGCTCAGTGCCGTGTTCGGCGAGTTGATGCGAAAGTCGATGGCCCGTGGCGTGGCCAGCGCCGAACTGCGGGTGTGGATCCCGCAAGGGGCCCAGGTGTTGTTCATCCGCCAGGTCTCACCAACCGTCGAGGACCTCACCCACCGCGGCACGCCGGTCAATCAGCTGACCATGAGCTACCCGACCGGTTCCTGGTCCGACGAGGAGCGTGACTACCACGTCTCGGTTCGCCTGGCCGCCAAGAACGTCGGGCAGGAGCAGTTGGCCGCCCGCGTCCAACTGGCCGTCGGGGCAGAGTTGCTCACCCAAGGCCTGGTGAAGGCCAAGTGGTCGGCCGACACCAACCTGACGGCCCAGATCAACCCCGAAGTGGCGCACTACACCGGCCAGGTCGAGCTCGCGCAAGCAATCCAGGAGGGCTTGGCAGCGCGCGCGGCCGGCGATCTGGACGGGGCGACGAGCAAACTCGGCCGCGCGGTGCAACTCGCCACGGAGACCGGTAACGCCGAGGCCACAGCGAAACTCCGTAAGGTGGTCGATATCGCGGACGCACGAACGGGGACGGTTCGGCTGAAGCAGGCGGTCGAGAAGGTCGATGAGATGGCCTTGGACACCGCTTCGACGAAGACAACACGAATCAGGGGCTGAGATGGCGACTTGTCCGTCGGGACACCAGACCGACAGCAGCGACTTCTGCGACGTCTGCGGGCTGCCCATCGTTGTATCCGCACCCGGTGACGCACCCGCGCCGCTGCAGCCACCGGCGGCCACGGTGACGATCGCCTGTCCGAACTGCGCGGCAGAGAACGTCGCCGAGGCACTGTTCTGTGAGGCCTGCGGCTACGACTTCACCACCGGCACCCTGCCTGAGCCTGTTGCGCCGCCACAGTGGCCGACCCTGAGCCCGGCTCCGCCGGCGGCGCCCAACCCGGCCGGCACGACCGCACCCGACGACGGCCCGGCACCGCAGGTGCCCGTCGCGGCACAGTCCGGCGAGGCGACTCCGTCGGCGGAAGCGTCGGCCCCTTCGGCTGCGTCGGCTCCGGTTGTGGCCCGACCCGCGGTGGAGTGGGTCGCCGAGCTGTGGATCGATCCCGACTGGTACGCCGCACAGGGTTCCACCGATCCAATGCCGTCGGTCGGGCTTCCCGACATTGTCGGGCTGGTGAAGCCCGCGAACTTGATCGGCAGGGTGTCCCACAGCAAGGGGATCTTCCCCGACATCGACTGTGATCTCGACACCGGTTGCAGCCGCCGCCACGCAATGCTGAGCACAGACGGCACCCGCTGGTGGATCGAAGACCTGAACTCGGCCAATGGCACTTTCGTCGGTAACGTCGGCGGTCCGCTGCCAGCGATGCCGATCCCCCAAGGCCGCGTTGAACTCAGCGATGGCCAGCGCATCTACGTCGGTGCCTGGACCCGCATCGTGGTGCGCCGTGCCACCGCCGACGAGAAGGAAGCCCTCGCAGGCTGAGCGTCCAGCCTGCCAACCCGAGCCCTCCTGCCACCGGGGCCCGGCGCACGTCCGGCCCTCACGCAGCAGACACAGCGCAGGTCGGTGTCTCTGCAGACGTTTTGCCCCCGGCAGCCACGAACAGTTGCGCTGTGGGCGTACGAGCAGGTGGCCCGGCACGGCGCGCAGGTAGATTTGGCGACGCGCTCAAAGGAGGAATGGTGGAGATCAAGATCGGCGTCCAGGACATGGTTCGCGAGCTCACCGTCGAGACCACGGCAACCGCTGCCGACGTAGAGAAGGACCTGAAGAAGGCCCTCGCGGACGGCGGCCTGCTTGCTCTGATTGACGAGAAGGGCCGCAAGGTTCTCGTCCCCGCTGCCAAGGTCGCCTACCTCGAACTGGGACAAGAGCGCCCGCGTCCGGTGGGTTTCGGGACCCTGTGACGCGCCTGCCTGTCGGCTCTGCGCTGGCTGAGACGGCAGGGACGCTAGACTGAGCCTTGCTCACCTTTTGAGTGAGCCTGCCTTGCGCGGCCTCGTAGCCGCCGGCAGTTCCGTTCTGCGCCTCGCCGCGCAGTTGAAGATGAGGCAAGAAGCTGACTGAGAACGCTCTTCAGACCGCGCCCGAGGCCGTGGCCCAGCAGACGTTCGCCGACCTCGGAGTGATTCCGGAGATCTGCGAAGCGCTCGCCCGCAAGGGCATCGAACACCCCTTCCCGATCCAGGCATTGGCGATTCCGATCGCCGTCAACGGCACCGACATGATCGGCCAGGCCCGAACCGGCACGGGCAAGACTCTCGCCTTCGGCGTGAGCCTCCTGCAGCGAGTCACGGTGCCGAATGATCCAGGCTACGCCGACCTCGACAATCCCGGCCTTCCCCAGGCTTTGGTGATGTGCCCCACCCGTGAACTCGCCATTCAGGTGGCCGGCGACCTCGAGGTGGCCGCCGCCGTTCGCGAGGCGCGGGTCCTGACGGTATACGGCGGCGTCGGCTATGACGGCCAACTCGAGGCTCTCAACCGGGGCGTCGACGTGGTGGTCGGCACGCCCGGTCGGCTGCTCGACCTGGCCAACCGCGGTTCGCTGAGGCTGTCGGGCGTCCGGGTGTTGGTCCTCGACGAAGCAGACGAGATGCTCGACCTGGGCTTCTTGCCTGACGTGGAACGGCTGATCTCCAAGACCCCGAAGTCGCGTCAGACGCTGCTGTTCTCCGCAACCATGCCGGCCGCTGTTGTCGCGCTGGCGCGTATGCACCTGAACCAACCCGTCAATGTGCGCGCCGAAACCCGCGACGCCAATCTGACCGTGCCGGACACCACTCAGTTCGTCTACCAGGCCCATGACCTGGACAAGCCGGAGATCGTGGGCAAGGTCCTCCAGGCGCCGGACTGCACTCGGACGATGATCTTCACTCGCACCAAGCGTGCGGCTCAGCGTCTCACCGACGAGCTCATCGATCGCGGCTTCCAGGCCACGTCGATTCATGGCGATCTCAACCAGGTTGCGCGCGAGAAGTCGCTGAAGAAGTTCCGCGAGGGCAAGGTTTCGGTGCTGGTCGCCACCGACGTGGCGGCGCGCGGCATCGACATCACCGACGTCAGCCATGTGATCAACTACGAGTGCCCTGATTCCGAGATGACCTATGTGCACCGGATCGGCCGCACCGGTCGGGCCGGCGCCAAGGGCATCGCGATCACCTTGGTCGACTGGGCCGATATCACCCGCTGGAAGGTGATCAACAAGGCTCTCAACCTCGACTTCACCGATCCGGCCGAAACCTACTCGACCTCGCCGGAGCTGTACGCCGACCTGGGCATTCCCGAGGGTATCCGCGGACGGATCGCCGACCCGGCTCCGCGGGAGCCGAAGGAGCACCACCACCACAAGGACCGCGAGGTTCCTCGCAAGGAGCGGCCGCAGCGCGACCGCAGTCGCCGACGTCTTCGCAATGGCGTGCCGGTGGCTGAGGGTGCGACGGAGGCGGCCGTCGAGCAGGTTCCCGGCGAGTCGCTGCTGGTGAACGATGGCGTTTCTCCCGACCAGCCGCAGCGCCGGCGCCGCCGTCGTCGCAGCGGATCGGCCAAGCACACCGAGCACGGCGAGTAGCTGCACAGACAACAACCGCCCGCAACGAACCCTTGAGGTCCGTTGCGGGCGGTTCTGCGTTGCTCAGTAGACCATGTTCATGGCTTGGCGGACTTCAGCCAGGGTCGCGTCGCCGACCTGGTTGGCGTGCGCATTGCCCTCTCTCAGGACACCGATCAAGTAACCCGGATCGGCCACCAACTCGGCACGACGAGCACGGATCGGCGCAAAGAACTCGTTGACCGCCTCGGTGACCAGCTTCTTCAGCCCGCCGCCGCCACCGTCGCCGATCCCCTCAGCGATCACCACCGGATCCTCGCCGGTGCACAGTGAAGCCAGCAGCACCAGGTTCGACACCTCCGGGCGATTCTGCGGATCGAAGGTGATATGCCGGTCGGAATCAGTAACCGCCTTCTTGATCAGCTTCGCGGTGGTGTCGGCGTCCATGCCGATCTCGATGACATTGCCTTTCGACTTGCTCATCTTGGTGCCGTCGAGCCCGAGCACCGTGGACGCCTTACTCAGCAGCGCCTCGGCCTGCGGGAAGATCGGACGGGCAGGATCGACCCGCCCGTACCGCTCGTCGAATCGACGGGCCACCACGCGGGTCTGCTCCAGGTGCGGCAGCTGATCCTTGCCGACCGGAACCAGGTTGGCCTTGCAGAACAGAATGTCGGCGGCCTGGTGCACCGGGTAGGTCAGCAGCAGGCCGGACATCGGCCGGTCACCGGTGGCTTCCAACTCGGCCTTCACCGTCGGATTGCGGCGCAGCTCGGCGTCGGTGACCAGCGACAAGAAGGGCAGCATCAGCTGATTGAGGGCCGGCACGGCGGAGTGGGCATAGAAGGTCGTGCGCCGCGGGTCGAGGCCGATGGCCAGGTAGTCGGCGAGCATGCCCATCACCCGGTCGTGAATCGGTCCAGTGCCGTCGCGATCAGTGATCACCTGGTAGTCGGCAATCAAGATGAAGGTCTCGACGCCGGCGTTCTGGATCCGAACCCGGTTGGCCAGCGAACCGAAATAGTGACCCAGATGCAGGTTGCCGGTGGGACGATCGCCGGTCATCACCCGGAAGCCGGACGGATCCTTGGCGATGGCGGCCTCGATCTCGGCGCTCCGCGTCTCGGTGCGACGCAGCGACGCCTCCGAGGTCGACGCAGCAAGATCGTCGCCGACCTCATCGTCGAGTGTCGTCAGCTCTTCGGACATCAACTCTCCTCGATTGGGGCGCCCGGTTCAGGCAAGCGAAACGGCCGCCGGAAACGGACGGCCGTGGACAGGATCATGCTGGCTGGGCCGTTGTTACGGCCGCCACCAACAGATCCGCTTTTGCACGCGGCCAATCTATCACCGCAGCCCCGCCACCTTCGGTGCGGGCCGGGCTCAGAACTGACCGCCGCGCAGGCTCACCCGATGGTCCAGCGCCGTCACCACAGCCGCGGCCGTGGTGTTGCAGCCCAGACCGTGATTCTGTTTGCCGGTGCCGTGATAGTCCGACGATCCCGTGACCAAGGCACCGACGGTGTCGGCGAGCGTGCGGAGCTCGGTGCGGGTGGCGGCATCGTGATCTTGATGATCGACCTCGATCCCGTCCAGCAATCCCGATGCCACCAGTGACGCCAGATAGCGCGGTGGCAGCACCTCTCGACTCGTCCGGCCCCACGGGTGCGCGATCACGGTCGCTCCCCCCGCCTCCTGGACCAGTTCCAGACCGGTCTCCAACCCGGTGGCGTAGCGCGCCACGTAGATCGGTTGATCATCGCCCAGCCAGCGGTCGAAGGCCTCACGCCGGTCAGCCACGTAGCCCAACTCCACCATGGCGTCGGCGAAGTGCGGCCGACCAATGGACGGGCTGTCGCCGACGTGGCGCTGAAGCACCTCAGCCGGAACGGGCATGCCGTACTCGGCGAGTCGGGCCAGCATGGTCGGAACGCGATGGCTGCGACCCTGGCGGTTGCGAGCCAGCTCGTCTGCCAACCCCTGGTGGTCGGCCCGACAGCCATAGCCGAGCAGGTGCACCGAGACTCCGCGCAGTTCGCAGGAGATCTCGATGCCACGAAGGACCTGGATGCCGGCCGATTGACCGGCATCCAGGGCCTGAGACCACCCGTCGCAGGTGTCGTGATCGGTCAGGGCCACCGCGTCCAGTCCGAGCCGTGCGGCAGCCTGCACCAGCTCGGACGGGGTGTCCGTGCCGTCGGAAACCACACTGTGGGTGTGGAGATCGATGCCGCTCATTCGCCCAGGATCGCTCGCAGCTGGCTCAAACCCACGTTCATCCGTGCGACATCGGGGATGCCGTCGCACACCTGGCGAATGGTGGCCACCCGCGTCGCCACCGTGGGATGGCCCGCCACCCACCCGGCCACCACCGAACTCGACCGGGTGGCGTCGGGCGCGCTGGCAACCACCTTCGCGGTGAGCTCGGCATGGGTGGCCAACAACTCGTCACGCAAGGCGGCCCGAGCCATCGCATCCCAGCGGACCTGTCGTGGCAGCGCGTCCACGCCGGCGAAGAGCAGGTCGAGCGCCAACGCGTCGGCGAGCCGGTAGTGCACGTCCGCCACTCGGAAGACCGGCAGCTGCAGGCGGTGCGCGACGTCCACGACGCTGAGCAGGGTGTGCGCCTGGCCCGCCGTGCTCAGGTTCTCGGCCAGTTCCAGTCCGACGCCCGCCTCGATCCAGGCACGGGCGTGCGCCACCTGATCGTGCGCGTCCGCGCCCGCAAGCAGGCTCGCCAGAACCGGACGCAGCTCGGCGACAGCCGGGCCGTACTCAGCCACCGCCGCCGCCACGTCCAAGGGCGCATGCTCGTGGTGCAGCAGCCAACGCGTTCCGCGCTCAACCATACGTAGCAACGTGACCCGCAGCTCCGTCGCCAACTCCGCCGGCAACTCGCTGCGACGCAGCCGCACCTCGTCCAGACCGACGTTGAAGATCGCCCGGGCGGCCAGCTGGGCACGGATGATGTCAGCAACCCCCGCCCCCGTCTCGGTAGCCAAACGATGGTAGGCCGTGATGCCTTGAGAGTTCACGAAGCGGTTCACCGCGACGGTGGTGATGATCTCGCGCCCCAGTCGATGGCCGCGGATGTCGTCGGCGAAGCGCTCGCGCAGCGGCTCGGGGAAGTACTGCATCAGCCGATCGGCCAGGTACGGGTCGTCGGGCAACTCCGTCTCGAGCACCCACTTCTTCAAGGCGATCTTGGTGTACGAGAGCAGCGTCGACAGCTCCGGTCTGGTCAACGTGGTGCCGGCAGCGATCCGGGCGGCCATCTCTTCCGAGCTGGGCAGGAACTCCAGCCGGCGATCCAGGATCCCGCGACTGACGAGGACGGACATCCACGACTCCAGGTGCCCCATCAGTCGAGACGACCGCAACTCCGAGTTCGACAAGGCCAGGTTCTGGTCGAGGTTGTGCGCCAGCACCAGCTGGGCGACCTCGTCAGTCATCGAGGCCAGCAGCGCATCGCGCTCCTCACGCTCCAAGCGCCCCGACGCGACCTGATCCGAGAGCAGAATCTTGATGTTCACCTCGTGGTCGGAGGTGTCGACCCCGGCGGAGTTGTCGATGAAGTCGGTGTTGATCCGTCCACCGGTCTGGGCGTACTCGATCCGTCCCAGCTGGGTGAAGCCGAGATTGCCGCCTTCTGCGACGCAGCGGGCACGCATTTGGCCGCCGTTGACCCGAACCGGATCGTTCGCCTTGTCGCCGGCGGCAGCGTGCGTCTCGCTGGAGGCCTTCACGAAGGTGCCGACGCCGCCGTTGAAGATCAGGTCCACCGGAGCGGTCAGGATCGCGCTGATCAGCTCGTTCGGCGTCAGGTGCGCCACCCCGTCCGGCAGCCCGAGGCTGCGCCGTACCTGATCGGAGATCGGGATCGACTTCTGGTCGCGGCTGTACACCCCGCCCCCGGCCGAGATCGGCTGGTAGTCGGCCCAGGTACACCCTGGCGTCGCGAACAGCCGCTGCCGCTCAGCGAAGGCCACCGCGGGCTCGGGGTCGGGGTCGAGGAAGATGTGCAGGTGGTTGAAGGCGGCCACCAGCTTGATCTTGTCCGAGCACAGCATCCCGTTGCCGAAGACGTCGCCGGCCATGTCGCCGATGCCGACGCAGGTGAACGGGTCGACCGCTGGATCCAACCCCATCTCAGCGAAGTGACGTTTCACCGACTCCCAGGCGCCCCGAGCGGTGATTCCCATCGCCTTGTGGTCGTAACCGGACGAGCCGCCGGAGGCAAAGGCGTCGCCCAACCAGAACCCGCGGCGCACCGAGATCTCATTGGCCAGATCCGAGAAGGTCGCCGTGCCCTTGTCGGCTGCGACCACCAGATAGGGATCGTCGCCGTCGTAGCGCACCACCTGCTGCGGCGGACGAACCGCCCCATCGACGATGTTGTCGGTGACGCTGAGCAGCGCATCGACGAACAGCTTGTAGCAGGCCTGCCCTTCGGCCTGGCGCGCTGCGCGCCCGGCCGGCAGTCGAAGCGGAACGAAGCCGCCTTTGGCGCCGACCGGCACGATCACGGTGTTCTTCACCATCTGCGCCTTGACCAGGCCGAGCACCTCGGTACGGAAGTCCTCCCGTCGATCCGACCAGCGCAACCCGCCACGAGCCACCGTCCCGAAACGCAGATGGACGCCCTGCACGCGCGGCGAGTACACGAAGATCTCGAAGGCCGGCCGCGGCTGCGGCAGGATTTCCAGCTGCTCGGGGCGCAGCTTGATCGCCAGCACCTCGTTGCCGGTGAAGGCGTTGGTGCGCACACAGGCCCGAATCACCGCAGCCATGGCGCGCAGAATGCGGTCGTGATCCAAGCTGGCGACGGCCTCCAACTGCTCGTCGAGTCGGGCGTACACCCGCGCCAGCGCCTCGGCACGCTCGTCGGGATCGACGAAGGCGCCCGGGTCGAACTTGGTCTCGAAGGCCCGCACCAGATCGGCGGCGATCTCCGGATTGGCATTGACTGCGGCGGCCATGTAGGTCTGGCTGAACGGCACGCCGGCCTGCTGCAGATAACGCAGAATGCCGCGCAGATAGGTGATTTGACGCCAGGTCAGCGCTGCGGGAACCACCAGTTTGTTGAGTTGCCCGGATTCACAGCGGCGCGTCCATGAGGCCTCGAAGGCGTCGGCGAAACGCTGACGGGCACCGGCGTCCCAGGACGCGCCGTCCGGCAGTCGCAGCCCGAAGTCGTAGACCTGCACCTTTTGCCCCCGCAGGTCCCAGGTATACGGGCGCTCGTCGACGACCTCGGCGCCGAGCACCGACAGGTGCGGCATGACCTTCGCCAGGCTCATCTCCTGCACGGTGAAGACCTTCAGGCGGAGGTCCGCTGGGTCGTCGGGGTCGGTCACCGCGGTGATCACCAGGCGCAGGTCGTCGGGCCCGGAGAGACGGTTGGCCTGAATCAGATCGGCGACCGCGACGGCCGGGGCATAGTCGGCACGGTAGGCGTCGCTGAACTCGACACCGCGCTGTTCACTGGGCAGAGTCGCTGCCCGTTCGGCGAACTCGTCGGCCCAGCTCAGGGCCGCCTTGGTGATGTCGGCCACGACCATGTCCACGTCGGGCTCTCGCGGCGCATCCGGCGCGAGACGAATGACGAAGAACAACCGGGTCAGAATCGATTCGCTGATCAGCGTGTGGTACTCCAGCTCCACCCCGCCCAGCGCCGTGAGCAGGATCTCCTGGATGCGCAGCCGGGTGGCGGTGTCGTAACGGTCGCGTGGCACGTACACCAAGGCGGTGACGAAGCCGCCGAAGCGACTGCGACGCAGGAAGACCCGCACCTGGCGGCGTTCCCGGATACCCGCGATCGCGCTGACCAGGTGGGCGAGCTCGGGCAAGGCGGCCTCGAAAAGCTCATCGCGGGGGAAGTCGGTGATCACCTTGCGCACCGCATTCCACCCGTAGGAATCCGGCTCGTAGCCGGACAAGGCCAGCAGTCGGGACGCCTTGCCGGCCAGGATCGGCACACCGGCCAGCGACTCGCTGTAGACCGTGGCCGAGAACAGCCCAAGGAAGCGATGCTCGCCGACCAGCCGCCCGTCGTCGGCGTACCGTCGAACGGCCAAATGGGTCAGGTACGCACGACGATGCACCGGCGAGCGGCGCGGGTCGCGGACGATGACCAGGACCTCCCGTTCGCCGGGCGTGGGAAGGTTGATCCGATCGATCGCGGTCTCACCGCGCAGAACTCCCAGCTGGCTGCCGTCGATGGGCACCAGCGCGGCCGTGTCGCCGGTGTAGTACGCGTAGCCGACGAAGACGAAGTGCCCGTGGGTCAGCCAGTCCAGGAACTCGACGGCTTCGGTGGAGCCCGGCAGGCCGTCGGAGCGCACGTCAGCAGCAGCTTGGCGGCACCGGTCGAGCATCGGCTGCCAGTCCGCGACGGTGACGTCGACTGCCGACAGGCACTGCCGCAGACCATCGACCAGTTGAGCGGACAGTTCAGCAGCCGAGTGCCCGAGTGGCGGGTAGATCTCCAGCGCCATCCAGGCCTCTTGGAGGTCACCGCCGCCGAACTCGATCAAGGCGCCGTCCTCGTCGCGGCGCACCAACGGCTGTGGGTGAGACAGTCCCCGCAGGCTCCACTCCTGCCGGGTGAGTTCCATGACCAGGGTGTCCACCTGGAACGGGTGATCGTCGGCGACGATCACCGCGATGGTGGAGCCGCGCGCGTCCCACTCCTGCGGGGTGAACACCCGCAGCAGCGTCTCCCCCGGCTTCCGCTGAGCGCCCAGCTCCAGATGCGCAGCCGCCATCGCCGCCAGCGCGCCCGGATCGAGGTCCTCCAGCTCGGAATCGGTGATCTGGGCCAGGTACAGCTTGATCAGCTCTGTCTGGAGCGGAGTGGCCGTACCAGTGGCCTGGGTGAGGACCGCGTCTCGCAAGCCGCCAATGGCTCGCGAAGCCAGAATGGACACGAAAACTCCTTCGCCTGATTAGGTCGAAGCCAGCCTAGCCAGCCACGATGGACCCTATGCAGATCCACGCCAGCAACGATTTCGCCGCCGAGCCGGAGCAGGTGTACGCAATGCTCACCGATCGGGTCTTCCTGCGTGCCAATGCCTTGGCCAGCCATCCTCTAGAACACTCGGTCAGCGTCGACGGCGCCGTCACCAAGACGCGGCGAGTGATGCCGACCCCGTCGGTGGCCGCCCGACTGGCTGGACCGCGGATGGCTATCGTGGACGAGATCACCTGGGCACCGGCCCACGCCGGAGTACGAACCGGCGCTGCACTGATCGAGGTCGAGGGTCTGCCTGCCAAGCTCGTCGGCACCGTGCGGCTGAGCCCTGGCGGACGAGGGACGCTGCTCAGCTACGACGGTGACTTCACCGTCACCGTGCCGATCCTCGGCCCGAGTCTGACTCGGCAGGCGGCCCCACTGCTGTTGGAAGCGATCGAACTCCAGCAGCAGGTGGGCGACGAGTACCTCGCGGCCCGCGCCGGCCAGTGACTCGGACGGGCGCTCACCCGTCCAGACGACCGAAGTCGAGCGTGTGCAGCACCAGTTCGCCGGCTTGGTCGCATTCGTCCAGGTCGACCGACGCCACGATCGACCAATCACGGTTCCCGTCGGGGTCAGCGATGATCTGGCGCACCTGCCAGCGACGCGGCAGTTCGTCGATGACGAGGAACTGCGGCCCCCGAGCGTCGGCATCGCAGCCGATCTCGTCGTGCTCGTCCCAGTAATCCCCCAGGGCGGCGTCCCAGCGGTCTCGGGTCATCGCGCCGCCGGGCTCAAGAGCAGCCAGCGCGTCCACATCGTCGGCCGCGGCCAGTTCGACCCGGCGGAACATCGCATTGCGCACCAGCACGCGGAAGGCCCGGATGTTGCCGGTGACCGTGCGCGTCGGCGGAGGGGCTTCTCCCAGATCAGTCGCGGCCCCCGACAGCTGGGCCAGCGCGCTCCATTCGTCCAGCAAGGAGCTGTCGGTGAGTCGGGTGACTTCGCCCAGCCATTCGATCAGATCGGCGAGGTCCTCGGTCGAGGCCGAAGCCGGCACCGTCTGTCGCAGCGCACGATAGGCGTCGGAGAGATAGCGCAGCAGCAGCCCCTCGCTGCGTTGCACCTTGTAGAAGGCCACGTACTCGCCGAAGGTCATGGCGCGCTCGAACTGGTCGCGGACGATCGACTTCGGCCGCACCGGAGTCTCGGACAGCCACGGGTGCGCCGCTGACTCGCGCAGGTGGAGGTGCTCCAACTGCTCGGCCAACGGACGCGGCCAGGTGACCTCCTCGAGCACCTCAAGCCGCGCCTCGTAGTCGTAGCCGTTCGCTTTGAGTTCGGCAACCGCCGCACCACGCGCGGCGAACTGCTGGGCCAGCAGGATCACCATCGGGTCTTCCAAGGTGGCCTCGATGACGCTGACCACGTCGAGGGCGTAGGTCGCCGACTCCTGGTCGAGTTCGTCCATGGCGGCCAGGGCCAGCGCACTGAGCGGTTGATTGAGCGCGAAGTTGTCCTGAAGGTCGACCGCCAGCGCATAACGACGTCCGCCGGCTGTCGGCTGGTCGAGACGGACCACGACTCCTGCCCGAATCAGCGAGCGTCCCATCGCCGCGGCTCGGCCGATCAGACGCCGTCGCGTGGTCGGGTCGGGATCACCGGCGTCGATCAGCCGGACGAAGGCCGCCGCGGTGTCCTCGTCGCGCTGCAGAAGATTGAGCAGCATGGCGTGGCTGACCCGCATCCGCGCTCGCAGGGCTTCTGGCGTCGACTCGATCAGCTTGGTGAAGGTGGCCTCGGTGTAGTTGATGAAACCCTCCGGCGGCTTCTTGCGCCGCACGCTCTTCAACTTCTTCGGGTCGTCGGCGAACTTCGCCACGATGCGCGCGTTCTCGACCTCATGGTCGGGCGCCTGCGCAACGACGTAGCCGACCGTGTCGAAGCCCGCGCGCCCTGCTCGTCCGGCGATCTGGTGAAACTCCCGGCTGCGCAGCAGTCGCGAGCGACGACCGTCGAACTTCGACAGCGAAGTGAACAACACCGTTCGGATCGGCACGTTGATGCCGACGCCGAGGGTGTCGGTGCCGCAGATGACCGTCAGCAGGCCGCGCTGTGCCAAGGTCTCGACCAGACGTCGATAGCGCGGCAGCATCCCGGCGTGATGGACGGCGATGCCGGCGTGCAGCAGGGTCGACAGCGTCTTGCCGAAGCCACCAGCGAAGCGGAAGCCCTGCAGTGCCTCAACCAGCTCGCGGCGATGACCGCGGTCGACGATCCCCGAACTCAACAGCGCCTGGGCACGATCGACCGCACCACCCTGGGTGGGATGGACCACGTACACCGGCGCTTGGTGCGCGGCGATCAGCTCCGCGATCGTCTCGTGAATCGGCGTCTGTACCCAGGAGTAGACCAAAGGCACCGGACGGGTCGCCTGGCTGATCACCGCCGTCGGACGCCCGGTGCGGCGCTCCAGTCCGGCGGCCAGCTCGGTGACCTCGCCCAGAGTCGCCGACATGATGACGAACTGCGCCTGCGGGAGTTCCACCAGCGGCACCTGCCACGCCCAGCCCCGATCACGATCGGCGATGAAGTGGAACTCGTCCATGATCACCTGATCCACCGCAGCCGCCCGACCCTCACGCAGCGCGATGTTGGCCAGGATCTCGGCGGTGCAGCACACGATCGGCGCCTCGGGGTTCACGGCGGCATCGCCGGTGACCATGCCGACGCGTTCAGCGCCGAAGATCGCGCACAACGCGAAGAACTTCTCGCTGACCAGGGCTTTGATCGGTGCGGTGTAGTAGCTGCGTCCGCCGGCGGCCAGGCAGGCCAGGTGGGCGGCGACGGCGATCAGCGACTTGCCCGACCCGGTGGGCGTGGTCACCACGACATGCGCGCCGGTCAGGATCTCGACGATGGCGTCGTCTTGGTGCGGGTAGAGGGTGAGTCCGTCCTCGGCTGCGGCCGCAACGAAACCGGCGTAGAGCGCATCCGGATCGCGAGCGGCGTCGCCGTCCAGCAGCGGGGTGATCTTCATCTCAGAGCCATCGTCTCATTGACCCGGCCCCGGGCGCTGCGGCGGTCAGCCGGCGCGGTAGGCGCGCAGCATCCGCACCACGAAGTCGTGGTCGTCGCGCTGCGGCAGGCCCGACACCCCCACCGCGCCGATGACGGTGCCACTGTGCAGCTTGATCGGCACCACACCGCCGTGCGCAGCGAAGGCATCCCGGTCACGGCGTCCGTCGACGTCGAAGTCCTTGCCGCGATCCCGGAAGGTCTCTCCGACCGCCAGCGATGCCGCTCCGTAGCGCAGCGCGACCCGCGTCTTGCGTTCCAGCCAATCGTCGTTGTCGGCACTGGATCCGGGCAGTGCGGCGTGGAAAGCCCGCTGCTGGCCCACGACGATGCCAATGACAATCGGCAGTCCCTCCGCCGCTGCCGTCGTCCGCATCTGCACCCCGAGGCTCCAGGCGTCATCGAGGCTGAAATCCGCAAACCGCAGTTCGGCGTCCTCCGCCGCCAGTACCGTGCTGAGATCGCTCATCGACTGTCTCCTTTCGCTGAGGACGCGGTGCGGCGTCCCGCCTGCCGAGACCGGCTGGTCGATGCCGAGCCTAGCCAGTCGAGTGATCTGAGATCCGACGGGCAGGTAACCGCAGGTGCGGCTCGGCGCCGACCGACCCAGCACTAGCCTGCGATCATGCGAGCCTCTCGACGAAGGACGCGCCTCGCGACGGTGCTGTGTGTTGCGACGGTTATCGGCGGCGGCTGCGCGGCACCGGTCGCACCGCGCGAACCGGTTCCTGGAGACAGCCCGGCCTTCTCGTTGCTCCCACCGGCTGACTTTCACACCCTCGACCGGATTGCGGCCTTCGACAAGCTGACCGCCAGAATCGCAACCGATTACGCGCTCACCGAGTGGAAGCAGCTCGATCTGGAGGCGCTGGGTCGAAGCGTGCGGCCCCAGGTCGAGAAGGCGCAGGCCGACAACTCGCCCACCGAGTACCTGCAGGCGTTGCGCCGCTATGCGGCCGGCTTCAGCGACGGCCACGTCCGGGTCGCCGAGTCGGCCGCGCCCTCGCTGATCGACCCCGGTCCACTCACCAGCGCGCTGACTCGTGCCCAGTCAGGAGGCTCCCTCGGGCTCGCCCTGGCGGGCACCGACGACGGGCGCATCATCGTGGCGTCCATCACCCGTGGCGGCGCAGCGCACCGAGCCGGACTCCGCACCGGCGACGAAGTCCTCACCTGGAACGGCGTCCGCGCCACGGACGCGGCCCAGGCCGTCGACCTGGCATCGCTGGCAGGCTCGATGCCGGTCGCCACCGATGAGTACCGCCGGCTTGAGCAGGTCCGCCTGCTCGCTCGCGCGCCGATCGGGACGCCGGTGACGCTGGCGCTGCGCACCCTTCACGGAAGCCGGACGGTGCGCCTCACCGCGAGCGATGATCACGGCGCCGGGCTGGAACAGTTCGATCTCGCCCGGCCCCTGACCGCGCAGCAGGAGCAGACCTTCGTCCCGGTCACCCGTCAGCTCGACGGACGCATCGGCTATCTCCAGCTGGGGTGGCTGGCCGACTTGTCCGACATCAGCGGCTATCCACAAGGCATTGCCGACGCCTTCTCCGCCGCCATCGCCACGAACGTCCAGGCAGCCGGGCTGGTCATCGATCTGCGCGGCAATCACGGCGGGTCCGATCAGCTCGCGGCCGACCTGTGTGGTCACTTCGTCAGCAGCAGCCGCTTCTACGAGCGCACCCAGTTCTTCAACGCGACCACGAGCGCTTGGACCACCCTGACCGTCGACGGTCGCAGCGGCGAACCGATCGACGCTTTGAGGGTATCGCCGCAGCCTGTCGCGTACCGCGGGCCGGTGGCCGTGCTGGTGAACCCGCGCACGGTGAGCAGCGGCGAGGGCCTGGCGAGGTGCATCGCCACATCCAGCACCAGCACCACCGTCGGCTTCAACGGAACCCGCGGCTCCTTCGCGGTCGCCTCGGGCGAGATCCCGATGCCGGACGGGCTGGTCTTCCACTATCCGAATGGGCGTTCGGTCGACGCAGACGGACGGATCCAACTCGACAGCAGGGGCGGCGTCGGCGGCGTCTCGCCCGGGGTCCGCGTCCCGAGCCAGCCGCGCCAGCTCTTGGCCTTCGCTGCGGGGACCGACGTGGAGTTGGCTGCCGCCGTCCGGTGGCTGAAGCAGCACCGTCTCGGATCGGGCTGAACTCCTCGCGACGACTCGCGCAAAGCCGACCCGCAGCACGGTTGCCAGCCCCTAGGGTGACGATATGACCACCACCGTCTATGTGGGCACCTTCATCACCATGGACGAGCGCGCTCCGCGCGTCGAAGCCGTCGCGGTGACCGACGGCCGGATCGGACCAATCGGAACCCTGGCAGCCGTCGAGAACGCCCTCGACGGCACCGGCTATCAGCTCGATCGCGACACCTTCGATGGCGCCGTGGTCACCCCCGGTCTGATCGACCAGCACCTGCACCCGATTCTGGGGGCCTCCACCCTGGCCAGCGAGGTGATCGCGATCGAAGACTGGCCCATGCCGGGGCACACCTACCCGGCGGCGGTGACAGCGCGGGACTACCGACGTCGCCTGGTCGACGCGCTGGGCCGCCTCGATGAGCGCGATCCCAGCGGCACCGAGCTCTTCTTTTCCTGGGGCTACCACGAGCTGTGGCACGGCCCGATCGAGCGAGCATTGCTCGACGAGCTTGCGCCGACCCGCCCGGTGGTGATCTGGCAGCGGTCCTGCCACGAGTGGTACCTCAACAGCGCCGCGATCTCGCTGCTCGGGCTGACCGAAGACAGCCAGTCCGGCCACGGCGACGCCAGCACGATGGTCGACTGGGCAGCCGGGCACTGGTGGGAGCAAGGCATGAACCTGCTACTCCCGGCGCTGGCCCCGCATCTCCTCACCCCGGCCCTGATGACCCGCGGCCTGCGGCAGATGGTCGGCTATCTGCACCGCAACGGCGTGACCGCCTACAACGAGCCGGGCGCCATCTTCACCCCGGACCTCTGGCAGCTCTACCAGGCGATCCTGGGCGCGCCGGAGGTTCCCTTCAACAGCTACTTCCTGGTCGACGGCCGCGCCCAAGTCGACAACGGCGTGCCCCTGGAGGAAACCATCGCTGACACCGAACGTCAGATCGCCCTGGCCCCGCCCGGCAGCGGCAAACTGGAGTTTTTCGACAAGCAGATCAAGCTCTTCGCCGACGGGGCGATCATCTCTCAGCTGATGCAGATGCAGCAGCCGTACCTCGACGCGAACGGTAATCCCGATCCGCGCCACCACGGCGCCTGGCTGATCAGCCCGGATCATCTGCGCGAGCGCGTCCGGCTGTTCTGGGAGGCCGGTTACCAGATTCACTGCCACGTCAACGGCGACGCCGGCCTGGACGTGCTGCTGGACGCCTTCGAAGACGCAATGCGCGCCCACCCGCGCGACGACCATCGCTGCGTCATCGTCCACTTCGCCAACTCCACCCCCGAACAGATCGAGAGGATCGCTCGGCTGGGCCTGATCGTCAGCGCGAATCCCTATTACACCAGCCAGTTCGCCGACATGTACGGACGCGTCGGGCTCGGGCCGCAGCGGGCGGACCACATGGTGCGCAGCGCGTCCGTCCTGGCCGCGGGCATCCCGCTGTCCTTCCACTCCGACCTGCCGATGGGGCCGAGTTCGCCGTTGGGCTTCGTCTGGTGCGCCGTGAACAGGACCACCGTCTCCGGACGGACCGCCGCCCCGGAGGAACGCATCAGCGTGCACGATGCGCTGCGAGCTGTGACCATCGAGGCGGCGTTCTCCTGGCGCAAGGAGGACGAGTTGGGCAGTATCTGGCCGGGCAAACGTGCCACCTTCACCGCCTTGGCCGAGGACCCGTATGCCGTCGACCCGCAGCACCTGCGCGAGATCGCCGTGCTGGGCACGTTCTTCGAAGGACGCTGGTTCCCGGTGCTGGCTTAGGTGCCGGCCGACGGCACGGTCGCGTCGGTCAGGCCGGCGCTGTGCTGATAACCTCACCGCGTTGGGCGGAGAACCGGGTGTGATCCCCGGGCTGACCCGCAACCGTATCTGCCGTGTGCAGGAGCCGGACCGAAGCCCACATCAACGGATCATGCTCCTGCGCGGAATCAGGACTGACACCTCTTGTGGCCTCGATGCCGTGCGTGAGCCGTACTGAAAGGTTCACATGTCACGACATCCCTGGCTTGCAGTCGCGGTCGCTGCCAGCCTCGCCGTCATCGGCCTGCCTGTGATCACCGCTCCTGCGGCACAAGCCGACTCTGCCTTCGCCACGACAATGCCGGACGCCCGCTACCGCGAGTGCGTCGCAGCCAAGCTGGGTCTCGGCGACGCGGCCGATCCCAGCCAGGAGCAGCTCGCCTCCATCACTGAACTGTCCTGCACCAACAGGGGCATTCAGGACGTCACCGGCACCTCGGCCATGCCGAACCTGGCCAAGCTCTTCCTCGGCGGCAATCTCATCGAGGACGTCAAGCCGCTCGCCACCGCGACGAGATTGTTCTCCTTGGGACTGGAGTACAACCAGCTCGCTGACATCGCCCCGCTGGCATCCTTAACCAAGCTGCGTGCGATCAGCCTGACCGGCAATCGCCTGCGCGACCTCACCGTGCTGAGCGTGCTCCCGCAGTACGACTCCGTCTCGAGTACGCGCCACGGTCAGCACGCCACGGCGTCTGACGCCATCGTCGACGGCGCCGCGGTGATCCCCGCGGTCATCGGCGCCACTGGCAAGCTGATCCGTCCCACAGCGCCCGCTGGAGTCATCGTGAATGGCAACACGGCCACCTACCCCAGCGCCGGCAGTTACAGCTGGTCCTTCCGCGACCCCGACGACTTCTCTTTCAACGGGTCGGTGACAGTCAATGTGTCGGCCACGGACGTGACCGTCCCCGACCCAGCCCTGCGCACCTGCTTGAACGGTCGCCTCGGTCAGGCCGCTGATGTCCAACCCAGCCCCGCGCAGTTGGGCACGCTCACGGGAGCATTGAGCTGCGCCAACAAGGGCGTCCGCGACCTCACCGGGCTGAACCTGGCCACCGGTCTCACCAGCCTGACGCTGAACGGAAACGCCATCAGCGACGTCTCACCGATCGCAGCGTTGGGCAACCTCACTGCGGCGAACCTTGCCCTGAACGAGATCACCTCGTTCGCCGCCCTCGGCAACCTGGCCAAGCTGGTCACACTTCAACTCCAGCAGAACCTGAACTCCACCAAGCCGAAACTGCTCAGCCTCGTCGGCATCGACAAGCTCACCGGGCTGACCGCGATCACCGCCAACTACACGGCGCTGCGCAGCCTGGGTCCGGTGGCCGGCCATCCCACGCTAAAGAACTTGACCGCCACCAACAACCAAATCACCGATGTCGGTGCCCTGGCCAAAGTCGGCAGTCAACTGACTAATGTCGATCTCAGCGGCAACCAGATCGCAGACCTGTCAACACTGAAGCCCAACGCTTACACCAAACTGACCGTTACCGGTCAGAAGCTGAGCGCAGCGACGGCGAAGGCGACCGTCGAGACCGACGCCCCCGCCGTTGTCACCAAGGACGCAAACCCGCTAGTGGCGACCGCACCCGTCGGGATCACCGTCGCGGGCGGCAAGGTCACCTATCCCGACCCGGGCAGCTACGAATGGACGTTCAGCTCGATTGACAGTCTGCACGGTGTCTCTTTCACCGGAACGATCACCCAACAGGTCGGCGAGGCGCCGCCAACGGTCGTGACTGTGGACGTCCCCGACGCAGCCTTCCGCAGTTGCCTCAACGGCATCCTCGGACGCGATGCCGATGCCCCGCTCGACCAGGCCCAACTGGCCGGCCTCAGCGAAGTGTCGTGCACCGGCGCAGGCATCAGCGACTTGACCGGTGCAGAGCAGTTGACCGGAGCCACCGACCTGGCGCTCAGCACCAATGTCATCAGCGATCTCCGGCCGATCAGCAGGCTCACTGGCTTGCGGACGCTATTGCTCGCGAGCAACTCCATCAGCGATGTCTCGCCGCTGGCCGGGCTGAGCGGGCTGGAGAAGCTCAGTCTTAGCTACAACCCAATTACCTCGATCAGCGCCTTGGCGCCGTTGACCGGCCTCACCGACCTGGAAGTGACCCAGCGTTCCAGCCACAACAACGCGGATCTCCGCTCGCTGGACGGCGTGCAGTCCATGACCAAGCTCACCCGGCTTGTGGCAAACAACTCCTCCCTGAGCTCCCTGGAACCGATCGCAGGACTGATCCAGCTGCAGCGGCTTTACGTAAGCAACAACAAGATCAGCGACCTCACTCCGCTGCGCGACCTAACGGCCCTTACCAATCTGGGAGCGAACACCAATCAGATCAGCGACATCCGCGCATTGGCCGAGCTGACCCGGCTGACTGATCTCGACCTGGCAACCAACCAGATTCTGGACCTCTCACCGCTGCGCAAGCTCACGTCGTTGGGGTACCTCGGGCTGAAGGCGCGCTGGCAGCGGCCGCAGGTCGCCGCCGTGCCCGCGCAACTGAGTGTCTCGGTTCCGCGTCCACGCACCCCGCAGGGCTCCGCTGTCGAGGTCAGCGGCCCGGCCGAACTCGAGCTGCATGGAACATCGGTTCGCTACACCACACCCGGCTCATACGAGTGGACGTTTAGTGCATCCAGCGACGACGGCCCCTACTTCTCCGGCACGATTTCTCAGGCAGTCACCGAACCGGTCGAAGGCGCGGCAGAGATCCCTGACTCAGGGCTGCGCAGCTGCCTGGCGCAGGCCGCCGGGCTCGGCGAGAACGGCATCCCAACGACGAAGAGCCTCGCTGCCGTGCCATCGGCATCCTGCTCGCAGCGAGGTATCAGCGACCTGACCGGCCTCGAGTTACTCACCTCCGCAACCTCACTGGACCTGTCAGGCAACCCGCTAGGAACGCTCAAGCCGCTGGAGCGGCTCACCTCCCTGACCAACATCGATCTGCGCAACACCACGATCACCTCTGTAGCCGCACTCGCCGCGCTAGATCGGCTGGTCGCAGTCAAGCTGGACGGGAATGCCGTGCGGGATCTCTCGCCCCTCCGCAGCCTGGCCCCGACCTCGGTGACCGCCGCAGGCCAACAAATCGGTTTGGCCTCTGTGCGCGGCGGCGCGACCGTAACCATTCCGACCGTAATCACACAGTCGGGAGCCGCCCTCGCCGCTTCGGTGCCCAGCGGGGCGACTGTGCGCGGCACGACGGTTAGCTTCGATCGTGCCGGCAGCTACGAGTGGCCCTTCAACAGCGAAGGGTTCAGCGGCAAGTTCGTTCTCACCGTCACCAGCGACGTCGCCGACACCAGTGTTCACGACGCCGCGTCAGCATGCGTTGGCTCCGGCAAGGTCTGGGTTGTCGTCGAACGTGACACCGGCCGCCAGCAGGGCGGCTGCGCGGCAAAGTTCAGCACGGGGTTGGAAGCCCTGGCCAGCGCCGGTTTCACCACGACCGGTTCGAGCTTCATCACGGCGATCGACGGTTATCCGACCACGACGCTCACCGACCGCGCATGGTCGTACTGGCATGCAACTGATCCCCAAAAGGGTACGAGCGAGATCAGCTACCGCTGGAGCTACTCCGCTGCCGGCGCGGCGGATTATCGGCCGCAACCGGGCTCGATCGAAGGCTGGCGTTTCGAATCGTGGCAGGCCAATCCAGTCCCTCCATCCTGGACGCCACGGTTCGCGTCGCCCACACCCACCACAACGCGACTGCGTGCAGATTCTGTGACGACGGCCTTTGGCAGCGCCACTGCGCTTCGAGTCACGATCAGCCCTTCCTCGGCTTCTGGCACGATCACCGCGACAGCTGCCGGACGCAGTTTCTCCGTGGCGCTGCGCAGCGGCGCAGCCGTCGTCACGCTGCCAGCCACGCTGCTGACCCCTGGACGTCACCAGGTCAGCCTCAGCTATCGCGGCGATCAGTCCTGGTCCGCGAGCCGAACCACGGCCACAGTGGTCGTCACCAAGGCGAAGCCCGCGGTATCGGTCAGGCTCAAGGGTTCGCTCAAGCGAGGCCGGAGCGCCACTTTTGTGGTGACAGTGAAGAGCAGGCCGGCCACAGCGTCAGGGTGGGTCCGCGTCCGGCTGGACGGGCGCACCGCAAGGGCCAAGGTGAAAGCGAAGGGGGTGGCGACGGTGAAGCTCACCCGAGTCAGCCGGACGGGCCGCCGATCGGCCAGGATCACCTATGACGGGTCGAGCTATCTGAGCGCAGTCACGGTCACCAAGACGGTTCGCGTTCTGCGCTGACCGTCGCCGACCGTCCGCAGCTTCGTCGGTGCGGTCAGTGGAAGTCGCGGGAACGATGCGGCACCCGAATGGTCAATGGCTCGATCCGATCGGCCAGCACGTTGACCACCCCTTCGGGTGATCGCTCGAGCCTGCCCCGCACGAGCAGGGCCGACGCGCCGCGAGCGACGCGCCGGAAACGCTGCCACACCCCCATCGAGCAAACCACGTTCAGCAACCCGAACTCGTCCTCCAAGCTGATGAAGGTGATGCCTGATGCGGTCGCCGGGCGCTGCCGGTGGGTGACCAGACCGCCGACCTCGACGCGACGTTCGGGCTCGGCGAAACGCAGGTCAGCGCTGCTCAGCACCCCGCGCTCTCGCAGTTCGGCACGGAGCTGGCCGATGGGGTGATCGCCGGTGCTGACGCCGGTGGCCCACAGCTCGTCGGCCAAGACCTCGGTGGGGCTGGGATCATCGAACAGCGGTGCTTGCGCGGGGAGCAGCGTTCCCGGCAACGAATCCGGTTGATCGAGAGCCGCGCTCCCCGCCCGCCACAGCGCTGCGCGTCGGCTCAACCCGAAACTGTCGAAAGCGCCGGCTGTCGCCAAGGCCTCGACCTGCTCGGCCGCCAAGCCGGTGCGTCGGACCAGATTCTCCATCGACGTGAACCCGCCGCCGGCCTCCCGCTCAGCCACGATCCGGGCGGCCACCTCACGTCCGATTCCGCGAATACCGGCCAACCCCAGCCGCAGCGCGAACAGCCCGTCGCGGCGGTGCGACGGCCCCTCGTCCGGGGCCTGCGCGTCGAAGGGCGGCACGGGCGGTTGCTGGCCCAGACAGGACGCCAGACCAGTGGCTGGCGGCCCGGGAAGGTCGCCGTCCTGCGATGTCGAAGACATCCGGTTCACCGGCTCCAGCACGGCGTCCGCCCCGGAGAAGGCTAGATCAGGGGGCCGTACCTCCACACCGTGCCGGCGCGCGTCCGAGACCAGCGTGGACGGGGAGTAGAAACCCATCGGCTGTGCGCGCAGCAGCCCGGCGAGGAAAGCCGCAGGGTAGTGCAGTTTCAACCAACTGGAGGCGTACACCAGCAAGGCGAAGCTCAGCGAATGCGACTCGGCGAAGCCGAAGTTGGCGAAGGCCTGAATCTGGGCGTAGATCCGGTCGGCGTCCGCCCCGGCCAGACCGTTGCGAGCCATCCCCTGGTACAACTTGGCCCTGAGAGAGTCGATCCGCTCCACCCCGCGCTTGGAACCCATCGCTCGGCGCAGCAGGTCGGCGTCCTCGCCGCTGCATTCCCCCACCGCCATGGCCATCTGCATCAACTGCTCCTGGAACACCGGGACACCGAGGGTGCGTCGCAGCACCGGCTCCAGCTTCGGGTGGGCATAGGCGACCGGGTCCTTGCCGAGTTTGCGCCGAACGAAAGGGTGAACCGCGCCACCTTGAATCGGCCCCGGACGAATCAAGGCGATCTGAATCACCAGATCGTAGAAGCGTCTCGGCTGGAGCCGCGGCAGCAGCCCCATCTGCGCTCGCGACTCGACCTGGAAGACGCCGATCGAGTCGGCCCGGCACAGCATGTCGTAGACCGCCGGCTCCTCTTTGGGCAGCGTCGCCAACTCCCAGCGTTCGCCGGTCGAGGTCGCGATCACGTCGAAGCTGTGCTGCAGGGCGGCCAGCATGCCCAACCCCAGCAGGTCGAACTTCACCAGGCCCATCCAGGCCGCGTCGTCCTTGTCCCACTGAATCACCGTCCGTCCGGGCATCCGGGCATGTTCGATCGGCACCACCTCCCCCACCGGACGCTCGGTGAGCACCATCCCGCCGGAATGGATGCCCAGATGCCGTGGCGCCTTCAGTAGCTGGGTGGCGACCTCGACGACGGCCGGCGGCAGCTCACCGGCATCGGCGGCCAGCGCCGACCCCCACCGTTCGACCTGCCGGGCGAAGGCATCGGCCTGCCCCGGGCTGTAGCCGAGCGCCCGGCTGACATCGCGGATCGCATTCTTGGGCCGGTACTGGATCACATTGCAGACCTGGGCGGCACGCTCGCGTCCATAGCGTTCGAAGACCCATTGGATGATCTCCTCACGCCGATCGGAGTCGAAGTCGACGTCGATGTCGGGCTCCTCGTCGCGCAATGCCGACAGGAAGCGCTCGAACGGCAGGTCGTAGGCGATCGAGTCGACAGCGGTGATGTTCAGCAGATAGCAGACCGCCGAGTTCGCCGCCGACCCTCGGCCCTGGCACAGGATGCCGCGGCGCCGCGCCTCGGCCACGATGTCGTGGACGATCAGGAAGTAGCCGGGAAAGTCCTTGGCCTCGATCACCGCCAGTTCACGCTCGATCCGGTCACGCTCGGACGCGGTGAGGTTCGGATAGCGATCCGGCACCGCCTGCCAGACCAGGTGCCGCAACCAACTCATCGGGGTGTGCCCGTCTGGCACCTGCTGTTTGGGCAGGGCCGGCTTGGCCCGTCGCAGCGAGAAGGCCAGCTGCTCGGCCAGCGGGACGGTTCGTGCCACCGCCCCGGGATAGCGGGCGAAGCGCTCGGCCATCTCCTCTCCCGAACGCAGGAAGGCCGTCCCGGCAGCGGGAAGCCAGCCGTCCAGGGCGTCCAGGCTGCGATTGGCCCGAACCGCGGCCACCGTCTGCGCCAACAGATGCTGCGCCGGGGTGGCGTAATGGACGTTCCCGGTGGCCAGGGTCGCCAATCCGGCTTCGGCTGCCAGGCCGGCGAGGGCGTCGTTGATCGAGGAGTCGGTCGGATAGCCGTGGTCGATCAGCTCGACGTAGACCCGGTCGGCCCCGAAGAGCGTGGAGAGGCGGGCAAGCTCCCGACGCGCACCTCGAGTGCCCTCATCACGCAGAGCCTGGCGAACCGCACCTTTACGACAGCCGGTGAGGATCACCCACTGCCCGCCGGAGCGTTGCGCCAGCTCTTCGAGGTCGTAGATCGGCCGCCCCTTCTCGCCGCCGGCCAGCTGACCGGCGGTGATCGCCCCGGCCAGCCGGTGGTAGCCCTCTTCGCCGATGGCCAGTACCACCAGATGCTCACCGACGGGATCAGGCTGGCCGGCCTGGGGCTCGGGCAGCCCGACCGACAGTTCGGCGCCGAAGACGGTACGCACCCGCAACTGCTCGGCCGCCTCGGCGAAGCGGACGATGCCGTAGAGCCCGTCGTGGTCGGTCAGGGCCAATGCCTCCAGCCCGAGGCGTTCGGCTTCGACAGCCAGCTCTGCCGGCCCGGATGCTCCGTCCAGGAAGGAGAAGGACGAGTGTGCGTGCAGTTCGGCGTACGGCACCGTGTCGGACGGGCGGATCACCGGCGGCGCCTGATATGGCCCGCGCTTGCGCGACATCGGCGTCTCGGTAACCGCGGCGGCCTTCGTGGCCGCACTCAGCGTCTGTTCCAATGCTCGCCAGGTGATCGGCGGATTGTTGAATCCCATCGCAGCTCACTCAGTCGTAGCGGGCCTCGGCCCACCAGCCGTCCGCGTTGAGCAGCAGCAGCCAGGCCGTGCCATCGTCGGCGACCACCTGAAAACGATCGGCGCTGCGGGTGCGCCGAGGATCCCAGCCACGTTCGGAGACCGGCCACGGGCCGGCCCAGGAGGCGATCTCACGGCGGCGTCCCTCGACCAGGAGGCGACCAGGGGCCGAGCTCAGCCGTCCCCGTTCACTGACCCGGACGGCTCCCCCATCGGCTGCGGTCAGGATCACCGGCACCGGCTCGGGGAAGACCGTGGACGGCAGCGGCTCCGGCACCGCCCCCGGCCAAGGACGTTCCAGCGGCACAGCCACCGCCGGCCAGTCACCCCACGGCACCAGCACCTGCCGTTCGGCCAGCCACCGGCCGCCGCCGATCCGGGTGGTCAGCACACCAGTGTGCCCGAGCATGGCCTGCACCCGCGACATCGCGTGATGCACCCGCTCGTCGGGCCCCAGGCCGAAAATGCCCGGCGCGTGATTGGCCAGTTCGTCGACGGCGACCGGCTCCAACCGCAGGCTGGTGACCCCGGACAGGATCTGCGTCCCGGCAGCGGCCTGCAGCTGCCAGCGGATCCGATCAGTGATCGCCGCCGCATCGAAAACCCCCGGCGTCAGCCAGGTGCGAGCGCTGAACTCGTCCAACTCACCGCTGAACTCCAGCCGCACCTCGGTGCACACCAGGCCGGCAGCGGTCAGCCCGTCGACAAAGCCAGCCACGGTCGCTCGTGAGGCAAAAGCCACCTGGTCGACCAGGGTGAGCGGCGGCTCGAAGTCGAGACGGGCAGCCAGCTCCGGCGGTGGACGACGCGGCGTCACCGTCGAAGAGTCCGCACCGGCAGCCAGGGCATGCAACCGAACTCCGGCCGTGCCGAACCGCTCACGCACCCGCTCGACTTCGAGAGCGGCGAACTCCCCCAGCGTGCGCACCCCCAGGCGCGGCAACAGTTCAGTCACCGCCGGGTCGCCCAATCGCGAGATCGGCAGCTCGGCCAGAAAGGCCGCTGAGCGGCCCGGATCGACCACCAGTACCGGGTCGGCCTGCCGAGCAGCGTGGACGGCAGCGAAGACACCGTCGGCCACCCCGACCCGCCCGGTGGCGATGCCCAGCTCGGAGATCACCGCTTCCAGCAGGGTTTCGGCCGCCAGTTCTTCGCCGCCGAGATAGCTCGCCAGGCCCCGAGCCTGCAACACGCAAAGCCCTGGACGAATGATCTGAACCCCCGGCGCCAGCCGCTCCACACAGTCGATCACCGGCGCATATTCACGAGCGTCGCGGGCCTCGTCGGCCGGGACGACCTCCAGCTCCGGGCAACGCGACTGTGCCTCGCGCCGCCGCTGCCCGGCGCGGACGCCGTCAGCAACGGCGACAGCAGAACAAGCAATGACGCGATTGGCCGCAACCACAGCCACCGGCGACTCGACGCTACGACCTTCGGCCAGCGCCCAGGCCAGCACCGACCAGGAGGGGAACCACAAAGCCAGACACCGTTGCCCGACAGTCCGCGCACCCATCTCAACCGACCGCTCGCAGTGGCACCACCGGCTCGGGAACCGGGTGCACTCGCCCATCAGCGGCCGGCAGCAGGAGGCTGGCCGAACGTCCGGCCGGATAGCGCCAGGAGACGGCGACGACCTGCACCTGCCGTCCGGCAAGGTGGCCGAAGCCATCGCCCAACCCGAACCAGCGACGTTCGCGCACGACCAGCCGGGCTTCGGCCCGCGGCCACTCGCCGACCACCAACAAGACGCCGCCGCGATCCCGCAGTCGCGAGAGCAGCCGGGTCGCGTCACCCTCGCGCACCCGACCCGCCGGCCGGACGACCAAGACCGGCAGCACATCGGCAAGTGCTGCTGTCGCCGCCAACCACTGCTCACCTGGCTCGGGGACCAGCACCAGGCGTTCCAGATTCACCCCGGCAGCTGCGGCGGCTTCTGCAGCGAAGGTCGGTAGCCCGACCACGCCACACCAGTGGCCTTCGCGCGATGGACCGGCCAACAAGGCATGCAGCAGCGCTCCGGACGAATCCAGGCAATATGCCGCGCCCGGCTTCAACCCGGGCTCACCGAGCACCGGGGCCAGGGCTGGATCAACACCGAAAGGCTGCTGTCGCACCCGGGCCTCGGCGCCGATGACTTGTGCCCGCAGCTGCTCCAGCAGTTCCGCCGAAGAGGCGGACGCCGGCAGCTGGAGGGCATTTTTCACTCCTCCATGATCGAACAGACGTTCGATTACGTCAACCGATCAGACCCCACTGCGGCAACGAAACGCCGTCGCACCCCGGCTCAGTGCCACAGGAAGGAGATCACGCTGATCACCACGGTGACCGCAGCCGAGACGGCCGCCAAAGCAGGGGCGGGCGTCCCCTTCTTGAACCGGGAGTTGGCGATCTCCGCCAGCGCCACCACGACCAGGGCGAGTGCGAGCTTGACGATCAGCTTGGCCCAGTTCAGCCCCTCGGCGAAGGTCAGATTGACCAGCACCAGCCCGATCAACAGCTGCGCCCGCGCAGCCCAGGCCATCACCGTCAAGCCGATCTTCGGGCGCGCCAGGCTGACCGCCCACCCGCCGACGATGCTCGCCGCAGCGAGCAGATGAAGCAGCCAAAAGGCGGTAACCGCAAAATCCATAGCCAGACCCTCACTAATCGCTCATCTGCCCAACCCCGGATCCCCCGCCGGCATTCCCTCGCCGCCGGCTTGACTCTGCCACGATGTGAGGGTGTCCCCTGGCCCCATGGATCATGAAGCCCTGTTGCAGATCGGGGTGTTTTCACGACTGGCCCGCCTCAGCGTGCGGATGCTGCGGCACTACGACGAACACGGCCTGCTCACCCCGGCCGAAATCGACCCCGCTTCCGGCTACCGCTACTACCGCCCGGCCCAGTTGGAGACCGCTGAGCAGATCGTCCGGCTGCGCGATGCCGGCTTCACCGTCGCCGACATGACCGCCCTGCTGTCCGGCTTCAACGATCCGTCCACCATGTCAGCCGCGCTCACCAGACACCGAGGTCAGCTCCTGCATCAGCAGGGGCTGCTCACCGCACGCCTGGCGGTGCTCGACCGGCTCATCGACGAGCTCCAGGAGACCCCCATGACCATCGACGTCCGCCTGACCACCCTGCCCGCCATGACGGTCGCGTCCGTGCGCGACGTGATCGGCTCCTATGCCGAGGAGCACCTTCTGTGGCAGCGCCTGATGCCCCCGCTGGTCTCCGCAGGCCACCAGCAGTTCGGGCTGGCCGGGGCGACCTTCTACGACGAGGACTACCAAGACACCGACGTGGATGTCGAAGTCTGGGTCCAACTCCCCCGCCCCGTGGCCGTCGACGCTCCGCTGGCCTGTCGCCGGATCGACGAACAGCAGGTCCTGATGGCCACCCTGGAAGGGAGCTACGACGGCATGTCCGCGGTGACCGCAGCCCTGGGCGCGCAGGTGGCGGCCCGAGGCCTGCGCGTCGGTCCGATGTTCAACATCTACCGGGTGGGCCCAGCGCAAGATCCGAACCCGCGGGCATGGATCACCGACGTCTGCCTGCCGATCGAGGCGTGAACGCCATGCCGAAACTCGACCTCAAATCCAGCCTGCCCTGCTATCAGGCCCGGGCCGGCGTCTTCGACATCATCGACCTTCCCCCGCTGACGTACCTGATGATCGACGGGCACGGTGATCCGAATGCGGGTGGACCGTTCAGCGAGGCCGTGACCGCGCTGTTCAGCGTCGGCTACAAACTCAAGTTCACCAGCAAGAACGAACTGGGTCGCGACTACACGGTGATGCCGCTGGAGGGCCTGTGGACCTCCCCTGATCCGTCCGCCTTCACCACGGCCCTCGACAAGGCGGCCTGGGATTGGACCCTGCTCATGCTGGTGCCGGATTGGATCGACGCCGAGTTGTTCTCGTCCGCGCGCGCTGCGGCGCGCGCCAAGGGCGGCCCGGGGGTCGAGCAGCTCCGAATGGAGCCTCTGGCCGAAGGACGCTGCGTCCAGACGCTGCACCGCGGGCCCTTCGACGACGAGGCCGAGACCCTGCACCGCCTGCACACACAGTTCATCCCCGAGCATGGCCTGACGATGACCGGAGCACACCACGAGGTCTACCTCTCCGACTTCACCCGAACTGCGCCGGCCAAGCTGCGCACGATCCTGCGTCAGCCGGTGACCTCGGCTTCAGTCGACGAGCCGTAGCGCCATCGGAAAGAACCCGTCGGTCGCGGCTTCGGTGAAGCCCAGCCCGCGGTAGAGCTGCTCGCCGTCAGCCGAGGCCGACAGCTCCAACCGGGAGACACCGCGCAAGCGCGCCTGCTCGATCAATGTCTCCACCGCACGTCGGGCATAGCCGCGGCGGCGGTGCTGGGCGTAGCTGAGCACGTTCAGCACCGTCCCCTGCCGGCCGGACGGCGCCCGCGGCGTCGCCGGACGCTCGGTGACCACGAGGAAGGCCAGCGAGCGGACGTCGCCCTGCGGCCCCACCACCAGCGCGGCCAGGAAATCGCGGTCCAGGTGAGCGTCGATGTAGGTCCGCCATTGGGAGCGGAAGCCCTCCAGCTCGGCGGCGTCCAGCTCCCAGCCTTCGGCAGCGAAGAAGTCCTCTCGACAGCGCACCAGCAGATCCCGGTCGGCCGGCGTGGCCAACCGGACACTCACTTCGTCGATCACTCCGGCAGCATATGCGGGTAATCGATGCCCGTTGGCGGCAGCAGATTCTCCTTGATCGCCCGCGGGCTCACCCAGCGCATCAGGTTCCACAGCGAGCCGGCCTTGTCGTTGGTACCGGAGGCTCGCGAGCCGCCGAAAGGCTGCTGGCCCACGACCGCGCCGGTGGGCTTGTCGTTGATGTAGAAGTTTCCGGCGGCGTGACGCAGCACCTCGGAGGCTTGGATCGCTGCGGCTCGATCATTGGAGAAGACGGCCCCGGTCAGGCCATAGCCGCTGGTCTTGTCGACCAGAGCCAGCACGTCTGCGTAGTCGGCATCGTCGTAGACGAACACACCCAGGATCGGTCCGAAGTACTCGGTGACGAAGATGTCGTTGACCGGGTTGTCGGAGGCGATCACCGTGGGGCGGACATACCAGCCTTCAGTGCGGTCATAGCTGCCACCGGCGACGATCTCGGCGTCACCAGAGGCCCGAGCCGCATCGATCGCGCCACTGAGCTTGACGAAGGCGCGCTCGTCGATGACCGCGGAAGTGAAGTTGGTGAAGTCTCGGACGTCGCCCACAGCCAGCGCTTCAGTGCGCGCGACCAGGTCGTCACGGATCCGGTTCCACAGGCTGCGCGGCAGGTAGGCCCGCGAGGCGGCCGAGCACTTCTGGCCGGAGTACTCGAACGCTCCCCGGATCAGCGCTGCGGTAACGGCTTCGGCATCAGCCGACGGATGAGCGACGATGAAGTCCTTGCCACCGGTCTCGCCGACCAGGCGCGGATAGGCGCGGTAACCGGCGATATTGGCGCCCACCTGCGACCACAGCCCTTGAAAGACCCGGGTCGAGCCAGTGAAGTGGATCCCGCCCAGGTCCGGGTGCGCCAGCGCAACATCGGAGACGGCCGAGCCGTGCCCAGGCAGCATGTTGATCACGCCGGCAGGCAGCCCGGCTTCAGTGAGCAGATCCATCCAGAACTGCGCAGCGAAGGTCTGCGTGAGCGCCGGCTTCCAGATGACGGTGTTGCCCATCAGCGCGGGCGCGGTCGGTAGATTGCCTGCGATCGAGGTGAAGTTGAACGGGGTAATGGCGTAGACGAAGCCGTCCAGCGGACGGTAGTCGAGCCGGTTCCAGACACCGGGGGCGTTGATCGGCTGGTGGGTGTGCAGCTCACGGGCGAAGGCCACATTGAAGCGCAAGAAGTCGATCAACTCACAGGCGGCGTCGATCTCGGCCTGCTGCGGCGTCTTTCCTTGACCGAGCATGGTCGAGGCGTTGAGTCGGTCCCGCCAGGGGCCGGCGAGCAGCTCGGCCGCTCGCAGGAAGATCGCAGCGCGATCGTCGAAGCTCATCGCAGCCCAGTCCTGCTTGGCGCGTCCGGCGGCTTCGACAGCCGCGACGGCATCATCGGCAGTGGCCTGGCTGACACGCGCGAGCAGCGTGCCGTGATCGGACGGCATCCGCACCTGATAGCGGTCAGAGGATTGCGCCGCCCGGACGGCGCCGTTGACGACGGGGGCGACCTCGATCGGGCCGGCGGACAGCAGGCCGTCGAGTTCACTCTTCAGGCTGGCCCGTTCGCTCGTGCCGGGGGCATAGCTGCGCACCGGCTCGTTGACCGGGGTTGGCACCTGGGTGATCGCTTCCACGTCTTCCTCCTCGGGTTGCTGCCGCACTCTCAGTCTCGCGCGAGACCGGACCGGCACACCGGAAACCTTCTGTATACAGCATTGTATACAGGGCGCGCCGGCAGGCGACACCGCCCCCAGGATCAGGAGTGGCGCTGCAGCCCCAGGGAGCCGGCAATAATCTCCGCGGTGTGCTGCACATGGTCCCGGGCGATCCTCTCGGCCGCCGCCGCATCACCGCCTCGCAGCGCCGTCACGAGTTCTCGATGCTCGCGATCGACCACGGCGTCCTGGTCGGGCGTGAACAACACCGGGGTACTGAACGTCCAGTAGTTGATCTTGGAACTGCGTGCGAAACCGGCCAGAACACGGTTGCCGCCGGCCTCGGTCACCAGGTCGTGGAACTCGCCGTTGATCTCGTTGAACAGCCGCCGATTGGGCTCGCCCTCCATCTGCCCGATCAACGCCTCCAACTCGGCCAACTGTTCGACGGTGATCCGCGTCGCCGCCAAGCGAGCCGAGACGGCCTCGACCTCGGCGCGCGCCTCGAGATACTCCAGGATCTCCTCGGGGGCGTGGTCGCGCACCAACCAGCCACGGTTCTGCAGCACGAGCCCTTCTTGGCGCAGCCGCAGCAATGCCTCTCGGACGGGGGTCCGGCTCACCTTGAGTTCTGCGGCCAGCTCTTCTTCCACCAGCCGCCGGTTCGGACGGAACTCACCGCTGAGGATCCCGTCGCGCACGCGTTGGTGAACTGCTGCGGCAGCATGCTCACCCGCAGCCGGACGCACCGGCCCGTCACTCATCGCCGCTCCCTGATCACGGCGCTCAGCCTAGTGGCGAATGCCGCCCACCCCATTGCCTCAGATGGGAAAGTCATCTCGCCGGTCAGAGCACGGCTCGTAGCTGCGAGACCCGACCTCGCCTTGTCAGCAGCACGCTGGGAATCAGCTCCCCTTCCCCCGATAGACTTCCCTGCGGAGGTGGTAGCGGGCTCGACGCGCTGGGAATCAGCTCCCCTTCCCCCCGATAGACTTCTCCTCGCTGCCGTGCTACGTCGGCCGCGGCTGGGAATCAGCTCCCCTTCCCGCCGATAGACTTCCCCGCGCCGCGGTGGCGCCAGTTCCTCGGCCGGGAATCAGCTCCCCTTCCCCCCGATAGACTTCGCTTGAGCATCATCCCTCCCGACCTGTAGCTGGGAATCAGCTCCCCTTCCCCCCGATAGACTTCACGATCGGCACCAGCTACACCAAGCAGGGCTGGGAATCAGCTCCCCTTCCCCCCGATAGACTTCGGCAAGTCATCTCCCACCTCATGGACGTGCTGGGAATCAGCTCCCCTTCCCCCCGATAGACTTCTGCTGCGTTAGCTGCATCGGTTCCGTGGGCTGGGAATCAGCTCACCTTCCCCCCGATAGACTTCCTGTCGGCGTTGCCGTCTGGGAGACCAAGCTGGGAATCAGCTCCCCTTCCCCCCGATAGACTTCCCTACCACGACGCCCATCGACACGAAAGGCTGGGAATCAGCTCCCCTTCCCCCCGATAGACTTCCCTCACAGAGGCCATCCGTCGCCACTTGGCTGGGAATCAGCTCCCCTTCCCCCCCGATAGACTTCATCTTGCAATACGACAGCTGCGACGGAAGCTGGGAATCAGCTCCCCTTCCCCCCGATAGACTTCCCGACCGTGCTTGGAACCGCGCAGGATTGCTGGGAATCAGCTCCCCTTCCCCCCGATAGACTTCCCCAACCACCCGAGGAACCCGAAACCGACGCTGGGAATCAGCTCCCCTTCCCCCCGATAGACTTCACAGCGCGGTGTCCGCGGTGCGCACCACGCTGGGAATCAGCTCCCCTTCCCCCCGATAGACTTCGGGGGCACCCAAGGGATGTCAGCCGCAGGCTGGGAATCAGCTCCCCTTCCCCCCGATAGACTTCTCCGATCGATCCAGTACCGCCTCAACGCGCTGGGAATCAGCTCCCCTTCCCCCCGATAGACTTCTCACGACCCACCGGACGCACCACTGTCGGCTGGGAATCAGCTCCCCTTCCCCCCGATAGACTTCTGGGCGCTTCGCCGTACTCGTCGCTGAGGCTGGGAATCAGCTCCCCTTCCCCCCGATAGACTTCGTCTCGGAGGTGCAGATCGCCGCCACGCGCTGGGAATCAGCTCCCCTTCCCCCCGATAGACTTCACCTTGGATGGCGTCACCTGGCGCTGGGGCTGGGAATCAGCTCCCCTTCCCCCCGATAGACTTCTGGCAGGTGCCGCACAGCAGCACGAGGTGCTGGGAATCAGCTCCCCTTCCCCCCGATAGACTTCAGGCGATCCGTGACGCGACGGCGTCACGGCTGGGAATCAGCTCCCCTTCCCCCCGATAGACTTCCCCACCTCGATCACCACGAACCGGGCACGCTGGGAATCAGCTCCCCTTCCCCCCGATAGACTTCGCAGCGCCGGCGCATCGTCAACAAATTCGCTGGGAATCAGCTCCCCTTCCCCCCGATAGACTTCGCATCAACTCGAATGAGTCCGCAATCCCGCTGGGAATCAGCTCCCCTTCCCCCCGATAGACTTCCCGACCTCCGCAGCGAGCACGAGCACTTGCTGGGAATCAGCTCCCCTTCCCCCCGATAGACTTCAGCACGTCCTCTGCCATGTTCGGTCCTCGCTGGGAATCAGCTCCCCTTCCCCCCGATAGACTTCGTCCGGAACTCACTGACGGACAAGGACAGCTGGGAATCAGCTCCCCTTCCCCCCGATAGACTTCGCAGCAGGCATCACCAACTGCCCTTACTGCTGGGAATCAGCTCCCCTTCCCCCCGATAGACTTCAAAAAGGCCTCGAATGTGGCGATGTTGAGCTGGGAATCAGCTCCCCTTCCCCCCGATAGACTTCCCCTGGCCGACGGTGAGCTCGTCCTGCTGCTGGGAATCAGCTCCCCTTCCCCCCGATAGACTTCCCCAGGGCCCGCAATGTGGCTCTGGCAAGGGCTCTCGGGGCGAAGGGGACTCAGAAAATCGTCAGTTGAGCCGGCGCCTCCGGTGGTTCCTCAGGCGCTGCGTTGAAGAATCTGACCGCCTTCGACCACTGACGGTCGGTGATGCCGACAATCTCCACCTTGCCTTGCGCAGGCACGTGCTTACGCATCTCCTGAATCTCTGGCACGACACTCATTCCGGTGGGCACGTAGCGCACGTACACACTGTATTGCTCCATAGACCAGCCCAGGTCAAGGAGAAGGTGCCGGAACTGGGTCGCCACTCGACGCTGCTCCTTGGTCTTCACGGGGAGGTCAAACAGGACCAGGTTCCACATGCCGTTCTCGTCACTCTTCGCCATCGTCGGCTACCTGGTCAATCGCTGGCGGGCCACACCACCGTGGAACGCTTAGGCGAGCGACGCCCCCCTCCACGTAGCGACCGAGTTGTTGAGCCAGATCGTCCAGCACAGCCGGTATCCGGGTACCGTCCGCGCCGAATCGCTGGGATGCAGCAGCGACGACGGCACGCTTCGTCTGAGTCTCATCGAGCGATGCGTCTTGGTCGAAGCGGGCAACCACGTTGTCGATGGCCGGGCGGAACGGCTCGATGAGGTCGTCAACCAAGTTGAAGTAGTTAGATCGTCCACGATGGAACAGGCCCAGACTTGGTGAGAGCCCCGCCCCCAACACTGCTCGAATGCCAAAACCACGGAGAACCGTGTATCCGTAGTTCAGCATGGAGTTCAAGCCGTCAATCCCATCGGCATCACGCGCGAATGCTTCACCACCAAAGAGCCGCGACCAGTAGTAGCGAGCCGCAGCGCCCTCAATATTCGTGGGGTCTCCCGACTTCACCTGCGCGGCCATCGCCATCATTCGTGCGTAAGCGCGGGGGTTTATCGCTGACAAGTTCGACGCCTGACCAGCGACCTTCGCCCTGATCAACTGCTGCCAGGCATTCTTCCTACGGGGAAGCGAGAGTTGCGCTTGGGCAAGATGCCGAGCACCGACGCGAGTGTGCTCAGCCCAGGGATAGAACCCGCCGAACGGCACCGATTTCCAGTCTGCGAACAGGACGGCGATGTCGTGTTTCGCGGCGTAGTGGAGCGCCGTCGCATCCAGCGACGCTCGGCTTCCAAGGAGTATGACCGCAACATCCTCCGCCGCGACGGCCCGGCTTGACCCTCCCAGTTCGGCAAATGTCACTCGGCCACGTGCACCGCCGACCGTCCCTTCGAAACCGGTCGCATCTAGCACCCTCCAGCCACGCGCCATCGTCGACTACCCGACACGCCAACCAGTCGGAAGGTTGGCTCGCGACTCCAGCCGCGGGCGCCCTAGGGCGTCGCGACGAATGACCTGAGGAAACCCATTGCGGAATAGGACGTCCACCGAGGGACGCCAGCGGGTAAGGATCGCAGCGATCGACGCCCTTGCATCCTCAAGTTCCGGGTACACCCCGAGGAACTTGTCGACGCCCTCAGTGGCGACAAACAAGGGAACTAGCGACAACTTGGCAGGATCGCTCGTTCCAGTGAGCTTCCACCGCTGCAGTGTTCCCAGCCCAAGCGCTTCGCTCGCCCGACCCACGTGCCCGTCCAGCAAGTTCGACATGTCGATCAGCAGCTCATCACCTGGGACCAACCAGCCGAGGTACTCCTTCTGGCTGAGGTCCGAACGTCCAATCGATGCGTGCGCAACCCTCATCGAAACCCAAGATGGCTCGGGCTCCACCGAGAACAGGTCCTCGTCGCGATGCCGATATAGATCGGCCGCGAATACTCGGAGCATCCCATACTTGGCCCTGCCCCGTTCTTCCCAGCGGTAGATCCGTGCGTGGTGGATCGAATCACCCAACTCGGCCCACCCGTCACGAACGGCGATGGCTGCACGTGGCTTGTCGAACAGCGCAACAACATCATCGGGACCGTAGTGGGTGCCGTGAACCCTCAATCTCCGAGACGGGCTGGCAGGCAGCCCACTGACCTCGTCGAAGTCAGGATCGCGCGTGAGTGCTGTCCACAGTGCCGGTGTCGACGCCGCATCGATTTGGTCACGCGTGAATGCGCCGCCAACCGGAAGCCGTACCTCAAACGGGCGGATGGTGTCGTCGTGCACCTTGCCGTTAGCCAGCCGGAGCCGAACATTCTCCCGGACCACTACTCGATCATTTGTGAAGGCGTCGGTAAGGATCTCCGCGAGCCTGTTCATGTCGGATCGCCAATCGGCAAACCTCCTCTGAGCGGTCGGCCCGCTGCCGCAGTACGACCTCCAGTCGTTGGCTGGATCAGGATCGTAGTCCTGGCTGACACGTAGGTTGTTGCGCTCAGCCAGGGTGCGAGCGACGGACTCGTCCAACAACGTAACCACTGCCGCGTCTACGGCGTGATGCCTACGATCAAGCCGGGTCTTGCCGCCACCCCCGATGAACGGGATCCTGTCAGCAATCCCAGCCGCCTCCCGAGCCCCGGCGGTGACTGCACCCTGATAGACGGAGACCTTTGTGCCCGCTTCGGCGAAATGAGCCGCCACCCGCTCGTGAAGCTCATTGGCCATCCACGCGACCGACTCCATCGAACGACCGTCAATCTCAGGGTCTTCGTCGGTTCGGGTCAACCGCTCACGGAGTTCCTTGAGAAACAGGTTCCAGCCCTTCCTGCTTATCCCCCGGTCGGGAGTCCAGTGATGGGTTCGGGTGACCGCCTCATCCACCGACACCCCGTCTCGGTTGGACCCATCAGCCCAGGCGGCGAAAGGCTGGCTACCTTTGGAACGGTTGCAGGGAAGACACACAGCCACAAGATTGGTGCGGGTGTTGGTCGATCCCACTCCTTTGCGGGGGACGATGTGATCCATCTCTGAAGTTGCGTACGTGATGGTGACTCCGCAGTAGGCGCATTGTCCCTTCTGCCGCGTGATCGCCTCAAATCGACGCAGGTCGGCGGAGCGAACTCGTGCCTCGATCTTCTCGTCGGTCTTGATCAGCTGTCTCTTGCGCTCGTTCTCGGCGAAACGGCGGTTCATCTCGCGGTCGCGATCCTGCTGCGACCTTGCAGACACGAACGCCTCTCGGACATGCTCGATCGTGATGCGTTCGGGAGCACCCCACTCGCGCTCCGCCGCTTCCACCCAACGCGCAACGATCTTGGTTACCCGATCTACCGACGGATTCCCGATAGGCTCGCCAATCGGCTCCGCGGGCGGACGCCAACTGTCGGAGACACCGAACACATGCTTACGGGCCCCGTGTAGGTCGTCCTCGGAGCCAAGAATCCGCTGGGTGAGCGCACGAAGCGTATCCAGCGAGTAGGCCGCTCTACCCGCGGGCAGCGCCAGTTTGTCCAGTTCGGCAAGTTCGCTCTCGTCCAGGTCGTTGAGAAGCTCCCATGCCTCCGTTCCGGCCGCCGTCTCCTCGTCGTGGACGCCGTCGATCAACAGACTGACAAGAGCATCGCGTCGTTCACCATCAACCGACATCCACCAGTTCTGCACAGTGGCCAGGGTGTTCTTGGCCATGCGCACGTTCTGGTCGGTGACATAGATTGGCGGACGCAAAGGCAAGCGCTCCTCGGAGTCCTGGTCTAGCGCCGCAGTGCCACTCAGCGAACCCCGCGACAAGCCAATAACCTTGCCGACCTCAGCCCAGGTGGGCTGTTCGCCGAGCTTGATGTTCATCAGGTAGTCGAAGACAGCGTGCCGCTCATCGACCGTCAAGCAGCGACCACCGTCAGCGGCACCCACCCGAATGTTCGCAATGACCGATGCGATCCGGAATCGTTGGAACGAATCCGTCGCTTTCGCGGCTCTCGGAGAGTCGTTCAGCGGGTCCTTCCCAATCTTGCGGACGTGCGACCCCTTTGGAGACTCCGCAGCGAATACCAGCGAGATGAGCTCGTGTACAAGATCGGCACTGAGTCCTTGCACCCTGCCGTAAGCGTGGATCTCATTGGCATTGTCGGACTGCATCAGCTTGCCCCCGAGGAAGCTGAAAGCCTTTTCCCCGCGATCCTTCCCAGGCCGCGAGGCGCCTGACCGCCCCATCCTGAGTGGCTGCCCCTTCCCATGGTCCAACGCCGCCACCGCAAGCTCTGCGACGCAAGCGTCCGCTGGAACCGCGGACCCACATTCCGCCGAGACTCGGTCCCGGAACGCCTCAAGGAGTTCACTTGGCTGCGTCACCGCCTGCAACGCGGCCACGCGCGTGAAGGGGTTGCGCCAACCGCGGTGACGCGCCATGTGGCGCAATGCCCGCACCAGCAACTCCTGCCGTTCGACCTCGTCGGTAACGAACTCCGAAGCCAGTCGCGCACGCGCCCTCCACGCAGCGTAGGGATCGGAAGATTCCGCAGGTTCCGGCCAGCCCCATCCGACGAGCCGGCGATCCAGCTCGCGCAACCGTCGAACACGGCGTCGCCGCAGCCTTCTCGCACGCCGCGCAACACCAGCCGCGGCAAGGCGAGTGGTCGCAGTCTTGTTATCGAGAACCCCTGAATCATGCAGCCAGCTTGTCGCGGCAAGAATCCTCTCCGGCGCTCCCGTGTCGCCAAATTGAATCGCACAAAGCCCCACCGAGTAGGAGCCCACGTCGACACCGATTCGATATCGGACCCGGTTCGTTGCAGCCACGTGATGTGTCATGTTGAGAATCATGCCTCACGTCGCTGACAGTCCGACACAGACTGCAAAAAGAGAGAAGGCCCGGCGCAAACCGGGCCTTCTGGAGCGGCGTCCCTTGCGGTGGACCGCGGAGCATTCTGGCACCCAAACGGGGGGCACCTTACTGGGAATCAGCACCAGAAAGGCTACCGGCACTTCGTTGGTCCGTCCACACAGTTGGCGCGAATCTGGCTCAACGGAAGTACGAGCGCCCGTCGATCTGGTCACAGAAGGCAATTCAGCCGGCAGCCCGCCGCGCTTTCGCCGCTTCGACGGAGGCCCGCAGCGCCGCCACCAGATCGACGACCTCCGCGCGCGGCCCCTCCTCGGCCTCCTCGGGTAACGCGACGCCGTCCAGCTTGGCCTCGATCACCTGCTCCAGCGCCTCGCGATAGGTGTCGGTGTAGGCGTCGGGATCGAAGTCGCCGGAGAGCTGGTCGATCAACATCTCGGCCATCGCCAACTCCGGTTCGCTGACCGCGATGTCGGTGGGGGGACGGACGAAGCTATCGTCGCGCACTTCATCGGGCCAGAGCATCGTGTGCAATCGCAGCACTTCCCCGACCGGACGAATCAGCGCCAGCGTCTCGCGCGAACGCAAGGCCACCTTCACCACAGCAGCCTTTCCGGCCTTTGCCAGCGCATCGCGGAGCAGCACATATGGCTTGGTCCCGACGCCGTCGGCCTCCAGCAGGTAGGTGCGACTGAAATAGGTGGGATCGACCTGCTCGAGTTCGACAAAGCGCGTCACCTCGACGGTCTTGCCATCAGCGGAGGGCAGACCGGAGAAGTCATCACTGTCCAGGATCGCCAGACGGCCGTCGGGGGCCTCATAGCCTTTGGCTATATCGGAGAATGGGATCTCCTGTGAGCACACCTCGCAGACCCGCTTGTAGCGGATCCGGCCACCGTCAGCGACGTGCACCTGGCGGAAGCTGATGTCCTTCTCTTCGGTAGCTCCGTAGACCTTCACCGGAATCGTCACCAGGCCGAACGACACGGCACCCTTCCAGATCGATCTGGGCATGCGCGCTCCTTTCGGCCATTTCCAGCATCAACCGGCCAGCACCGATTCCCATTCCCCGGGCCCATGCCATAGCAGGTCCGCCCCGCTCAATAACGCGGTGACGGCCGGCTCGTCCCACGCCTGCGCCAGTGCCTGGCCGGCCACGGCCGCTGCTGCGGGTGCCACCAGAGGTTGTCTCGCCTCGTCGGCGAAGATCGCGCTGACCGCGGCGTAGGGCAACTCGGGCGTGCTGACTTCACCGAAGTCTGGATCCGCGGACGGCCGCGGCACCGGAACGGCCTCAGCGACGACGACGAGTCGTCGTCCACCGCGGATCAAAGCGGCGACCGAAGCGACCAGCACAGCGATCCGCTCGGCCTCCTCCGGATCGGAAACGCCGAAGGCATCTTCCAAGCCGGCGGTGACGGTGAAGGCCGCCTCCCCGGCCGGCCAACGGCCCTCGCTCACCCACGAACGCAGCCCCTCCTGGGTGACCGGTACAAACAACAGGCTCATCAGGCCTCCGCTCTCAGTGCAGCCAACTCAGCGGTGATCGCGGCAGCCCAGCTGTCCACCGGAGCCGCGGCACAGACCGCGAAACTCGCCCGTCCGCGGTAGCTGGTGATCGAGACGTTCATCACTTCGGCGTCGGTGAGCCCGGTGACCGCGTACACCTGCCGCACGCGCGCCCGACCGAGATAGCGCGATTGTGTCGGCCCGGGCACATTACTCACCATCACGGTGTGCGCCCGACCCGCCCCGACCGTCCCAGCGGCCACCGCATGCAGGGTCGCCGGCGCAAAGCCGGCCAGGTCGATGAGGTCGCGCGCCGGAACGCTCAGTCCGGTGTCACGTCTGGCCCGCCCCAGTGTGGCCACCGCCGTCAGCCGCGCCCCGGCGTGATCCTCGGCGGCGGGGAGCTGATCGAAAGCCGGCGCCAACCGGCATCCGATCGCCGTCTCCAACACCGCCGGCTCGGTGATCGCCAGCGGAATCAGCGCAACCGGATCATCAAGCGGTCGTCGGTTCTCGGCGAGCCAGGCGCGCACCCCGGCGGTGGCAAGGCTCAGCAAGACATCGTGGGTGGTGCACTCGAAGCTGCGCCGAATCGCGTCGACCAGGTTCAGCTCGATCTCAGCGCCACCGACGTAGTGCCGCTGCGGAGCCGTGGTGACCGTGCGCAGCCCGCCTTCCACGAGGCCGACCACACCGGCGGCGACGCGTTGAACCGCGGCCAGGGGATCACCCAGCCCGGCCAGCACGGCGCTCACGTCCGGGGATGCTGCCGGCGCCGGTTCCCAGTCATCGACCAGGCCCTCGCCGATGTCCTCAGGCTGGTCGTCGAGGAGCTCCTGAACTAGGTGTACATGGTCATAGCCGTCGACCAGCGCCGGATGCGCCCGAACGACAACGGCCTGCCGGCCCGGTGCCACGCCGTTGACCAGCGTGATCTCCCACAGCGGATGCGCGCGGGGCAACCAGATAGCCAGCTTCTCCTGCAGCCAGGTCTCGAGGCGCTGGCCTTCGGCCAGCGTCACTTCACGGATGTGTCCGGCCAGGTTCATGTCGGCATCGTCGGACCACACCGGTGTCGGCCACCCCGTCACGATCCGACGGAAGCGCGGAGTGTAGCCGATCCGCTCGCTGACTCTGGTGGCCAGTTCTGCCCGGGTCAGCCCGCCGGAAATGACGAGCACCAGCGCCTGCTGCCACGGCGCCTGTTCCTGGTCGCGGGCCAATAGCGAGGCTTCCGCCACGGTAACCGGATCACTCACCCGAACCACCCTACTCAGCCGCCACCGTCGTCGGGCGAAGTGGGCGCACTACAGGTGGGCCGGCGCCGCCAAGGTCGGCAGCTTCAAGTAGTCCCGAAGGTCGCGCGGGATGCGATCCAGCCACCCGTGCAGCGCAGCCTCGCACTCCCCCACCAGCAGCGCATCATGGGTCGGCACATGGAACCGCACCGTGCCGCCGTTCACCGTCCAGCCGTACGGATGCGTGGCCAGCATCCACTCCTGAACACGCTCATTGAACAGCTGATAAGCCAACTGCGGGTCGGTGGAACGCAGCGCGAAGGTTTCGGCGAATCGTGGGTTGCCGAGGTTCACCGGATCACCGAGTTCCTCGCCGTTGACCGAGATTCCCGGAAGCCGGGCGTCCAGTATGAAGGCGCAGACCGGCTCGGAATCGCGATCGGTGTCCAGCACCATGCCACGACTGATCTCGGCTCGTGCCGCAGCCTCGCTGAGCCAGCTGTAACGAAAGGCGACCATGCGGACGCCGTCGATGTCGGCGCTGAGCTGATCCTCCACCCGACCCTGCAGGCGTAACGGCAGGCCGAAGTCCTTCAACACGGACCGATCGCCTTCCGCGGCGAACTGCCACTCCGGGTGCCCATAGAAGGAGAAGACCTTCTCGTGCGGGGGCAGTTGCAGGCGTCGCGGCACCACTTCGGCGAGTTCTTCGATCATGGTGTCGAGCGCGGCCAGGTAGGGCGGCAGTGTCTCGTCGAACGGCGGATCGACCGCCACCAGATGGTCGCGGTCCACCGAAAGGTCGATGGGTTCGTGAACGATCCTCGACAACTCCTGCGTGGGGCCGACAATGGCGTCGAACACCAACTTGGCGAAGGCATCGTCGCCCGCGAAGACCCGCAGGTTCTGATACTGCAAGCAGCCCAGATGCCCGCCGGCCTCCATGCCGATCCGGGTACGACTTCCGGTCGTCCAGAAGACGTCGGGAAGAGCGAATGGCAGGTCGACCACTAAGACGCGGCCTTCGAATCGAAAAAGCCCACCGCCGTAGGAGTAGCGCATCCAGCGATAGCGCCGTCCCCCCGGTGTCATGCCGACCAACAGATTGGTCGCCGTCCGATTGAAGCCGACCGCGAAGGGCGGCGCCTGAAGATCGAGGAGATCCTCGATTCCCGACGCCGGCTCAATCACCCGCGCTGCTCTGCTTTCGCGCCGCTTGGAGAAAAACCCCATGCGCTTCCCCCTCCCCCCAGAGACGCTGCCCCTAGCGTAGAACCAGCGGCCATTGACAGCACCATTGCGGTGCAGATGCCCGCCTGCGACGCCTGGCGAGTACCGCCCAACAGGTCAGGAAGTTATCCACAATGTGTTTCTCGACACCGCGGCGGGCAGGTTCAGCAGTCGCATAGTTGACCGGTGACAGCAGCCGAAACACCGCTCCCCGCTGGCCCCGACCTGGCTCGGGTGGTTCCCTGCCGCCGCTCGGCAGTGGCGTCCCAGCCGGTGTTCCCACTGCTCAGCGTTGAGCATCGCCTTCAACCCGAGTTGCCACTGCAGGAGCCGCCGACGGTCGCGGCCGTTCAGCACTCTCACGAGCCGCTGCCTGCCGCCGTGAGTGCGATGACCGCGTCAGTGATCGAGGCCATCTGCGGTCGGCGCCCGCTCCATCAACTCCAGGATCTCGCCCACCCCTCGGTGCTGGCCGCCATCGCACGGCTGGCCGTGCACCACCGCGGCAGCCAGGTCCGGGTGCGCTCGTTGCGAGTGCAAAGCCCCAGTGCCGACGCGATGGAGGTCAGCGTCCACCTCGTGCAGGACGGACGCTCAAAGGCCGCGGCGCTGCGCCTGACCCGCGAGCTGGGCCAGTGGCGAATCAGCGACCTTCAGATCGCCTTGGATCGGCCACGGCTCAAGCCGCGACGGGCGGCCTGAGCCGAACACGGCTCAGGCGTTGCGCCCGTGGCAGACCTTGAACTTCTTGCCTGACCCGCAGGGGCACGGCGCGTTCCGCCCGACCCCGGCATACGGATCATCGCTGGCCGCAACACCCCTGCTGGTGGCTTCGCCACTCTCGTCGGGCGCGGTATAGGCCAGCGCCGTGGCCGGCTTCGGCTTCTCCAGTCCCTTCGCCTTCAGGCTCGGGCGCTGGGTCACGGCCGGCTCAGCGATCACGGCTTCGGCCGCAGCTGCGGCGATGAGGTCGTCAGCGGTGACCGCGGCTCCATCGGCCGCGGTGACCAGACCGACCTCCGGCGCCGGCTCTGCCGATTCGACCTTGACCTCAAGGTTGAACAGATAGCCGACGACCTCCTCCATGAAGGCCTCCATCATGGAGTTGAACATGTCGCCGCCCTCGCGCTGGTACTCCACCAGCGGATCGCGTTGCGCCATGGCCCGCAGGCCGATGCCCTCGCGCAGGTAGTCCATCTCGTAGAGATGCTCGCGCCACTTGCGGTCGAGCACCGTAAGCAGCACCTGCCGCTCGAACTCACGCATCAACTCCTCGCCGAGTTCGGTGGTACGAGCGTCGTAGGCGGCCTGGGCGTCGGCCTGGAACGCTTCGACCAACTCTTCGACGGTCAGATCACTCCGGTCGGCGTAGTCGGCCAGCGGCAACGTGACCGGATAGAGCGTGCGCAGCTGGGTCCAGATCGACTCCAGATCCCAGTCCTCGACGAAGTCCTCAGCGGTCAGGCTGCGTACATACTGCTCCACCACGGTGTCGACGGTGCGGCGCAACTGCGCCTCGACGTCGGCGCCTTCCAGCACCCGACGCCGGTCGCCGTAGATCGCGTGGCGCTGACGGTTCATCACGTCGTCGTACTTCAAGACGTTCTTGCGCATCTCGAAGTTCTGGCTCTCAACCTGCTCCTGGGCCTGCTGGACACTCTTGGTCACCCGGCTGTTCTCGATCGGAACATCATCGGGGATCTTCAGCGTCTGCAGCACCCAGGCGATCACGTCCGACTTGAACAGGCGCATCAAGTCATCTTCGAGGCTCAGGTAGAACCGGCTCTCGCCCGGGTCGCCCTGACGACCGGATCGACCACGCAGCTGGTTGTCGATGCGGCGGGACTCGTGACGCTCGGAGCCGATGACGTACAGACCGCCGATGCCGACGACCTCTTCGTGCTCGTCGGCGACCTGCTGCTCGAGCGCGGCCAGCATCTCCGGCCAGGCGGCCTCGTACTCTTCGGCGTTCTCGATCGGATCCAGACCCTTGGCCTCGAGCGCCTCCGCAGCCAGGAACTCCGCGTTGCCGCCCAGAATGATGTCGGTACCACGACCGGCCATGTTGGTGGCCACGGTCACCGCACCCTTGCGTCCGGCCTGGGCCACGATCGCCGCCTCACGAGCGTGGTTCTTCGCGTTCAGCACTTCGTGCCGCACGCCAGCCTTCTTCAACAAGCGGCTGAGAACCTCGGACTTGGCGACGCTGGCCGTGCCGAGCAGCATCGGCTGGCCCTTCTCGTAGCGGGCCACCACGTCGGCGACGATGGCGTCGAACTTCGCCTCTTCGGTGCGGTAGATCAGATCCGCCTGATCGATGCGGATCATCGGCTTGTTGGTCTCGATCGGCAGCACGCCCAGGCCGTAGATCTTCTGGAACTCAGACTCTTCGGTCTTGGCCGTGCCGGTCATGCCGGCCAGCTTGTTGTACATGCGGAAGTAGTTCTGCAGCGTGATCGTGGCGAGCGTCTGATACTCGTCCTTGATCTCGACGCCTTCTTTGGCTTCCAGCGCCTGGTGCAGACCCTCGTTGTAGCGCCGACCGATCAGGGTACGGCCGGTGTGCTCATCGACGATCAGGACTTCGCCGTCCATGATCACGTAGTCCTTGTCGCGCTTGAACAACTCCTTGGCCTTGATGGCGTTGTTCAGGTACGAGATCAGCGGGGTATTCGCCGACTCGTAGAGGTTCTCGATGCCCAGCCGATTCTCGACCGCGGTGATGCCCTCTTCGAGCACGGCCACGGTGCGCTTCTTCTCGTCCACTTCGTAGTGAACGTCCCGCTTGAGCGAGGTGACCAGACGAGCGAACTCCGGGTACCAGGAGGAGTTGTCCTCAGCCGGACCGGAGATGATCAGCGGCGTCCTGGCCTCGTCGACCAGGATCGAGTCAACCTCGTCGACGATGGCGTAGAAGTGGCCGCGCTGCACGCAGTCATCCAGACTGAGCGCCATGTTGTCACGCAAGTAATCGAAGCCGAACTCATTGTTGGTGCCATAGGTGATATCGCATGCGTACGCTTCACGACGCTGCGCCGGCGTCATATCGGAAAGGATCGCGCCGACCTTCAGCCCAAGGAAGTGATGAATACGACCCATCTGCTCCGATTGATACTTGGCCAGGTAGTCGTTCACCGTCACCACGTGGACGCCCTTGCCCGGCAGGGCGTTGAGGTAGGAGGCGAGCACGGCGACCAGGGTCTTGCCTTCACCGGTCTTCATCTCGGCGATGTTGCCCCAGTGCAGAGCCGCGGCACCTTGAAGCTGAACGTCGAAGTGACGCTTGCCCAATACCCGCTTGGAGGCCTCACGGACCGTGGCGAAAGCCTCCGGCATGATGGAATCGAGGTCTTCGCCATCGGCGATGCGCTTGCGGAACTCTTCGGTCTGGCTACGCAACTCGTCGTCGGACATGGCCTCGAAGTCGGGTTCGATGTGGTTGACCGCATCGGCGACAGCCTTCAACTTCTTCAGCTGCCGGCCTTCGCCGATGTGCAGCATCTTGTCCATTAGACCCACGACAGACCGTGCTTCCCTTGTGACTGTGCACGCAGCCGAACGCCGCGCACCCGGTCCATCCTAAAGGTTGTGAGCAATCCAGCCACATCCGCACGAGCGCCCTGAGCGAACACGTCAGTACAAAACGGTGGCGAGTTCGCCGACCTGGGTGAAACCCACCCTTTGGTAGGTGCGGATCGCGGGCACATTGAAGTCGTTGACGTACAGACAAGCGACCGGATAGTCGGCCAGAACGGCCTGGGTGACAGCCGCCATCGCCGGGACCGACACGCCGTGTCCGCGTAATCGAGGGGTGAGCCAGACGCCTTGGATCTGTGCAACCTCACCACTGGCGGCACCGATGTCGGACTTGAAGATCACCTCGCCGTCGACGACCACCCCGAAGGCTCGGCCTTCCACGATGAGCCAGCGACAGTAGTTGCGGTAGCTCGACTGCGGACCGCTGCCCGGATCGACGCCGACCTCCTCGGTGTACATCGCCACCGAAGCCGCGTAGTAGGACTCGAAGTCGTCCATGCGGATGCGCCGCAATCGCTGGTCCGGTTCGACCGCGACCTCCCCGCTGATCGCCATCAGCGGCTGGCAGCGGCGCACCTCTCGAACCTGCGAGTAGGTGCGTCCCCAGCGCTGGCCCAGGGCCTCCCAGTAAGCCAGAGCGACACCGGCCTCGCCGACGATCGACTGGCAGGTCCTCCGCGCGCCGGCCGCCTCGACGAAAGCGGGCAGAGCCTGGGGTCCGGCCGCCACCGGCACCAGATTGGCGCCGACATGCAGCAGGGCGCTCGGCTCATTCGCCGGCCAGCCGTACACCATTCCGGGCACGCCCGGGGCCAGGACGCCAGCATCGATCCGCGATGCCACGAAAACATTGCCGACCGGGTCGCCGGCCAGCACCCGCCGCACGGCGGGCGCGTCCGTCGGTGTCAGGATCCGCGCCGGCACCGCACTAACCGACCGTCACCTCGGGCGCGCCGCTGGACACATCGTCCATCTCCTCGGCGAGGCGGTTCGCCTCCTCGATCAAGGTCGCGACGATTTCGGACTCCGGTACGGTCTTGACGACCTCTCCGCGGACGAAGATCTGGCCCTTGCCGTTGCCGGAAGCCACCCCCAGGTCAGCCTCACGAGCCTCCCCCGGTCCGTTGACGACGCAGCCCATGACCGCGACCCGCAGCGGGACGGTCATGCCCTCCAGACCGGCGGTGACCTGTTCGGCCAGGGTGTAGACGTCCACCTGGGCCCGTCCGCACGACGGGCAGGAGACGATCTCCAACTTGCGCGGACGCAGGTTCAGCGACTCGAGGATCTTCACCCCGACCTTGACTTCTTCGACCGGCGGCGCGGACAGCGAAACCCGGATGGTGTCGCCGATGCCCTTGCTGAGCAAGGCTCCGAAAGCGACCGAACTCTTGATAGTGCCCTGGAAGGCCGGCCCGGCTTCGGTCACGCCCAGGTGCAGCGGGTAGTCGCAAGCCTGGCTGAGCAGTTCGTAGGCCCGCACCATCACGACCGGGTCATGGTGCTTCACCGAGATCTTGAAGTCGCGGAAGTCGTGCTCCTCGAAAAGGCTCGCCTCCCACAGCGCCGACTCGACCAGCGCCTCGGCCGTCGGCGCGCCGTACTTCGACAGCAGCCGCTTGTCCAGCGAGCCGGCGTTGACGCCGATCCGAATGGAGACCCCGGCGTCGCTGGCCGCCTTGGCGATCTGCTTGACCTGATCGTCGAAGGCGCGAATGTTGCCCGGGTTCACCCGGACGGCGGCACAACCGGCCTCGATCGCGGCAAAGACGTAACGCGGCTGGAAGTGGATATCGGCGATCACCGGAATCTGGCTCTTCTTGGCGATGATCGGCAGCACATCGGCGTCGTCCTGGCTGGGCACGGCCACCCGAACGATGTCACAACCGGCGGCGGTCAGCTCGGCGATCTGCTGCAGCGTCGCGTTGATGTCAGTGGTCTTGGTGGTCGTCATCGACTGCACCGAGATCGGCGCTCCCCCGCCGACGAGCACCTTTCCGACACGGATCTGACGGGTTGGGCGGCGCGGTGCCAGCACCGGCGGCGGCACGGCAGGCATTCCCAGGCTTACAGACATCTGCTCCTCGATCGGGTCCGGAGATAGTTTCGGCGGTTGGACCGTCGCAGACAAGCCTACCCACGCACCGCCCGCCCGCCGGACGACGTACCGCGGCCGCTAGGCAGCGTTACCGAGCAGGTCAGAACAGACGGATCGGGCTGATCACATCGGCCAGAACCAGGGCCAGCCCGGAGATCAGCAGCAGGCCACCGACTCCGTAGGCGATGGGCAGCAGCTTGGCCGTGTCGAAGTAGCCAGGATCGGGCCGGCGGAACCACGAGGCGAAGCGGCGACGAACCCACTCATAGATCGCGCCGGCGATGTGACCGCCATCCAGCGGCGGCAGCGGCACGAAGTTGAATAGAGCCAGGAAGAGGTTCACCGATGCCAGCAACGTGAGGAAGCTGGCTGCCTTCTGCGCGAGCGGCAGTTGATCGCTGGTCGCTACTTCGCCGGCCACCTGGCTGGCCCCCACGATGCTGACCGGGTCATAGACGCTGCGCGGCTTGCCGCTGGCCAGATCCGCGACCACGTTCCACACCTTCACCGGGAACTGCACCAACGCCACCACGCTCTGCTGCGTCATCGTCCACATGTCCGAGAGCACGTCGCCCGGCCCACCCTTGACCAGGGCCTGCTGTGGGCTGAGACCCATCCACCCGGCGGTCACGCTGTGGCTCGGGTCGAGCTTGTCCGGCAAGGTGTTGACCACGGTGTGCACCGTCGGCAGCGTCACCTGCTGGCCTTGGCGTTCGACGACGAAGGTCGCCGAACCGTCCATGTTGGCCCGGATCAGATCGCTGAGCTGGTTGTAACTGCTGATCGCAATGCCATTGAAGCTGACCACGCGGTCGCCGGGCTGGAGGCCGGCGACCGCAGCCGGGGTCTTCGGATCGCCGGGTGCACATTCGGTACGTGCGGGGTCGGCGATGATGCACTGCTGCACCGTGGCGATCGTGGTTTGCGGACGGTAGACGCCGTAGCCGGCCGTCACACCGAGCAGAAGCACGAAGGCGATCAGCAGGTTCATCGCGGGCCCGCCGGCCATCACGATCAGCTTCTGCCAGGTCTTCTTCTGGTAGAACAGCCGCGAGTTCGCGACGTCGTCCGCGGTGATGTCGGCCCACTCACCCTCACGAGCAGAATCGGCGAAGTCGGCCAGACGTCCGCGACGCTGGCTGCCGTCGGCGCGGGGCGGGTACATGCCCATCAAACGGACGAAGCCACCCAGCGGGAACCACTTGAAGCCGTACTCGGTTTCGCCACGCGTCGTCGACCACAGCGTCGGGCCGAAGCCCACGAAGTACTTCGGTACCCGGACGCCGAAAATCTTGGCCGGCACCATGTGGCCGAGTTCGTGCAACGCCACCGAGGCCATGATGAGCGCGAAGAACCCGACGGCGACACCGACAGCGGCCAGCAACTCCATTACGTCTCCTTGATCCGTTCAGCGGCGGCCCGACGTGCTGCGGCATCGGCAGCCAGCACCGACTCCACGCTCAGGGGCTGCGTCGACGGCGCGGCCAGATGCGCGTTGAGCACATCGGTCACCACATCAACAATGCCGGTGAAGGACAAATCGCCGGCACAGAAGGCGTCCACGCACACCTCGTTCGCCGCGTTGTACACCGCCGGGGCAGTACCGCCGGCCTTGCCGGCCCGACGGGCGAGCTCGACGGCGGGGAAGGCCTCATCGTCGAGCGGCTCGAAGGTCCACGAACTCGCCGCCGTCCAGTCGCAGGCCGCCGCCGCGTCGGCGAGCCGCTCCGGCCAGGTCAAGCCCAGCGCGATCGGCAGCCGCATGTCCGGCGGGGAGCACTGGGCAATCGTCGAGCCGTCGTGGAACTCCACCATGGAGTGAACGATCGACTGCGGATGCACCACGACCTGGATGGCGTCCAGGTCGACGTCGTAGAGCAGCCCGGCTTCGAGAAGCTCGAGTCCCTTGTTGACCAGGGTCGCGGAGTTGATCGTGATCACTCGCCCCATTGCCCAGGTGGGGTGCGCCATCGCCTGCTCGGGAGTCACGTCGTGCAGCTCCGCCCGGCCGCGTCCGCGGAACGGGCCGCCGGACGCCGTCAGAATCAGACGCCGCACCTCCTCGGCACGCCCGCAGCGCAAGGCCTGGGCGAACGCCGAATGCTCAGAATCCACCGCGACGATCTGGCCCGGAGCCGCAGCATCGGTGACCAGACGCCCGCCGATCACCAATGACTCCTTGTTGGCCAGCGCCAAGGTGGTGCCGGCGGCCAGTGCCGCCAAGGTGGGCTCCAAGCCGGCCGCTCCGGTGATGCCGTTGAGCACGACATCGGTCTCGATCGCGGCCAGACGGGTCGCCGCGTCGGGTCCCGACCAGACCTCGACGCCGGGCAGCTGTTCGGCCACACGTTGTGCCGCGATGGGATCACTGACCGCGACAATGGCCGGACGCAGCAGCCGGGCCTGCTCGACCAGAAGCTCTGGCGCTGAACCACCGGCCGCGAGGCCGACCACAGCGAAGCGGTCCCGCCGGGTTCGAATCACATCAATCGCTTGCGTTCCGATTGAACCGGTACTGCCCAGAATCACCACGCTCCGCATCCGGTCAGTGTAGGACCAGGCGCTGCGCGCCCGCCCCCGCCGAGGCCGGACGTAGCATGTCGGCGTGGACGCTGAGATCGAATCGCTCGACCAGCTGCGTCGGCGCGTGACCGAGGTCGGCGACCTGGCCGGAGCCTGGATCCAGTCGCTCGACCTCAGCCAGGAGGCGTCCGTGCTGGCAGCGGTCGACGTCACCGGAGCGGTCTTCCTCGGCTGCGACTTCGCTCCCGGCGGCGAAGCTGATCTCGAGGCACGCGGCGCGTTGGTCTTTCCTGCACTGCCTGATTTGCCGTTCAACCCCTATCGCAGCGGCCTGTACCAGCCCGCCGAACTCTACGTCGACCTGGCCGACGGCTACCGCCACACCTTGGACGCCCGGGTCTATCGCTGGTGGCATTACGTGGGGCGGCGCCGCAGCCTGTCCAGCGAACTTGCCATGGCTCTGCACGATCACGCCATCGTGGAGGCGTTGGAGGATCTGCAACTCAGCGGGGCGATCGGGGTGATGGGCGGGCATCAGCTGACCCGCGGTACCACCGGCTATGCCGACGCCGCCGCACTGGGCCAATCGCTGGCTGCATCCGGACGCACCGTGATCACCGGGGGCGGCCCCGGGGCGATGGAAGCGGTCAACCTCGGGGCTGCGCTGGCTCCCACCGCAGACCTCGCCGAGGCTGTCGCCGTCCTGGCCACCCATCCCAACTTCAGCGACGGCGTCGACGGTTGGGCGCGAGCGGCGTTCAGCGTCGCTGACCGCTGGGAGCTGACCGGCCACAGCTATGGCATCCCGACCTGGCTGTACGGACACGAGCCGCCGAACATCTTCAACAACGGCATCGCCAAGCTGTTCTCGAACGCCATCCGCGAAGACGTCTTGCTACGCCAGGCCTCCGGGGGCTTGGTGTGCCTGCCCGGAGCGGCGGGGACCGTCCAGGAGATTTTCCAGGCCGTCACCCCGCGTTACTACGCGAGCAATGAGGATTCCATGGCGCCGCTGATCCTGGTCGACGTCGACTACTGGCGCTCGGCGATGCCGGCCTGGCCTCTGCTGGAAGCCTTGGCGGCGCGGCCGCCACTGGCCGGGGCCGTCCATCTGGTCGACACCGTCGCCGAAGTGCCCGCCTTGGTCGTGGGCTGAGAGCCGGCCGCTACCGGCCGAACCGCAGCGCGCGAATGATCTGCAGGATGCCGACGATAACCAGCGAAACACCCAGAATCAGCCACAGCAGCGTCGCGCCCCACAGCGGCGAGGCGATCATCAGGCCGCCGGCGAGAATGCTGACGATGCCGTAGAGCACCGACCACACCTTGATGCCACCCCGAAAAGCACCGATGAGGACGACGACGCCTTCGATCAGCCATGCCACGCCGACGACGATGCCGATCAACACCCCGAGCGCCTGAGTCACCAGGCCGAGGTTGGCCAGGGCGATCACGGCAGCGACCAGGAAAACCACCCCGAGCACGCCGGTTCCGACGCGATGCCGAGTGTCGGCCGTGCGGGAGAAGATGCTCAGCGACAGGTTGACCAGGCCGGTGATCGCCGCCCAGGCGATCACGAACACGGCCACGACCGCAGCAGCCGTGTGGCCGGGCCACACCAGAATCAGCACGCCGAACAGCAGAGCGGCGATGCCGCTGACGCCAAGGCCGGTGCGGATGCCGTTGATCAGGTTCTGGTTGTCACCAGTGACGAACAGGTCAGACATAGCGGTCTCCTCAGGAATGGGGCGTGCTCAGTCTCTCAGCCACAGCAGCGGATCGGCGGCGAAATGCGCAGCGTGTCCGTCAGGTCCACACTTGCCGAAGCGCGGGGCCGTCCGGCTCGTCGCTGAGTTCTAGCCAAGTATCGATGCCGATCCGCTCCAGGAACCGTCGGTCGTGACTGACCACGAGCAAGCCGCCTCGATAACGCCTCAGCGCGGCGATGAGCTCTTCGACCCGAAAGAGGTCCAGATTGTTCGTCGGCTCGTCCAGCACCACCACCTGGTTGGGAGGGTCGGCGAGCAGCAGGCGAGCCAGGCACACACTGAACCGCTCGCCGCCGGACAACGTACGCACCGGACGCTCCACGATGGCGCCGCGCAGGCCGAAGGACGCCAACTGTCCGCGGATCTGACCCGGCGTGCTGGCCGCCGCGGCAGCGCGCACATTGTCCACGACGGTGTCGTCATCGACAAGATCGTCGAGGCGCTGCGGCAAGTAACCGACGCGCTCACACCGGCGTCTGGCCCACAGCCCGCCGGCGTCGGTCTGCGCGAAGATCCCGCTGATCAGCCGGGTCTTGCCGACACCATTTCGGCCGGTCAAGGCCACCCGCTGCGGACCCGCGACGATCACCGTGTTGTGGCCGTCACCCAGCTCGAGCAGGCGTTTGCTGGCGGCGATCTGCGGGTCGGGCAGGACGATCGACAGTTCCGGTTCCCGACGCAGCCGGTCTTCCGCCTCGGCGAGGCGGTCCGCCGCGGCCTGCAGCCGATCATCAGCCACCCCGCGTGCCTTGCCTGCGGACTGCTCGGCGCGCCGACGACGTTCATCTGCCGCCGCGCCGATGAAGGTCGAGTTCGCGACATCCTTGCGTCCCTTGCGGGCGCTGCGGGCCAGACGAGTCTCGACGTCACGACGTTGACGTTCCTGCGCGCGCAGCTGCTGCCGCGCGGTCACCACGGCCTGCGTTGCGGCAGCCTGTTCATGCGCACGCTGCTCGCTGTAGCTGTCGAAGCCGCCAAAAAGGCTCAGCCGACCCCCATCGATCTCGGCGACCTGGTCGAGCCGCCGCAGCAGGTCCCGGTCGTGACTGGCCACGATGGCCGGCCCTGACCAGGCGCAGATCAACTCGACCACAGCCGCGCGCGAGCTCGCGTCCAGGTTGTTGGTCGGTTCGTCCAGCAGCGCGATGTCAGGGCGCGCCGCGAACAGGCCGCTGACAGCGATCATCATCGCCTCTCCCCCGGACAGCTCGCCGACCCGTCGCTCCACGCCGAGCCCGCCCAGTCCAGCCGTTTCGAGGGCGGCTGCGGCACGAGCTTCGACGTCCCACTCCTGGCCGACGATGTCGTAGAGCCGTTGCTCGACACTGCCGGCCTCGATGGCCCGCAGCGCGTCGAAGATCTCGCCGAGGCCGAGCAGGTCGATCACCCGGCGCTCGGACTGCAAGGTCAGCACCTGCGGCAGGACGCCGACGGTCCCCGCGACGTGGACCCGGCCCGAAGTCGGCTTCAGCTCACCGGTGATCAGACGCAGGACGGTGGACTTGCCGGCGCCGTTGTTCCCGATCAGGCCGGTGCGGCCCCACAACGCGACAGCGGTCTCGGACAGCACGGTCTGGCCGTCCGGCCAGGAGAAGGAAACGTCGTCGAAAACGACGACCGGGGCAATAGACATGAGTGGACTCCTCGTTCGGCGCGCTGCGCCTGGAGTCGGGAGGGACTCGACAGGTCAGCGCTGGGTGGCAGCTGAACGGGAGTCGCTGTACATCTCGCCCTCACAAGATCGGGAATACCGCCTCCATAGTGCCCCGACCTGCGGTGATTGGCCAATCGCAGGTCGGGCCGGCGTCAACGAGCCGCGTTCGCCGCAAGCTGCCCGCACGCACCGTCGATGTCGCTGCCGCGGGTGTCGCGGATCGTGACCGGCACGCCCCTGGCTTCCAGCCGGGCGACGAACTCCTCGGCAACACCGGGGCGCGAAGCCGTCCACTTCGACCCCGGCGTGGGGTTGAGCGGAATCAGGTTGACGTGCACCCAGCCGTAGCCGTTCGGCCCGCGCAAGACAGCCGCGAGTTCCTCTGCTCGATGAGCCTGATCGTTGATATCGCGAATCAAGGCGTACTCGATGGAGACTCGTCGCCCTGTGGTCAGGAAGTACTGCTTAGCTGCGGCGATCACCTCCGAAACCTGCCAGCGGGTGTTGATCGGGCACAGCTCGTCGCGCAGTTGGTCATCGGGAGCGTGCAGACTCACCGCCAGCGTCACCGGCAGCCGCTCGGCCGCGAGTTTGCGAATCCCGGGTACCAGTCCCACCGTCGAGACGGTCACTCCGCGCGCGGAGATGCCCAGGCCGTCCGGCTGCGGCCCGGTGATCGCGCGGACGGCGCGGACCACGGCGTTGTAGTTGGCCAGCGGCTCACCCATGCCCATGAAGACGATGTTGTTCACTCGTCCGCTGCCCCCGGGGACCTCCCCGTCTCGGAGCCTGCGGGCGGCGTCGATCACCTGCGAGACGATCTCGGCCGTGCTCAGGTTGCGCTGAAGTCCGCCCTGCCCGGTGGCGCAGAACGGGCAGGCCATCCCGCACCCGGCCTGCGACGAGATGCACACGGTGGTGCGCTCCCTGCCCCGGCCACTGGCACGGATACCCGGCACGCCGTAGCGCATCAGGACGCTCTCGACCAGTGAGCCGTCGTGCAGCCGCCACAGCGCCTTGATCGTGGTGCCGGCGTCCGCGGTCTGTTCGCGCACCGAGGTCAGCAGCGGCGGAGCACAGCGTTGCGCCAGGACGGCGCGCTCGGCCTTGGGCACATCGGTCCACGTCGACGGATCGGTCGCGAGTTGGACGAACAGCTGTCGGCTGACTTGGCCGGCACGAAACTTCGGCAGCCCCAGCTCCTCGATCACGGCTGCGCGCTGCTCAGCGTCCCAGTCGAGCCAGTGTTGCGGCGCTTTGCCCCGACGCGGAGCATCAAGGGCCAACGGCACGATGCGTCCGGCCTCGGCCTGACGGACAGACTCGGCGAAAGCGGCCTCTTCGTCCGCGCTCAGCCCGCTCACTGGAAGATCCCCAGCAAGGTGAACAGCACCCAAGCTGCCGGCGCTGCGACGAGGGTCGAGTCCAGACGATCCATCACTCCCCCATGGCCCGGAATGAATGAACTCATGTCTTTGATACCCACATCTCGCTTGATCATCGATTCGATCAGGTCCCCGGTCGTGCCGAAGATCACCACCACCACGGCCAGGATCAAGCCCTGCCACCACGGTTCGTGCATGGCGAACACCGCCCACAGGACCCCGACCAGTCCGGAAAGCAGGAACGAACCGGCCATGCCTTCCCAGGTCTTCTTCGGACTCACCACCGGCGCCATCGGATGCTTGCCGAGGGTAGCCCCCGCGGCGTAGCCGCCGGTGTCGCTGCCGACGATGCACAAGAACACGCCCACGACCTTGGCCACGCCGTTGTCCTGCGCCAGGATCAGCCCGACGAATGAGGCCAGCAGCGGCACGTAGCCGATGATGAACAAGCTGGCGGCGCTGTCGCGAGCGTAGCCATCCGAACCACCAAACATCCGCCAGCCGAGGGAAACCAGGACGGTCCCCCCGATGGTGCCCAGGAGCACCACGTGCCAGGGCACATTGGTGATCTTCTGCAGTTCGGCGGCCGCATAGGTGCCGCCGATGATGACGATGTTGCCCACCACGACCGGGATGATGGCCGACCGCATCCCGATCCGGGTCAACGCCTGGTGCAACTCGACGGTGCCCAAGCTGGTCAACACCACCAGCAAGGCGACAAAACCCCAGTGGGCCCACAACAAGGTGACCACCACGATCGCGAACAGAGCCAGCCCGACGGCGATCGCCGCGGGCAGGTCACGTCCGGCCCGCGACGTTGTCGGGCGTGGCGGTTCGAGATCGGTGGACACCTAGACCTCGAGCAATTCCGCTTCCTTGGCCTTCAGCAGCTCGTCGACCTCGTCGGTGTGCTTCTTGGTGGCCGTGTCCAGCTGCTTCTCTGCGCCGCGGGCGTCGTCCTCGCTGACTTCCTTGTCCTTGACCAGCTTGTGCACCGACTCGATCGCATGCCGGCGGATGTTCCGCACCGAGACCCGACCTTCCTCCGCCTTGGAGCGAGCCAGCTTGATGTACTCCTTGCGACGTTCCTCGGTGAGCTGCGGCAGCACAATGCGGATCAGGTTTCCGTCATTGGCTGGGTTCACGCCGAGGTCGGAGTCGCGGATGGCCTTCTCAATGCCGGACATCGCGCCCCGATCAAAGGGCGTGATCAAGACAGTGCGGGCCTCGGGCACCTGGAAGGTTGCCAACTGCTGCAGCGGAGTGGGCGCGCCGTAGTAGTCGACCAGAAGCTTGTTGAACATCGCCGGGTGCGCCCGCCCGGTGCGAATTGCGGCGAACTCCTCTCGGGTGTGCTCGACCGCCCCAGTCATCTTCTGCTGGGCTTCGGTGATGATCTCTGAGATCACGTCGGCTGTCCCTTTCGTGTGTGACTGCACTCCTCAGGAGTGCAGAGTGGTTCCGATCTTCTCACCCGCAACGACCCGAGCGATATTGCCCTCTGCGCCCAGGTCGAAGAAGACCATCGGCAGGCGGTGCTCGCGAGCCAGGCTGATCGCCGTGGCGTCGGCAACCTTCAGATCGCGGGAGAGGAAGTCGTCATAGCTGAGTTCGTCGAAACGACGCGCCTGTGGATTCGTCCGCGGATCCGCGTCGTACACACCGTCAGTACCCTGCTTGGCCATCAGCAGGACGTCCGCGGAGATCTCCAAGGCACGCTGTGCGCCGACGGTGTCGGTGGAGAAGAAGGGCATGCCGGAGCCGGCGCCGAAGATCACTGCGCGACCCTTTTCCAGGTGACGGATCGCGCGCAGCGGGATGTACGGCTCGGCGACCTGGCCCATCGCGATCGCGGTCTGAACCCGCGTCGGCACGCCGGCCTTCTCCAGGAAGTCCTGCAGCGCCAGGGAGTTCATCACCGTGCCGAGCATGCCCATGTAGTCGGCCCGAGCCCGATCCATTCCCCGGGTCTGGAGCTCTGCGCCACGGAAGAAGTTACCGCCACCGGTGACGATGGCGACCTGGACACCGGTCTTCACCACATCGGCGATCTGGGCGGCGATGCTGGAGATCACGTCCGGGTCGACACCGAGCTTGCCCCCACCGAAAGCCTCACCGGAGAGCTTCAGCAGGACGCGACGATAGGGGCTGGGCATGGGAACTCCTCAAACGGCTGGTGGCAATGCGCCACCACCCTACCGAAACTGTCCGGAGGTATCGGCCAGGACGGCCAGGTGGGCCGGACGCGGTCGGAATTGCGCAGCGGCCGCCCGAGAACGGGCGGCCGCTGGGTGATTCGGTCGGATCAGGCGCCGGCGGAGAAGCGCACGAAACGCTTCACCTCGACACCCTTGTCCTTGAGCAGCTGGCCGACGGTCTTCTTGTCATCGGAGACGCTGACCTGCTCGATCAGGCACACCTCCTTGAAGAAGCCGCCCAGACGACCCTCGACGATCCGCGGGATGATCTGCTCGGGCTTGCCCTCTTCCTTCGCGGTAAGTTCGGCGATCTTGCGCTCGTTGTCGAGCACCTCTGCCGGGACCTCGTCGCGGGTGACGTAGGCCGGAGCCATCGCGGCGATCTGCATGGCGATGCCGTGCAGGAAGTCCTCGTCGCCACCGGTGTACTCCACCATCACGCCCACCTGCGGCGGCAGGTCGGCGGAGCGGCGGTGCAGGTAGACGTTGACGTCACCGTTGAAGGTGGCGGCAGCGGCCAGCTCGAGCTTCTCACCGATCTTGGCGCTGAGCTCGCTGATCGCGTCGGCCACGGTCTTGCCCGACGGCAAGGCGACCGCAAGTGCAGCCTCCACACCATGGGCGCCGGCAGCGTCGACGGCCTGAGCGATGTCGTTGGCCAGATCCATGAACTCGGCGTTCTTGGCAACGAAGTCGGTCTCGGCGCCGAGCTGAATGACCGTCTTGCCAGCGGAGGCCACCAGGCCGTTGCTGGCATCACGGTCGGAGCGGTTGGCCATCTTGGCCTGGCCGGTCACCCGAAGGATCTCGACGGCAGCGTCGAAGTCGCCGTCAGCCTCGGTGAGCGCCTTCTTGGCGTCCATCATTCCGGCGCCGGTCGCGTCGCGGAGCTTCTTCACATCCGCGGCAGTGATCGCAGTCATGGGAACTTTCCTCTTCCTTACTTGGTCTCAGCCTCGGCGGCAACCTCGGTCGCCTCAGCAGCGGGAGCCTCAGCAACGGCGGCCTCGACAGCCTCGGCCTCAGCCGGAGCAGCGTCGGTCGCGGCGACCTCGGCGCCGGCACCGAGCAGGTCACGCTCCCAATCGGGCATCGGCTCGGCCTCTTCGCCGCTGGCGGCGGCAGTCGAGCGAGCGAGCAGACCCTCGGCCACGGCGTCAGCGACCACGCGGGTCAGCAGCGCCACCGAGCGGATCGCGTCGTCGTTGCCCGGGATCGGGAAGTCGACCTGATCGGGGTCGCAGTTGGTGTCCAGGATGCCGACCACCGGGATGTGCAGCTTGCGGGCCTCGTCGATGGCGAGGTGCTCCTTGTTGGTGTCGACCACCCACACGGCCTGCGGAACCTTGTGCATGTCACGGATGCCGCCCAGGGTCTTGGCCAGCTTGTCCTTCTTGCGCTTGCGCTGCAGCAGCTCCTTCTTGGTCAGGCCCGAGGCCGCGACGTCGTCGAAGTTGATGCCTTCCAGCTCCTTCATCTTGGCGATGCGCTTGCTGATCGTGGCGAAGTTGGTGAGCATGCCGCCCAGCCAGCGCTGGTTGACGTAAGGCATGCCGACGCGGGTGGCCTGCTCGGCGATGGCCTCCTGGGCCTGCTTCTTCGTGCCGATGAACAGGATCTGGCCGCCCTTGGCGACGGTCTCCTTGACGAAGGTGTAAGCAGTGTCGACGTAAGCCAGCGACTGCTGAAGATCAATGATGTAGATGCCGTTGCGCTCGGTCAGGATGAAGCGCTTCATCTTCGGGTTCCAGCGACGGGTCTGATGCCCGAAGTGGACGCCGCTGTCGAGCAGCTGGCGCGTAGTGACGACGGCCATGGCCGTTCCTTTCTGCGCGGGTCCGGACAGACAAGACCCGCTTTGGGTTGTTCGGGTCGAGCGTTTCGACCCGCCTGACGCAGCCGCCTTCTCGTCCACCCCGGAGGGACCTCGGACTTACAGCCCGTCTTGCGACGGTAGGACCACGTGCGAAGTCAACTCGGATCGGCCGAGTTGCGCCCAGCATTCTACGGCACCATGCCCGGTCAAGGCCAACCGATGCCCTTGTGGATCGACACGACCTCATCCACAGTCCGTGCGCTGCCTGATCGACATTCGCCACCGGCTCAGAGACTGCACATCGTGAGACCTCTTCGAATCCTCGTGGCCGCGACATTGACGCTAACACTGTGGCTGCTGACCGGTTCACCAGCACAGGCCAAGACCGGAGTCCCTCCGGTCGGTGGCCCGATCGTGCGCGGCTTCGATCCGCCGGATCAGCCGTGGTTGCCTGGCCACCGCGGTATCGACATGCTCGCTCCGGTCGGCTCGACCGTCGTGGCGGTGATGGCCGGGCGCGTGAGCTTCGTCGGGGTGGTCGCGGGCCAACCGGTGATCGTCGTGAATCACGGCGACACCCGCACCACCTACCAGCCGGTGGAGGCCGCAGTCGGCGTCGGGGATCAGGTTGCTGCCGGCGACGAGCTGGGCAGCCTGACCGAAGGGCATCGCTGTACCGGCGGAACGTGCCTGCATCTGGGCTGGCTGCGCGGATCCACCTACCTCGACCCCAGCCAGCTCTTCGATCTGGGCGCCATCCGGCTGCTGCCCAGTTCTGCGGTCGCACTTGCCGCTCGGCTGGCAGCACAGCGCGCCGCGCTGGCGTCCGGCGGCAGCCCCGGGCTGTTGGCTCGTCCGGCCAACGGTCGTATCGGGTCCGGATTCGGCATGCGGTTGCACCCGATCTTCCATGTGTGGCGCATGCATAGTGGCATCGACATCGGGGCCGGGTGCGGCAGCCCCATCCACGCCGCAGCGGGCGGGACCGTCATCGGACGGTCGTTTGACAGCGCCAGCGGAAATCGGCTGACGATCGACCACGGCATGGTTGCGGGGCACCGTCTGGTCACGGTCTACCTGCACGCCCGGAGCTACCAGGTCGGAGTCGGTCAACGGGTCACCCGCGGTCAGCGCGTCGGCAGCGTCGGCTCAACCGGGTGGAGCACCGGCTGCCACCTGCATTTCGGGGTCAAGCTCGATGGCCATTTCGTCGATCCGCAACGCTTCCTGTAGCCGGATCTGCGGTGGGCGTGCCGCGGCGAGCATCTCGGCGTGCGTCCTCCACCAGGAAGCAGGAGGTATCGCTGGCTGATCGCTGTCGCTGTGACCCATCGAAGCGAGTCGGCTCAGGCCCGCGGATGAGCCTGCTGATAGGCCCGTCGCAGGCGCTCGGTCGTGACATGGGTGTAGAGCTGTGTGGTTGCCAACGAGGAGTGGCCGAGCATCTCCTGAACCGCGCGCAGGTCGGCCCCGCCCTCAAGAAGGTGGGTGGCCATCGCGTGGCGCAGGCCATGTGGCCCGAGGTCGGGAGCGTCTGGAACCGCAGCCAGGGCTCGATGCACGGTGCGCCGCACCACCCGAGGATCGATGCGGCCGCCGCGATCGCCGACAAACACCGCAGCCCCGGCCGAGGGGCCGACGATCAGTGGACGCGCAGCCAGCCAGGCATCGAGAGCCCGCACGGCGGGCGCTCCCATGGGGGCCGTGCGTTCCTTTCCTCCCTTGCCGAGGACGCGCAGCAAACCCCGAGCGCGATCGATGTCGCCCAGATCCAGACCGCAGGCTTCAGAAACGCGGACGCCCGAGGCGTACAGCACTTCCAGAATGGCCGCGTCACGCAGCGCGCATGCCCGTTGCCGTGGCTCGTCAATGAGGTCGGCACGGCCCTGCACGGCGTCCAACATTGCCCGGGCTTGGTCGACCTCGATGGTCGGTGGCAGCCGCCGGTCCACCGTGGGTGAGCGCAACCCGGCCGACGGGTCTTTCGGAAGTCGCCCACTGCGCTGGGCCCAGCCGAAGAATGCCCGCGCAGATGCGGCCCGGCGTTGCAGCGTGGCTCGCTCGGCTCCACTGGCGTGCTGATTGGCCAGCCAGCGCCGCAGGTCCGCGAGCGTGACCGCCGCAGGGTCGGCCTCGTCGACCCGGTCAAGGTAGCCGAACAACGAGGCCAGATCGCCCACATAGGCGCGCTCCGTGTGCGGCGAACACCCCCGCTCGAGGCGGAGATACTCCGCGAACTCCGCAATCAGCCGAGCCACGGGTTCGCTGAGTTGCTCGGCGGGCTCCATGGGCTCAGCCTCACTCGCGTCGCATCGCGGCGCAAGCGGGCGCGCCAACAGCCGTAAGATGGCCGGAGTTTTGCGAAAGGAGTAGGCGCGGTGGACATCGAGGAGTTCCTGACCGGGGGCCAGCTGCGGCGTATCACCCGATGGGGCGAAGACGTCATGCACGCCCAGACCCGTCCGGTCACCGTCTTCGATGATGAGCTTCACACCCTGATTCGTGACATGTTCACGACCATGGCACAGGCCCGCGGCGTTGGACTGGCCGCCACGCAAGTCGGAGTCGACCTGGCCGTGTTCGTCTATGACTGCCCCGATGCCGACGACATCAACCGTCGCGGTGTCGTCTGCAACCCGGTGGTGACCCTTCCCGAAGGCGATCAGCGCAATCTGGACTCCATCGAGGAAGGATGCCTCTCCCTTCCCGGTGCATATCAGCCGTTGGCCCGACCCGACACCGCCGTTTGCACGGGCGTGGACGCGTGGGGCCAGCCGGTCACCGTCGAGGGAACCGGTCTTCTGGCTCGATGCCTTCAGCACGAGACCGACCACCTCAACGGCACGGTTTTCGGGGATCGGCTGTCCACGCGGCTGCGCCGCAAGCTCTATGCGCAAGCCAACGAGCTGGCCCACCTGTATCCCGAAGACTGGCCGCTGACGCCGCGCGCCGCGTCAGCGAACGGCTAGGTGGTCGGGCCGAGCGCGTAGCAGGCGACTGCGGCGGCAGCGGCGACATTCAACGAGTCGATCCCCGCGCTCATCGGAATCCGCACCGCCACGTCGGCCTGAGCCGTCCACAGTGGACTCAGCCCGTGCCCCTCTGTTCCCAGCAGGATGGCCAGACGCCGCGGTTGAGCGCGAAGACCCGCCGCGAAGTCAGCCAGTTCCACCGAATCGTCACGCAGGGTGAGCGCGGCCACCGTGAATCCGGCCGCCTGCAAGGAGCCGATCGCAGTTCGCCAGTCGTCCAGGCGGGCCCACGGCAGCGCAAGCACCGCACCCATCGACACCTTCACGGCTCGCCGGTACAACGGATCGGCACAGCGCGGGCTCAGCAGCATCCCGTCCCAGCCCAGAGCAGCTGCGCTGCGCGCGATGGCACCGACATTGGCGTGGTCGACGATGTCCTCGGTGACCACGAGTCGATGCGCCTGCGCCAACAGCCCTGACACCGAGTGCCGCTGCACCCGTTCGAGCGAGGCGAGCGCGCCGCGATGCACGTGAAAGCCGGTGACCTGCTCGGCGACCTGCTCATTGACCACGTACACCGGAACCTCAGGCTGTGCATCGAGCAGATCCTGCAGGTCGGCGAGCCATCGCTGCGCCAGGAGAAAGGACCGGGGCTGATAGCCGGCCTCGACGGCCCGGCGAATGACCTTGCTGCCCTCTGCGATGAACAGCCCCTGCGCCGCCTCGAGGCTGCGTCGCAGCGACGACTCGCGCAGACGGACATAATCGGCAAGTCGGGCGTCATCGGCTTCAGTGATCGGGATCAGCATCGCCGCACGAGTCTAGGCGGTTGCCGACCCACCCTGAACTGGGAGGACTTGGCGCGGTCTCAGCGCAAGCGACGTCCAGCTGGCTCTGCCGAGGAACGGACCGCCTCGCCGGCCCCGCGTCAGAGAACTCGACGGCAGCGCCGCGCGTGGTGCTCGACGGCAGCTCGCCGGTGGGCCCCATCGAGAGTCTCGGGGCGCCGAGTGTCGGGGCAGCAAGCGCGAGAGACGGCTCAGCAGGTGGGCGCCGCGGCAGCCTCCAGGACGCGCTTGAGGCGCTGCTTTTTGCGGTTCTCGCAGACAATCCAGGCCACGTCGCGGTCGGCGACGTCCAGGGCGAGCAAGCGCGGCAGACCGCGCTCCGGTTCGGCTGCGACCGCTACCGACCAGCAGTAGCCCAGCGCCTGTCGCAGTGTCCGCATCGCCGGCGCCTTGCGCTGATCCGCCGGCGAATCCGCGACGAAGTCGGTGGCCTGCTGGCAGGCAGCGAGGGCCTGCTCGCAGGTGAGCGGGTCGGCGAGCAGACGCGGCTCACAGATGCCGGCCACTGCAGCACGCAGCACCAACGCCTGCCTCGACTGGCTCCAGTCGGCGACGATCGACCGCAACCGAGCTGGGTCGCGATCCCCGATCCGCTGCAGAGCGATCGCGACCCCTTCCCGGACGCGCCATCGCTGGTCGGTAGCCAACTGCCGCAGACGCACCAGCGCCGCATCGTCGGACGGATCTTCGGCTGCCAACCGACCCAACGCGACCGCTCCGCAACAGGCAAGGTACTCGTCTTCGGCCTCAGCGAAACCGAAGGCGATCGGACCAGGCAGCACATCGCCGGCCGCGTCGAGCAAGGTCAGGTTGGCGCGCGGCCCGGGCAGATTGCTGTGTCGCCCCAGATAGCCCGCGACGTCGTCAACGGGCAGTGCCCGCAAGTCAGCCACGTAGTCGGCCCGCTTCGGCACGCTCAGTTCGCCTGCTCCGGCGCGGTCTGCGTCCCGGCAACCGGCGGGGCCGCCGGCGGATCGGCGATGGGCGGTGTCCCTGCCGTGATCGCCGGCCCGCGGTCGGTGGCCAGCCGCGCCATCCGTCGGCCTTCGAGCGCCTCGGCTTCGGCGATGGCCTGTTTGACCGACTCGGCGGAGCTGGCTTCATCGGCGCGCTTCTGCGCCTCGATCTCGGCAAAGACGTCGACCGGCTCCGGGGCGGTGTAGTCCCCCTCCTCCTCCGGCAGGCCATCGCCGCCGCGCTGGGCGGCACCGGCCATCGAGCCCAGGCCCTTGAGCGCGTCGTTCAGTTCGCTGGGAATGATCCACACCTTGTTCGACTCACCGCGCGCCAGGTTGGGCAGCATCCGCAGGTACTGGTATGCCAGCAGCGACTGCGACGGCTTGCCGGCGTGGATCGCGTTGAAGGTCGTGGTGATCGCCTGGGCTTCACCTTCAGCACGCAAAATGGACGCCTGACGATCGGCCTGCGCCCGCAGCACGGCGGACTCGCGTTCACCTTGGGCCCGCAGAATCGCGGACTCCCGGTCGCCCGAGGCCGACAGGATCTGCGACTGCCGTTGGCCCTCGGCCAGCAGAATCGCGGCGCGCTTGTCGCGCTCGGCGCGAGCGCCCTTCTCCATCGCGTCGCGAATAGTCGCCGGCGGCTCGATCGACCGCAGCTCGACGCGATTGACCTTGATGCCCCACTTGCCGGTGGCCTCGTCCAAGACAGCGCGGAGCTTCTGGTTGATCTCCTCGCGGCTGGTGAGGGTCTTCTCCAGATCCAGACCGCCGATGATGTTGCGCAGCGTGGTCATGGTCAGCTGCTCGATCGCCTGAATGTAGTTCTGCGCCTCATAAGCCGCACGCACCGGGTCGACCACCTGGAAGTAGATCACCGAGTCGATGCTCACCATCAGGTTGTCCTCGGTAATCACACCCTGCGGCGGGAACGGGACGACCGCCTCCCGCATGTCCATCGTGTAGCGGACCGTGTCGACGATCGGCACCAGCAGATGCGGACCGGGCGGGAGCGTCCGACGGAACTTGCCGAGCCGTTCGACCACGCCGACCTGCTGCTGACGAATCACCCGAACCGAACGGACGATGATCGTCACCACCACGACCAGCGCAATGAGCCAGACGATCAATGCCAGATACTCCATGATTCTCCTTGGGTGTGGGTGGGGTGTGAAGCTCAGGGCAATGCGTGACCGCGGGGGTAGACGACGGCGGTGGCACCGTCAACTTGATAGACCTCGATCTCGGTCCCGGCAGGTATCACGCCGTCGACAGCCCGCGCCGACCACGCCTCACCGTTGATCTTGGCCTCACCGCCGCCGGTGGTGATCTCTGACGTGGCCGTTCCGGCCGACCCGATCATCTTGTCCAGACTCGAGCGGTAACCCGGCGCGGAGCGCACGCGCGCCAGCAGCGTCGGGCGCAGGAGGAACAACATGGCGACCGCGACCGCGATCGCGACCGCGAGCTGCAGCCAGAGCAGTCCCGGAAAGAAGAAGGCCGTCGCCGCACCGGCCAGCGCGCCGGAGGCCAGCATCAACAAGGTGAAATCCAAAGTGAGGGTTTCGGTCACCGCTAGCACCCCGGCGGTCACCAGCCAGAGCGCCCACAGGTTGTCCGCCAGCCATTGCATGATTCCCAGTACCCTCTGTCCGCCCTCTCATGACTCTCATTTCTGAGGTCACCGGCAGCCCCCATCATGCCAAGCGGCGACGCCGAGGGCGAGGAGTCCGCCGCGATCAGCCGAAAGTCGGACGATAGATCGCGCGCGCCGACCAGCGACCGCCGGCAGTGGAGATCTCCAGGGGAAGATCAAAGGTGTAGCTCATCAGCGAGGACGTCATGGTCTGCGCCAACGGGCCAGCCGCGACGATCCGTCCCTGCTTCAACAGCAGGGCGTGGGTGATCCCCAACGGAATCTCCTCGACGTGATGGGTCACCAAAACGGTCGTGGGTGCATGTGGATCGAGGCACAGCTCGCCCAAAGTGCCCACCAGGGCCTCGCGTCCGGCAAGGTCGAGACCGGCGGCGGGCTCATCAAGCAGCAGCAACTCGGGGTCGGTCATCAAAGCCCGCGCGATCTGGACGCGCTTGCGCTCGCCCTCGCTGAGGGTGCCGAAGGTGCGATCGGCCAAGTGCGAGACCCGCAGTCGGCGCATCAGGTCGGCAGCGCGCTCGTGGTCCTCGGCCTCGTAGTCCTCCCGCCAGCGACCCATCACCGCATAGGCCGCCGACACCACCACGTCCGAGACCCGCTCACCTTTGGGGATTCGGTCGGCGAGGATCGCCGAGGCCACCCCGATACGCGGACGCAGGTCGAAGACGTCCACCGCGCCGAGACGTTCACCCAGCAGCGTCGCCCGTCCGCGGGACGGGTGGTACTGCGCGCCCAGCACCTGCAGGAGCGTCGTCTTGCCTGCTCCGTTGGCGCCGATCACCACCCACCGCTCATGCTCGTGGATGGTCAGCGAGATGGCATCGAGCAGCGTGGCTCCCGATCGAATGATCGAAACGTCCTCAAGCTGCGCAACCGTCATGGTGACAACCTATCGACTCCTGCCTGCCCGAGGCCGGGTCGGCACCCCGGATCAGGGGCGGGTCTCAGGCTCCGGTCGAGTGCAACCCGCCGTCGACGTGCAGCATCTCGCCGGTGGTTGCCGGGAACCAGTCGCTGAGCAGAGCGACGACCGCCTTTGCGGTGGGCACCGAGTCATGGGCATCCCAGCCGAGCGGGGCCCGCTTCTCCCAGATGTCGTTGAAGCTCTCCGCACCGGGGATCGCCTTCTTGGCGATGGTGTCCAGCGGCCCGGCCGCCACCAGGTTCACCCGGACGCCGTCGGGACCCAGATAGCGGGCGAGATAGCGGGTCGCGCTCTCCAGCGCGGCCTTCGACACGCCCATCCAGTCGTAGGTGGGCCAGGAGGTCCGTGCGTCGAAGGTCAAGCCGACGATCGACGCGGAATCGGTGAGCATCGGCTTGCACGCCATCGCCAGGCTCACCATCGAGTAAGCCGAGACGTGCACCGCGGTGCTCACGTCGCCGAACGGGGTGGTCAGGAACTTGCCGCCCAGCGCGGTCTCCGGGTTCGCGAAGGCAATGGAGTGGACGATGCCATCCAGGTGGTCGAAATGCTCACCCAGAACCTGCGGCAGGCGCTCGAGATGGCTCTGGTCGGTCACGTCGAGCTCGATCAGTGGCGGGGTGGGGTCAAGCTTCTTCAACACGCGGGTGGTGAGACTCATCGCCCGGCCGAAGTTGCTCACGACGACCCGCGCACCCTCCGCCTGGGCGATCTCGGCCACCCGGTAGCCGATCGAGGTGTTCATGGTCACCCCAGCGACCAGGATGTTCTTGCCTTCGAGGATTCCCATTACTCGCGCTCCTTCTAGATGCCCATGCCCAAGCCGCCGTCGACCGGCAGCACAACTCCACTGATGTAGCCGGCCTCGTCCGAGGCCAGGTAACGCACTGCGGCCGAGACCTCGCGCGCCGAGCCGAAACGTCCGGCCGGGATCTGCGCGCGGTACTTCGCCGCGACATCATCGCCGAGCACGGCGGTCATGTCGGTCTCGATGAAACCCGGCGCGACCACATTGGCGGTCACACCGCGGCTGCCGAGTTCACGGGTCAGCGATCGGGCCATGCCGACCAGCCCGGCCTTCGACGCTGCGTAGTTCACCTGCCCGGCTGAGCCGTACAGGCCGACCACTGAGCCCATGAAGATGATCCGTCCGAAACGCCCGCGGATCATCGACTTGGCCGCCCGCTTGGCGCAGCGGAAGGCCCCGGCCAAGTTCACCGAGATGACCTGCTCGAAGTCGTCCTCGCTCATTCGCAGCAGCAAGGTGTCTTTGGTGATACCGGCATTGGCCACCAGGATCTCGATCGGGCCGTGCGCCGCCTCGGCCTCGGCGAACGCGGTCTCGACGGCAACCGGGTCGGTGATATCGCACGCGATCCCCAGCGCGCCGTCCGGTGCTGCGCCGGACGTCGACAGGCCAGCGACTCGATGGCCCGCAGCCACGAAGTCCGCCGCGATGGCTGCGCCGATACCGCGACTTGCCCCGGTCACCAACACGCTGCGTGCAGTGGAAGTAGTCGAATCAGTCACGAGCGAAGGCTAGCGGACCACGGTCGGCAACCAGCAAGGCATTTGTGGACTCTCTACAAAGTCGCGGGCACCAACCCGTGGGGTTGTCCGCCGTGACCGGGCGTGATGGAGTTGAATGGGCAACGAGCAATGAGCCGAACCCGACAGCACGCGCGTCGGACGGCACCCGATCGATCCGTCGAGGAGGACGGCCATGGCACTGCAGCGCCCGGTGATGGTGATGATCGTTCTGGTCGTGCTTGTGAGCGCCTGCTCCTCGCCGGCCGGATCGTCGATCAGTCTCGCCGGCAGCGGGTGGGTAGTGAGCGCGATCCGTGGCACCCCGACCCTGCCCGATCATCGACCGACCATCAGCTTCGACGCGGCGACGACGTCCGGCACGACGGGCTGCAATCGATTCACCGGCGGCTACACGCTTACCGGCAACGGGCTCACCTTCTCGCAGCTGGCCAGCACCGCGATGGCCTGCAGCCCCGCAGCGGTGATGCACCAGGAGTCGAGCTTCTCCGCCGCGATGGCTCAGGTGTCCCGAGTCGAGCAGCGAGGAGTCGGCCTCGTGCTGAAGGACAGCGCCGGCGCGACCCTGCTCGTCCTCGATCCCCAGCCCACGGCAGTGCCTTCGGTCCACCCCGGGGTGGACGGGTCCTGGCGACTCACCACCATCACGAATGGAGGCACCAGCGTCTCGCCGGTCGCCGGCAGCACCGTCACCGTGACCCTCGATCCCGCCCATGGCAGCTACTCCGGTCGTGCCTGCAACACCTTCGGCGGCGATCTGACGGTCAGCGGCACTGCCATCACTTTCGGCGCGCCGCATTCGACCAAGATGGCCTGCGTGCCATCCTCCTTGAGCGTGCAGGAGGCGACCGTGCTATCGCTGTTGCCTCAGCTCACGTCCTGGCAGATCGTTGACGGCCGCCTCCGGCTGCAGGCCGGTAACGGTGCCGGAATGGAGTTCGAAACCGCATGAGCCTTGTTGAGGTCGCTCCCCTGTTGTGCTGCCCGGTCTGCCGAGCAGTAGTGACCGTGGGGTCGGCGACGCTGCGCTGCGACAACGGACACAGCTACGACCTTGCCCGCCAGGGCTATGTGAACCTGCTGGGCGGATCATCACCGGCCAATGCTGACACCGCGGCCATGCTCGAAGCGCGCTCACGGGTGCATGACAGCGGCGTCTTCGATGCTGTCGCCGCCATGGTGGCCATGCTGTGCGAGGGTCGAGCTCGCATCCTCGAAGTCGGCGCCGGCACGGGCCACTACTTGACCGCAGCCCTGGCCGACGACGCGACGGCTGTGGGAATCGCGATGGATATCTCGAAGAACGCTGCCCGGATCTGCGCGCGGCGCGACCCTCGGATCGGCGCGGTCGTCGCCGACGTCTGGCAGCCGCTGCCGGTGCGCGACCACAGCCTCGACATCGTCCTTTCCGCCTTCGCGCCGCGCAACCTCCCGGAGTTCGCCCGGGTACTCCATCGTGATGGACGCTTCATCGCGGTCACTCCTCGTCCGGGCCACCTCGTCGGGCTGCGCGACGCCTATGGGCTGCTCGACATCCCCACCGAGAAGTCCGAACGGCTCGCAGCAGCGGCAGCGGAGTTCTTCGATCTGATCGACACCCGGGTGGTGAAGTACCGCGTCGAGGCGGACCAACAGCTGGCAACCGACCTGATCGCGATGGGGCCCAACGCGTTTCACGATCTGCCCGAGCAGGTCTCGGCATCGACGGTCGGTATCGACGTCACCGTGCAGTCTTTCCGTCCGCTCGACTGAGCTGCGCGGACTCTCGGCGTGTCAACGACGCTGTCGCGACCGGACGAAGCACACCTGGGTGCGAAGATTGCCGCATGAACGAATGGCCGGATCGCGCCGCCACGACGGTACTGGCTGAACTGACCACCCATCTGGAGCAAGCGCTGCCCAACGCGGCTGCCCTGCGCCGCGAGCTCCATCGCCATCCCGACTTGAGCGGGCACGAGCGGCCGACAGCCGACCGCCTTCGGCACGCCCTGCCCACTCTGAAGCCGACCCGGGTCGCCGACACCGGCTTCCTGGTCCGGGTGGGGCCTCCCGGGCCGTCCGTGGTCGTTCGCGCCGAACTCGACGGATTGCCGGTCGAGGAGACGTCGGGGTTGCCCTGGGCCGCCACCGACGGCGTCATGCACGCCTGCGGTCACGACGTCCACCTGGCCGGACTGTGGGCGCTGCTGCAGGCCGCCCGACGGGTTGAGCTTCCGGTCGGCCTGGTCGGACTCTTCCAACCTCGCGAAGAAGTCCAGCCCTCGGGGGCGGAGTCCGTGGTGAGCTCAGGAGTCCTGGACGATCACCAGGTGGCCGCCGTGATCGGTGCGCACGTGCAGCCGCGGGTGGCGGCCGGCATCGTCAGCACCGGGACCGGTGCGGTGAACGCAGCGGCCGACCGCTTCGAGATCATCATCCACGGCGAGCCCGGCCACGGCGCGTACCCCCATCTGACCATCGACCCGGTGCCGGTCTTGGCTGCGGTGATCAGCGGGCTGCAGGAACTGGTCGCTCGGGGAATCGATCCCCTTCACCCGGCGGTCATCACCGTTGGCCGGGTCGAGGCGGGCACGGCTGCCAACGTCATCCCGGCAACCGCCCGACTCGAGGGCGTCATCCGCACCATGTCGGAAGCCGACCGCACCCATCTGCACGGTGCGGTCCGGCGACTGGCCGAGCTGACCGCGGCGGCGCGTGGTGCGCGCACGGAGGTGAGCATCGTCATCGGTGATCCCGTCTTGGTCAACGACCGTCGGTTGGTGCATCTGACCGATCCGCTGATCGGCCATCTCGGGCTCGCGCTGGCGCATGAGCCGTTCCGTTCCTGCGGAGCCGACGACTTCTCCCACTATGGCGAACTCGCGCCGATCCTGATGATGTTCATCGGAGTCCAGCAGGACCCGACAGTGCGCATCGCGCCGGCGGCTACCAGCGGCGTCCGCCACGAGATCGGGCTGCATCACCCCGAGTTCGTCCCGGCCGAGAACGCGATCCGCGATCTGGCCGTTTCCTTGGCCAGCGGCTACGTCGCCGGCGCTCAACTCGCTCGCAGCCTGGCTTGAGCTCGGCTGAGCGATCAGGCCAGGCTCACCAGGTCGAGGTACTCGGGGTTCCACAGGTCCTCGACACCATCGGGAAGAAGCAGGACCCGGTCGGGTTCGAGCGCGCGGACGGCGCCTTCGTCGTGGGTCACCAGAATCACGGCACCGGCGTAGTCGCGGATTGCGGCCAGCACTTCGGCGCGAGAGGCCGGATCGAGGTTATTGGTGGGTTCGTCCAGCAGCAGCACATTGGCCGCACTGACCACCAGCATCGCCAGCGCCAGCCGGGTCTTTTCGCCGCCAGACAGCACCCGAGCGGGCTTGTCCACATCATCGCCGGTGAACAGGAAGGAGCCCAGAATCTTGCGCACCTCGGTCTCATTGAGCTCCGGCGAGGCCGTCACCATGTTCTCCAGGACACTCCGAGAGACGTCCAAGGTCTCGTGCTCCTGGGCGTAGTAGCCCAGCCGCAGCCCATGCCCCGGCACGACTTCGCCGGTGTCGGGTTGCTCGATGCCCGACAGCAGGCGCAGCAGCGTGGTCTTGCCGGCGCCGTTCAGCCCGAGCACGACCACCTTCGAGCCGCGGTCGATCGCCAAATCGACCGCGGTGAACACCTCCAGCGAACCATAGGTCTTGCTCAGCTCGGACGCGGTCAGCGGCGTCTTGCCGCAGGGCGCCGGCTTCGGCAGCCGGATCCGAGCAACCCGGTCGGAGGCGCGCTCGTCTTCCAGCCCGGCCAGGAGCTTCTCCGCGCGCTTGGCCATGTTCTGCGCGGCGACGGCCTTGGTGGCTTTCGCGCGCATCTTGTCGGCCTGGGCGAGCAGTGCCTCGGCTTTACGCTCGGCGTTCGCCCTTTCCCGCTTGCGTCGCTTCTCGTCGGTCTCGCGCTGCAGCAGATAGCGCTTCCAGTCCATCGCGTAGATATCGAGCTCTGCCCGGTTGGCGTCCAGATGAAAGACCTTGGTGACGGTCGCCTCGAGCAGGCCGACATCGTGAGAGATCACGATCAAGCCGCCCGGGTATCCCTGCAGAAAGCCGCGCAGCCAGACGATCGAGTCGGCGTCGAGATGGTTGGTGGGCTCGTCGAGCAACAAAGTGTCCGCGCCGGAGAACAGGATGCGTGCCAGCTCGACCCGCCGACGCTGACCACCGGAGAGGGTGCGCAGCGGCTGGCCGAGAACGCGATCAGGCAGGCCCAGGTTGGCCGCGATGCGGGCCGCCTCCGCCTCGGCGGCATAGCCGCCGGCCGCGGCGAGCTCGGCTTCGGCGCGCGCATAGGAGGCCATCGCCTTCTCCTGCGCCTCGCCCTCTTCTGCGGCCATCGCCAAGGAGTAGGTGCTCAACCGGCGCAGAATCTGATCGAGGCCGCGCGCGGAGAGAATCCGGTCCTTCGCGAGCTGGTCGAGATCACCGGTGCGGGGATCCTGCGGCAGGTAGCCGATCTGCCCGCTGCGAGTGATCTGCCCGCCCGCGGGCAGGCCCTCCCCCGCCAGGATCCGGGTCAGCGTGGTCTTGCCGGCGCCATTGCGTCCGACCAGACCGACCTTGTCGCCCGCGGTCACCTGAAAGGACACCGGCGACAGCAACAACCGGGCACCAGCCCGCACTTCTACATCTCGTACCGTCAACATCGCCCGGCCAGGCTACCGGTTCGCCGTGATCGACACGGCACCGCGGTCGCCGCGACCGTTTGCCGACAGCGGCAGGATGGGAGCATGACGTCGCGTTCCCGAGCCCTCGGTCTCACCGCCGCAGCCGTTGCCACGGCCGTCGCCTTCGCCGGATGCGCCCAGACCCGGCCGACGCCACAACAACCGCCCTCCTCCTCGGCCGGCAGCCGCCCAACGGCGCCCCCGACGTCGCGGCCGACGCCGACGCCGAGTCCAGCCAGCCCGGTCACCTCCACCCGTCCGACGACGAGCCCGACCCCGCTGGCCACCTGCCCGAAGCCGGCCAATGGATTCATCCAACGCGCTCCGGGCACCGGCAAGACCGTGGCGCTCACCTTCGATGACGGCCCGGGCCCCGCGGACGCGTCCATCGTGCAGATCCTCGACCGCTACGGCATCCATGCCACCTTCTTCGAGACCGGTCAGCACGCCGCCGCGCGCCCCGAGCTGGTTCGACTTCTCGCCCAGCACGGTGAACTGCTGGGCGACCACACCTGGGGGCACTGGTACCCCCGCCAGGTGCAGGGCGGCTGGACGGTGAACTATCTGCTCAAGCAGTTCGACCGCACCGATGACGAAATCAGCCAGCTCAGCGGCACCGCGGTGTGCTTCTTCCGTCCACCGGGCGGCTTCCAGACCAATGTCTTGGCTGCCGCCTCCCAGCGCCGGCTGGCCAGTGTGTTGTGGTCGACCGACAGCTTGGATTGGCAGCAACCCAATCACACAACCGCTGCCGCCACCGCCGCGATCGTGAAGCGCGCGACCGCCGTCAACGGCAACGCACACCCGATCGTGCTGATGCACTCGTTCAAGGCCAGCCACGAGCCTGAGTCGCAGGTGAGCTCGTACCGCGGCAACACGATCGCTGCGTTGCCGGCCATCATCGAGTGGTACCACGCGCACGGCTATCGCTTCGTCCGGATGGACGGCAAGAGCTAGCCGCTCAGGTCTGGCCCGCGCCCGGCGGACGTCCACGTCGCGGCAGCGGGCCGGCATCGCGCGGGGCCCGCCCCGCCTTGGTCAACGCCTGACGCAGCAGCAGTTCGATGTGGGCATTCACCGATCGCAGATCGTCGGCCGCCCAGCGCGAGAGCGCCTCATGAACTGCGGGGTCGAGGCGAAGCAGGACGGACTTGCGCTCCCGCCCTGCTTCGCCTCCCACGTTCGATCCGGCCATCAACTCAGGTGTACAGCGATCCGGTGTTGATCACCGGCGAGGCTTGGGCCGAGCCGCACAGCACGACCAGCAGGTTCGACACCATCGCGGCTTTGCGTTCCTCGTCCATGTCGACGACCTGCTCGGCCTCCAGCTGACGCAGCGCCCCACGGACCATGCTCACCGCACCTTCGACGATCTTCTCCCTGGCGGCGATCACCGCGGCAGCCTGCTGCCGCTGCAGCATCGCGTGAGCGATCTCGGGAGCGTAGGCCAGGCTGGAGATTCGCGCCTCGACCACCTGAAGGCCCGCGATCGCGATTCGTGCGGCGACCTCGGCAGCCAACTCGGCGGCCACCTTGTCTGTGGAGCCGCGCAGCGACTCCTCTCCGGCCGCGGCGTTGTCATAGGGGTGGGTGGAGGCAACGTGCCGCAACGCGGATTCTGCCTGCACCCGGACGAAATCGGCATACTCCTCGACCGCGAACACCGCCTTTGCCGTGTCAGCGACCTGCCAGACGATGATGGCCGCGATGTTGATCGGGTTGCCGTCGGCGTCGTTGACCTTGAGTTCGTTGGTCTCGAAGTTCCGCACGCGCACCGACACCTTCTTGGGCATCACCAAAGGCAGCGTGGTGCGCAGCCCCGGCTCGCGGACGGTACCGACATAGCGGCCGAAGAACCGCAGCACCGAGGTCTCCCCCGGGCTGATCACGCGGATGGAGGTCGAGGCCAATGAGGCGATCACGACGGCGACGATGCCGAGGATCACCCACAGTGCGGGGTCACGACCAGCGTCGTCGGCCATGCCGGCGGCGATGAAGGCGGCGATCGCCGCGACGTAGAAGACCACGGCAGCCAACAAGGCGACCAGGCCACTGGCACCCCAGGCGGGGCGTTCCGCGATCGACACCTGTGCCGGCACGGTGCCATCTTCGGCAGCGGCCACAGGGGATTCCAGCGTGGCGGACATGTGCATCACTCCTCAGGAAAAACTGATAGCAAAGTGATATCAGTTTTTCCTGAGTGTGTGCAAGTACTCAGACGTTGTAGCCGATCGCTCGCAACTGCTCGCGGCCGTCCTCTGTGATCATCTCCAGCGTCCACGGCGGCAGCCAGACCCAGTTGATCGTCACCGAGTTCACCAGGCCCTCCAGCGCCAGCTGGGTGTGGTACTCGATCTGGTCGGTCAACGGGCACGTCGGCGAGGTCAGCGTCATGTCGATCACCACGTCACTGGCCACATCGATGGTCACGCCGTAGACCAGGCCCAGATCGACGACATTCACGCCGAGTTCGGGGTCGACCACGTCCTTCATCGCCTCGAGGATGTCCTCCTCGGTCGGACGGGCACTCTCCACCACGTCGGGGAAGGTGTCGTTGACCAGGTCGGAGGGTCGAATCGCCTCGCTCATCTCATTCCTGCCCTTCTGCGGCCAACGCCTGCGCCGCTGCGTCCTTGAACGCCGACCAACCCAGCAGCGCGCACTTTACCCGCGCCGGAAACTGCGCCACGCCCACGAAGGCCACCGCATCCTCGAGCCGATCCTCGTCGGGCTCATAGCGACCTTGCGAGTGCATCATCTCGGTGAAATCGGCGTGCAGCGCGAGCGCCTCCTCGACGGTCTTGCCGATCACCAGGTCGGTCATCACCGACGTCGACGCCTGCGAGATCGAGCACCCGACGCCGTCATAGGAGACGTCCACCACCCGATCGCCGTCAAGCTGTACGCGCATCATCACTTCGTCACCGCAGCTGGGATTCACGTGGGTGACCTCCGCCTGGTACGGCTCGCGTAGCCCGCTGTGATGCTTGGCCTTGTAGTGGTCCAGGATGATCTCCTGATACATCGCCTCGACACTCATCCGCGACCTCCGAAGAACTCCCCCACGTAGACCAGGCCGTCGGCCAGCGTGTCCACCTCAACGACGGTGGTGTACAGGTACAAGGACGCCCGGGTCGAGGCCACGATACCCAGCCGCTCATGCAGCGGACGGGCACAGTGATGCCCCCCACGCACGGCGATTCCGCGCGCATCGAGCAACTGCATGATGTCGTGGGGATGCACCTCCAGCCCGTCCGCCGTGGTCAGCGTGAACGAGATCGCGCCGCTGCGGTCGACCGGCTGATTCGGACCCAGAATGCGCAAACCCGGCACCCGAGAGATGCGGGTCAAGGCGTAGGCCGTGATCCGCTCTTCATGGAGCGCGATGTTGTCCATTCCGATCGCTTGGAGATAGTCGATCGCCGCGCCCAGCCCGACGGCCTGCGCGATCGGCGGCGTTCCGGCCTCGAATCGATACGGCGGCAGCGCGTAGGTCGAGCCGGTGAGCTTGACCACGTTGATCATCTCACCCCCACCCAGGAAGGGCGGCAACGTCTCCAGCAGGCTGTAGCGGCCCCACAGCACACCGATCCCGGTGGGGCCGAGCATCTTGTGCCCGGTAAACGCGATCACATCGGCACCCCACGTGCCCACGTCAATGCCCGCATAGGGCGCCGCCTGCGAGGCGTCCACGACCATGACAGCGCCAACAGCGTGCGCCTTGGCCGCAATCTCGGCAACCGGGTTCACCGTGCCGAGCACGTTCGAAACCGCAGTGACCGAGACCACCTTGGTGCGCTCGTTGATCAGGCCCTCCGCCTCAGCCTTAGCCAGGTCGAGTCGGCCCTCATCGGTGATGTCGTACCACCGCAGGACCGCACCTGTGCGTTCTGCGGCCAGCTGCCAGGGCACGATGTTGGAGTGATGCTCCATCACCGAGATCACGATCTCGTCGCCCGGCTGCAGCCGGCTGGTCAGCGTGTGCGCTGCCAGGTTCAGCGCTTCGGAGGCGTTCTTGGTGAACACCACCTCGTCGGGACCAGCAGCACCGATGAAGGACGCCACCTTGGCCCGCGCCCCTTCGTAGGCTGCCGTCGCCTCAGCGCCGAGGGTGTGCATCGCCCGAGCAACGTTCGCATTGTGAGCGCTGTAGTGCTCGCTCAGCGTGTCGATGACCGACTGCGGCTTCTGCGACGTGTTTGCCGAATCCAGGTACACCAAAGGCTGCCCGCCGACCTCCCGACTCAGGATCGGGAAGTCGGCGCGGATCGCGGCGACGTCGTAGCCGGTGGTATCAGGCATGAGCCTTGGCGGCCTTGACGAAGCGGTCATAGCCCTCGATCTCCAGGCGGTCGGCGAGTTCGGCACCGCCCTCTTCGACGATGTGACCATCGACGAAGACGTGGACGAAGTCGGGCTTGATGTAGTTCAGGATCCGGGTGTAGTGGGTGATCAGCAGCACCCCACGGTCGCCATTGGCGGTGTACCGGTTCACACCCTCGGAGACGATCCGAAGCGCGTCGATGTCGAGGCCGGAGTCGGTCTCGTCGAGGATGGCGAACTTCGGATCGAGCAGTTCGAGCTGAGCAACCTCATTGCGCTTCTTCTCACCACCGGAGAAGCCCTCGTTCAACGAACGCGACGCGAAGGTACCGTCCAGGCCGACCTTCTCCAGCGCTGCATTGACGTCCTTGACCCAGGTGCGCACCGCAGGCGCTTCACCCGACAGCGCCGTCTTGGCGGTCCGCAGGAAGTTCGCCACCGAGACACCGGGGACCTCGATCGGGTACTGCATGGCGAGGAAGAGGCCCGCGCGGGCGCGCTCGTCCACGGTCATCGTGCTGAGCTCGACGCCATCCAGCGTCACCGAGCCCGAGGTGATCGTGTACTTCGGGTGTCCGGCGATCGAGTAAGCCAGCGTTGACTTGCCCGAGCCGTTCGGCCCCATGATGGCGTGCACCTCACCGGAGGCAATGGTGAGGTCGACGCCCTTGAGGATTTCCTTGGGACCGGATTCGGTCTCCACCTCGACGTGAAGTCCGCTGATGCGAAGTTCGCTCATGTCTACTGCTCCTGGCTTGTGATCGGGTTGTCGAAGTCGATGAAGATGTCGGTGCCGTCGCTGTGCACCGGATAGACGGGGACGGGCTGAACCGCCGGCGGATCCAGCGGAATGCCCGTGCGCAGATCGAATCGGGCTCCATGGGCTGAGCACTCCAAGGTGCAGCCCTCGACGTCGCCCTCGCTCAGCGGGACGTCGGCGTGCGAGCAGCGATCCTGAATGGCGAAGAAGCCCTGCTCCGTCCGCGCGAGGGCGATCGGATCGGCACCACCGAGGTCGATCGAAAGCACCGAGCCTTCCGGCAGGTCAGCCTCGGCGCAGGCCCGGACGAAGCTCATTCGGCCACCGCCGACGTGCCGACCAGGACCTCGAGTTCGCTCTCAACGGCCGCCATCAGACGGCTCTCGACCTCAGGCACGCCGATCCGGCGCACGATGTCGGCGAAGAAGCCGTACACGACCAGTCTGCGGGCCTCGTTCTCCGGGATACCGCGCGAGCGCAGATAGAACAGCTGCTCATCGTCGAAGCGCCCGGTCGTCGAGGAGTGGCCGGCGCCCTCGATCTCGCCGGTCTCGATCTCGAGGTTCGGCACCGAGTCGGCCCGGCAGCCGTCGGTCAGCACGAGGTTCTTGTTGGTCTCGTAGGTGTTGATGCCCTCGGCCACCTTGCGGATCAGCACGTCGCCAACCCACACCGAGTGTGCGCCTTCGCCCTGAAGCGCGCCGCGGTAGTCGACATGGCTGAAGGTGCGCGGCGCATTGTGATCGACGAACATTCGATGCTCAACATGCTGGCCGGCGTTGACGAAATAGACGCCGAACTGTTCCAGCGAGCCGCCGGGCCCGGCGAAGCGTGCGTTCTCCGCCAATCGGATGACATCGCCGCCGAGGCTGGCGGTTACCGTACGCACCTGAGCGTCGCGTCCCACCAGGACGGCGTGGTGGCCGCCGTGGATCGCGCCGGCATCCCAGTCGGCGATGACGACGAAGGTCACGGCTGCGCCATCGCCGACGACCACATCGGTCTTGTCGGCGTAGCTGCCGGTGCCGGTGTACCGCACCACGATGGTCGCTCGGGCGTTTGCGCCGACGTTGACCACCAGGTGCTCGGCCACGTCCGCGCCGGTGCCGGTCGCGGTCAGCACCACTGGCTCGGCCAGCTCGACGCCAGCGGGGATGCTCAGCTCGGTCGCTCCGCCAGACCGCAGCGCCGCCAGCGCGGAGATCCGATCGATCGGGGCCTCCACCGCCAGCTCGCGGGCACGCTCGGCGCTGATCGGTGCCAGCGTCACGCCGCCGGGAAGGGGCGCATCCCAATCCAGGGACGCCCCGACGGCAGCGGATTCGTCGAACAGGCCGCGCAGCCGGCGCAGCGGGGTGAAGCGCCACACCTCTTCACGTCCGTTCGGCACCGGGTGCTCGGACACCTCCCACGACGGGGTGGGGTGCAGGTGCGAGGCGACCGTGGTCTCCACCGCTTCGGCCACATTGGGCACAGCAGTCACGTCTTTTTCTCCCTCTCCACGCAGCCCGGGCCTCAGCCCACGGCGCCTTCCATCTGGAGCTCGATCAGTCGGTTCAGCTCCAGCGCGTACTCCATCGGCAGCTCGCGGGCGATCGGCTCGACGAAGCCGCGCACGATCATGGCCATCGCCTCGTCCTCGCCCATACCGCGGCTCATCAGGTAGAAGAGCTGGTCCTCGCTCACCTTCGACACGGTGGCTTCGTGCGCCATCGAGACGTCATCGGTACGGACGTCGACATAGGGGTAGGTGTCCGAACGCGAGATCGTGTCGACCAGCAGAGCGTCGCACTTGACCGAACTTGCCGAGTGATGCGCCCCTTCGGTCACTTGCACCAAGCCGCGATAGGAGGACCGACCGCCGGATCGGGCGACGGACTTGGAGATGATCGAGCTGGAGGTGTGCGGCGCGGCGTGCACCATCTTCGACCCCGCGTCCTGATGCTGACCGGCCCCGGCGAAGGCGATGCTCAAGGTCTCGCCGCGAGCGTGCTCCCCCATCAGGTAGACGGCCGGGTACTTCATGGTGACCTTCGAGCCGATGTTGCCGTCGACCCACTCCATGGTTCCGCCGGCCTCGACCGTGGTTCGCTTGGTCACCAGGTTGTACACATTGGTCGACCAGTTCTGAATGGTCGTGTAGCGCACCCGGGCGTTCTTCTTCACCACGATCTCGACCACAGCGGAGTGCAGAGAGTCCGAGGAGTAGATCGGGGCCGTACAGCCTTCGACGTAGTGGACGTAGGAGCCCTCGTCAGCGATGATCAGCGTCCGCTCGAACTGGCCCATGTTCTCGGTGTTGATCCGGAAATAGGCCTGCAGCGGGATCGACACGTGCACGCCCGGCGGAACGTAGATGAACGAGCCGCCCGACCACACCGCGGTATTCAGTGCAGAGAACTTGTTGTCTCCCAGCGGAACCACCGAGGCGAAGTACTCCCGGAAGAGTTCCGGGTGCTCCTTCAGACCGGTGTCGGTGTCGAGGAAGATCACGCCCTGCCGCTCAAGCTCCTCGTTGATCTTGTGATAGACCACCTCGGACTCGTACTGCGCGGCCACACCGGCGACCAGACGCATCTTCTCGGCCTCGGGGATGCCGAGCCGGTCGTAGGTCTTCTTGATGTCGTCAGGCAGGTCATCCCAGGTCTGGGCCTGCTTCTCGGTGGAGCGCACGAAGTATTTGATGTTGTCGAAGTCGATTCCACTGAGGTCGGCACCCCAGGTCGGCATCGGCTTGCGATCGAACTGCTTGAGGGCCTTCAGGCGAGTCTCGAGCATCCACTCCGGCTCGTTCTTGAGCGCCGAGATTCGCCGCACGACCTGCTCATTGAGTCCACGTTGTGCGGTACTGCCGGCGAGGTCGGAGTCGTGCCAGCCGTACTGGTAGGTGCCCAGCGCGTCGAGATGTTCTTCCTGGGTAGCGCCCAGGCCGGGCGCCTGTGGGGTGGTCGCGGTCATACCGTCTTCCTTTCAGGCTCTGCGCCGGCCATGCGGACCGGACGCGGCACGTGCGTTGTGCATACCCCGTCGCCGTGGGCGATGGTGGCCAGACGCTGAACGTGGGAGTTGAGCAGGGAGGAGAACACGCGGGTCTCCGCCTCGCACAACTGCGGGAACTCCGCCGCGACGTGCGCGAACGGACAGTGGTACTGGCACAGCTGGACGCCGGTGGACAGCGGCTTCAGCGAAGCCACAAAACCCTCGACGGTCAGCGCCTCCACCAACGCTTCGGCACGGGTGCCGTATTCCGACGACAACTCACTGAACCGCTCCGCGATCGGTTCGGTGATGCTGACCGCGAAGTCCTCGACCGCGGCGTCGCCGCCGAGACCCTGGAGATGTCGCAGGGCGTCGTTGGCGAGCCGGTCGTAGGCCTGGTAGAAGGTGCCTCGGCCGGTGTCGGTGAGCTCGAACACCTTGGCGGGGCGACCTCGGCCTCGTGGCCCATAGACCCGTTGCTCTCGACTCTTCACCAGCCCGGAGTCGAGCAGCACCGTCAGGTGGCGGCGCACCGCCGCGGGGGTGAGTCCCAGTCGCTCAGCGAGATCGTTGGCCGTCGACGGCCCGTGCTGCAGGATCGATCGGGAAACCCGGCTCCGCGTGGAGGCGTCGGCAGCCGCTTGAGCTTCGCTCATCAGGCTCTCCTCGGGTTCGCTTTTCACAACGCCATTCTTACCTAAATGCGCAAGCGGTTCAAACCGCCGCACCCGCGCGTCTCGGGTACTGGATGCGCCCGGAGGTGCCGTCCGCCAGACGGGCCGCCGTCCAGGTTTCGAAAATCGACACGACCGCGGCCACAGCCTGGTCACGGTCTACACCCGGCCATCAGCAGGGGTAGGGTGTTTCGTGGAGTTTGTTGCATCAAAGGAATGTCTTGTCAAAGTAGACAGACAACCTCCTCCGGCTCGTGCAAGGAAGCAGAAGTGAGTAGGAATCAAACAGGCCCACAGGCCATCAGCAACCGTCCCTGGAATCGCGTTCTCGCCGGCAGCGGCGCAGCCTTGGCAGCAGTGGCGCTGTCCGGCTGCGCTGGAGGCTCCGGCGGTGGCGAAGAGCACACATCGGAGGTGAACCTCAAGCTCCCCGACCTCAGCGCCACCACCTTCTTCGGAGGCGTCGACGGACGCACTTTGCTGCTCGCCGGCCTCCTGATCTGTCTCGGTGGCCTGGTCTTCGGCCTGATCAGCTACAACGCGCTGAAGAAGCTGCCGGTGCACACCTCGATGCGCGAGATCTCTGAACTCATCTACACCACCTGTAAGGCCTACCTGCAGCAGCAGGGCAAGTTCCTGCTGATCCTGTTCGCCTTCATCGGCACCGTGATCCTGGTCTACTTCAAGTTCCTCGCGGGACTGACCTGGGACCGGGTCGCGATCGTGCTGCTGTTCGCCGTGATCGGCATGGCGGGCTCCTACGGCGTGGCCTGGTACGGGATCCGCGTGAACACCTTCGCCAACTCGCGCACCGCCTTCGCTGCGCTTGAGGGCAAGCCGCTGCCGGTCCACCGCATCCCGATGCGTTCGGGCATGAGCATCGGCATGGTGCTGATCTCCACCGAGCTGCTGATGATGCTGATCATCCTGCTCTTCCTACCGGCGGACCTGGCCGGCGCCTGCTTCATCGGCTTCGCGATCGGCGAGTCGCTCGGCGCCTCGGCACTGCGCATCGCCGGCGGCATCTTCACCAAGATCGCCGACATCGGTTCGGACCTGATGAAGATCGTGTTCAAGATCAAGGAAGACGACGCCCGCAACCCCGGCGTTATCGCTGACTGCACCGGTGACAACGCCGGCGACTCGGTCGGCCCCTCCGCCGACGGATTCGAGACCTACGGCGTCACCGGCGTCGCGCTGGTCACCTTCCTGCTGCTCGGCGTCCATGATCCGATGATGCAGGCCACCTTGCTGGTGTGGATCTTCACCATCCGCGCCATCATGCTGGTCGCCTCGGCGATCTCCTACGTGGTCAACGACCTGCTGGTCGCCCGCACCTACGCCGACGCCGAGCGGATGGACTTCGAGAAGCCGCTCACTCAGCTGGTGTGGATCACCTCGATCACCTCGATCGTTCTGACCTACCTGACCTCCTTCCTGATGCTCGGTTCGCTGGCCGGCGACGGCGCGGGCCTGTGGTGGAAGCTCGCCACGATCGTGTCCTGCGGCACCTTGGCCGGTGCGCTGATCCCGGAGCTGGTCAAGGTCTTCACCTCGACCTCCGCCAAGCACGTCCGCGAGGTCGTGAAGTCGTCTCGCGAGGGCGGCCCGAGCCTGAACATCCTGTCCGGCCTGGTCGCCGGCAACTTCTCCGGCTACTGGCTGGGGATGGCGATCGTCGGTCTGATGGCTGCCGCTTTCGGGATCAGCCAGATCGGCACCGGCATGAGCGCCTTGATGACCGCTCCGGCCGTGTTCGCCTTCGGACTGGTGGCCTTCGGATTCCTCGGCATGGGCCCGGTGACCATCGCGGTCGACTCCTACGGACCGGTCACCGATAACGCCCAAAGTGTCTACGAGCTCTCCTTGATCGAAGAGGTCGACGGCATCGATGAGGAGCTGCGTAAGGATTTCGGCATCGAGCCGAACTGGCGCGCAGCCAAGCAGATGCTGGAAGAGAATGACGGCGCCGGCAACACCTTCAAGGCGACCGCCAAGCCCGTGCTGATCGGTACCGCCGTTGTTGGTGCGACCACGATGATCTTCTCGATCGTGATGGCGCTCACCTCCGGCCTGACCGAGAACATGGAGAACCTCTCCCTGCTGCACCCGCCGTTCTTGCTCGGCCTCATCGCCGGCGGCGCGGTCATCTACTGGTTCACCGGCGCTTCGATCCAGGCTGTTACCACGGGTTCCTACCGTGCGGTCGAGTTCATCAAGGCCAATATCAAGCTGGACGGCGTCACCAAGGCGTCGGTCGAAGACTCCCGCAAGGTTGTCGAGATCTGCACCATCTACGCCCAGCGCGGCATGCTGAACATCTTCCTCGGCATCTTCTTCGCCACCTTGGCCTTCGCCTTCGTCGAGCCGTACTTCTTCATCGGCTACCTGATCTCGATCGCCACCTTCGGGCTCTACCAGGCCATCTTCATGGCCAACGCCGGTGGCGCCTGGGACAACGCCAAGAAGATCGTCGAGGTCGACCTGCACGCCAAGGGCACAGCGCTCCACGACGCCACCATCGTCGGCGACACGGTGGGCGACCCCTACAAGGACACCTCGTCGGTTGCTCTGAACCCCGTGATCAAGTTCACCACCCTCTTCGGCCTGCTGGCCGTCGAGCTGGCGGTCAGTCTGACCGGTCAGGGCCTGCAGGTGCTCGTTGAGGTGCTCGCCGCAGTCTTCTTCGTGGCGTCGGCCTACTTCGTGTACCGCTCCTTCTACGGCATGCGAATCCGCGGCGGGGTGGACGAGGCCGACGGCCTGCCCGCCGAGCCGCCGGAGCCTGAGCCGACCAGCACCCCGACGGTGCCGACCAGCCAGGACGCCACTCCCGCAGTGACCACGAACCCAGCGACCCACGACGTGGCGGCCCCGGCCGAGGACGTCGCAGATCACCGCGATCTGGCAAGCGTCGGTGACCCGCGATGAGGCGCCTGGCCATCAAGTGGGATGGCGTCCAGGTCGATAACGACGGCAATGTCGGCGGTCACGACGCCGGCGCCACCCTGGTACGCCGCCTGCTGCGGCTGACAGACAACCCGATCCTCATCGGTAAGGGTTACCGCCGCTGCAATGGCTTCGATCTGATGCCGGTCGAGTTCGTCGACACTGACGAGACCATCGTGATCAACCTCGACGTCCTCGACTCGACTCGGGTCTGGCGGACGCTGCGCGAACACGGTGATCACCCGGCGGTGATGAACTTCCAATGGGGCCCGACCACGACCTACGACGACCAGGTGCCGCAGCTCATCGAGGCGCTGAGCTTCGCGCTGTTCCCCACCTTCGCCAACTCCGAGCGCACGGCGCTGGCCGTGGGCGAGACGGTGCGGCGCTGGACCGTTCAGCAGATCGCGGAGCAGTCGCGCGTCGGCTGGGCAAACCTGGGCTTCCGGGTCGACCACGTCCAGCCGCGGCGCCAGACGCAGGTCCCGGTGGTGCTCTACCCCGCCATCTACCTGTCGGAGCGCAAGCGTCCGCGACTGTTCATGGACGTTGCGGAGAAGGTTCACCGCCAGACGCCGATCCGGGTGGCCATGCGCCTCCACGAGTCGCATCTGGTCTCGGAACTGGCGATGTCGCTGTCGCAGCGCGACTGGGTGTGGGTCGGGCCGCTGACCGTCACCCGCGTCTCCTACTGGGAGGCGCTGGCGGCAACGACGGCCTTCCTGGCCACCGCCAGCGAGGAGTCCTACGGTCTGGAATATGTCGAGGCGATGGCTGCCGGCGTGATCGGCATCCTTCCCGACACCAGCTGGGCCCGCGCGCTGGTTCCCCAGGGCTACCCCTTCCTGTGGCGGGATGCGGAACAGGCCGAGCGCCTGTTGCTGCGTGCCGTGCAGGAGCCGGACGCCTGTCGTGCCGAACTCGACGCTCTGGCCGGTGGCAACTTCACCGCCTGGATCGCCGCCCGCCACGACGACAGCTCCTTCGAGGAAGCGCTGATGAAGAAGATCAACGAGTGGTTCGCTTGAGTCCCTGCTGAACTCTTCGCATATCGGCTTCACAAGCCGGTTCACCCGTGGGCAGCAACGCAGGGGCGAGCCGGCGGGGCCGACATCCGGCTGCCCGATCCTCCGCCAGGGGTCGGGCAGCTGCTGGTCTTGGCCGGGTGAGATGGAACGCCCGCCGACCGGCGACCGGTAGCATGGCGGTTCTATTCGATGGTCGGACAGATAAGGCGAGGTGGAGCTGACCCCATGACCGTTCCCGTGGTTCAGGTCGTGCGCCACACCGACGCCGACGATCTCTCTTCGCGCGCCGCCCAGCGACTCCTGTCGGCCCTCATCGAGTTGCAGGCCGACGGCCGCACCCCCCAGCTTTGTCTGGCCGGCGGACGCATCGCCATGGCCACCTACGCCGCGTTCAGCAAGCTCATCCCGGACTCAGCACTGGACACCACCCGGCTTGAGCTGTGGTGGTCCGACGAGCGCTTCGTGCCCACCGAGGATCCTGAGCGCAACGCCGGCCCGGCGTTGGCACTGCTGGCCAGCGCGTTCGCGGTCGATCCGGCACGCACCCATCCGATGCCTAGCGCGGACGGCACGATCGACGCCGCCGCCTCCGCAGCTCTCTACGCCAAGGAACTCGGCGAGACCGTCTTCGATCTGTGCCTGCTCGGCATGGGCCCGGACGGACACGTGGCGTCGATCTTTCCTGATCATCCGTCCTCGGAGCCGACCAACCAGCCGGTCATCGGCGTCAGCGACTCCCCCAAGCCGCCACCGGACCGGATCAGCCTGACCATTCCCCGCATCAACACCTCCACCCAGGTGTGGATGCTGGTAGCCGGGTCTGACAAGGCCGCTGCAGCCGCCCGCGCGTTGGCCGGTGACACCACTGTGCCGGCGGGACGAGTCGCGGGCCGCGAGCGGACCGTTTGGCTGCTCGACGAGGACGCTGCGGCCGAGCTGCCCTATTTCGAATGCAGCCTGTAGCCACACAGGTGTGGCTCGTTGCGGCAAAAGACGTGATCGCCGGGTCGGCAAAGCCGACCCGGCGATCACGAATCAAGAATCAGTAGATGACTTCGCCGGCTTCGCGGCGGGCTCGCAACGACTGCAGCGCCTCGGCCAGAATGGCCACCGCCTCGTCGTCGGTCCTGCGCTCCTTCACGTAGGCCAGGTGGGTCTTGTACGGCTGAATACGGGGCGGCGGAGGTGGGTTCTCCGAGTCGTGATTCGCCGGCAAACCACAGCGCGGGCAGTCCCAGGTGTCCGGAACCACGGCGTCAGCCGCAAAAGCGGGTCGCGTCTCGTGCCGATTGGCACAGAAATACGAAACATAGTTCCGAGGCGCGGCATCGCCGCGTTCGGCCTCCCCCATCGGGCCAGCGCCAACGCGACTGCCCCGGATGGCGCTACCACCAACCAACTTCAGTGCCCCCTTGTGAAGAAAATGCCGGGCCTCACCCGAGCGCCCCGAATGTGGGGAAGAACCGGTAGAGCACAAGCAGCCCGATGATGGCTGCCAACCAGATCACGCCGATGATGATGGTCAGGCGATCGAGATTGCGCTCCGCCACCGAGGTGCCACCCATGCCGGTGGACATGCCTCCGCCGAAGAGATCGGACATGCCGCCGCCTCGGCTCTTGTGCAACAAGATGAAGAGCGCCAGCACGATGCTGGTGAGGATGAGCACCACCGAAAGGGTCATGATCGGCCAGGTCATCGTGAGTGCAAACACGCAGAGAATCCTAACTCAGTTTTGCGGCGAAAATCGCCACAACGGGCGGCCGCACCGCCCAATCCTGTGGATCGGACGGTGCAGCTCACACCACGGGCACCGGCACTCAGCCGGCGTAGAACATGACGATCTTGGCGAACTCGTCAGGGTTCAGGCTCGCGCCGCCCACCAGGGCACCGTCAACATCGGGCTGGGCCATGATCTCGACCACGTTGTTGGCCTTGACCGAGCCGCCGTACTGAATGCGAACCGCCTCGGCCGCAGCCGGCCCGAAAGCCTCGCCGACGTAGCCGCGGATCGCGCCGCAGACTTCCTGAGCGTCAGCCGGGGTTGCTACCTCGCCGGTGCCGATGGCCCACACGGGCTCATAAGCGATCACCGCAGCCGCCACCTGCTCGGCGGACAGCGGAGCCAGGCACTCCTTCACCTGCCCCAGCACATGCTCCACGTGCGTGCCAGCCTTGCGGATCTCGAGCACCTCGCCACAGCAGATGATCGGCGTCATGCCTGCGGCGAAGACCACCGTGGCCTTCTCACCGATCAGGGCATCGGTTTCGCCGTGGTACTCACGACGCTCCGAGTGGCCCACCACGACATAGGCGCAGCCGAGCTTGCTCAGCATGTCGGCAGAGACCTCGCCGGTATAGGCACCGGAGGCGTGGACGGAAACGTCCTGAGCGCCCCACGCGAGCGGCAGCTTGTCGCCCTCGATGATCGTCTGCACCGAGCGGAGATCGGTGAACGGCACGATCACCGCGGCTTCGGACTTGGTCTCGTCGTAGCGGAAGTCCTTCAGCGTCCAGGCAAGCTTCTGCACCAGGCCGGTGGCCTCAACGTGGTTGAGGTTCATCTTCCAGTTACCTGCCATCAGTGGCATCCGAGCCATGATCAGTTCTCCTCTTCCAAAACGGCAAGACCGGGCAGTTCCTTGCCCTCCAGGTACTCCAGGGACGCGCCACCGCCGGTCGAGATGTGACCGAACTGGTCGTCGCTGAAGCCGAGCTGGCGCACCGCTGCAGCGGAGTCGCCGCCACCGACGACGGTGAAGCCATCGGTCTTGGTGAGAGCCTCGGCCACGGCCTTGGTGCCGCCGGCGAAAAGCTCCATCTCGAAGACGCCCATCGGGCCGTTCCAGAAGATCGTCTTGGCTGCGGCGATCTCGTTGGCGAACAGCTCACGCGTCTTGGGGCCGATGTCCAGGCCCATCTTGTCGGCCGGGATTGCGTCCGCATCTACGACCTCCGCGGGACCCTCGGGGCCGTACTCGGGAGAAGTGACGATGTCGACCGGAACCAGCAGCTTCTTGCCGGCGGCCTCGGCCTGCTTCAGGTACTCGCCCACAACCTCGACCTTCTCGGGGTCGAGCAGCGAGGTACCCACCTCATAGCCCTTGGCCTTGAGGAAGGTGTACGCCATGCCACCGCCAACGATCAGCGTGTCGGCCGTCTTGAGCAGGTTGTCGATGACCGCCAACTTGTCGGCGACCTTCGCCCCGCCCAGCACCACGGTGTAAGGACGCTCCGGGATCTCGGTGAGCTTCTTGAGTACCTCGACCTCCTTGGCGACCAGATAGCCGGCAGCGCTCGGCAGCAGCTTGGCCACGTCGTAGACCGAGGCCTGCTTGCGGTGCACAACGCCGAAGCCGTCGGAGACGAAGACGTCGCCGAGGGCGGCGTACTTGGCAGCGAGCGCGGCGCGCTCGGCCTCGTCCTTGGACTCTTCGGCCGGCTCGTAGCGGACGTTCTCCAGCAGGACGAGCTCACCGTCGGCCAGGGCGGCCACGCTGGCCTGAGCACTCTCGCCGACGACGTCGCCGGCGAGGGTCACCTTCGAGCCCAACAGCTCACCAAGACGCTTAGCCACCGGGGCCAGCGAGTATTCCGGCTTCACCGTGCCCTTCGGACGGCCCAGGTGGGCCATCACGACGATCTTGGCGCCGCCGTCACGCAGCTTGGTGAGCGTGGGCAGCGCAGCCTTGATGCGGCCATCGTCGGTGATGGTCTGGCCGTCGAGCGGCACATTGAAATCGCAGCGGATCAGTACCCGCTTGCCTCGCAGATCTCCGAGGTCATCTACGGACTTCACAGTCCAGCCTTTCTCTCTCAGGGCTTAAGCCCACGCCGGGCCGACCCGCAGATCGCGAGCCGGCCCGGTCGTGGGTGTGTTTGTGGGTTGAGGATCAGAGCTTCGAGCCCACCAGCACGGTCAGATCGACCAGGCGGTTGGAGTAGCCCCACTCGTTGTCGTACCAGGAGACGACCTTGACCTGGTTGCCGATGACCTTGGTCAGCGGCGCGTCGAAGATGCTCGACAGCGGGT
>DAIQNZ010000004.1:0-261425 GCA_036788135.1 Propionicimonas sp.
TCGCCCTTCTCGTAGAAGTTCGCCATCCGCTGGGTGGGCTTCGGCTCGCCGTCCAAGGTTCCGGTCGCCCGCAGCAGGCCCACCATCGCCTCGCGGGCGCTGAAGGCGGTCTTGCCGGCCAGCTCCGCGTACGGCTCGGCGTTCACCAGCCACTCGGGTGCCTCGCCGAGGAGACGACCGTCGCGGCCGATCACCGTCCGGGTGGGCAGGCGAAGTTCCCGCCACCACTGCACGTCGGTCAGGTCGCCGAAGGTGCAGCACATCGCGATGCCGGCGCCCTTGTCGGGCTCGGCTGCGGGGTGGGCCAGCACCGGGATCTCGACGCCGAAGACCGGTGAGGTGACGGTGGTGCCGAAAAGGTGGGCATAACGCTCGTCATCGGGATGCGCGATCAGCGCACACACCGCGGGAAGGAGCTCGGGTCGGGTGGTCTCGATGTAGACCGGCTCGCCGTCCGGCTTGGCGAAGGCGACGCGGTGGTAGGCGCCGGGGTAATCGCGAGCCTCCAGCTCGGCCTGGGCGACCGCGGTCTGGAAGGTGATGTCCCACAGCGTCGGTGCCTCGGACAGATAGGCCTCCCCGCGGCTGAAATTCCGCAAGAACGCCTTCTGTGCCACCGCCTGCGAGGAGTCGGAGATGGTGGTGTAGAGCTGGCTCCAGTCGACGCTCAGGCCGAGCGTGCGCCACAGATCCTCGAAGGCCTGCTCGTCGACCGCGGTGAGTTCATGGCACAGCTCGATGAAGTTGCGCCGGCTGATCGACACCTGCCGCTTGGGGTCCGGTTTGGCCGGGGGAGTGAAGTCGTCGGCATAGGGCAGCGCGGTATCGCAGCGCACCCCGTAGAAGTTCTGCACCCGTCGCTCAGTGGGCAGGCCGTTGTCGTCCCAGCCCATCGGGTAGAAGACGTGCTTGCCCTGCATCCGCTGGTAGCGCGCGATCAAGTCGGTATGGGTGTAGCTGAACACGTGCCCCACGTGCAGCGATCCCGACACCGTCGGCGGCGGGGTGTCGATGCTGAAGACCTGCTCGCGGCTCTCGGGACGGACGAACGAGTAAGTGCCGTCCTCGCGCCAGCGGGCCGACCACTTGGCCTCCAAGCCCTCCAGCACCGGACGCTCGGGTACACCGGTCGCGCTGGTCGTCGGCGCGGGCACAGTGGACTCAATGGGCGTGTCAGTCATGAGGGCATCCTATTGAGCCCGGCCCGGTTCGACAGAATCCGGGGCCGCCTCACCGTGCGCGGTGAGATGGGCTTTGCGGGGATCGGTTCGCGGCGCGGCCAACGCCGCAGCGATTAGGCTTCGTCCATCATGAGCCGAACCCACGCAGACATCGTCGCCGCACTACAGGGCCGTTGGCCTGAGCATCAGGTCGGCAGAAGCCAGGAGCGCATCCGTGCGCTGTGCGATCTGCTCGGCAACCCCGAGCGGTCCTGCCCGGTCGTGCTGATCACCGGAACCAACGGCAAGGGCAGCACCGCGATCATGATCGACGCCCTGCTGCGCGCCATGGGACTGCGCGTCGGGCGTTTCTCCAGCCCGCACCTGGTGCACCTCACCGAGCGAATCTGCATCGACGGCGAGCCGATCGCCGACGACGTCTTCGACGACCTCGTCGAGCAGATCACGCCGATGATCGAGATGGTCGACCGACAAGCGATCGACGGCATCTCGATGACCTTCTTCGAAGTCATGACGGGCCTGGCCTACGCCGCTTTCGCCGACGCCCCGGTCGACGTGGCCGTGGTCGAGGTCGGCATGGGCGGGGAATGGGACGCCACCAACATCGTCGAGGCCGAGGTGGCTGTGGTGGCACCGATCGACCTGGACCACACCACCCTGCTCGGCTCGACGGTGGCCCAGATCGCGACCGAGAAGGCCGGCATCATCAAGCATGGGTCACGAGCGGTTCTGGCCGCGCAGAGCCCGGACGCCGCCCGGGTGCTGCTGGCCCGCTGCGCCGAGGTCGGTGCGGAGGTCCGCCGCGAAGGCATCGAGTTCGGGCTGATCGACCGGATGCCGGCCGTCGGTGGCCAGGTGCTGCGGTTGGAGACGGCTGAAGGGCCGCTGGGCGACGTCCTGCTGCCGTTGTTCGGCGAGCACATGGCCCACAATGCGGCCCTGGCGCTCGCGGCGGCCGAAGCTTTCATCGGCGGAAGGGCGCTGCCGTCCGAGGTCGTGGCCGCCGGCTTCGAGGCGGTCAAGGCGCCGGCGCGTTTGGAGACCGTTCGCCGTTCGCCGACGGTCTTGCTCGACACCTGCCACAACCCGCATGCGGCCCGTGCGACCATCGCTGCCGTCGAGGAGTCGTTCGCCTTCGAGCCGCTGATCGGCGTGGTGGCGATGATGGCCGACAAGGACGTCACCGGGGTCCTTGAGGTGTTCGCCGAGGCGATGGGGCCGATCGTGTGCACCACGATCTCGGGGTCGTCGCGGGCGATGTCGGCAGCCGATCTCGCCGAGCGCGCCGCGGGCGTGGTCGGGGTGGACAGGGTGCGCGTCGCGGCCGACATGGCCGCGGCCATCGACGAGGCCGTCGCTTTGGCCGACGCAGCGGGACCAACCGCCGGAGTGCTGATCGCCGGCTCGTTGTACGCCGCTGGTGAGGCGCGGGCGCTGCTGGTCCGCGCCGACCAGCCGACAGACCAGGACTGACTCGCGGTTGTCCACAGGCCGGGCTGTTTGGGCCGGATCGAGCCGGTAGGGTCGCGGCTATGACTGATGTCGAGAAGACCCTTGTGCTCGTCAAGCCCGACGCGGTGCGTCGTGGGCTCGTCGGCGCGATCCTTGCTCGCTACGAGAGCAAGGGTTTGACCGTCGCAGCGTTGGAGCTGCGCCACGTCGACGCCGAGATGGCCGATCGTCACTACGCGGATCACGTTGAGCAGCCGTGGTACCCGCCGCTGCGAGAGTTCATCACCTCAGGTCCGTTGGTCGCGATGGTGCTCGCCGGCACCTCGGCGATCGAGGTCGTCCGCGCGATGAATGGCGCCACCAACGGCGCCGCCGCCGCGCCGGGCACGATCCGCGGCGACCTGGCGCTGTCGAACCGGGAGAACCTGGTACACGCCTCGGATTCGCCGCAGTCGGCCACCAAGGAGATCGGCCTGTGGTTCCCGAACCTGGGCTGACCCCGGGCGGCGGGTCGGAACCGGTGTCGAACCGGCCGGTTCCCCACGTTCACACCACGGTGCCGCCGGTCGGGTCGCCGTTGCCTCCTCCGCCTCCTGCGTCATGGGAGGAAACCACCGCCGGTACGCCGGGCTGGCCTGGCGCCGATCCGTGGCCGGTACCGGGCGCCTACCCGCCTCCGCCGCCGCCCCCGGCCGTCCAACCATGGACGTCGGCACCATTCCCCGGGTCAGGAGGCGGCTTCGGCTCATCGTTCGCGCCGCCCCCGCCGCCGGGATACCTGCCAGGTCAGAGTCATGCCGGCATCGCCGCGAGCAGGAGTGCGCTGCCGGTCGAGCCTCGCGAGTATCACCAGTTCTACCGGGCGCCGCGATTCCGTTGGTGGAAGCCGCTGGCGGCGATCGGCGCCTTCGTTGCGGCCTGGTTCGTGGCTGCCATTCCCCTTGTCATGATTGCGCTGGGGTGGGATCTCAGCCACAACGGCGGCAAGCTGGACCCGACGGCGATCGACCTGAACACGCCGGCGATGTTCCTGGGTAACAACGTCTCGATCGCCGTGGCAATCCCCGCCGCCGTCTTGGTGGGCTGGATGGTGTATCGCCAACGGCCGCGCTGGTTGTCGTCCATCGAGGGCGGTTTCCGGTGGCGCATCTTCTGGCCTTTCCTCGGTATCGCCTTCCTCGGCATGGCGGTGGTCTGGGCGGTGGAAGCTGCCCTAGACGGCGGCGTCGGGAACCTCACGATCACGCCGACGACCTGGGTTCTGCTGGTGGGCATTGTGATCACTACGCCGTTTCAGGCTGCCGGTGAGGAGTACGCGATGCGAGGCCTGGTTTTCCGCTCGATCGCCTCGTGGTTCCCGAACCGCTGGGTCGGACTGGTGGTCGGCCTCGCCGTGAACGCCGTGGCCTTCATGTTTCTGCACGGCGCGGGTGACATCTGGCTGAACGTCTACTACTTCTTCGTCGGTGCGGTCTTCTCGATCCTCGTCTGGCGGACTGGCGGTCTGGAGGCGGCGATCGCGATGCACATCGCCAACAACCTGATTTCGGAGATGCTTTTACCATTCCAGCCGGACGCCTTCTCACATCTGTTCGACCGTCAGTCAGGGTCTGCCGGGCCGGAGATACTGATCCAGCTCGGCGTCACCGCCCTGGTGGCGGCGGTATTGTTGTGGCAGTCTTCGCGGCTCAAGGTGCCGCGAGCGACCGCGCCAGCAGCTGCCGAGTAGCGCCAAACGGGGTCGAAGAGTGATCCTGGATGGTGTCAGTGTCGATGACTATCGAGGTGTGGTGATGACGAGCTCCGTCGTGGAGAAGATTGATCCGGCGCAGGCGCTGCGGAAGCTGCGGGCGCAGATCCGTCCGCGGACCGGGCGAGTGCTGGTGGCGGTTGACGGCGTGGACGGTGCGGGCAAGACCACCTTTGCCGACGAACTCGCCGAATCGCTGCGCGAGTCCGGCCTCACGGTGATCCGAATCTCGCTCAGCAATTACCTGAACCCGCAGTCGAAGCGGTACGCCCAAGGCCGGTTCTCCGGCCGCGGCTACTTCGAAGACAGCTACGACTACGAGCGGTTCACCGAGGACGTCCTGGAGCCGCTCGGCCCGGACGGCTCCGGCCGCTATCGCACTGCCGCCTACGACCTCACCAAGGAGTGCGAAGTCTGCTCTCCGTGGCAAGTGGCTCCCGATGACGCGGTGGTGATCGTCGACGGGTTGTTCATGCACCGCAAACTGTGGTGCTCCCAGAATGCGCGCAAGCGCTGGGACTTCTCGGTCTGGCTCGACGTGCCGTTTGACGTAGCCTTCCGCCGGCTCGCCGAGCGCGACGGGGGTACCCCCGACCTGGACGACCCGGTGAACGCCCGGCACCGTCAAGGCCAGCTGCTTTATCTGGCCGAGTGCAATCCCGCGGCTCACGCCGACCTGGTCGTGGACACCTCCGGGCCGCAAGCCGAAGTCGACTGATCCGCTCACGGTCTCGGCCGCCGCGCTGCAGCCGGGTCCGCCGCCGGTGGTTGCGCGAATTGCGCAGTGGAGGAGTGCCTTCGCGCCTGGAGCCGAACTCAGCGCCGCCGCCGTGACCGGCGACAGTTCGCCTGCATTGAGACGGTGAAATACGCTAATCCGGCTATGACCGTGACCTCTGTGTACTCCCGCTTGGAGCCGCTGCTCGCCCAAGTGTCCAAACCGGTGCAATACATCGGTGGCGAGGTGAACTCGGTGAGCAAGCCGTTCGGCGACGCCGAGGTGAGCTGGGCGCTGATGTACCCCGACACCTATGAGGTCGGCCAACCCAACCAGGGGCTGGCCATCCTCTACGAGATCTTGAACGAGCAGGACTGGATCCTCGCCGAGCGGACCTTCTCGATCTGGCCCGATCTCGCCGCGTTGATGCGCAGCCACCAGGTGCCGCAGTTCAGCTGGGAGAACCACCTTCCGGTGCGCGCTTTCGATCTGCTGGGCGTCAGTTTCTCGACGGAGTTGGGCTACACCAACCTGCTGGAGGCGCTCGACCTCGCCGGCATCCCGCTGCACAGTGTGGATCGTGGGCTCGATGATCCGGTCGTGATCGCGGGTGGGCATGCGGCTTTCAACCCCGAGCCCATCGCTGATTTCATCGATGCCGCTGTGCTCGGTGACGGCGAGCAGGCCGCTATGGCGGTCTCGCAGCTGGTTCGAGAATGGAAGTCGGACGGACGTCCGGACGGACGCCACGGCCTGCTGCTGCGTCTGGCTCGCAGCGGCGTCGCCTACGTCCCGTCCTTGTATGACGTCAGCTACGCCGACGGCGGCGAGATCGCTGCAGTGACGCCGGCGGCCGACGGGGTGCCCGCGCGCGTCGAGAAGCACACCCTGATGGAACTCGATGACTGGCCTTACCCGGCTCAACCGATCGTGCCGCTGGCCGAGACCGTCCATGAGCGCTATTCCGTGGAGATCTTCCGCGGCTGCACGCGGGGGTGCCGGTTCTGCCAGGCCGGCATGATCACCCGTCCGGTGCGCGAGCGGAACATCGAGACCGTCGGTCGGATGGTCGAGAAGGGGCTGGCGGCCACCGGACTGGAAGAGGTGGGACTGCTCAGTTTGTCGAGCGCGGACCACTCCGAGATCGGGCCGATCACCACTCAGCTGGCCGACCGGTACCAGGACAGCTTTGTGTCGCTGTCGTTGCCGAGCACCCGGGTGGATGCCTTCAACATCGATCTGGCCGAGGAACTCAGTCGCAGCGGACGCCGCTCGGGCCTGACCTTCGCCCCGGAGGGCGGCTCGGAGCGATTGCGCCGAGTGATCAACAAGATGGTCAGCGAGGACGACCTGATCAACACCGTCGCTGCCGCCTTCAGCCGCGGGTGGCGGCAGGTGAAGCTGTACTTCATGTGCGGGCTGCCGACCGAGACCGACGAGGACGTGTTGGCGATCGCGGACATGGCTGCTCGGGTGATTGAGGCCGGGCGGCAGGCTGCGGGCACCCGCGACGTCCGCTGCACGGTGAGTATCGGCGGCTTCGTGCCCAAGGCGCACACCCCATTCCAGTGGGTGAGTCAAGCCGATGTCGAGACCATCGACCGCCGGCTGCGAGCGCTCAAGGACAAAGTGCGCGCCGACCGCCGCTATGGCCGCTTCATCACCGTCCGCTACCACGACGGCAAGCCCGGCCAGATCGAGGGCCTGCTGAGCCGCGGTGACCGCCGCGTCGGTCGGGTGATCGAGGCCGTGTGGCGCGGCGGTGGCATTCTCGACGGTTGGAGCGAGCACTTCTCCTACGACCGCTGGGCTGCGGCCGCCGAGCGCGAGCTGGCACCGTTCGGCGTCGACCTGGAGTGGTACACCACCCGCGAGCGTCGTCGCCGCGAAGTGCTCCCCTGGGATCACCTCGACGCCGGCTTGGATCGCGACTGGCTGTGGCAGGACTACGAGGACGCGATCGGCGAGGCCGGGGTCGAGGATTGCCGCTGGGCCGGCTGCTACGACTGCGGTGTTTGCCCAGCTCAGGGCACTGAGATCCAGATCGGGCCGACCGGGCGCTCGCTCTTGCCCTTGCAGGTGGTCTCCGCGCGCTAACCGCCCGCGATCTCCCCGCGTCGGCGGCCAGTCAGCACTAGCGTGAGGCCATGAGTGGGGGACTGCCCGTCGGTTGGCGTCGCTACGCGCCCGGTCTGGCGACCTTGCTGGCCTACGACCGACGTTGGTTGCGCGGCGACCTGATTGCCGGGGTGACGGTTTCGGCCTATCTGATTCCGCAGGTGATGGCCTACGCCGAGATCATCGGCCTGCCGCCGGTGGCCGGGCTGTGGGGTGTGCTGGCGCCGATGGCGGTCTACGCGTTGCTGGGTTCCTCCCGCCAACTCTCGGTTGGGCCGGAGTCGACCACGGCGCTGATGACGGCCGCCGCGATCGTCGCGGTGGCCGGGCAGGTCTCCGGCGAGCGCCGTGCCGCGGTCGCTGCCGTGATCGCGATCGCGGTCGGGGTGTTCTGTCTGGTGGGCTTTCTGGTCCGACTGGGTTTCGTGGCGAGCCTGCTGTCCAAGCCGGTGCTGGTCGGCTACATGGCCGGCATCGGCGTGCTGATGGTGGTCAGCCAATATGGTCGGCTGACCAAGCTGACGATCAGCGGCGACAACCCGTGGCAGGAGACCCTCTCGCTGTTCGGCCAGCTCTCTGCGGTGCACCTGCCGACGCTGGTCCTGGCGCTGGTCGTGGCGCTGGCGTTGTTCGTGCTGCGGCGCTGGCTTCCCGGATGGCCGGGACCGTTGCTGGTGATGCTGGCCTCAGCCGCCGCGGTGGCCTGGACGCCCCTGGGTGGCTGGGGACTCGCGGTGATCGGGGCGGTGCCCACCGCGGTGCCGCCTCTCGTGGTGCCCAGTCTTGCCGGTGTCGACATCCTCGCGCTGCTCCCCGCGGCGCTGGGGATCGCCGTGGTGGGATACAGCGACGTGATTCTCACCGGGCGGGGTTTCGCGGCGAAGAGGGACGAGCGCATTGACGCCAACAACGAGCTGCTCGCTCTCGGCGCGGCAAACCTGGCCAATGGCCTTTTCGCTTCTTTCCCCGTCTCCAGTTCTGCGAGCAGGACGGTGATCGGCGACTCGGCCGGCAGCCGCACCCAGCTGCACTCCCTGGTCGCCGCGCTGATGGTCGTGGCCACCATCTTCTTGTTCTCGCCGGTCCTGGCCGCCTTTCCGCAGGCTGCGCTGAGCGGCGTCGTCGTCTACGCCGGCCTGCGGTTGATCGACCTGGCCGAGCTGCGTCGCATCGCCCGCTTCCGCACCAGTGAGCTGGTGCTCGCCCTGGTCACGCTGCTCGGAGTGCTCGTCTTCGGGCTGCTCGCCGGCATCGGCATCGCGGTCGGGTTGTCGCTGCTCGATCTGATCCGTCGGATCGCCCATCCCCATGACGGCGTCCTGGGCTACGTCCCCGGCGTAGCCGGGATGCACGACGTCGACGACTATGCCGCCGCGACCCAGGTGCCCGGTTTGGTGGTCTACCGCTACGACTCGCCGCTGTTTTTCGCCAACGCCGACGACTTCCTCTCCCGCGCTCTGGCCGCAGCCCGAGCGGCCGAGCCGGCCGCGGAGTGGTTCGTCCTGAATGCCGAGGCCAATGTGGAGGTCGACCTCACCGCCGTCGACACCTTGGCAGAGCTGCGGCGCACGCTCGCCGACGAAGGCGTCGTGTTCGCCATGGCGCGGGTCAAGATGGAAGTTCGTCAGCAACTGAACGCGGCCGGGCTGCTGGACGAGATCGGCGAGGACCACATCTTCGCGACTCTGCCGACCGCGGTCGAAGGCTTCGCGGCGTGGCATCTGGCCAGGTACGGCACCCGGCCGGCCGGTGTTCCGGAGGCAACGGCGAAGCCGGAGAGCTGAACGTTGTTACCTCCGACGGGGCAGTGGACATGTCTGGTTGTGGAGGATGACAGCGACGAGACAGTGTGGACGGCCGTCCTGCGGGGCGAGGCCGACGAGCTGGGGATCATCTGGGATCGCCATCGTGATCGGGTGTTCCGCCATCTGCTGGGCCGCGGCGCGCATGCCGCCGACGCCGAGGACTTGACGGCGATGACCTTCCTGGAACTCTGGCGACGGCGGGAGTCTGTGCAGGTCGTGGACGGTTCACTGCTGCCATGGCTGCTGGCCACTGCGACGAATGTTGGCCGAAACGCCGCGAGGTCGAGACGCCGCTACCAGGCTGTATTGGCGCGCCTGCCGGCGCCGGCCGATGAACCCGATCTTGCGCAGACGCTGCTACCTCCCGAGGTGGCCGGCGAGCGCGTCCTGCGCCGGCAGTGGCACCAGCTTCGCCTTGTGGATCAGCAGTTGCTCGTCCTGACTGCGGTCGAGGGCTTCCGGGTCGCGGAGGCCGCGGCTGCGCTCGGACTCACCGAGGCTGCGGCCAAGATGCGCTTGTCCCGCCTGCGCCGACGGCTTCGGGTCGCGGTCGCCAACTCGAAAGCTCTTGAAGGAGAACCAGCATGACTGCCACGTTCAACGCACAGCGCTCGGCGGCGATCCGTTCCGCCCTGATCGCCGAAGCCTCGGCTGTGAGTATCCGGCGGCGCCCGTGGCGCGGCTTGTCGCTCATCCTCGTCGGTGTGCTCGCCGGGACGGGCGCCACCACGGCCGCGTTCGCCAGCGGGGCGCCAGTGCCGATGGCTCCTGTCGGCGGATCGCGCTCGGCGAGTGGGGGTACGCCTGTCGAGAACGTCCTAGTCTTGGGCGGCGACGGCACCGTACAGCCGTCGGTGCTCGCGGTCACCGAGGTCAAGGGCAACGCTCCCAGTGATGGCGACGATGATTCGGGCGGGATCGCGCTTCGCCGCCTGAAGCCGGTCTGGACCAAGACGCTCACCCTGACAGACGGAATGAGCCTCCGCCCACCGGATGACGCGGGCGGCCGGACAAGCTGGGTGGTGATTTCGGCCACCTGCACCGGACACGGGAGCTTCTCGATTGGATCTGGTGATCGAACCGAGATGACCGAGTGCGCGAGCGGTGACCAGGTGGTCAGCGTGAACCGGTCCGCCGCGCTGTCGGTCCGGATCGAGGGCTCGGTCACCGTGGTGGCGACGGTCACCTCCTTCGCCGTGGCCACGTCCTGACGGCTCGATCACACGGCATTCCTGGATAGGGTGCCTCCCGTGAGTACGCGTCGTCAGCCTGCGCAGCAGCCGCCACCCGTGCAGCGGCTTCGGCTGCGCTATGTGAAGCGTGGACGTGCGCGCTTCGCCTCCCACCGTGACTTCGGCCGCGCCTTCGAGCGTGCCTTGCGCCGGGCGGGGATCCCGATGGCGTTCTCGTCCGGTTTCCACCCGCATCCGCGAATCAGCTACGCCAATGCTGCGGCGACCGGGGCGGCCAGCGAGGCCGAGTATCTCGAGATCGGCTTGGCCGAGCATCGCGATCCGGATGCGATCCGTGATGCCCTCAACGCGGCGATGCCCGATGGCATGGAGATTCTGGAGGTCGTGGAATCCACTGGCGGATCGTTGGCGGACCTACTGACCGCCTCGCGCTGGCAGGTGCAGCTCATCGAGGCCGATCCGGCCGGCGTCGTCGACGCCGTTGCCGCGCTGCTGGCCGCACCCAACGCCGAAGTCAGCAGGGAGACGAAGTCGGGTCTGCGCCGCTTCGACGTGCGCCCGGCCGTCTACCGGCTCGAGGCGACCGCGGACGGCTTCGAAGCGACCCTCGCTGTGGCCGAGCCTTTGGTCCGCCCCGACGATGTGGTTGCGGCCCTGGTCGCGCTGCACCCGGGGCTCACCGCCGGGGGTCCGCCGTTGTTCACCCGGCTCGCTCAGGGGCCATGGGACGGCTCGACGATCGGCGACCCGCTCGCATAAGGCCGGGTCCAATGACCGGCAGATCCCCCAGAGAACATGTCGCATGTGCGATACTGCGATCAGTGGGATCACCCCGACTCCACTGAAGATGCTGCGTCCGGTGTGACAGATCGGGCAGGCGTTCAACCTTCACCGCGACGCTCGTCGACCGCGGGGGCGCGAACGCTGGCATCTATCGAAAAGGCTTAGCAGCCCGAGCTGCGCAGTGTTGGTGTGCGGATCTCGAGCAGCTTGATGCGGCCAACGGTGCCGCTTGAAGGAGAGCGAAATGCTCGATTCAGATGACTTGAACGTACCCACGACCGAATCTGCCCCGACTCCGCCTCGCCGGCGTCGCGCGGCGAGCCGTCCGGCGGGTCCGCCAGCCGAGGTCGTTGCGGCGCCAGAGGGCGCCGCCGAGCCGCAGGCCGAGCTGATCGCCGCGACGCCGGACTCGCCGGTGATCGACCAGGCGGGGTCCGCGCCGTCCGATCCCGCTGCGCAGGCTCCTGCGGAGGCGGCGCCGGCCAAGCCGAAGCGCACCCGCAAGACCAAGAAGGCCGAGCCCGAGCCGGTCGCCGAGGCTCCACAGTTGCCGGTCGCCGAACCGGAGGTTCCCAAGGCGAGCACCCCGGAAGTGGGCGAGCAATTGCCCACCGAGGTGGTGGTCGAGAAGCCGAAGGCCACCCGTCGGCGTCGCACCAAGGTCGTCGTCGAGGAGGAGCCGCCGGCGACCGATGAGGCCCTGGCTGCCAGCTTGGAGAGCCTGGCGCGGGAGACCGAACGTGCGTCTCGTGCGCGAGCGGTCAGCGGCGACGCCTTCGGGCTCAATGGCGAAGTCAGTACTGACGAGGCGCTGGATTCTCTTGCCGCGGCCATCGGTGGCCTGCTGGCAGGCTCCGAGGACGACGCTGAAGGCGTCGAAGACGAAGAAGCCGACGCCGCGACGGGTGAGCTCGAAGAAGACACCGAAGACGGTGCCGAAGCCGAGTCCGCTGACGATGGGGCCGACGCACCGCGTCGTCGGCGCCGTCGTCGTGGTGGACGTCGTCGTCGTCGTGGTGGCTCGGACGCCGACACTGCGGACGCCGATGGCGAGGAGTCGGAGACCGAGGGTGACGACGCCGAGGGCGAAGAAGGCTCTGACGAGGCTGCCGGTGAGGGCGCACCGGAGGGATCGCCCGCACGTCGTCGTCGTCGCCGCCGTCGTCGTGGCGGTGATGATGCCGCCGAGTCAGATGACGACTCCGTTGACGTGATCGTGCGCGTCCGTGAGCCGCGCCGGCGTGCCAGCGTGACCGACGAGGTCACCGGCATCGAAGGCTCGACTCGGATGGAGGCCAAGAAGCAGCGCCGCCGCGAGGGCCGTGCCGCGGGACGCCGACGCACGCCGATCCTGAGCGAGTCGGAGTTCTTGGCCCGCCGAGAGTCCGTTGACCGGAAGATGCTGATCCGGCAGGCAGAGGACTACTCGCAGATCGCCGTGCTTGAGGACAACATCCTGGTCGAGCACTACGTCGACCGCGCCTCGGCGACGTCGATGATCGGCAACATCTACCTCGGCCGGGTGCAGAACGTTCTGCCCAGCATGGAGGCCGCCTTCGTCGACATCGGTCGCGGGCGCAATGCGGTGCTCTACGCCGGCGAGGTCGACTGGGATTCGTTCGGCGTCAGTGGGCAGGACAAGAAGGTCGAGAAGGTCTTCAAGTCCGGCCAGCAGGTGCTGGTCCAGGTCAGCAAGGATCCGGTCGGTGCCAAGGGCGCTCGCCTGACCTCGCATCTGTCGATCCCGGGCCGCTACATCGTCTACTCGCCGGGTGGCCACCTGTCGGGCATCTCCCGCAAGTTGCCGGAGAACGAGCGCAAGCGCCTCAAGAGCATCCTCGACGAGCTGATCGATCCGCAGGCTTCGGTGATCGTCCGCACCGCGGCGGAGGGTGCCAGCGAGGAAGAGCTGATTCGCGACGTCAACCGGCTGAAGGCGCAGTGGGAGGTGCTGGAGAAGAAGTCCCACACCACCTCGGCACCTCAGCTGCTTTACGCCGAGCCGGACCTCACCGTGCGGATCGTCCGTGACCTGTTCACCGAGGACTTCGGTTCGATGGTGATCGACGGTCACGGTCAGGTCGACGACGCGTTCGACAATGTCGAGGCCTACCTGCAGCACGTCGCGCCGCACCTGGCCGACCGGCTGCAACGCTGGGACCGCAACGAGTCCGGCGACCTTTTCGATCACTACCGGGTGCACGAGCAGGTAGCCAAGGCGTTGGAGCGCAAGGTCTTCCTGCCCTCGGGCGGCTCGTTGATCATCGACCGCACCGAAGCCATGACGGTGATTGACGTCAACACCGGCAAGTTCACCGGGACGTCGGGCAACCTCGAGGCCACCGTCACCGCGAACAACCTGGAGGCGGCCGAGGAGATCGTGCGCCAGCTGCGGTTGCGCGATATCGGCGGCATCATCGTGATCGACTTCATCGACATGGTGCTGCCCGCCAACCGTGAGCTGTTGCTGCGTCGCCTGGTCGAGTGCCTGGGGCGGGATCGCACCCGTCACCAGGTCGCCGAGGTCACCTCGCTGGGCTTGGTGCAGATGACCCGCAAGAAGATCGGTACCGGCCTGGCGGAGGCTTTCACGGTTGCCTGCGAGACCTGCAAGGGTCGCGGCTACCATGTCCACGACGCTCCGGTGGCTTCACAGGCACCGGCCGACGGGGGCGAACGAGAGTCGAAGCGCCGCGGTGGCGGAGCTGGCCGCGGAGCAACGCCTGCCGCGAAGAGAACTTCGACCCGTGGCCGGCGGGGCGCGAACGCCGAGGCGGTTGAGTCGGCCCCGGCGTCGGAGGAGGCCCCGGACGGTGCTGAGTCCGCCCCGGCGGAGCCTTCGACCGAGAGCTGAGCCTGCGAGGATACCTGCTTGGCCGCGCTCGCCTCGATGCCCGGCAGGGTTTAGCCTGGTCACACACGAGTCTGCGGGGGAGGCTCTAGGGTTCATCGATCTCTGGAGCGAGATGCTACGACGGGTTTTTCGAGCATTTGCAGGGTTGACGGCGGTCGGCGTGGTCGCGGCGTCGTCGGTGTTGTCTATGGGTTCGGCGCGGGCGGACGCACGCGTTGAGGCTGCTGCGCGGATGTTTGGACTGAGTACCTATCAAGTCGTGACCATCTCTCACGGCAGCGACGACTCCGGCGCATTGGTGAAGGCCGTGAACGCGGCGGCACCTGGCGCGGTGATCCTCTGGCTGCCTGACCCCTCCTACACCTTTCGCTCGGCCGTGGAAGTGAACAAGGGCACTGGCCATGACTGGCCGGCCTAGGTTGTGGCGGGCGCAGCCACGACCGCCACCCTTGAGCGCAGTGCCTACCGAATGCTCGGCTTCAACAACCGAGCCGGCGGGGTCTACGGCGGAACCTGGGACGGCGGTCGGCGTTCCGACTCGGCCGTGTTGCAGTCCTCTGGAGCACCCGTCACATTGGCGAGCCTGACTGTGCGGGGATCGGCCCACCACGGCATTGCGGGCTACCGCTCGGCTTCGCTCACTCTCAGCGACGTGAACGTGGTCGGCAGTAGCGCCGACGGCGTCCATGTGGATCAAGGCTCGCGCCTGACCGCGTCGCGGTTGTCCTCGGTCCGCAACCGGATCAACGGTGTGCAGGTCTCCGGTGGCAGCACCGCGCAGATTGCTGGCAGCAGGTTGAACGAGAACGGTCAGGCCGTCTCGGGGTCGACGACTGGCAAGAGCGGCCACGGCCTGGGCATTGCTCACTCCTCCGTTCAGGTGAGCGGCTCGGATCTGTCCAGCAACAGGGTGTGCGGCATGTCTCTAGCCTCCGGTGCACGTGCTGAGGTCACGACGAGTTCGCTGAACGACAATGGACGCCACGGCGTCGGCACCGTCGCTGGGGTACGACTCACGCTCACAGACACTGTGCTGCTCGGCAACCACTACAACGGCATCCTGGCGACGGGGTCGCAGACGAAGGCCGTGATCGCGGGGGTGACGGTTCGGGACTCGGCGCAGTACGGCATTTCCGTCCCAGAGAAGGCCAGCGTGACGCTGTCGACGACCACCATCGCCCGATCGAAGAAGATCAACCTGGCGGCGTCCAAGGCCGCCCGCGTCGAGTTGGGTGCCGGGAACACGATCACGTCATCACGTGGTACCCACGGGATCGCGATCGCCGGCAAGGCGCGCTTGTCCGTCACGGGAACCGGAAACATGATCTCCAGCAATGCCGGCAACGGCATCCTGGTCTCTGATCGCTCGAGTTATGCCGACATTGCCCAGCCCATTGCGGTGACCAACAACCGCCAGAACGGCCTGTACGTGCGAAACCACGCCCGTGCGCGTCTGGTCACCTCGAACTTCAGTGGCAACACGGGAAAGGCCGTGCGCACGGCCGGCGGGGCAAAGGTCTACCGCGTCCGCTGACCCCGGCCACGGGCATCGCCGCCGGGTTAGGCCTGCGGAACGTTCTCCAGTTCGGCCAGCCAAAGTGCTGCCGAGGTATCGGACGGCGCCCGCCAGTCACCGCGCGGTGACAGCGACCCGCCGCCGACGACCTTCGGGCCGTTGGGCAGGGCGGAGCGCTTGAACTGGGCGAAGCCGAAGAATCGGCTCACGAAGACCCGCATCCAGTTGGTGATCTCGGCCAGGTCGTAGGACGTCCGCTCCTCAACAGGGAAGCCTTCCGGCCAGGAGCCGGCCTCGGCGTCATGCCAGGCGTGCCAAGCCAGAAAAGCGATCTTGCTCGGCTTCATCCCCCGGCGCAGGACGTGAAAGAGCGTGAAGTCCTGCAGGGCGTACGGGCCGATCTTCGCCTGGGTCGATTGCGGCGTCTCACCCTCGGCAACCGGCACCAGTTCGGGAGTGATCTCGGTGTCCAGAATCGCCTGCAGCGTGACCGAGACGTCATCGTCGAACAGCCCGGCGGAGATCACCCAGCGGATCAGGTGCTGCATCAACGTCTTGGGGACGCCGGCGTTGACGTTGTAGTGGCTCATCTGATCGCCAACGCCGTAGGTGCACCACCCCAGGGCCAGCTCGGAGAGGTCGCCGGTGCCGAGCACGATGCCGCCGTGGTGGTTGGCCAGCCGGAACAGGTAGTCGGTGCGCAGGCCGGCCTGGACGTTCTCGAAGGTCACGTCATAGACATCTCGACCCTCGCTGAACGGGTGGTCGAGCTTGTCCAACATCAGCTTGGCGGTCTCAGTGATCTCGAGTTCGGCGAAGCTCACCCCCAGCGCCGTGGCGAGCGCCGTCGCGTTGTTCTTGGTGTGACTACTGGTCGCGAAACCTGGCATCGTGTAGGCGAGGATGTCGGTGCGTGGACGTCCCAGGCGATCCATCGCTCGGGCGGCGACGATCAGGGCGTGGGTGGAATCGAGGCCGCCGGAGACGCCGATGACGACCTTGGGCTGGCCGATTTCGCGCAGGCGCTGCTCCAGACCGAACACCTGGATGCTGTACGCCTCGTAGCAGTCTTGGGCCAGGCGCGCCGGGTCGGCTGGAACGAACGGGAAGCGGGCCAGCTCGCGCCGCAACCCCAGATCGCCGGACGGCGGTGCGAGGGTGAAGGTGACTGTCCGGTACTGGCTGGTGCGCTCGACGTGAGTGCGCCGGTTGTCGTCGAAGGTTCCCTGGCGCAGCCGCTCTTGCACCATGGTCGCCAGGTCGACGTCGGCGACGGTCATCCGCGGCCCGTCGGGGAAGCGTTCCGACTCGGCCAGCAGGGTGCCGTTCTCATAGACCAGCGTCTGGGCGTCCCAGCTTAGGTCGGTGGACGACTCGCCCTGGCCGGCAGCCGCGTAGACGTAGCCGCAGAGCATCCGCGAGGAGGCCGACGAACACAACAGCTTGCGCTGCTCGGCCTTGGCCACCGTGATCGGGCTGCCGGAAAGGTTGGCCACCAGCGTCGCCCCGGCCAGCGCCGCCTCTGCTGCCGGCGGGATCGGCACCCACATGTCTTCGCAGATCTCGACGTTCAACACGAAGGCGGGCACGTCGTCGGCGGCGAACAGCAGGTCTGCGCCGAACCGAACATCCTGGCCGGCGATCCGGATCTCGCCGGTGACGTCGTCGCCGCGTCCGATCTGGCGCGACTCGTAGAACTCGCGATAGGTGGGCAGGTAGGACTTGGGCACGACCCCCAGCACCTGCCCGCGGTGGATCACCACGGCGCAGTTGTAGACCCGGTTGAGGCTGGCCAGCGGAGCGCCGACGACCAGCACGCAGCCCAGATCGGCGGTTTGCGGCACCAGCCAGGCCAGTGCGTCCTCGACGGCGGCGAGCACGGTGTCTTGCAGCAGCAGGTCCTCGATGGAGTAGCCGGTGAGGTTCAGCTCGGGGAAGACGGCCAGGCAGGCCCCGACTGCGGCTGCTTCGCGCGCCTGCGCCAGCGCGGCCTCGGCATTGGCCTGCGGCTGCACCAGCTTGATCGGTCCGGTGCACGCTGCCACCCGGGCGAAACCGTGCGCGTACAGGTTGTAGAAGTCCATCACCGCTCCTGGCTCGGCATACCGCCTCAGCATGCCATGTTCGCCGACGGCCGTGCCGTGGCGACAACCAACGGCGCCCGGGCCCACAGGTGCACGTGAGCACTCGCCGTCGGTCAGAGGTGGCGAACCGAAGTGCACGACGGTACCGGCCAGCAGTGAAACACTGGCGCCATGAGCACCCTGGAGACCGCGGACGGGCCGGCGGAGCTGGTCGTCGATGAAGCCGATGACGCCGCGGCGGTGCTGTTGCTGGGCCACGGTGCCGGTGGCGACATCACCGGCTGGGATCTGCAGTTGCTCGCGGAGCGGTTGCCCCTGATCGGGGTCACCGTGGCGCGCTTCCGTCAGCCCTACCGAGTCGCCGGTCGCAAGATCTTCAGCTCCAAACCCGGCTTGGACCGGGCCTGGGGCCACGCCCTTCGTGCCGTGTCCGAACGTTGGCCGGACACACCGCTGTTCACCGGTGGTCATAGTGCCGGCTCGCGAACGGCCTGCCGCTGCTTCGGCGCCGGGCAGCAGGGACTGGTGCTGCTCTCCTTCCCGCTGCATCCTCCGGGGCGACCGGAGAAGTCGCGGATCGATGAGCTCGTCGGTGCCGGCGCAGCGACGGTGGTCATCCAGGGCTCAACCGACGGGTTCGGCTCCCCGGAGCAGGTGCGCGCGGCGTTGGCTCAGGGCGGGCGCGACGATGTCGGGGTGGTCGAGCTGACCGGTGCCGGGCATTCCCTGGGGCCGACGGCCGGGACCACGCCGCAGCAACTCGCCGACCGCGAGCATCGGCTGATCTGGTCGGTGGCTGCCTTCATCGAGTCGACACTGCGCGCCTGATCCGGTCAGAGGCCGGTAGCCGCCGCCTCGCGGGCGAGAAGCGACCGCTTGACCTCCAGGCCCCAGGCGAAGCCGCCCAGGCTGCCGTCGCTGCGCAGCACCCGATGACACGGCACGAACAGCGCCGGCGCGTTGCGCGCACAGATCGAGGCCGCCGCGCGGACCGCAGACGGGCTGCCCAGCTGCTGGGCGAACTCGCTGTACGACAACGGTCGGCCGGCGGGGATCCGGCGCAGCACCGTCCAGCCGTGCTGTTGCAGCGGCGTTCCGAACTGTCGGACGGGGACGGTGTCGATGGCGTGGACCTCACCGCTGTAGTAGGCCTCGACCGCCTCCCGGACGGCGCTGAGCCGGGAATCGTCCGCGCTTGCCGGTTCGGCGGTGTGAGGACGTTCGGCGACTCGTACCCGGTCGATGACGATCTGGGTATCGGCGGTCCACCCAGCAGCGAGCACGGCGCCGTCGTCCCACAGCACGCAGAAGGGACCGTCCGGAGTTGGCAGAGTAGTGGTGATCATCGTCGTCCTTTCGGGAGGTCGAGGGCGGCCCGCCACAGGTGCAGGGCGGCATAGGAGCGCCAGGGGGAGACCTGCTCACCCCAGCGAGCCAGGGCTGCCGGTGTGTCCGGCAGACCCAGGAGACCAGCGCCATTGCGCAGCGCGACATCCCCGACCGGCAGGGTGTCGGGATCACCCAGCACCCGCATCGCTAGATAGTCGGCTGTCCAGGGACCGATGCCGGGTTCGGCCAGGAGGCGGGCCCGCTGTTCGGCCGGGTCATCGGCCGCGTCGAGGCTCAGCGTGCCGTCCGCGAGCCGGCCGCAGATCCTGATGATGTTCGCGATTCGCGTCCGGGGGCCGGTGAGAACCTCGGCGCCGGTCTCGGCGATCGCCGCTGCCGTCGGGAAGAGCAGGTGCAATCCGGCCGGTGCGTTGTCGAGGGGGTCACCGCAGCGCGCGGCCAGCCGGGTCAGGTGGGTGCGGGCCGCGGCCACCGAGATCTGCTGGCCGATCAGCCCGCGCAGCAACAGCTCGTGTGCATCGACGGTGCCGGGCAGACGGATCCCGGGAAGCGCAGCAACCGGTTCGGTCAGCTCCGGCACGGCGGCCAGCGCCGTGTCGATACCGACCGGGTCGGCATCGGCATCGAAAAGATGTCGGACCCGAGCGACCAGCGGAGCGAGGTCGGACAGCCGACTCACTCCGGCTTGGAGCCGCAGACCACCGGCGTCGGCGTGGACGACGAACCAGGCGGGGCCGGACGGAAGCCGCAGCGTGCGCGCGTAGTGATCGGGGCCCGCGTCCTCCACGCCGGGCAGGGCGCGCGCCGCCAGCCAGGCGAACACTCCGGCGGCATCGAACGGCTGGCGAACCGGCAGGGCAAGGGTGACGGTCGCCCAGCCCGGTGGAGCCGGCTGCGTCGCTGTGGGATGGCCTCGTTCACGCACAGCGGTGGGCGTCAGCGCGTAGACCTCGGTGATCGTGTCGTTGAACTGCCGGATGCTGCCGAAGCCGGCGGCGAAGGCGATGTCGCTGATCGGCAGCGTCGAGCCGACCAGCAACTCGCGCGCTGCCTGGGCGCGATGCGCTCGGGCCAGCGCAAGCGGGCCGGCACCCAGCTCGGCGTGGAGCAGCCGGTTGAGATGCCGCGGGGTGTAGCCGAGGTGGCCGGCCAGACCGTCGACGCCTTCCCGCTCGACGACGCCGTCGGCGATCAGCCGCATCGCCCGTGCCGCGGTATCGCTGCGCAGCCGCCACTGCGGTGATCCGGGGACGGCGTCGGGAAGGCAGCGCTTACACGCTCGATAGCCGCGCTCGTGGGCGGCGGCAGCGGTGTCGAAGAACTCCACGTTGCCGGGCTTGGGGGTGCGTGCCGGGCAGGAGGGCCGACAGTAGATGCCGGTCGTGCGCACCGCGAGCACGAACACGCCGTCGAAGCGGGCGTCGCGTGTCGACACCGCCCGATACCGCTGTTCGAAGTCCATGCAGGCCAGCCTGGCAGCTGTGGGCTGGCCTGGCTAGCGGGAATCGGACATCGCTGTGGCGCCGCCAGGGGTCCATCCGCGAGCCGGTCGACGTCGGAACGCCGCGGCGTCCCGAAAGCCGAAGCCCTCGGGACGCCGCGGTGCAGTGCCTAACGAGCACGGGTCAGCACCACCCGGTCGACGATCCCGCCGCCGACCTCATAGGTGGTGGCGGTCAGGTCCGTGCCGGTCACCGCGATGTTGGTGTAGTTGGCCTTCAAGCTCTGGTTGGTCACCGCAGCCCAGGGGTAGGGCCCGGTGAGGTCGTAGAACTTGCCGCCGGAGGCGGAGTTGGTGGCCAGATAGAGCACTTGGCCCTTCTTGGGGTGCAGCACGCCGCCGGCATTCTTGGACGCCACCGTGGCTCCGTCCATCAGATAGCTACGGGTGTAGTCGTGGTCGTGGCCGCCGATCACCAGGTTGATCTTCAGCGCACTGATGATCGGAGTCAGTGAGGTTCGGATCGACACCACGTCCGCGTCGCTGGGATGGTCGGCGGAGCTGAACGGCGAGTGGTGGAAGGTCACGATCCGCCAGGTCGCGCCGCGGTTGGCCGCGATGGCATTGGCGAGGAAGACCTTGTGAGCCGCAAAATCGAGGTTGTTGGAGTTGATGCTCAAGAAGAGCACGTTGTTGTAGCGGTACCAGTAATCGCCGGTCCCTGCCGCCGTGCCGCCGATGGCGGTGTTCAGGTTCGGCAGCGCGAAGTGCTGGGCGTACAGGTATCCGGCGCCCGAGGCATTGTCATGGTTGCCCAGGTTCGGGGCCAGCGGGTAGCTGGTCACCTGCTTCGGGGCGAGGAAGGCGTCCCACTCGCCGACTTGGCTGGCGACGGTGTAGCTGTCGACCTGGTCGCCGGCGGTCAGGAGGAAGGCCGTGTGGGCGAATCGTTTGGTCGACGCGTCCAAGGTGGTGGCCCAACCGGCCGCGGGGTTCTCCACCACTCCGCCCTGGCCGGTCTTGCTCCCCAGGTAGACCTGCGGATCGCCATAGACCATGAAGTTGAACGAACCTGAGCCGGTGGTGCTGAAGCGAAGCTCATCGCCGCAGGGGCCGTTGAGCTGGCAGATGCGGTAGCGGTAGCTGGTGTTGGAGGCCAGGGCGCTCAGCACAGCCTGGTTGTAACTCCAGCCGGGCTGCTCACCGGCGGCACCGCCGACGTTCGGGAGGATGGTCCGGGCGCCGGCCCAGCCCCGATCACGCTGGCGCCCGCGGGAAACCGTGGCCAGCTGCACGTAGGTCGTGGTGCTCGCGGTCGTCAACCAGGTGACTCGCCGCTGGTGAGCGTTGGTGCCGACGGTCAAGGCCACGTCCTTGACCGTGATGGCGGCGGCAGGAGCATCACGGGGTGCCGGTGCCGGAGGGGCGGCGTGAGCTGGAAGGCAACTGAGGGCGGAGACCGCGAGGGCTGAACTGACAGCTGCGGCGATCTGGTAACGAGTGATTCGCATGACCTCTCCTGTGCTGTTGTGGGTCCGGGCCCGTGCCGGGGCTCGGTTCTGTCCGCACGCTAGAACCCGGGGGTTGCCGCAGCGTTCCACGCGGGCGAACGGGAGATGTCCGGCAGTGGTGGTGGCAGTGGTGAGGGTGACCGGGCGCGGTGCTCGGGTCAGCTGGATCCCGATGGCAGGTTGGGCCAGACTGGACGCGGACACAGGTCCGGCACCGCGGCGCCGTGCTCGGTTTGACCCCCTGCGGTTGCGGGCCGTAATCTTGTCCCTCGGTGTTCGCTGCGCCGTTGTGTTGTGCGCGAATGCCTTCTACAGCGTGAACCATCCACCGGGTGGGGCGTTGGTCATACGGAGCTTAGGGAAGTAGGTCAGGCGTGTACGCGATCGTGCGCAGTGGTGGCCGCCAGCACAAGGTTGCGGTAGGCGACATCGTGGAGATCGACAAGGTCGAAGCCAAGGCTGGTGACAGCGTTGCCCTGACCCCGCTGCTCCTGGTGGATGGCGACAAGGTCACCGCGGATGCGAAGAAGCTCGGCAAGGTGAGTGTCACCGCTGAGGTCCTCGGCGAGACCAAGGGGCCGAAGATTCGCATCGTGAAGTTCAAGAACAAGACCGGCTACAAGAAGCGCCAGGGTCACCGTCAGCGGTACACCCAGGTCAAGGTCACCGGGATCAAGGGCTGAGAGGTCAGAAATGGCACATAAGAAGGGCGCATCGTCCTCGCGCAATGGTCGCGACTCCAACTCCCAGCGCCTCGGCGTCAAGCGCTTCGGCGGCGAGCAGGTGAACGCCGGCGAGATCATCGTTCGTCAGCGTGGCACCCACTTCCACCCGGGCGACGGTGTCGGTCGCGGTGGCGACGACACCCTGTTCGCGCTGCGCGCGGGCAAGGTGGAGTTCGGCACTCGTCGCGGCCGCAAGGTCGTGAATATCGCTGCCGAGGACTCTGAATAGTCTTCCCAGTCGAAAAGGGCGGCCTGTTGGCCGCCCTTTTCGCGTTCTCGAGTCCGACGGCCTCGGCTGCGTGGCGACCACGCAGTTCGCTCCGTTCCGCCGTCATTTGGCTGTGGTCTCTGCTGGGCACCGAGGTCTCCGCCGGTGGGCCGAGCGCTCTGTATCACCGTGAGCCTCGCGATGAGGCCAGAGGGCAGAGCATGAACGATAGAATCACCCGAGATCGGTGCCGAGCCTGGCTCGTCCGCCGACATCCCTAGTGCAAGGCTTACCCGCGTGGCCATTCCCTCCTTTGTTGATCAGACGGTCTTGACCGTCGCCGCCGGTAACGGCGGACACGGTTGCGCGTCCGTGCGCCGGGAGAAGTTCAAGCCGCTCGGCGGGCCCGACGGCGGCAACGGCGGCAACGGCGGGTCGATCATCCTGAAGGCCGCACCCGGCCTGACCACCTTGGTCGAGTTCCACCGGCAGTCGGTTCGGCGTGCCGCCAACGGTCAGCCGGGCAAGGGCGACTTCAACAACGGCGCCAACGGTGAGGATGTGATCCTCGAGGTGCCGCAGGGAACAGTGGTCAGTGATGCCGACAGCGGTGAGCTGCTCGCTGACCTGACCGACGCTGACGCCGAAGTCGTCATCGTGGCCGGCGGGCGCGGCGGCCTCGGCAATGCTGCGCTGGCGTCGGCGGCTCGCAAGGCGCCCGGCTTCGCGTTGCTGGGCGAAGACGGCGAGAGTCGCAAGATCAAGCTCGAACTCAAGGTGATGGCCGACATCGGCCTGGTCGGGTTCCCGAGCGCAGGAAAGTCGTCGCTGATCGCGGCCATCTCGCGTGCCCGGCCGAAGATCGCCGACTACCCGTTCACCACGCTGATCCCGAACTTGGGCGTCGTGGTCGCCGGCGAGACCACTTTCACTGTCGCCGACGTGCCCGGCCTGATCGAAGGCGCCAGCGAGGGCCGTGGCCTGGGACACGACTTCCTGCGACACATCGAGCGGTGCCAGGCGATCGTCCATGTCATCGACTGTGCGACCTACGAGCCGGGGCGCGATCCGCTCAGCGACCTGGACGTGATCGAGGCCGAGCTGAACGCCCACGGGGGCCTCGAGGATCGTCCGCGCATGGTCGCGCTGAACAAGGTGGACGTTCCCGATGCCGCCGACCTGGCCGATCTGGTCTTTGGCGAGGTAGCCGATCGTGGCTGGCCGGTGTTCCGGGTGTCGACGAAGTCAGGGGAGGGGCTCAACGAACTGAAGTTCGCGATGGCCGCCTTGGTCGCCGAGCGTCGTGCCGCCGCGCCGGCGCCCGAACCCCAGCGCATCGTTATTCGGCCGAAGCCGGTCGCCGCCGGTCCCGAGTTCACGGTGGCCAAGCAGGGCGACGGCGAAGGTGGTTTCGTCTGGCGGGTGCGTGGTGAAAAGCCCGAACGTTGGGTCAAGCAGACCGACTTCACCAATGCCGAGGCCGTCGGCTACCTGGCCGATCGGTTCGCGCGGTTGGGTGTGGAGGATGAGCTGCTGGCGCTAGGCGCCCTCGCTGGTGACGCCGTCGCCATCGGTGCCGGAGACGACCCCGTGGTCTTCGACTTCGCACCGCAGATCGAGGCCGGTGCCGAGATCCTGTCGCGCCGCGGCGAGGACCAGCGGCTGGTCAGCGATCGTCCGGCTGCCCAGCGCCGTCGTGTGCTCGACGCGGAGTACCACGCACGCAAGGCGGCCGAACGCGATGCCGAGAACCAGACCCGCTTGACCACCTCGGGTTGGACCGAAGAGGACGGCGATGAGTGAGCGACGCGAACAGATCGTCGGTGCGCGTCGCCTGCTGGTCAAGGTGGGCTCGTCTTCGCTGACCAATGGCCGCGGCGTGCTCGATCCGTCCCGGCTGGAACGCTTGGTCGACGCCTTATCGGCGGCCCGTGAACGCGGCCAGGACGTTGTGCTGGTCTCCTCCGGCGCCATGGCGAGCGGCCTGGAACCGCTGGGGTTGCGGCGCCGTCCGCGTGATCTGGCCAGCAAGCAGGCCGCTGCCTCCGTCGGTCAAAGTCTGTTGGTCGGCCACTACGGGCGCCTGTTCGCCAAGCACGGGCTGACCGTCGGGCAGGTGCTGCTCACGGTCGAAGATGTGGCCCGCCAGGATCACTACCGCAACGCGCTGCGCACCTTCACCCGGCTCCTTGAACTCGGCGTGGTGCCGATCGTCAACGAGAACGACACCGTCGCCACCCACGAGATCCGCTTCGGCGACAACGACCGGCTGGCGGCACTGGTGGCCCATCTGGTCGGTGCGGACGCCATGGTGCTGTTGTCGGACGTCGACTCGCTGTACACCGAGCATCCCTCGCACCCGACTGCCCAGAAGATCGCCGTGGTGCCCGACGTCGATGACCTCGACGTCGACGTCGACGGCAAGGGCACCGATCTGGGTACCGGCGGCATGGCCACCAAGCTGCAGGCTGCGCGGATCGCAACCGCCTCGGGCATCCCGGTCGTGCTCGCCGCGGCCGATGCGGCCGCCGAGGCCCTCAGCGGTGACATCGTCGGCACGCTGTTCCTGCCGACCGGCAAGCGGCGTTCGCGCAAACTGATGTGGCTGGCCTACGCGTCGATCACCCAGGGCGAGTTGGTGCTGGACGCCGGTGCGGTGCGAGCGGTGACCGAGCGCAAGGCGTCGCTGCTGCCGGCCGGGATCGTCGAGGTTCGCGGTTCTTTCGAGGCCGGTGACCCGGTGAAGCTGATCAGCGAAGCCGGCCAGGTGGTCGCTCGTGGTCTGGTGAACTTCGACTCCGAGGAGCTGCCCGCAATGATCGGACGCAGCACCCGCGATTTGGCCGAGAACCTCGGCGAGCATTTCGATCGGGAGGTCGTCCATCGCGACGATCTGATCGTGAAGCGCGTGAAGGTCAAGCCATGAGCGGCGTCGACCTGCTCGGCTGGGCTGCAGCAGCGGTCGGCATCATCCTCGGCCTGCCGCAGCTGGTCCATTTGATCCGCACCCGGCACACCGAAGGCGTCTCGCTGATTTCCTGGCAGACCCTGCTGGTGCTGAATCTTGGCTGGGGTGCGCACGGCATCCTCATCGGTCAGGCCAACATGATCGTGACCAACGTGTTCGCGTTGTGCATCACGATTCCGGTACTGGTGCTGATGGCGCGCAGCCGCGGCCTGAGCCTGGTCGGCGTCCTGTGGCCCGGAGTGCTGGCCTCAGCCGTGGTGGTGCTGGCCGATGTGTTCTTCGGAACGGCGGCCTTCGGCGTGGTGGCGCTGATTCCGGGCACGGTGGTCAACGTCGCGCAGAGCGTCGAGTTGATCCGCAGCCGCTCGCTGGCGGGGGTGTCACCGCTGTTCTTGACGCTGGCCTGCCTCAACCAGGTGCTGTGGTTCTCCTGGGCTGCGCTGGTGCCCGACGCCGGCACCATGATCGCGGCAGGAGTGGCCATCGTCGTGACTGGCTTCAACCTGCTGTGGTGGGCTTTGCGTCGCGCCGGGCTACGGGCGTTCTGGCCGTATCCCGAGGCTGTCGTCGAGGTCGGCCTCGCTGTCGAAGGCTGACCTGGCTGAGGCGGCGGCATCCCAAAAAGGGTGTAGGCGGGAGGAATCCGCCGTGGGTGCAGCCGTATCCTGTGGCCCATGATCTTTGCCGAGCAGGCCACCGAAGCGAAAAGAGCCAGCCGGAAGCTGGCAACCCTCACCCGAGCGCAGAAGGACGAAGCCCTGCTGGCGATGGCGCACCGGCTGTCGATGTCGGCCCCGAAGGTGCTGCAGGCCAATGACGCTGACGTGACCGCCGCGCGCCTAGCCGGGACGTCAGAGGCATTGATCGATCGGCTCTCGCTGAACCCGGTGCGTATCGGGGGGATGGTTGCCGGGCTGCGCGCCCTTGCTGGTTTGCCGGATCCGATCGGCGATGTCGTGCGGGGCTGGACCAACCCGAACGGAGTGCGAGTGCGCCAGGTGCGGGTACCTCTCGGCGTTGTCGGAATCATCTACGAGGCTCGACCTAATGTCACAGCCGATGCCGCCGGGATCTGCTTGAAGTCGGGCAATGCCGCATTGCTGCGCGGATCTTCGTCTGCGATCAACTCCAATCGCGCCGTGGTCGCGGCCTTGCAGGAGGGATTGGCTGAGGTCGGACTCCCGGCGGAAGCGGTTCAGTTGGTGGAGGGTGACCGCGAGGTCACTGGCGAGATGATGAGCGCCCGCGGCCTGGTGGACGTCCTGATTCCGCGTGGCGGTGCCGGTCTGATCAAGGCTGTGGTCGATGGCGCGAAGGTGCCGGTGATCGAAACCGGCACCGGGAATTGCCACCTCTACGTCGATGCGGCCGCAGACCAGCAGATTGCGATCGACATCATGCTGAACGCGAAGGTGCAACGCCCCAGTGTCTGCAACGCCTTGGAGACGCTGCTGGTCCACGCCGAGATCGCGCCGACCTTCCTGCCGCGGGCTCTGGCCGCTCTCGCAGAGGCGAAGGTCACCGTCCACGGGACCGCGGCTGTACAGGCCTACTCGCCGGCGGTCGTGCCGGCCGTGGAGGGCGAGTTCGACGATGAGTATCTCTCCCTCGACCTGGCCTGCGACGTGGTGGAGTCCCTCGACGCCGCGTTGGACCACATTCACCGTCACAGCACCGGGCATTCGGAGACGATCATCACCGACGACCGGCGCGCGGCCGATCGTTTCGTCGCCGAGATCGACGCGGCCGCCGTCCTGGTGAACGCGTCTTCGCGCTTCGTGGACGGGGGTGAGTTCGGCTTCGGCGCCGAGATCGGCATCTCCACTCAGAAGCTGCACGCTCGTGGCCCGATGGCCTTGCCGGAAATGACCACGACGAAGTACATCGTGGACGGCGAAGGGCAGACCCGCGCATAACCCAGACGCCGACGCAGGTCGTTCAGGTAGGATCCGCGAGAGTCGGGCATCTGGTCCGGCCCTGATCGGGAAGGTTCTGCGACAGGCATGAGCGATACTCCGATCGTCTGGCCCGACCAAGGCTCACGGCGGCTGCGACTCGGTGTGATGGGTGGGACCTTCGACCCGATCCACCACGGCCACCTGGTGGCGGCCAGTGAGGTGCAGGCGCGTTTCCAGCTCGACGAGGTCATGTTCGTGCCGACCGGCCAGCCCTGGCAGAAGGTCGGCAAGTTGGTCTCCCAGGCTGAGGATCGTTATCTGATGACGACGATCGCGACCGCCTCCAATCCGCGGTTCTCGGTCAGCCGGGTCGACATCGAACGGCCCGGCCTGACCTACACCGTCGACACGTTGAAAGACGTGCGCGCCCTGCGCGGTCCCGACATCGACCTCTACTTCATCACCGGTGCCGACGCCCTGAGCCGGATCCTCACCTGGAAGGGCGTCGACGAGATGTTTGACCTCGCTCACTTCGTCGGGGTGTCGCGACCCGGGGTCGATCTGGGTCAGGACGACATCACCCACCTGCCGGAGAACAAGGTGACGCTGCTCGAAGTCCCGGCGCTGGCGATAAGCTCGACAGCCTGCCGTGATCGCGTGGCCCAAGGTCTGCCGATCTGGTATCTGGTGCCGGACGGCATCGTGCAGTACATCGCCAAGCGCGGTCTTTACCGAGGAGAGAACGATCAGTGAGTGCCACCGCTGAAGCCATTGACCTGGCCACCCAAGCAGCCAAGGCCGCCGTGGCGAAGAAGGCGCTCGATCCGGTCGCCTTCGATGTCTCCGAGCGGCTGGCGATCACCGACATCTTCTTGATCGTCACGGCCACCAACGAGCGCCAGGTCGGGGCCGTGGTAGACGGCATCGAGGAGGCGCTGCTCAAGACCGGCCACAAGGCTGTGCGTCGCGAGGGCGACCGTGAGAACCGCTGGGTGCTCCTCGACTTCCTCGACGTCGTCGTGCACGTCCAGCACAGCGAAGAGCGCACCTTGTATGCGCTCGAGCGGCTGTGGAAGGACTGCCCGGCGATCGATCTGGGCGAGCTGGAGCCGGTCGGCGACGCGTCATGACCGCACGGCGGGTACTCCTGCTGCGTCATGGCTTGACCGACTACAACGCCGAGGGCCGTTTTCAGGGGCAGACCGATGTGCCGCTGAACTCCACCGGATTGGCACAGGCCGCTGCCGCTGCCGAGCGGCTGGCCGGACGTGGCATCACCGCCGTGGTGAGCTCTGACCTGCAGCGCGCCGCTGTCACCGCACGCCAGGTGGCCGATCGTTTGGAGCTCGATGTCGTGGTCGATCCGCGGCTTCAGGAGATCAATGTGGGCAGCTGGGCAGGTCTCACCGCGGCGCAGATCGCTCAGACTGATCCGGAGCTGTGGGCGCCGATCAGCGCCGGTGAGGATGGGCGCTATTCCCCGAGCGGAGAGACCGCCAGTGGCGCGGCCGTCCGGGTGGCGTCCGCCGTCGCCGAGCGTGCTCAGGCCGCCGCTGACGACGACGTGCTGCTCGTTGTCGGGCACGGCTTCACAACGCGGCTGGCCGCGCTGCGTCTCATCGGTGTCGATCAGCGCCAGGCGAAGGCATTCCACGGCATCGGCAACTGCCATTGGACGGAGCTGCGTCCACAGGAACCCACCTGGCGGCTGTACGCGTACAACTGCAGCTAGGTGGGCGAGGGGCTCTTAGGAGTAGACCTCGTTGGTGAACGCGAGCACGCTGGCGCTGAGCTTGGTCTTCTTGTCGGTGCGGATCCGGATCTTGCCGCCATCACCGACGGGAACAGAGACGTTCACGGTGCCGTCGCCCTTCGGCAGCGCCACCTTGACCCGGCTCGAGGACGGGGATGACGCCGCTGCAACGTAGGCGTAGTTCTTGGTTGCGCCGCCGGTGACGGTGAGGGCGACGGTGACCGTCTTGAGGGCGGCCAGCTTCTCCTGCGGGACGGCGACACCGAGCACCTTGGGGTAGCGATTCTTCTTGGGCTGGTAGGTGGCGGTGTCGATGGCGACAGGTGCGGTGAGCGTGGTCACCTGATCGCTCCTGGCCCAGTCCAGCTTGATCTTGCCTGCCTTCAGCGAAGCGGTCTTCTTGGCCGGGCTGTCGGTGAGGAACCAATAGGTCTTCGGGCCGTAGAAGATCGCCATGGCCTGCATCTGGGTGTCGGTGATCTGCCAGGTGATCAGATCCATGTGGTTGGCGCGCACGAAAGCGGCCAGGTTCACCGGAGTGTTCTTGGCCTCGGCTCCGTAGGCCTTGGCTCCGAGCTTGTGAGCCAGCCGAACCTTGTCGTAGTCGAAACCGTTCGTGGCGTAGGCGATGACATAGGCCTTCGGGAGAACGGCGCGGATCGCCGACAGCGACGAGGTCCAGTAGTACGACAGGAAACGCGTCCGACTGGTCAAGCCGTACTGCTTGACGAGCTTGGCGGCGCGGGTGCCGTAGCTGCGTTTGCCTGAGGACGACTGGCCCGAGTAGGACTTCACGTCCAAGGTCAGCTGGACGTTCGGGTTCTCCGCGAGCACGCCGGCGAGTTCGGCGAAGGTCGGGATCGGCTCACCGTCGCAGGTGATCTGCTGCAGGTCAGCGAGCTTCGTCTTGTGGATCCGGGTTCCTGGCGCGGAGCAGGCGGAGGTCAAGGTGTCGTTGTGGCTCATGACGCCGACCCCGTCAGCTGTGAAGGCGAGGTCAGTCTCGATGCCGTCATAGCCGGCTGCGACAGAGCCCTGATAGGCCTTCAGCGAGTTCTCCGGCCACTGGTTGGCGCCGCCGCGATGAGCGAGGACCTTGAACACCTGGCCGCGGGTATTGGTGACCGAGGTCGACGGGGGCGCGACCGCGACCGCGCTGGTCGCCGGAGCCAGTGAGAAGACCAGGCCCGCCGAGAGGCTGACCGTGGCGGCGGCAACGAAGGGTTTGAACACCGAAGGACCTTCCGTGGGGGACGGATTCCCTCACCATAGGGCCGGTGCGGACGGTGCCGTCCAGCATCTGCGCTTGTGCGAGGCCGAAACCTGGAGTCTTGGTGGAGGTGCTCGCGCGGGTCGGCGCAGCGTGGCTTGGCCGCGGGCGGACGGATCCGGCGAACGCGCGATCCGATCTGGTGCCGCAAGCAAATGCGTCCCTCGATGCCGCCGAGATCTCAATTCCGTCGTTATCGTGCTTCGGCATTGTGGTCAGGCATGCAAGGATGAAGGCCGCGCCGGGGCGCATTCCCGGCGAAGTGTGAGAATGTTTTGACCCCCAGGAGAGAAATGAAAAGATTCACTGCTGTCGGCATGGCCACGGCGCTGGCGGTGGCCGTCGGTGCGGTCCTTCCACCGGCTGGCGCCGATGCTGGGTACACCGTGCGGACCGGTGCCGACTTCAACCTGCCGCTGGTCGCGGCCGGCTTCCCCGGCGTCAAGACCGACGCCCACTCCGACTCGTCGGTCGAGCTGAAGACCCATCTGGTGGAACTGATCAACAACACCCCGCCCGGCGCAATGATCCGAGTCTCGCTGTACGGCTGGGACGACTGGGCGAACCACGCCGACCCGTCGAACCCGACCCCGGCCGTGGAGGCTGCGATCTGGCGCGGCGTGCGCGTCCGGATTCTGTTGGATCGCGACGCCAAGCTCGGCGCGGACTTCGCCACGATCAGCACAGCGATCGCGACCAGTCACAACAAGAAATCCTTCATCAGGCGATGCGGCGATGCCGGCCGCCGCGGATGCCTGGGCTCGGCCGTCAACCACAGCAAGTACTTCCTGTTCAGCACCGTCGGATCGTCGAAGTACGTCGTGGTCCAAGGGACCGGGCACATCACTCAGAACTGGGGCGGCACGCAATGGGATGCCATGGCCACGGTGGCTGGCCGAAAGGCGCTGTATGACGGCTACGTGAAGTACTTCGAGGACGAAACGGCGAATCGCCCGAACCCCAACTACTATCGGACGGTCACCGATGGAAAGTACAAGGCCTACTTCTTTCCGAAGTCGGGAAATGCTGCGTACAGCACCGCCGACGACCCGATTTATGGCGTCCTTTCCAAGGTGAAGTGTGGCGGAAACACCACGCGACCGTCGGCCGCCGGGCACAAGACCATCGTCAGGATCGTCACCTGGCAGTTCACCCGGACCCCGCTCGCCAAGAAGCTGCGCTCCCTGGCCAACAGCGGCTGCCAGATTCGGGTAGTCACCAATGTCGTGGATCCCAGTTCGGGCGGCATGAACGCCGGTGTCACCAGCGCCCTCAAGGGCGTCAAAGGCATCCAGGTCCGCGAGGGGAACGTCGGCGGCTCGTTCTACATCCATGCCAAGTACCTGCTGGTCGAAGGCAACTACAACGGCACGCCGAACAGCGGCACGGTGTGGGTCGGGTCACCCAACTTGACCTATCCGGCCCTGAAGAAGAACGACGAGAACATCCTGAAGGTGAGCGACGCGTCGTGGCACGACCAGTTCCGCCGCAACTTCGACAACATCTGGACGGTGAGCCGCAAGCCGTGGTGAGCCGTGTCGGGCGTGCGGGCTGGATGGGCCTGCACGCCCGCGGCTAGGCCAGTCCGAGAGGTGCTGATGGAGTGAACCCGGGAAAGACCTCGCTGAGCTTGTCGTTCTTCAGCCGCTTGCTCACCACTTCGGACAGTGCCTGGCGGTAGTCGGTCAGGATCGGGACGTCACCTTCGTCGAGGTTGCCGGGGCTGAGCGATGGCATGGTGCCGTAGAGCTTTCCGCCGTTGATCGAGCCGCCCATGATGAACTGGACATTGCCGTGCCCGTGGTCGGTGCCGCCGTCGCCGTTGGCAGCCACTCGGCGGCCGAACTCACTCATGGTGACGATAGTGACGCTGTTCCAGCGGCTGCCGATGTCGGTGCGGAAGGCGGCGATTGCGCCGGCCAGGTCGGCGGCCATCGTGGAGAAGGCGCCGTGCTTGTCCGATGGTGAGCCCGAGGCCTGATGGAGGTCCCAGCCCTGGTAGTCGATGCAGGCCACCTCCAGGCCGACCTTCGCCTTGGCGAGACGGGCGATGTCCTTCATGCCATTCCCGAAGCTGGATTTGGGATAGCTCGCGCCATTGCTGGGCTTGTAGGTGGTCTCGCGGACGGTGCGCAGCGCCTCGACCGCATTCAGGGTCCCGGTGACCTGATCTTTGATGGCGCCGCCGGCGCTTGCGTAGAGCCGACTCAGGTCGCTGATCAATGCGTTGCGGCCGTTCCACGGCGCCCACAGGTCGAAATCGTCGACACTCGACATGGCCAGTGACTGGTAGGCGGTGGTCGTCAGCGAGAGCACGACGCGATCGCCAACGGTGATCGCCCGGAAGGTACCTGATGCCGACGAGGACGTGGCGATATGGCGTCCGAGCCACCCGGAGCGGACATTGGCCACGGCAGCCCGTTCGCAGAGTGCCTGATCCTCAAAGTGGGATCGCGACACGTCGGGGTGGCCGGCGCCGAGCACAACGGCCAGGTCGCCGGCGTCCCACAATGGCCCGAGAGCGCCCAGATACTTGTTCAGGTGAAGACCTCGGCCCAGAGACTTGGTTCCCGCGTCGGGGATGGCCAAAGACCCGCGGGCCTTCCTGTAGGAGGCGTCTCCGGTCGGTCCGACTGCGGACAGACCGTCGAAGCCGCCGCGGAGGAAGACGCACACCAGCAGATCCCGGTCGCCGTCGGCGGCGAAGGAGTAGCGGGGTGCCGCGGACGCGGCCAGCAGGCCACCGAGGCCGATGAGGGTGCCTCTGAACAGGGCACGGCGGCCGGTCTTGGGTCCTTCGGGGAGCTGTTCTGCCTCATCGACGCCGGTGTTGGGGCACAGGGTCACCGCGAGCTGGTTGGCCTGCTGTGGTCGGATCGGGCGGAGCTGTCCGTCCACGCGGGCGAGCAGACTGTTGCGGGTGTCGTCGTGATCGTGAAGCGGTGTGATCAGGTCTTCGTGGAGCAGGGCTTCGCCACGAAGCAGTTCGTCGTTCGGGGGAGTCATGGTTGTGTCCTGGTCAGCGGAGCATGAAGGAGGGTGAGCAGAAGACCAGGTGGACCGCCAACGGAAGGCGATCCTTGATCTGTTGCTTGGTCAGGGTGGCGCCGATGTCGGTGCCGCGCAGCCGCGCGGTGACCACGGCCAGGTCGGACGTCGACCAGGTGTAGCCGGTCAGGTGGCGGGTGATTCGAGCCGCCGCCTGCTCTGCGCTCATCTTGGTGGTGATGCCGAGTGCTTTGGCCCACGACTGGACCGGGATTTCCTTGTCCTTCCAGAAGACCCGGGCGAAGGCGGCGTCGAAGTGAGCCAGCATGTCCTGGGTCGCCATCCAGTCGCGGGCTTGATCGGGATAGCCGTTGACCACCGGCCACATCCGCGGCTCGTGGCCGCCGCGGTAGAGCAGCCACTGCACGGTGCCGAGCATGTCCCACAGGTCGCCGCGCTGGCTGCCCTTCGGCTTCATCTTGCCGGGTTTCTGGGCCTTGATGATCGTCGAGAGCGTCTCCTGCGGTCGGCGCCATTTGGCCCCGACGGACGTCTTGAACTCGTCGCTGTGCAGAAGTGCGCGCATGACCGATCGCAGCGATGTGTCGCTGGCCAGGTAGACAGACGCGAGCTCGTTCACCAGGGCGTCCGACGGGGCGTCGCTGACGTAGCGGACGGCCAAGCGGCGGCACACGTGGCGGGCTGTCGCGGGGTGATGCGCCAGATAGCTGAGGTACTTCTTCAGTGCGTCCGGCCCGGCGGTGCGTGATGCGTTCGGATGGCTGAAACCCATCACCGTGATCTGACCGACGTAGTGATCCCACGGCTCGAAGTGGTAGGTCAGTTTGTCCCAGTCCAAACCGTGGCCGGTCAGCAGGAGAGCCGACTGGCGCACGTCGGCCTCGGTGTAGTTCCCGACCCCGACGGTGTGGAGTTCCAGCAACTCCCGTCCCAGGTTCTCATTGGGGTTGTCAGCGGAGTTGAGCTGGTTGTCGAGGTAGATCAGCATCGCCGGGTGGGTGATCGCCGCGTAGAGCATGTCGGAGTAGCGGCCCAGGGCGTACCTGCGCAGCACGGCCCAGTCGAACCAGGCGACGAATGAGTCGGCCTTGCCCTCGGCAGCGATGTAGAGATGGTCGCCCATGGTGTCGACCATCGACTCGAACAGGTGACGTTCGGTGTAGATCTGCCGCACTGTGCGGGACACGCTCATCGCTTTGCCTGCGCGCCATGGCTGGCCGTGACTGGCCTTGTCGACCTGTTTGGTGGTCTTGGTGGCCCAACTGAGGTACTTCTTGACCAGATCGTTGGCGCGGGTGTCCTTGATCTTGGTGGGGTGGAGTTGCTCCTCGATCCAGGCGTCGTAGCCCTTCTTGGTGATCTGGGAGACCACGGCGGCTGTGGGAGCCGGGCACACCCGTCGGGCGAGGTGCCAGGCCAGGGATGAGGTGAGCTGCAGGCCGTCGGCAAGGGCTGAAATGTGTTCTGGCAGGACCGGCGCGAGCGGTACAGGGGTGGACGCGTGAGCCGGGGTGGCGGCGACGCCCGACGCGGCGAGGCCGGTGCCGACGGCCAACATCAACGCCTGCCGGCGGCTGGTTGCGGGTGAGGGTGTGTCTGCTTCGCTGATGGTGTTCACGTTCGGCGCCTTGGGGGAGGGTGGCCCGGGTTGGGTAGGCACACCCTAACCGCCTCATGACTGCGACAGGAAGAGGCGAGCGATCGCCCGAGAGTCAGCCGTGATGCGTCCGCCGCTGGTGGTTGGATCCGGGATGCTCGTCACGCGGTTTGCGACGCAGTGCTCCCGAGCGGAGCTGGTCCTGAAGCAGGCCGATCAGCGCTGCGATGAACACCAGGTTGAAGGCGAGCTGACTGGTCACCATGATCCGGGCCCACTGCCCGTGCGCGGTGATGTCGCCATAGCCCACCGTCGACATGGTCACCATCGAGAAGTACAGAGCATCCATGCGGGTGTCCAGACCGATGAACTGATCTCGATTGGAGTGGGCCAACAGGTAATAGCCCAGCGAGAACGTCACCAGGACCAACTCGAAGGCCAGTAACAGGTGCACCGGGCGCAACCGTTTCTCTGCCCGCTGGACTTCAGCGAAGATCACCGATGCCACGGTCAGCACGGCGAGAGCGCCGACAGCCATGCCGATCACCTCGCCGGCGGGCGCATCGTTCGACCCGACCGGGACGATGAAGTAGAACACCAGAATCGCCACTGGGAGCACTGCCCAGTTGACCCACGCAGGCCAGCTTCGCACCCGGTCAGCTTATGCGGGCCGGGCGGGGCTTCGGAGACGACGCTCGGATGCGGCCGGCAGCGCTCACGCACCCGACCGCCCTAGCGCCCCAGTGCTGACGCCGTGGGGCAGCTGAAGGTTCGCGATGCCGCCAAGCCGACATCATTCATGTGGCGCACCACGATGGCCAACGCTTCGACCAGCGAGGTCTCGGTATAGCTGATCTCGTGGGCACGGCAGTGCTCGCGCACAAGGAGCCGTGCGCGGTTTAGGTGTGGGCGCGGCATGCTGGGGAACAGGTGGTGCTCGATCTGATAGTTGAGGCCGCCCATCAGCACCGTCATCCACCAGCCCCCGCCGATGTTGCGTGAGGTGCGGACCTGTTTGTCCAGGAAGTTGAGTCGATCGCTTGCCGCAATGATCGGCATCGCGATGTGGTTCGGCGCGAAGCTCGCGCCCATGTAGAACCCGAAGACCGCAAGTTGTACGCCGAGGAAGGCCCACGCCATGACGAAGGGCAGCAGCCAGAAGATCGCGCCCAGGTAGATGCCGAAGCGCAGCGCGATGAGAGTGAGTTCGCGACCGCGTCCGTGCAGGTTGCCGCGGGCGAACAGACTGCGGATCGACTGTTGGTGTAGATCGAGGCCGACCAACAGCAGCAACGGAAAGAACAGCCAGCCTTGGCGCCGCACCACCCACCTGCGGACTCCGGACGCCGAGTGAGCATCCTCTTGGGTGAACGCGACACTGCCCAAAGCGATGTCAGGGTCCTTTCCGACCTGGTTCGGGTTCCCGTGATGGCGAGTGTGCTTGGTCATCCACCACGAGTAGCTGATGCCGACCAAACCGGTCGCGATGATGCTCCCTAGTCGATCGTTCGCCGGCCCCGAAGCAAGCACTTGACGGTGGGATGCCTCGTGGCCGAGGAAAGCGAACTGGGTGAAGATCACGCCCAGTGCCGCGGCGATCAGGAGCTGGAACCAGGAGTCTCCGAGGAGAATCAGACCGGTGATTGCGCCCGCCAGCGCAGCCACCAGCCCCCACGAACAACGCCAGGTAGAACCAGCGCGTCCGTCTGTTGAGGCCGGACGAGCGAACCGTCTGGGCCAGTTCGGTGTAGGTACTCGTGAACTGCGCCTGCCTCCCGGCATTCCTGCGGCGGGAAGGTGAGGTGGTTGTATCGGTGGCTGTCATGCCGCGTCCGTTCCCCGGCTCTCAAAGAAACCCGAGTGGCAGCGATCAGAACAGGTGGCCCCAGACTAGGCGCTGTTTCGGCGACCTGCGCGAGCCCGAGCAGTACTGCTGAGGAGGGCGTTTCGGTTTGGTCGCGTCTTGGCCTGGTGGCTGGCGGAGGCGAGCTGGAACTGCCGGCGAGGGCGTCCGCAAATGCGAAGAGCCTCCCGAGATCGGGAGGCTCAGCAACCAGGGAAACACCGACGAAACCGGCCCTTCAGTGCGCACATGAAGAGTCTTCGTCCGGTCGACCTAGGTGGAGCTAACGGGATTCGAACCCGTGGCCTCTTCCATGCCATGGAAGCGCGCTACCAACTGCGCCATAGCCCCAACGTCCCTGAGGACGAGGCCATACTTTACCCAAACCAAGGGGTGAAACACCAAATCGGGCTTCAGGCGGAGCCTGGGGGAGGGGCCGCCGTAGCCGTCAGCGCACGCTGGCGTGCCAGCCACGCCTGGTGGCCGAAGATGACCACGGTGAGCCAGGTGAGTCCGACTGCCCAGCCGAAAGCGACGTCGGTCGGCCAGTGGTGGCCCAGGTAGACGCGACTCAGCCCCATGCAGACCGCCCAGCTCACCGCCGCGACGGCGGCCATGACCTTTACCCACAGCCGCCGGGCCAAGCACACGCTGAGGTAGGCCAGCATTCCCGCCACGGCAGTGCTGTTGAGAGTGTGACCGGACGGAAAGGTGTAGCTGAACTCGTACGGCGGCACGGCGTCGGCGTACGGAGGGCGGGGGAGCGCAAAGACCGCCTTGAGGGTCTCGGTGAGAGCGACCGAGCCCAGCGGGGTGATCACCATTAGCGCCCAGATGCTCCATCGCCGGTACGCCAAGAACAGCGCGCTGGTCAGGATCAGACCCATAGCGACCATCGGGGCTGTCTGTCCCAGATCGGTGAACGCTGTGACCAGCGTGGCTCCGCCAGGTGTGCGGTGGGTCACGAACCAGTCGTGGATCGGCTGGTCGAGGGTGCTCAGGCCGCTGGCGGTGAGTCGTCCGGCGGCTATCGAGATGTCGGCGGCGAGGAGCAGCACGAGCGCGGCCAGGCATGCTCCCCAGACGTGGCGCACGGCGGGAGTGCCTTGGACGTCTGGGGCTGTCATCTCATCGAGGCTACCGAAAGATGGGTATTGCCGGAATCGAGGGTGGCCGAGCCCGGTTGGCCAAGGATGGGATACCTCCAACACCCCACGACGAAAGGCAGGCTGTCATGACCGTTAGCTCCGCACAGGCCCATTGGGAAGGTTCCCTGATGGACGGCAAGGGCGAGATCGAGTTCCTCACCTCTGCCCTGGGTAGCGTCGAGGTCGACTGGAAGTCCCGCGCCGGCGACGGCACCACCACCACGCCGGAGGAACTGATCGCCGCCGCGCACTCGGCCTGCTACTCGATGGCGCTTTCGCATGCGCTGGCGGGCAATGGCACGCCGCCGGCCACGGTCGACACCAAGGCTGCGGTCACCTTCGTCCCCGGCGAGGGCATCACCGGTATTCAGCTCACCGTGCGCGCATCGGTGCCCGGAATCAGCGCCGAGCAGTTCGCCACCTTCGCTCAGAATGCCAAGACCGGCTGCCCGGTTTCGGCTGCGCTGACCGGCACCACCATCACGCTGGACGCGGCCCTGGTCTGATCATGGTCTTCGCGGCGGGCCGGCTTCGGGTCGAGCCCGCCGCGACGCTGTGTCGGGCTCGGCCTAGCAGTCGCTGAGTCCGGCGCCGATCCGTTGACAGATGTCGCGCAGTTGCCGCACTTGGGCGCGAGTCAGCGGTCGGAAAACGCGATCGCGGACCTGGCTGACGTGACCGGGTGCGGTGGCGACGACCTTGGCAAAGCCCTGCTCGGTGAGTGTCGCCAGCGTGGATCGGCCGTCGCTGGGATCGCTGCGCCGTGCCAGCCAGCCGCGTCGTTCCAATCGGGCGGCGGCTTGGGAGAGCCGCGGGAGCTGCCCGCCGGCGAAGTGCGCGAGTTGGCTCATCCTCAAGGTGCGGTCAGGCGCCTCGGAGAGGCCGGCCAGCACGAGGTACTCGAAGTGCGAGAGGGCGGCATCGCTTTGCAGCTGGCGATCGAGATCGACCGGTAGCCGAGCGATCACCTTGATCAAGGCGAGCCAGGCCTCCTGCTCGTCGGCCTGGAGCCACTCGGGCTCACCGTCTGGCGCAGTCAGCGAGGGGCAGCCCGGTGTTGCGGCGCTCTCGATGTCGGTCATGGGGGAAGAATACTTCACTGCTGAAGTGACGAGTGAGTGAAAATAGTTGCATGTTGAACTAACCTGACCTAGCATTCACTTCATCAAGCAAGTAACTCTCGGGCCGGGTGGCGCGAGGAAGGACCAGAAGATGAACATCGCACTGTGGGCGTCGGCGGGGCTGTTGGCGCTGATCTTCCTCGCCGCCGGATCGCTCAAGCTGAGCCAGCCGAAAGCGAAGCTGGCCGCCTCGGGAATGGGTTGGGCCGCTGACATGAGTGCGGGAACGGTGAAGCTGATCGGTGCAGCCGAGGTGCTCGGCGCCATCGGGCTCGTCCTGCCGCCACTGGTGAACATCGCTGCGGTGCTTGCGCCGGTGGCCGCCGTGGGCCTGGCCATCACCATGGTGGGCGCGATCGTCGTCCACCTTCAGCGCAAGGAGTACCAGGGACTGGTCGCGCCGGTGGTGTTGCTGGTGCTGGCGGTCTTCGTCGCTGTGGGCCGGTTCGTGCTGGTTCCCTTCGGCGCCTGATCGGGACGACCGTGTCTCGAACCATCGACGAGGCCTTCAACCCGACTCATCCGGCAGCCGCCTACGACGCGCTGCGTGCCCGGGTGCTGCCCCAGGCCCGGCAGCAACGCGAATGGCAGCCATCGGACGGGCCGATGCCGGCCCTGTTTGTCAGCCACGGCGCCCCACCCACGCTGGACGATCCGGACTGGCTGGGCGATCTGTTCACCTGGGCGCAGACGCTACCCAAGCCGCGGGCCATTGTGGTCGTGTCAGCCCATTGGGAGGCTGCGCCAGCAGCAATCTCAGCTTCGGCGGCCGGCACCCCGCTCTACTACGACTTCGGCGGCTTCCATCCGCGCTACTACACGCTGCAGTACCAGACGCCAGGCGCGGATGACCTGGCGCGCCGGGTAGCCGGCACCCTCGGGTACCAGCCGGTGCATCAGTTCACCAACCGCGGTCTCGACCACGGCGCCTTCATCCCGCTGATGGCGATGTACCCAGCCGCCGATGTGCCGGTCGTCCAGGTGTCGATGCCGAGTCTGGATCCGCAGGCACTGGTCGCGTTGGGTGGAAAGCTGCGCGAGCTCCGCGCCGAAGGCATTCTGGTGATCGGGTCGGGGTTCATGACGCACAGCTTCGCGGTGATGCGCGACCCCGGTCTGGCCGACTACACCAAGGCTTTCGACACGTGGGCTGCCGACATGTTGGCCGCCGGCGACGTGGACGCGCTCGCCGACTACCGCACCAAGGGTCCAGCCGCGCAGATTGCCCATCCAACGGCAGACCACTTCGTTCCGTTGCTGCTCACCCTGGGGGCCGCGGACGATCCGCGCAGCGTTCGGACGGGGCTGGCGCGGATGACCTGGGGCAACTCGATTCGTTCGATTCAGGTGAGCTGAGCTTCCTCCTGGAGGGAACGCGGGCAAGCGCAGTGCCGGGCCCGGGTGTCATCCCTCAGACGGCGCTGGCGTGCCAGATCCGACTGATGTAGTCGCGCATGGAGCGGTCGGAGGAGAAGAAGCCGCTGCGGGCGACATTGAGGATTGCGGACTTCGTCCAGCCTTCCTCGTCGGCGTAGGCGGCCTCCACCCGGTTCTGGGCCTCGATGTAGGAGCCGAAGTCGGCCAGCGCCATGAAACGGTCGTCATACAGCAGGTTGGAGACGATCGGCTCGAAGGTGCTGCGGTCGCCGCCGGAGAAGGTGCCCGAGGCGATCAGGTCGATCGCCCGCTTCAGCAACGGGTCGGCCTCGTAGAACTCGGTCGGACGATAGCCGGCGGTCTGCAGCGCGGTCACCTCGGGCTCGGTCATCCCGAAGAGGAAGAAGTGCTGGTCACCCACGAGTTGGCGGATCTCGACGTTCGCACCGTCATCGGTCCCGATGGTCAGTGCACCGTTGAGAGCGAACTTCATGTTGCCGGTGCCGGAGGCCTCCATGCCGGCCAACGAGATCTGCTCGCTGAGATCAGCGGCGGGGATCAGCTTCTCGGCCAGGGTCACGTTGTAGTTCGCGGGGAAGGCGACGTTGATGCGTCCGGCAACGACGGGGTCGTTGTTGATGGTCTCGGCCACCCGGTTGATCAGGTAGATGATTTCCTTGGCCATCCGGTAGCCCGGCGCGGCCTTGGCGCCGAAGATCACCGTGCGCGGCGTGATCGTCACCGGATCGACCGCCCCGGAGACGATCTGCTCGTACAGGCTGACGACGTGCAGCACCTTGAGCGTCTGCCGCTTGTACTCGTGTAGCCGCTTGACCATCACGTCCAGCAGGTGATGGTTGTCCAAGTCGATGTCGTCGCGCGCACGCAGCAGATCGAACAGGCGCGCCTTGTTCTTCGCCTTGGCCTCACGGAAGGCCTGCCGGAAGTCGGCGTCCTCGGCGTAGGGCTCCAACTCGGCGAGCCGCTCCAGATCGGTCACCCAGCCGACGCCGAGGGTCTCGGTGATCAACTGGGACAGCCACGGGTTGGCCAGCTTCACGAATCGGCGCGGCGTCACGCCGTTGGTGACGTTGGTGAACTTGTCGGGCCAGTACTCGCTGAACGAGGGCAACAGCTTGTCGCGCAGCAGTTGCGAGTGCAGTGCGGCGACGCCGTTCACCCGGGTTGAGGCGATGGTGGCCAGATAGGCCATTCGCACCTGACGCTCGGGGAAGTCGGAGATGATCGACATCGCCCGGATTCGCAGTTCGTCGTTGCCGTAGCGGGCCCGCACCTCGGCGAGGAACTCATCATTGATGCGGTAGATGATCTCCAGATGGCGCGGCAGCAGCCGTCCGAGCAGGTCGACCGGCCAGACCTCCAGGGCCTCCGGCAGCAGGGTGTGGCAGGTGTAGGCGAAGCACTGGCGGGTGATCTCCCAGGCCTGGGACCACTCCAGCTTCTTCTCGTCGACCAGGATGCGCATCAGTTCGGGCACCGCGATCACCGGGTGGGTGTCGTTGAGCTGGAAGATGATCCGCTCGGGCAGGTGACGCAGGTCGAAGTCCTCGTCCAGGTACTGATCCAGGAAGTCGCGGATCGAACAGGCGACGAAGAAGTACTGCTGCTGGAGACGCAGTTCCTTGCCCTGTGGAGTGGAGTCCTCCGGGTAGAGCACCTTGGTGATGTTCTCGGCGAACGTCTGCGCCCGGACGGCCTCGGCGTAGTCGCCGGAGTTGAAGATGGCCAGGTCGAAGGCCTTGGTCGCCACCGCGCTCCACAGACGCAGGGTGTTCACCCGTCCGTTCTGATAGCCGGGAACCATGTAGTTGTACGGGATGCCCAGAACATTCCAGCTGGGGACCCAGCGGCTGCGCTGCACGCCACCGTCGTCGTAGGTCTCGGTGTGGCCGCCGAAATCGACCTGCACGGCCGCTTCCGGGTGTGGGAACTCCCACGGGCTGCCGAGCGCCAGCCAGGTGTCGGGCTGTTCGACCTGACGTCCGTCGACGAAGGTCTGTTTGAAGATGCCGTACTCGTAGCGAATGCCGTAGCCGATGCACGGGACGCTCATGGTGGCCAGCGAGTCGATGAAGCAGGCCGCAAGTCGGCCGAGGCCGCCGTTACCCAGACCGGGTTCGACTTCCTGGGCGCGCAGGGTCGGCAGGTCGAGACCACAGGAGGTCATCGCCTTGTCGACGATGTCGTTGAGGTCGGTGGCCAGCAGGGCGTTGCCGAGCTGGCGCCCGAGCAGATACTCCGCAGAAAGGTAGCCGACGGTCTTGGCCTTGCTGGCGCGCTGGTGGCGTTGAGTCTCCAGCCAGCGGGCCATCAGGTAGTGACGCACCGTCCGGGCCAGGGCGAGGTACTGATCATTGACCGTCGAGCGAGAAAGAGCGACGCCTTGGCCGGTGTTGAGCTCGCGCAGAAACTCGCGGACGAAGCCGTCCACCGAATGCGGGGGAGCGGCCACCGGGCCCAGCGCCAACGGATGCGTCGCCTCGAACATCGGGCCGATCTGATGGCGAGCGGTCAGCGGAGTTTCGTCGGCCGGCACGCCGGCGGCTGTTGAAACGTGATCAGCAGTCATGGGTGGCAGGGTAGCTGCCCAGAATGACGGCGACGAAACAGTCCGTGGGCAGGAGTACCGGCCAAGCGGTCGCGAGCGGGCCGCCTCCAGCGCTCAGGGCACGTAGTCCAGGCCGATGTCCAACACGCGCGCCGAGTGGGTCAGCCAGCCCACCGAGATGAGATCGACGCCGGCTTCGGCGATCGGGACAGCTGTTGCCGGGGTGATCCGGCCGGAGGCCTCAGTGATCATTCGCCCGGCGACCAGGGCGACCGCCTGACGCAGGGTGTCGGGTCCCATGTTGTCGAGCAGGACGGCATCGGCGCCCGCTTCGAGCAACTCCGATAGTTGGTCGACCGTGTCGACCTCGACCTCGATCTTCACCAGGTGCCCGACGTGGGCGCGGGCCGCGCGAACGGCGGCGGTGATCCCGCCGGCGACCGCGACGTGGTTGTCCTTGATCAGCACCGCGTCGTCCAGGCCGAAGCGGTGGTTCGAGCCACCGCCGGCGACGACAGCGTGCTTCTGCAGCGCGCGCAGTCCAGGGATGGTCTTGCGGGTGTCGGCCACCCGGGCGCCGGTATGCGCGATCGCGTCGGCGATGGTGGCGGTTCCGCTGGCCACACCGGAGAGGTGGCCGAGGAAGTTCAGGGCCGTCCGCTCGCCGCTCAGCAGACCGCGGGCCGGCCCGGCAGCAACCCCGATCACGGTGCCCGGCTCGACGCGGGAGCCGTCCGGAAGGAGCTGGTCGATGCGGATGCGTGGGTCGACCAGCTCCCAGGCAAGGCGGACGCAGTCCGTGCCCGCGATCACCCCCGGCTCGCGGGCCACCAGAGCGACTCGGGCGGTCTGGTCGGCACCGATCACCGCGTCAGTGGTCACGTCGCCGGCGCGGCCGAGATCTTCCAGCAAGGCGGCGCGCACCAGCGGCTCGATGAGAATGCGAGGCAGCGACCTCATGCAACGGCTCCGATCGGTTCGGCAATGACGGCCTGACCGGGCAAGCCCGGGACGAGCAGGTGTTCGGGATCGGCTGACGGCGCGGGAAAGTCGGTGCGGGCATGTCCACCGCGCGACTCGGTGCGCCGCAGCGCTGCGCTGATCAGGAGGTGTCCGACCAGTCCGGCGTCATGCCGCCGCAACGGCGCGAGCGCGGCCAGCCCGGCGCTCAAGCCGGCCCGATCGCGCAGCACTCCGGCCGAGACCGAGACGATGTCGCGGACGGCGGTCACGATCGGGTCCGGTGCCGGTGCGCTCACCGGCCGCAGGCCCGGCGGAGGTGCCGCAGGCGTCGTGGCGTCCACGGCGATGTCGCGCCAGTGCTGGGCCGTCCAGCGGCCGCAAACCACGGCCTCCAGCAGCGAGTTGGAGGCCAGGCGGTTGGCGCCGTGCAAGCCGGTCGACGCGACTTCGCCGGCGGCGTACAGGCCGGGCACGTCGGTCCGTCCAGCGAGGTCGACCTTGATTCCCCCCATGTGGTAATGCGCGGCCGGGCGAATCGGCAGTGGCTGAGTGAGTGGATCGAAACCCGCGTCACGGGCGCTGCGGGCGATCGAACCGAACAACTCGTCGAAGCGGGCACCCGGCTGCTGACGACCGTCGAGGAAGACCTGGTGGCCGTGCTGGAGCGCAGCCCATTCCGCGCGGGAGACGACGTCGCGTGCGGCCAGCGGGTTGTCGATGACGCGTTCGCCGCGCTCGTCGACCAGGATCGCGCCCTCACCCCGGACGGCCTCGCTGACCAGCGGCATCGGGTCGATGCCCACATCGAGCGCGGTCGGGTGGAACTGCACCATCTCGAGATCACGCAGGGTGGCGCCCGCGCGATGGGCTAGCGCCAGTCCCTGGCCGCGCGAGCTGAGCGGATTCGTGGTGTGGCCGAACAGGCCGCCGACACCTCCGGTCGCCAGGAGCACGGTGGTGGTGCGCAACACGAATTCGCCGGCCGCGGTGCGGACGCGAACACCGGTGACACTGCCGCCCTCAACCAGGATCTCGCTGGCCAGGGCGTACTCCCAGATCGCGATCGACTCGGTGCGCCGGGCCGCCGCGATCATGGCGCGCAGCAGCTCGGCCCCGGTCGCATCGCCCAGGGCGTGGACGATCCGCCGCCGGCTGTGCGCGCCCTCGAGTCCGAGTTTGAAGGTGCCGTCGGCGTTCCGGTCGAATCGCGCGCCGTTGTCGGCGAGCCAGGCGATGGCGTCCGCAGCGGCCGCGGTGATGGCACGGACGGCTTCGGGCTCGCAGAGCCCGGCCCCAGCGGCGATGGTGTCGGCGGCGTGCAGCTTCGAGCTGTCGTCCGATCCGACCGAGGCGGCCACGCCGCCTTGAGCCCAGCCCGTCGACGTGCCGGTGCTGAGCTCGCCGGCGCTGAGCACGACGCAGGCGGCCGGAGCCAACTCGACGGCTGCGCTCAGCCCGGCCAGGCCGGCTCCGATGATCACCGGGCCGCCGGCGTCGATGGTGCGCACGGGCCGTGGACTGGTCATCAGCGGGCCACCTTCACGTCCAGCATTCGCTGCACGGCTGCTCGAGCGCGGTCGGCGACGTCGTCGGGCACGGTGACCTCGTTGGTCATCGTCTCCAGCGCGTGCCGGATGCTGGCCAGGCTGTTGCGCTTCATGTGCGGGCACAGATTGCACGGACGGACGAACTCGGTCTGGGGGAACTGCTGGGCCACGTTGTCGCTCATCGAGCATTCGGTGATCAGCGCGACCCGCTGCGGGAGCCGCTGCGCCACGAAGTCGACCATCTGGGCGGTCGAACCGGCGTAGTCGGCGGCGTCGACGACCGCGGGCGGGCATTCGGGATGAGCCAGCACGGTCACGCCCGGCCAGGACTCCCGGATGTCGTCGATGTCGTGCGGGGTGAAGCGTTCGTGCACTTCACAGGCTCCCGGGTGGGTGATCACCTCTACGCCGGTCTTGCGCGCGATGTTCGCCGCGAGGAAGCGGTCGGGAATCATGATCACCTTCGGTACCCCGAGGCTCTCGATGACCTCGACCGCGTTTCCGGAGGTGCAGCACAGATCGGACTCGGCCTTCACCGCGGCGGAGGTGTTCACATAAGTGACCACCGGTACGCCTGGGTGGGCCGCTCGCAGCGCTCGGACGTCTTCGGCGCTGATCGACTCGGCCAGCGAACACCCCGAGCGCAGATCGGGGATCAGCACCGTCTTGGAGGGGTTGAGCAGCTTGGCGGTCTCGGCCATGAAGTGCACCCCGGCCAGGACGATCACGTCGGCGTCGACGGTGGTGGCCTCACGGGCCAATGCCAACGAGTCGCCGGTGATGTCGGAGACCGCATGGAAGATCTCCGGCGTCATGTAGTTGTGCGCCAGGATCACCGCGTTGCGTTCGGCTTTTAGCCGGATGATCGCCTCGGCGTCCTCGGCCATCGTCGCCCACTCGACGGCAGGGACGACGTGCTTGACGCGCTGATAGAGATCCTCGGCAGTCCGGGTCAGGGTCATGGGAGCCTCCGTTCGCCGCTTATGCTACATCTGAGCAAAAGCCGGGGGGCAAGCTCGCCATCCACGTGGTGGAATAGCTGCCTAGCGCGACAGGGTGACGGTGGCGTTGCTCGCAAAGCCGGGACCGGTGCCGCGCCGGACAGCGCCCAAGCCCAGGTCGGCGTGGTTCAGCGGGCGCGGGCGGTCGGCAGTTTGGTGCCGGCCACGCTGCGTTCGGCCAGGACCTGGCGGCGGAAGCGGTACAGCCGCGCCGGACGCCCGCCGGTGGCGGCGCGGCGGCCACCGGTCTCTTCCACGAGCTCCTGCTGTTCGATCACGCGCCGGAAGTTCTGGGTGTGAACCTGCTGCCCGGCCAATGCCTCGACGCAGTCCTGGAGCTCGCGCAGGGTGAACTCCGCCGCCATCAACTCGAAGACCACCGGGCGGTAGCTGATCTTGGCGCGCAGCCGGGCCAGACCGGTGGCCAGCACGCGACGGTGATCGCCGAGCATCCGGCGGCCGGGCGCCAGGTCGTCGTCGGCAACCCGGCGCTCGGCGGGGGCTTCGGGGACCAGCCCGGCCTCATAGAGCAACTCGTATCGCTGGAGCACCAGATCGGGGTGCCAGGGACGTCCGGCCAGCCCGAAAGTGATGTCGACTCGGCGCTGACGCTCGCCTGACGCCTCCGGGTCCGACTGTGCCCACCGACGAAGCGCCGGCGCCAGTCGCTCGGTGACCACGTGGTCACCGCCGCGGCGGTCCTCCCAGCCGAAGAGCTCGTACCAATCGGTCCACCCGCCGATGCCAGGCTCGCCGGCCGTAGTCAAGCCCAGATAAGACACCGAGATCTCCTGGCCGCTGTCGGTGCGGTCAACGTCGGCGAAGGTGTAGAGCTGTTCGAGATAGCCCAGTTTGCGACCCGTCTGCTGCTCCACCCACGCCCGGGTGGCCTGCTGCAACGACCGGTGGCTGGGCAGCAATGGACCCGAGGGCAGCTGCGGCGGCTCAGCGAGGGTGAGCACGCAGGGACGCTGCCCGACGAGGGCGACAACGACCGCCAGCACCTCGGCGCTGACCTGCACACCTGCCATGGCGTCGCCTCCCTTCGCGGTCAGGATATCGACGCGGGCCGGTCGCAACGGTGCCCGGCATTGTTAGGCTCATCGCGTGCGCCGAGTAATGAGTGTCCTGGCAGCGATGGTCCTGGCCCTGGGGTGGCTGATGGCTGTCCCGACGGTGAGCCGTGCGGAAAGCAGCGATGACGTCATCACCGACTACGCGGTGGTGGCCGCTGTCGATGCCCACGGCCTGACCACGGTGGATCTCACCCTCTCGGTGGACTTCGGGGACACCGCCGGCCACGGTCCCTACCTGGTCTTCCCGCTCCAGCAGGCCGTCGGGGGCAACGATTCGGTGTGGCGAATGCTCGATTACACCTTCGGTGCGGTGACCAGCCCGACCGGGGCGAACACCGAGACCCTGAGTGAACAGTCCGACGGCAACGTGACCATCCGGGTGGGCAACGAGAATCAGACCTACACCGGGGTTCAGACCTACAAGCTCCGCTACACCGTCCGTGGGCTGGTGGAGCCGCACCAGCAGGTCTCCGGTCTGGACGAGTTCAACTGGGACGTGGTCGGGTCGGGCTGGACGGTGCCGATTCAGAAGGTTTCGGTGACCTACACCGGCCCGGCTGCGATCACCAAGGCCGCCTGCTTCGTCAACGGCACGCCATCGACGCCGTGCCCAGCCACGCCCGCTGGGGCTCAAGCCACCTTCGCCGCCAGCGATGTCGGCAACGGCAACTACGTGCAGATCGTGGCCGGCTACCCGGCGGGCACCTTCACCAACGCCGAGCCCCGCTACACCAAGCGGTTGACCGTGCAGAACATGTTCCCGGTCAACATCTTCACCGGGAGCGTCACCGCCCTGCTCACCGCCGGCGGCATCTTCCTGCTATATCGGCGCACCCGCCGCTCGGCACGCGACCAGGTCTACCTCGGTCTGACTCCGGGCGTGACCCCGGCTGCTGGGCAGCAGGCATCGGTCGGTTTCGACAGTGGCAACGCTGCAGTGGCTGTGGCGTTCACCCCGCCGCGCGACGCCCGTCCGGGTGAGATCGGGACGCTGATGGACGCGACGGCCGATGAGCGTGACATCACCGCGACCATGGTCGATCTGGCGGTCCGCAATCATCTGACCATCGCCCAGACCGGGCCGAAGGACTTCACCTTCACCCTCAAACAAGGCACCGACGAACTGGCCGGTTACGAGGCCGAACTGCTCAGCCAGCTCTTCGCAGAAGGCGGCGAGGTCACCACCACGGATCTGCGCGACTCGTCCTACGCCGGAATGATGAACGACGTCCGCACCGCCATGTACAACCGGGTCACCAAAGAACTCAAGTGGTTCTCTGCCGATCCCCGGCTGGTGCGCTTCGGCGCCATCGCCGCTGCTGTCGGTCTGATCGCACTGGGTGTCGGGATGGGCTACGTCTTCGGTCTGTTCGGGTGGGGCCTGGTCGGACTCGCCCCGGTGATCGTTGCGCTCGGCGTGGTGATCATGAACAACAAGTTCGGTCACCGCACCGCAGACGGTTCGGCCGTGCTGGCTCAGGCGAAGGGCTTCGAGTTGTACCTGACCACGGCAGAGGCCGAGCAGATCAAGTTCGAGGAGGGCATCGATGTCTTCTCCCGTTATCTGCCCTATGCGATGGTCTTCGGCGTGGCGGATCGCTGGACCAAGATCTTCGAGCAGCTGGCCGCTCAGGGTCGCTACGATTTCGTGCCGTACTGGTATGTCGGCTATGGCTACGGCAACGCCTTCGGGTTGAGTGAGATGACCAGCTCGCTCAGCTCGTTGTCCAGCTCGGTGGCGAGTTCGCTGCAGGCGGCGACGGCAGCGACCAGTGGCGGCTCGGGTTTCTCCGGCGGTGGCGGCTTCGGTGGTGGTGGCGGCGGGACCTGGTGATCGTTGCCGTCCAAGCAAGCTGACGAACATCGGAGTAAGACGTGTTGAAGAGTGTGCCGCTGTGGAGCGTCTCGTTGGTGCTTCCCTTGGTGCTGGTGGGGGCCTGGGCGGTCAGCGGGATAGCGCGCGTCCTGTTGCGAGGTCGGGCGCGGCTGGCGACGTCCGCGGGCATCGTGATCGCCATCCTCGGGACGGCGGCCGCGGCCGGTGTTGCCGGGGTCATGGACTCCAGCCTCGATCTGCTGAGTCTGCCGACCTTGCTGCTGTCACTGGTGTTTTCCACGGTCGGGATCGCGTTGTACGCCGCCATCGCAGCGCACTTCCAACCTCGTCCGACCAGTGCCATTGAGACCGTGCTCGCTGCCGGGGAGTCTCGCCGGGTCGAGTTCAAGTCGACGGCGCGAGTGAATCTGCACACCGGTGCCAAGGACGAACGCATGGAGCAGGTGATCGCCAAGACGGTCGCCGCGTTCCTGAACGCCGACGGCGGCACCTTGGTGATCGGTGTCGATGACACCGGTACGCCTGTGGGGCTGGACGCCGACCTGGCCACCATGAAGGCGCCCGATCTGGACCGCTACGAGCTGTGGCTTCGTGATCTGCTGACGACCACCCTCGGCCAGAACCCGGCCGCCTTGGTGCGGATCGAGTTCCCGACCGCCGCGGATGCGGACAAGGTGGACCGGCCGGTGTGCCTGGTCAGTGTGCGTCCGTCGCCGCGTCCGGTGTACCTCATGCCCGGCAAGTCGGCCGCGCCGGAGTTCTGGGTGCGCTCGGGCAACTCGACGCGTCAGCTGCGGGTCGACGAGGCCACCGACTATGTCATGCATCGTTGGCCACTCGGCTTCGGCGCGAACCTAGCCGCGCAGATGCTGGCCGCCGTCCGGTTCTCCGAGGCCGGCTAGCTCGGGAAGCCGACCGCAGTAGGACGGTGTCCACCGACCAGCTACGCTGAGTCATCCCGGCGCCCTTCTTCGACAGGACGACATGATCGTGATCCCGCTGGTCGGCTTGTTCCACCTCGAGCAGAACATCCCGCTGGCCATTGCCATCGTGGTGTTCTCGTCGCTCGGCTTCGCCGGCGGCGCCACCATTCAGCATCTTGCCGTCGAGCGGGCCATCGACAGCCAGGCCCATAACACCGCGATGAGTCTTCGAGAGCTGTTGGCCCTATTGAAGAACAAGCTGTGGCTGATCGGCCTGGCGACGGTGCTGGTGGGGGCAAGCCTGCACGCGGTCGGTTTGGCGCTGGCACCGGTGACCGTGGTGCAGCCGGTGGGGATCCTCGCGGTGCCGTGGTCGGTACTGTTGGCCGCCAAGCTGCATGGCTTCCGTCCGTCCAAGATCATCTGGTTCGCCGTCGGCATGACCTTGGTGGGCATCGCCGGCTTCACGGTCTTCTCCGCTGCGACGGCGGCCAAACACACCGTGCTGGTGCCGTGGGCGATCATCGCCGGCGTGCTGGTGGTCTTCGCTGCCGGGTCATTGCTCGCCTTCCTCGGTCTGAAGGGCCGCGACACCCGGCGCTGCTTGATGCTGGCTTCGGCCGGCTCGTTCTTCTTCGGTCTCAGCCCGACCATGCTGAAGATCCTGTTCGAGCTTTTGGGCAAGGAGCAGTACTGGACGATGCCGCTGTTCTGGTCGGTGGTCGTCTTCCTGCTGATCTGCTACAGCAGCGGAGGCTGGTTGGTGCAGCAGGCTTACGCGAGTGGTCCTGCCGAGATCGTGGTGGGTTCGATGACCACCACAGACCCCATCGTTGCGGTCGTCTTCGGCATCGTGGTACTCGGCGAGGGTGCCTTCCTCGGCCCGCTCGAGGCGGTGGGCATGCTGATCTTCGGCGCGATCGCCGTGGGTGGCGTCGTGGTGCTGAGCAAGTACCATCCCGATGCGTTGGCGCGACGCACGCCGGTCGCGGTGACCACGACGGCGATGGAGCCTGAGCCGCTCGGCTGACCCCGCCTTTAGCCGCTGATCTCGATTCCGGAAACCTGCGCCTGATCGCGGGTGCGCAGGAAGATCAAGGTGGTGCCGCGTTCGATCGGGAAGAAGACCCAGCCGCTGGCGGTCTGACCCGCCGAGATCGTCGTGCTCGGGAACGGCTGGGACACCCCGTCGGTCTGACCGCGAACCGCCTCCTGGCCGGAGTTGGACAACGCGAGGAAGTAGCTGGCCACGTCACCACTGTCGACGCTGACGCTGATGTGGGCGCTGACGCCCTGATCGCTCCAGCGTCGCTGGGTGATCTTCCAGATGCCGGTGGCTCCGGTGGTCTGGACGGTGAAAGGGGTGCCGTCGCGTGGACTGGGGTGGGCACTGGGAGAGTGTGAGGCCGATGGCGACGGTGCCGGGGCCGAGGCGTCCGGACGCATCGCGGCAAATCCGATGAGAACCGCGACGACCAGCCCGATGATGCCGACCAGGAGCGGAATGAACGTCCGTCGTGGGGCATATCGGTCGATCTGCGGACGTGCTGAGTCGCTGCTCGGGTCAGCGGACCCGGCCGGTGCGCCCGAGGTCGGCGTGGCTGAAGGGACCCCGGCACGCGACAGGGGTGTCGGAGCCCAGCCCGGGCCCGGTCGTCCGTCGGCCTGGGGGGCGTCGGCGGACACGCCCTCGGGGCGGCTTTGGTTCTCGGTCATCGGATCCAGGCTACCGGCGTGGTCAGGTTGTTCGGTCGACTGTGGGTAACCATCTGGGGCTGTGGATGACGACCGGCACCAGTTGGCGATGCCGACACTGCACGACATGAGTGTTGAAGAATGTCCCGGCCGGCTGGCCGTGCGTGATCTTGATGACCTGATCGGTGTGGTTCCCTATCTGGTCGGTTTTCACCCGGCCGACTCGCTGGTGATCATGGTCGTCGACGACGGCGAGGTGGCCGTGACCGCCCGGGTCGATTTGGGCAGCGTCCATCCCGAGCAAGACGGTCTGGGGGAGCTCGTGCACCGGCTGTTCGACCGGTTTCCCAGCGCGGAGGCGTGGTTCTTCGCCTACTCCGACGACGATGAGTGCTGGTTGCTTCTGGAGGCCTGCGGCGAGTTGGCCGGAGCCCGGCGAGTCGGACGCCTGATCCAGGTGGGGAGCGCGCGCTGGCGCGCTGATGCTGTGGACGGGCCGACCGGCGAGGTGGGGATCGGGCGGGCAGCGGTGGAGGCCACAGTGCTGGGTTGGCCCGCGCGGAGGTCCCGGCAGGAGCTCGCGGCGTTGGCCGCCGGGCCGCCGGTCGCCTCCGAAGCCGGGCTCGTGACAGCTCTGGGGCAGGCGGAGCGGCGGCTGGAAGGCTGGTCGAACCAGCGACGCCTCGCACTGATGCGACGCCTCTGCGAGCAGGCCGAGGTCGGCGAGTGCGAGGCGATCGAGTTGGCTGTCCTGGCCGCTGATCCGCAGCTGCGCCGAATGGTGATGGAGGGTCTGGATCGGCGGGGCGCAGGGGCCGCGGTGGGGTTGTGGTCGACGGTGCTGCGCAGTTCGCCACCGCTGTGGCAGCCCGGGCCGTTGGGCCTGCTCGGGTTGTCGGCGTGGCTCACCGGTGATGGGGCGCTGCTCACCATCTGCCTGGAGCGACTCGATCAGATCGCCCCGCTCGACCCGCTGGCCGCCCTGCTGGACTGGATCAACCAGACCGTCCTACCGCCCAGCGAGTGGGACGGCTACCGCGATGCCCTCGCGGCGGCGTTTGCCGCGCAACCCGCACTGATCGAAGGGCGGGTGAGCGGCTGAAGGTAGCCCATCGCCAGGAGTGCACCGCTCGTGAGCGCTGCCGGCTGAATCCGATAAGATGCAGCCATGCACGGCGTTTCCCTGCAGCTTCTCTAGCCGCGGCTGCTCAACAGTCGCGGCGCCCCTGGCGAGCCTGATGGCGCGCAGGGGTTTTTTCATGTTCAGCAGCGAAACGTCGGTGGAGAAGGAGTGGAGACTGTGACCAGCGAGGCAGTGCGCAGCGGCTACGACGCCGCAGCCGCCCAAGAGAAGTGGCAGCGGTTCTGGGAGGCCGATGGCACCTTCGTTCCCGTCGATGACGGAAGCAAGGAACGCCGCTACGTCCTCGACATGTTCCCCTACCCTTCCGGCGACCTGCACATGGGCCACGCTGAGGCGTTCGTCATGGGTGACGTGGTCGCTCGTTACTGGCGCCTCAAGGGCTTCGACGTGATGCACCCGATCGGCTGGGACTCCTTCGGCCTGCCGGCTGAGAACGCCGCCATCGCGCGCAACGCTCACCCGGCCGACTGGACGTACGCCAACATCGACACCCAGGCGCGTTCGTTCAAGCGCTACGGCCTGAGCTTCGACTGGTCGCGGCGGCTGCATACCTCCGACACCGACTACTACCGCTGGACCCAGTGGTTGTTCCTGCGCTTCTACGAGCGTGGTCTGGCCTATCGCAAGGATTCGTTCGTCAACTGGTGCCCCAACGACCAGACCGTGCTGGCCAACGAGCAGGTCGTCCAGGGGCTGTGCGAGCGGTGTCACGCGGTCGTGACCAAGCGAAAGCTCACGCAGTGGTACTTCAAGATCACCGACTATGCCCAGCGGCTGCTCGACGACATGGAACAGATCGAGGGCAGCTGGCCGGACCGGGTGCTGGCGATGCAGCGCAACTGGATCGGACGGTCCGAAGGCGCGTACGTCGACTTCGAGATCGAAGGCCGTGACGAGCCGGTTCGAGTCTTCACCACCCGTCCGGACACTCTCTACGGCGCCACCTTCTTCGTGGTTGCGCCAGAGGCGGCGCTGGCGGCTGAGATCGTCACCGACGCGCAGCGTCCGGCTTTCGAGGAGTACCTGGAAGCCACCAAGCGCGCCACTGAGATTGAGCGGCAGTCGTCAGAGCGCCCCAAGAGCGGCGTCTTCCTCGGGGTGCATGCGATTAACCCGGTGAACGGCGAGAAGCTGCCGGTCTACGCCGCCGACTACGTCCTGGCCGACTACGGCACCGGTGCGGTCATGGCGGTGCCTGCGCACGACCAGCGCGACCTGGACTTCGCCAAGGCGTTCGATCTGCCTGTCCGTGTGGTCGTGGAGACCGGTCAGCCAGACCCGGGCCAGACCTGGCTAGCGACCCCCGGAGACGGCAGTTACGTGAACTCGCCGGCGTTGGAGGGACTGGCCGACAAGAAGGCCGGTATCGCCGCGATCACCGCGAAGCTGGCTGAGCAGGGCCGCGGCGAAGCGGCGATCACCTTCCGGCTGCGGGACTGGCTGCTCAGCCGGCAGCGGTTCTGGGGCTGCCCCATTCCGATCGTGCATTGCCCCAGCTGCGGTGAGGTGCCGGTGCCCGACGATCAGCTTCCGGTTGAACTGCCTGACCTGCGCGGCGCGGCTCTGGCCCCGAAGGGCACCAGCCCGTTGGCGGCGGCCACCGACTGGGTGAACACCACCTGCCCGCAGTGCGGCGGTGCCGCCCAGCGTGACACCGACACCATGGACACGTTCGTGGACTCGTCCTGGTACTTCTTCCGTTACTGCTCCCCGGGCTACACCGACGGGCCGTTCGACCCGGCCGAGGTGGCCAAATGGATGCCCGTTGCTCAGTATGTCGGTGGCGTTGAGCATGCGATTCTGCATCTGCTGTACTCACGCTTCTTCACCAAGGTGCTGGCCGACATGGGGCTGATCGACTTCCAGGAGCCGTTCCTGCGCCTGATGAACCAAGGCCAGGTGATCAACCAGGGCAAGGCGATGAGCAAGTCGCTGGGCAATGGTGTCGACCTCGGCAAGCAGATCGACACCTACGGCGTCGATGCCATCCGCACCACGGTGGTCTTCGCTGGGCCGCCGGAGGACGATATCGACTGGGCCGACGTGTCGCCTGGCTCCACGCTGAAGTTCCTGCAACGCGCCTATCGTCTGGCCCAGGACGTCGCCAGTGGCGTCGGTGCCGACCCGGCCGACGGTGATCTCGGCCTGCGCCGCGCCACCCACAAGGCCATCGCCGAAGTCACCGAGACCATCGAGGGGCAGCGCTTCAACGTCTCCGTCGCTCGCCTGATGGAGCTGGTCAACGCCACGCGCAAGGCCATCGATGCCGGTCCCGGCGCGGCCGATCCGGCTGTTCGAGAGGCAGTCGAAGCCGTCGCGGTGATGCTGAGCACGATCGCGCCCTATGTGGCAGAAGAGATGTGGGAGCTGCTCGGCCATGCGCCGTCGGTGGCGAACGCCACCTGGCCGGTCGCCGTGCCGGCGCTGCTGGTGGCCGAGCAGGTCACCTGCGTCGTTCAGGTGCAAGGCAAGGTGCGGGCCAAGCTGCAGGTGTCCCCGGATGCCAGCCCCGCTGAGCTCGAAGCATTGGCCCTGGCCGACACCGGCGTGCAGCGCGCGCTCGATGGACGAGGCGTGGGCCAGGTGATCGTCCGTGCGCCGAAGCTGGTGAGTATCGTTCCGGCCTGATCGGCTGTGCCTGCCGAGCGTCTGACGCTCGCGCCGAGCGTTGCCGACGACCTGCGGCGCTGCTCAGCAGCAGCTACCGTGGTTCGGTCGCGGCCGTGCGGCTACGACTGTGCCAGCTCGGCGACTGTGCCCAGATGGTCGGTGTTGTCGACGTGAAAGCGGCGAACGGCGACGGTGCGGAACTGATCGCTGGCCAGGACATGGTCGATGGTGATCAGCGGAATGAGCCGATCGGCCGGGTAGGTGGGTGCCCAGCCCTGCATCACCTCATGGAGGCCGGTTGCCGCCATCAGGTTGCGTACGGTGAGGTGTTCCGGCACGGCGTTCAGATCACCGGCGACCACCAGCGGGCCCTGATCGAACCGCTCGGCCAGGCTGGTCAGCGCGCTGCCGTCGGACAGCCAGCCATCCAGCCCTCCACGAATCGGATTCACCGGGTGCGCAGCGATCAGCACCAGTTGGTGGCCCTGTGTGGTCAGCCGGACGGCGAGGTTGGTCGCGGTGGTCCCGGTGGTTTGCCCGACCTGCTGGAGCGGCGTGCGTGAGAGCACCTGTGTGCCGGACGAGTCTCCGTCCTGCATCGTCACGCCTGCGGTACCGATGGTTCCCACGTGGTAGGGGAGCAGGGTCGTCCACCGCGGATCAGTGAGGATGGGTGCTGCGGTCTGGGTGAACTCACTCAGGATGACCACATCGGGCTGCTCGCGTTGTACGACCTCGAGCAACGCGGCGGGGTCCGCCTGACCGTAGTGCATGTTCAGCGCGACGATCCGAAGGGTCGCCGGTGTTCCGGGCCGGGCATTGTGGCTGCTATCGAGGTAAGGCAGGAGCACCGTGGCGTTGACGATCAAGCCCACAACCGGCACGAGTGCGACCAGTCTTGCGCTGCGTCGTCCACTCCAAATCAGGATCAGCGCTGCCAATGCCCAGGCGACAAGGCCGTAAGGAATGAAGGACGCGAGCAACGCGAGTCGCCGATCGGCTGCTTGGAGCGTGGGGAAGAAGGAGAGCAGGCTGAGCGCCAGGCCGCCGGCGATCAGCAAACCCGCGGCGACAAGGGCTGGGGTGGAAGGCAAGCGGCGGGCGGTCACTTGCTCAAGTTTGGCAGCGCGGGCAAGCGGCTCCCTCCAGGCCACGCGGGCAGCTGTGGATCGTCAGGCCTTTTCCACAGTCCCGCGACCGGCCTGAGTGCTGCGTCCTCCACCTGCCGAAACTGAGGGGCATGATGCAGCCCGACCAACCGCTGGCCAGCGACGTGGTGCGCCGTCGGCTGGACGCGTTGTTCGCGCAGTTGCAGGAGCTGCCAGCAACGCCGCCCGCGAGCGAGATGGCGTCGGTCGGGCCAGCGCCAGCTGGTGACGACGATGACGACTGGGTTGGTCGACTCCGCAGCAATGGCGCCGGCGACGCCCCGGACCCGGATACGGGCGGGCCTTCACCCCAGCGACGAGCTGCCGGTGCCGTGGCGGCGACGGCCCATCAAGTCCTGACGTTCTCACGTCGGCACCTGGTCACCGTGCTGATCATTGCCGCCGTCGGTGTCGCCTGGACGACCTACAGCATCCTGCACACTCGCTCGACCGCGGTTGCCGACACGGCCCCACGTATCGAGGCGACTCCGGTCGCGAGTGGTACCCCCGTGGTGGCCGCGTCGAAGCAGATCGTCGTGCACGTCATCGGCGCGGTGAGATCGCCCGGTGTCGTGCGGCTACCGGAGGGTTCTCGGGTCAGCGACGCGATCAGTGCTGCCGGTGGGCTGGGTCGCGGAGCTGCGCTCGGTGAGCTGAACTTGGCCCAGCCTCTGGTCGACGGGACCCAGGTGAAGATCGGCACCACGTCGCATCCTGGTGGCTGGATTCGCGATGGCACCGCGGGGGGCGCTCCGGGCGCGGGGACGGGCGGCGGTGCGGCGACCGGTGGCTCGGCCGCGAAGATCTCGCTCAACTCCGCCACGGTCCAGCAGCTCGACACGCTGCCAGGCGTGGGGCCGGTGACGGCCAAGAAGATCGTCGACTGGCGCACGGCTCATGGCCGATTCTCCGCACTGACTGAACTGCAGGAGGTGGACGGCATTGGGCCCAAGACCTATGCCGACATCGTCGGACTGCTCAAGCTCTGATCGGCGGCCGGACGTTCGGTCGGCAGCGCTGGGCGTCGCGGCCTGGGCGGGCGCTGCTATCGGCACGAGCGCTGTGGCGACGGCCTGGTGGGTGGGCTGCGCAGCGGGGTTGCTCGGATTGGCCCTTTCGGTGTCTCGTCGGTGGCGGCTCGGCGTCGCGATCGGCTTGATCGCGGTGGCCTGTCTGGCCGGATCGGTGTGGCGGGTGGTCTCCTTGATGGACGGTCCGGTGGCGCGACTGGCTCGTGACCAGGCGGTGGTGACCATGGTGTTGCGTGTCGGGGAAGGACAGCTGGTCGGCTCCGGGCCGGCCGGGCCGATGTGGGTGGTTCCGGTCGCGATCGAGCAACTCGAAGGTCGCGGCCAGATGTGGGTCGGTGGACCACCAGCCCGCCTGAGCGCAAGCGGTGCGCGGGTGGAGGCCTGGCGGGCCGTCGCGCCCGGCGCACGAGTGCGGTCCGTGGTCAAACTGAGTCCGCCCGACGATCCGTCGGTCGGTGCATGGCTGTCACCGCGTGCGCCGCCGGTTCTCGTTGCCGACCCGGAGCCGATTGATGCCGGCGTCAACGCCGTGCGCGCAGGATTGCGGTCGGCCGTCGCGGGGCTCCCCGAAGGCCCGGCGGCCTTGGTACCGGCGGTTGTCGTGGGCGATACCAGCGCGATGACCAGCGCCATGACCGAGCAGTTCCGGGCGACCGGGCTCACGCATCTGACCGCGGTCTCAGGGGCCAACCTCACCTTGCTCCTGGCCTCGGTGCTGTGGGTCGCCGGCCGCTTGGGCGTCCTCGGCTGGTGGCGCAGGTTGTTGGCGCTCGTGGTCGTGGCGGTCTTCGTGGTGCTGTGTCGTGGCGAACCCAGTGTGGTCCGGGCCGCGGCGATGGGAGTGGTCGGACTCGCGGCGCTCGGCTGGGCCGGGCCGCGCCAGGGGCTGCGCTACCTGTCCTGGGCTGTGGTCGCCCTGATGCTGCTGGACCCGTGGCTCGCACTGTCGGCGGGTTTCGCCTTGTCGGTGCTGGCCAGCGGTGGGATCGTCGTCTTCGCCGCCTCCTGGACGCAGGTGTTGGGCCGGTGGTTGCCGCTGTGGCTCGCCGAGGCGGTCGCGGTACCCGTCGCGGCGCAGCTGGTGACCCAACCCCTGGTGACGGCCATTTCCGGGCAGGTGAGCGTGGTCGGGCTCGCAGCGAACCTCGCGGCCGCACCACTGGTCGGGCCAGCCACCGTCTTGGGTTTCGCTGCTGCCGGGGCGTCAGTCGTGATTCCCGTCCTGGCGGTGGCGCTTGCGTGGGCGGCCGGCGGCTTCGCTCAGATGCTCTGCTGGATCGCGGGGGCGGGCAGTGCGCTTCCGGGAGCGTGGCTCTCATGGCCGACCAGTCCGGTGGGAGTGGTCGTGCTGACCGCTGCCTGCGTCGTGATGATCGCAGCCATGCCCCGGCTACTCGCGCAGAAGTGGATTGCCGGTGCCGGCGTACTGATCCTGGTCGTCGCCGCGCTGCGTCCGCTCAACCCGCCGGGGTGGCCTCCGGACGGGTGGACGATCGTGTCCTGCGACGTCGGGCAAGGCGACGCCACTGCGATCCGCGCCGGACCGAATGCCGCGATCGTCGTCGATGCCGGGCCGGATCCACGTCTGGTGGCCCGCTGCCTGGACCAGCTGGACATCACCGATGTGCCGCTGCTGGTCTTCACCCATCCCCACGCTGACCACATCGGTGGCGTCGCCGGAGTGGTCGCTGGTCGCCGAGTCGGGCAGGTGCTGTTGCCGACGGCCAACTCCGCCGCCTCCGGTTGGCGGCAGGTTCGTGCCGCGGTTGGGGGTGCGCCGATCGCGCTGGTCTCACCGGGATGGGTGGTTCGTGCCGGCCAAGCGCGGCTCAGCGTGCTGGCAGAGCAGAACTTCGTCGCTCCAGCCGTGATGACGGCGGAGTCTGCTGAAGAGAACGACTCGTCGCTGGTCTTGCGCGTCGAAATCGCTGGGCTCCGCCTGGTGTTGGCCGGGGACGCTCAAGAGAGCGGCCAGAGCGCCGCGGTGGCTGCGGTATCGGATCTGGCCGCCGACGTACTGCTCGTTCCGCACCACGGATCAGGCCACCAGAGCTCGGCTTTCCTCTCCGCCGTTCGAGCGCAGGTGGCGCTGATCAGCGTGGGCGTGGACAACGACTACGGCCATCCTGCCGCGCGGACGTTGGCTGCGGTCCAGGCGACCGGTGCACGGGTCTTTCGAACCGACCAGCTCGGTGCCGTTGCCGTGGCCGGCACTCCGCCGAGGCTGACGGTCACCACCCAGCGCGATGGCTGAGAGCAATTGACCGCCTCCGGTAGCGGTCCGTCTCCCGATGCCAGGGGGAGTCGTGGCACAGCAGGGGCTCGGCTGGGGAGGTGTTGCCGGGTGTGGACCAGGGGTGCGGATCCACACCCGGCTTTGTCACTGCTCGCTGCGACGCCGGCGGGTGAGCCAGACGCCGAGCCCGATGGCCAGCAGGCCGACGGCGGGAAGGCCCCAACCGATCGCCGCGCCGGTGTAGGCGAGGTCATCGGTCGGGTCGAACCAGTTGGTCACCGTCACGGTCAGGTGCTGCACCTGCTGGGGGGAATCAGCGACCACACCGAGCCCGCTTGCGAAGCTGCTGTGGTCGACGCTCACCCGCACGGCGTCACCGCTGGCGGTCTCGGTCGCCCAGCACCGAGCACCGGCTGGCAGCAGCACCGGCTGCCCGGAGCGGTCAGTCAGCGTCGCCGTTCCCGCACCGGTGATGGTCAGCTTGCCCTCGGCAATGGCCGGACCGTCCGCGCTGGCCCGGCAGGTCACCGCGAAGGTGAAGGTGGTGTCGTGGTGCTCCACCGCGCCCCATCCGGCCAGCTTCTTGACGACGCTCACCGTGCCGGCCGAGTAGGTCGCGGTCACCTCGGCCTGCACCATGGTGTTGGCCTGGCCAGTCACGCTGACGACGGACGGCACCCGGTCAGCTCCGTCGGCTGAGACGGTGGTCACGGTGCAAACCGCGCCGACCGGAATCGGCCCGAGCGGCTCGCTGCTGGCCGTCGATGTGCCGGGCGCCGGTTCCAGCGTCAGTTTCTTGGCGAACACGCTGCCGGCTGCGCCCTCCAAGGTGCAATTGACTTCGACTGACAGCGGCTTGGCGAACTGTTCCTTGCCGACACCGCTGAAGTTGGCGACCACGATCAGCGAACTGGTGAAGAACGCGTTGGTGACCGTCGCGGTCGTCGGCTCGGTGCCGACGGTGAAGCTGGAGTGGTCGATCGTCACATGCTCCGGCGTCACCGCCAGCGACGAGGACGACTCGGACAGCGCGCATTCCGCCCCGCGGGGAAGCGAGGCGAACCTCGCCGTGCCCGCGCCGGTGATGGCGCGGGTGTCGCCGCCGGGGATCGCGACCGCGACCGTCTGCCCGTCGACCTGCTGGGTGCAGGCCAGCTTCATGGTGTAGACGCCGCTGGCGTAGGGCTCGGCCGAGCTTTCTTCGCCGTCGACGGTGATCTTCTTGGTCACCACCAGCGAACCGCTGTCGAACTGGTTGGTCAGCTGAGCCCGGTTCGAGGTGCCGGCTTCGATGGTGATCTCGGCCGGGTCGGCCGCCACCGTCGCACCGCCGGTGGCCGTCTCGGTGACCGTGCACCGGGAGCCGACCGGAATCGGTCCGAGCTCGCCACTGGTCAGGCCGGACGCCTTCGACAGGGTCACCGCGTCGTTGGTGTAGACCAGATGCGGCTCATCGACCCCCTTCTCGTCGAGAAGGCACGACACCGCGAAGGTGAACGGGTGGACGGCGAAGTCGTCCGCGCCCGGGCCGCTGAGCACCTTCTCCACGACCAGCGGGGCCGTGGTGAAGTTGTCGATCGCGGTGATGGTCGCCGGCTCGGCACTCACCGAGACGCTCGACGATCCGGTGCCGACCGCGCTGGTGCCCACCGGCTGCGGACGGTAGCTGACCCCCTGCGGCGTCAGCGAGGCATCGGTCTGTTCCAGTGAGCATTGCGCCCCGATCGGCAGGCCGCTGAAGCTCGTCGACCCGGCACCGGTGATCACCGTGTCGGCACCACCAGGCACCTTGATCGGCACCCAGCTGCCGTTGACTTCGCGACGACAATCCAGCTGCAGACTGATCCGGGTTCCGGTGTAGGGCGAATCGGTCGTGGTGGTGCCGTCCAGAGTCAGCTCGGTGGTCACGTTGACCGTGCCCAGATCGAACTGGTTGGTCATCGTCACCGCATTGTCATCGCCGTCGGCAATGGTCACCGTCGCCGGTGCCGCAGCCACGGTCGCGCCGCCGGTGCCGGTCTCGGTCACCGTGCAGACCGCGCCGGTCGGGATCGGGCCGAGCAGATCGCTGGTCAGCCCGGACGCCCGCGACACGGTGATGCCCGTGGCGGAGAACACCGGGTGCCCAACGGCGTCGGAGTCGGTTAGTGAGCAGTCCACCGCGAAGACCGACTCGGTGTCGGCCCACGCGTCGGCGCCGTCGCCGGAGAACGCCTTGGTGATGGCGAGTCGGCCGGTGTGGTAGTCGTTGGTCACCGTGGCCACGACGGCCTTATCGGTGCCGACCGCGTCCGGCTGGCTGACCGTCACCTGGGCTGCGGGCAGAGCCAGGCTGGAACCGAGCTCGGCGACCGTGCAGGATGCGCCGGTCGGTAGGCCGTTGTAGACCACGCTGCCCGCACCGGTGATGGTGCGCACACCGTCAGCGTCGTCCCCGACAGCGACCGCGTCGCCGGGGATGTCGATCGGCACGGTCTGGCCGTCGATCTCGCGGGCGCAGGCCAGCTTCACCTGGTAGCTGCCGCTGGCGTACGGCTCGGCGTCGGAGACCTTCTGGTCGACCGTGATCACCTTCTGGACCTTCACCGAACCCGTGGTGAAGTCATTGGTCATGCTGACCGCCGTCGGGTGGGTCGGGTCGGCATTCACGGTGAACGCCTGCGCCTCGGCCGGGGTGTTGGCCCCGCCGGTCTTCGGCTCGGTGACCGTGCAGGACGCTCCGCTGGCGAGGTTGGTCAGCTCCCAGGTCGGTGACGCCTTACTCACGGTGTGCGTGCCGTCGAACACCACGGCGTCCGCGGTCGCGTCGTCGTGATCGGTGTCGAGGGTGCAGCGCGCCCGCAGGGTGAACTCGGCATTGCCCCACGCGTCGGCCCCGTCACCGGTGACGTCCTTGGTGATGGTCGCCGCGCCGGTCAGGTAGTGGTTGGTGAAGCCGATCTGGCTGGCGTCGGTTCCGATGGTGAGCGCAGCGGACGTGCTCGCGACGGGATCACCGCTGCCGACGACCACCGTCGTGCCGGACGCCGCACCGGCGCCGGTCTCGGTGACGGTGCAGTGCGCGCCCAGCGGCAGGCCCTCGATCGTCCGCGACGAACCGTCGACCAGCGTGAACGCCTGGTCGGCCCTGCTGAGCAGTTCGGGATCGTCCTGGAAGCTGCAGCTGGCCGCGAAGCGGTACTGGCCAGGGTAGGCGATCGGCGCGCCCGAGGCGTCGACGGCACCGCCGTTGTCGACGGCCTTGGTCACGGTCAGCTGGTTCACCTGGTAGTCGTTGACCATTGTGGCGGTACCCGCATTGCCGGTGCCCGGATCGTCCGGGATGCTTACCTGCGCCTCAGCCGCCGGCGTGGTCGCGCCGGCCGCGTCGGTTTCGGTGACCCGGCAGCTCGCGCCCACCGGGATCGGACCCAGCGCGGACGAGGTCAGCGTGGGCGCGGTCAGCGAGACCGAGTCGGTGTACACCGGCTCGTCCAGGCCCGGCAGCGCGCACGACACGTCGAAGACGAACGGGCCGACGCCGTAGGCAGCGCCCGGACCGGTGACGCTCTTGGCGATGGTCAGCGTGCCGGTGTGGTAGTCGTTGGTGACCGTGACGGCGGCATCGTCAGCGGCCGGCACCACCACGGCTGGGCCGGGGGAGTAGCTGGTCGCGTTGGCGCTCGGCGTGCTGGCGACTTCGGCGACGCCGCACGCCGCCCCGGCCGGCAGACCGGAGTAGGTCGTGGCGAAGGCGTTGTCGCTGCTGAGGGTGCGGCGCGCCTGGCCGGGAACGGTGACCGGGATGGCCGTGCCGTTGACGTCCCGGGTGCAGGTCAGCTCCACCTGGACGCTGGCCGCCGACAGTTGGCTCGTCCAACCGCCCGCCGGCTTCTCGCCGTCAACGGTGAACTGCTTGCTGACGGTGACGCTGCCCAGCTCGAAGCCGTTGGTGACCGTCACCGGCGTGACCGCGTCGCGCGCGATGCTGACGGTCTGAGCCTCCGGATGGGTGGTCGCGCCGCCCCAGGCGGTCTCCTCGACGGTGCACTCCGCTCCGGCGACCAGCTTGTCGACCTGCCAGGATTCACCCCTGGTCAGCTTCTTGGTCTGCGAGAAGACCGTGCTGGCCGGGGTGTCGGCGTTGGCATCCAGGTCGGCGGTGCAGACCACCGAGATATCGAAGCTGTTGTCCGCCCAGGCCTGTGCGCCGTCGCCGGTCACGGCCTTGGTCACCTTCAGCGAGCCGATGCCGTAGCCGTTGGTGAACGCGACCTGATTGATGTCGGCGGAGTCCTTGCCGAACAGGCCGGTCCCGCGAGCCAGAGTGAGCGATGCCTGGGCGCCGCTGGTGCCAGGGGCGGCGACCCCGTTCTGGGTCACCACGCTGGACGTGTCCGGGGCGCCGGCGGCGTCGGTCTCGGTCACGGTGCACTGCGCCCCTGCCGGAAGGTTGCTGAACGCGCGGCTCTGCCAGGTGCCGCCGTCCTGGCGGGCCAGCGAGAAGTCGGTGTCGAGCACCGTCGAGCCGTTGAAGGTGCAGGCGGCGTTGTAACCGAAGGTCGCGGTGTGCTCGACAGCCGCCCCGGACGCGTCGGACGCTCCGCCCTGGTCGACGCTCTTGGTCACGGTGAACCCGGCGTACTCGTAGGTGTTGGTCGCGGTCAGCTCCAACGCCTGCAGCGCGGACGGGGTGCCCGCGGTCACGACCGCGGCGTTGTCCCAATCGGTCTTGTCCACGCTGGAAGAGGTCGCGCCCTGGGCGTCCACCTCGTTGGCCCAACAGTGGCTGCCCAGCGGGACTCGGGACGGCTGGCCGTCCGCGTCGGTAACGTTCACCCGCTGGCCGCCCTTCAGGGCCACGTCGGTCGAGAAGACCTGCTGCGGTCCGGAGCCGAGGTCGGCTTGGCAGACCACACGGACGGTGAAGGTCGCTGCGGTGGCCCACTGCTGCTCGGCTGCGGCACCGTCGAGCACCTTGCTGAGGTAGATCGTCCCTGCGCTGAACTGGTTGGAGATGCCGGCCACATTGTCCGCCGCGGTCTCGGTGATCGCGATCGTGGTCGGATCAGGCGTGAAGTCGGCCCCGTGGGCGTCGGTCTCGCTCACCTGGCACGACGCCCCGACCGGGATCGGACCGATCGCGGCGGAGGTGAGCGTGGTGTCGGACGGCTGAGTCCGCTGCAGGCTCAGGTTCTTGGTGAACACCGTGGTGGCCTCGCCGTTGACCGGCAGGGTGCAGGCGACGGCGAAGCTGAACGGCCCGTCGCCGAACGATGCCTGGCCGGCGCCCTCCAGCTGCTTGACGATGGTCATCGTCGAGGTGTGGAAGTCGTTGGTGACTGTGATCGCCTGCGGAGCGGTCGGATCGTCACCAACGGTCACCGCGGCGCTGACCGTCGTGGCCTGCGCCTGCGGGCTGGCATCGGTCTCGGTGGCCGCACAGGTCGCGCCGGTTGGCAGATCGTCGAAGGTGGCCGTGCCGGCCCCGGTGATCGTGCGGACGCCGTCGCGGGCGTCGCCGGCGGTGTAGCTGTCACCGGGAATGTCGACGTCGACGGTCGAGCCGTTGTAGCTGCGGGTACAGGCGAGCTTGACGGTGTAGCTGCCGTCGGTCCAGGGCGTGGCCGTGGTGGGGGTGCCGTCGAGGGTGAGCGCCTTCGTCACCTTCACGGCACCGACGGTGAAGGTGTTGGTGACGGCGACATCCGTGGTGGTGGTGCCGACGGTGAAGCTCGCCGGACTGATCGAACTCGCGTTCGCCCCGCCGGTCTTCGGTTCGCTGACGACACAGCTCGCGCCGCTGACCAGGCCGTTCACCGTCCAGCTCTCGCCGGCTGCCAGGTCGTGCGTTGCCGAGTACACCGTCGTGGTGGACGCGTTGGCCAAGGTGCACGACAGCTGGACGGTGTAGGTCCCGGTGCCCCACAGTTCCGCGCCACTTCCGACAGCCGACTTGCTGATCGTGGTCGAGCCGGTCGTGTAGTGGTTGGTGAAGGTGGCGACCGTCGCGCCGGCATCGCCACTGACCAGGGTGAAGGTGGTGGCCTTCGTCCCGGTGGTGGTCTTGTCGGTGTCCGCGGTGACGAGCCGGACGTCGGTGCTGGCCGCGCCGCGGGTGTCGGTCTCGGTCACCGTGCAGGACGCGCCGGTGGGCAGACCGGTGAAGGTCTTGGACGCTCCGGCAGCCAGGGTGAACGAACGATCGCCGGCGTTGGTCAGCGCCTCTGCGCCTTGGAAGGTGCAGCTGGCGGTGAAAGATGCGGCCTTGAAGCTGATCGGCGCGCCGGAGGCGTCCTTAGCTGCGGAGTCGACGTCCTTGGTGACCGTGAAGCCGGCGTAGTCGAACTCATTGGTGAAGGTGGCGGTGGTCACGTTCGCCGTGTCCGGATTGGTGACGATGGTCACCGGGTCTGGCGCGGTCACCGTGGTGGCACCGGCCGAGTTGGTCTCGGTGACGGCGCACTCGGCCCCGAACGGGATCGGCCCGAGCTGGCTGGAGCTGAGGCTGGTCTGCCCGGCGCTCGGCGTCAAGGTGATGCCGGTCGCGCTGTAGACGGTGCCGTAGCCGGTCTGGGTGCAGGCCACGTCGAAGGTGAACGGTCCCTTGCCCCAGGTGGTGTTTGCCGCGCCGGTGATCTGCTTGGCGATGACCAGCTTGCCTGCGGCGTAGGCATTGGTCACGGTGAGCGGCGCGGTGGTGCCGTTGCCGATGGTGGCCGAGGCGACGCTGACGCTGGTGGGCTGACCCTGGCCGGTCACGGTGGTGTCACCCTCGGTGACCGTACAGCTCGCGCCCTGCGGCAGTCCCGACCAGGTCGCGGTGCCGGCACCGGTGATGGTCTTGGCCGCGAAGCCCGAACCGAGGACGGTGTCGAGATCGAGCGTCTCGGCGGTGCCGTCACCGTCCATGTCCTTGGCGCAGCTCAACGTCACCGGGTAGCTGCCGGTCGACCAGGGCTTCAAGCTGTTGGCATTGGTGCCGTTGGCGGTGATGGCCTTGGTGACCGCGATCGAGCCGGTGGTGAAGGTGTTGGTGACGGTGACCGGCTGGTTGGCCGTGGTGATCGTGGGAGTGGTCAGATCGATCACTGAGCCGTTCGCCCCCGCGGTGTTGGGTTCACTGATGGTGCAGGTGGCACCGGTCAACACCCGGCGCAGGTGCCAGGTCTGGTCGGCGCTCAGGCTCGCGGTGCCGTTGTACACCTCGGCCGCCGGGGTCGTGCTGTCGCCGTCGGTGTCGGCGGTGCACACAGCCTTGACGGTGAAGGTGCCGACACCCCAGGTGGCTGCCCCGGCTCCGGTGACCTTCTTGGTGATATCGAGACCGCCGGTGGTGTAGACGTTCGCGAAGGCGGCCGTCGTCGCCGTTTCGTCCCCGGCCGCCAGGGTGAAGACGGTCGTGGTGCCCATGGTGGTGACCGGGTCATTCTCGCCCTGCGTGATGGTCGCGCCGGTCGCGGATGCTCCCCGAGTGTTGGTCTCGGTCACCGTGCAGGCTGCTCCAGCAGGCAGCCCGGTGAAGGTCTTCGACGTACCGTCGGTAAGGGTGAAGGTGCGCTGGTCGGTGGTCAGAAACTCGGTGCTGCCGATGGTGCAGGACGCGCTGAAGGTGTAGCTGCCAGGGAAGCTGACCGGCCGGCCGGCGGCGTCTTGCGCGGCTGAGCTCACAGCCTTCGACACCGTGAAGCCGGCCAGATCGAACTGGTTGGTGAAAGTCAGCGACGAGGTGGTCCCGGCGGCGATGGTGGCGAAGCTCTGCGTCTTGGCCGGTGCCACCGAGGTTGCCCAGCCTTGGCTGGTCTCGGTGGCCGTGCACTCGGCACCTTGCGGAATGGGCCCGATCAGCGGTGAGGTCACGGTGGTCTCGGAGCCGCTGCGCTGCAGCGTGATCCCCTTCGAGCTGAACACCGTGCCGGTGGAGCCGGCCAGGGTGCAGCTGACGTCGAAGGTGTACGGAGCTCCGCCCCAGGCGGCTGCGCCGTCACCGCTGAGCGCTTTGGTGATCTGCACGGTGCCGTAGTCGAAGTTGTTGGTCACGGTCTCAGCGACGGTGGTGCCGTTGCCGACGCTGACATTGCCGCTGTAGGTCACCGAACTCGGCGCCGGCTGGGACGGCGTCTGCTCGGGATAGGTGATGGTCCCTTCGGTGACGCCGCAGGTGGCGCCTTGCGGCAGACCGGTCCAGGTGGCGGTGCCTGCGCCGGTGATCGCCTTGGTGGCGTAGCCACTGCCGAGGACGGCGTTCAGGTCGAGGGTCTCGGCCATCCCGTCGTTGTTGAAGTCCTTGGTGCAAGAAAGCGTCATCTGGTACGTGGCGCTAGCCCACGGCTCGGCCGTGGTCGCAGCACCGTTGACCTTCAACGCCTTGGTGACGCTCACCGTCCCAGTGTTGAAGGTGTTGGTGACCGTGCGGGCCACCGTGGTGTTGCTTGCGATGGTGGCCGTGGACGAACTGGTGACGGCGTTGCTGTTCGCGCCGGCCGTTTTGGTCTCGGTGATCGAGCAGATCGCTCCGGTCGGCAGATTGCTGATCGTCCACGAGCCGCCCGCGGTAAGCACGGTGCTGGACAGGAAGAACGGACTGGTGCCGGTGCTGTTGGTGATCCCGGTGCCGGTACAACTCACCGCGATGGTGAAGTTGCCGGTGCCCCAGGTTGCTGCACCGGTGCCGGCGACGGCCTTGGTGATCTTGAGCTGGCCGACCGCGTAGGTGTTGGTGAAGGCCGCCACGGTGGCGGCGGGGTCGTTGGCGTCGCTGGTGCTGCGGACCAAGCTGAAGGTCGACGAGGTGGTGCCTGCGGTGGTCGAGCCGGCTGTGCCGTTCTGGGTGACGACGGAACTGGTCGACACCGCGCTTTGCGCGTTGGTTTCCTTGACCGAGCAGCTGGCTCCCACCGGCAGGTTGGTGAGCTGCTTGGTCGCGCCGTCGGTGAGGGTGAGGGTCGTGCTCAGCGCCGACGCCGTGGGGGAGTCGCCGCTGTTGTAGGTGCAGCTCGCGGAGTAGCTGAAGGTGCGGGTGTACTTCACCGGCTGACCGTCCGAACCGGTCGCTCCGCCCACGTTGACCGCCTTGCTGACGGTGAAACCGGCGAAAAGATAGGTGTTGGTGAAGGCCGCCACTCGCGTGGAACCGCTTTCGATGGGCTTCAGCACCACCTGGCGGGCCGACGAGTCGGCGCTGGTCGCGTCGCTGTTGACCGTGGCGGTCGTCGAGGTCGCGCCGGCAGTGTTGGTCTCGGTCACGGTGCAAACCGAGCCCACCGGAATGGTGCTGATCGTTGCCGAGTCGTAGGTCGTCTGCCCGCTCGAACTGCGCTTGGCCGACGTGTTCGCGCTGAACACCGTCCCGGAGGTCCCGTCGAGGGTGCAGCTGACGCTGAACGAGCTGGTGCCGCCGCCCCACGCGGTGGCGGCTTCTCCGGCGAGAGTCTTGGTCACCTTCAGACTGCCGGTGCTGAAGTAGTTGTAGACGTTCAGCGTGGCGGGGCTGGTACCCACGGTGATCGCAGCGTCGATGACGGTGGTCGGGTCCGGCTGGGTGGGCGTATTGGCCGGGTAGTCGATCCCGGTCTCCGCGGCCGTGCAGGAGGCGCCGGTGGGCATGTTCCAGCTCGTGCTGGTTCCGGCACCAGTGATGGTGTCGGAGCGGTTGATCGTCTGCGGCGTGCCGTCCACGTCCCGGGTGCAGGTGAGGGCGACGTCGTAGCCAGTCGCCTTCCACGGAGCCGCACTCGACACGTCGACGTACGAGCTCGGCGTGCCGGCGCGGGTGTACTTGGTGATCGAGACGGCGGCCTCGGTGAAGGTGTTGGTCACCGTCGCCTGGGTGGTGGTCTTGTTGCCGACAGTGAAGGTCTTGTTGGTGTAGGCGACCGCATTGGCGCCGCCGGTCTTGGTCTCGCTGACGGTGCAGGAGGCGCCGGTCGGCAGGTTGTCGACGGTGGCGCTGACGGCGGCCCCACGCTGGAAGGTGAAGGTCTTGTCGTAGACCGTGGTCGCGGTGGTGAAGCCGCTGGTGCAGCTCAGGTTCACCGCGAAGCTCTGGTCGCCCCAGTCGGCCGCACCGGAGCCGGTGATGGCCTTGGTGATGGTGACCGAGCCCACTTGGTAGGTGTTGGTGATCGCAGCGACATTGGCGGCCGGATCCCCGGTCTGGTTGGCGGGATCGCCCTTCACCAGGGTGAACGTTGCGGCGGTGCCGGTGCTGGTCGCGTCGGTCTTGCCGGTCCGCTTCACCGTGATCGCGGTGCTGGTCGCCGATCCGGTTCCGGTCTCGGTGACGGTGCAGCTGGCACCGGTGGGGAGCTTGTCGTAGCTCTTGGAGCCCCAGCTGGTCGTCCCGGCTGCGCTGGACGCGGTCGCGCTGAGCGAGAAGCTGTCGTTGAGCACGGTGCTGCCGTTGAAGGTGCACTTCGCGGTGTAGGTGAAGGTCGGGTTGTAGGTCAGCGAGCTGGACGACTGGTCGGTCGCGCCCGTCGTGACGACGTCCTTGGTGACGGTGAAACCGGCGTAGCTGAACTCGTTGGTCGCGGTGATGCCGAGGTTCTGCACGGCACCAGGAGCCGCGACCACCTGGGCTGCAGTGGCGAAGGAGTCGTGATCGATGCTGGTGGCGACGGCCCCGTTGACGGCAGGCTCACTGGCCCAGCAGTGGGTGCCGTAGGGGAACAGCAGCGGTTGGCCGTCGCTGCCGGTCAGCTCGACGCTCTGGCCACCCTTCACCGAAACGGTCTGGTTGTAGGAGTACGGGCCGGACGCGGTCAGGCCGCACTTCACCGCGATTCCGAAGGTGGCGCCGGTCGCCCAGGCAGCGTCCTTGGCGTCACCGGTGAGCACCTTGGAGACGGTGACGGTGCCGGCGGAGAAGACGTTGTCGAGGGTGGCCGTGGTCACATCGGAGGTCGCATCGTCGGTGTTGATCTCCACGACGGCGTCGGCCGGGGTCGCGTCGGCGCCGCCGGTGGCGGTCTCGGAGACGTCGCAGCGTGCCCCGAACGGGATCGGCCCGAGGACGGAGGAGGCCAGGCTCGGCCGGGTCACCGACACACCGGTCTTGGTGAAGACGGTGGCTTCGTTCAGGGTGCACGCCACGTCGAAGGTCGACCCGGTGAAGAACTGCGCGCCGACGCCGGACAGGGTCTTGGCAATGACCAGTTTGCCGGCCCGGAAGTTGTTGGTCACCGAGATGGCGGCAGTGGTGGCGTTGCCGATCGCTACCGGGTCGCTGACAGTGACTGTCGGGTCCGGCTGTCCGCTCACCGAGCCGGACGCGTCCTCGGTGGCGGCGCAGGTGGCGCCGGTCGGAAGGTCGGTGTAGGTGGTGGTGAAGTTGTTGGACTTCGACAAGATGCGCCCAGCGCCGTTCGGAATGGCGACCGGCGCCTCGGCACCGTTCACCGTGCGGGTGCAGCTCAGGGTGACCGGGAAGGAGCCGCTGATCCACGGTTCAGCGGTGGTGACCGCACCATTGGCCTGGACAATCTTGGTGACCTTCACCGAGCCGGTGGTGAAGGTGTTGGTGATGGCCACCGCCGAGGGCGAATCCGGATCGTCGGAGACGGTGAAGGTGCCGCCGGTGATGGTGGTGGCGTTCGCGCCACCGCTGGCGGGCTCGCTGACGGTGCACGAGGCGCCGGTCGGCAGGTCGGCGACGGTGACGCTCGGCTGAGCCTTGCTCAGGGTGACGGTGCCGTCGTAGACCGTCGAGTCGATGGCGTCCTCGTCGATGCACCGCAGCCGGGCCTGGAAGTCCGCGTTCCCCCACAGGCCGGTGGCGTCATTGACGGTCTTGGTGATCGTGACCGCGCCGGTGGTATAGCGGTTGTCGTAGCTCAGAGCTGTCGCGTGGGTGCCGTCCGGGGCGTCGCCGGAGAGGGTGAAATCATCGCCGTCGGTGTAGCCCTGGGTGACCGCGGTGGCGAAGATCGACGCTGAGGTCGAGGCGGCCCCGGCGGCATAGGTCTCTGCGACCGAGCAGATGGCACCGGCGGGCAGGTGGTCGAATGATGCGGTCTGGCCGTCGCGCAGGCTGAAGTTCCGCTCGGCGCTAGGGATCACCTCGGTGCCGTTGAGTGTGCAGCTCGCGCTGAACGTGAAGTCCTTGAAGGCGACTGCCTGCCCGGCGGCGTCTTGTGCTACCGGACCGGAAACCTTCTTGGCGACCGTGAATCCGCCGAAGCTGTAGGCATTGGTCACGTCGAGGTTCGGCACCGCGCTCCCGGACCAACCGTGGGCGATGTTGGGCACGGTGGCGTAATCGTTCGAGGCGACGACGGTGGTGCTGCTGGCCGCGGCCCCCTGCGCCTCGTTCTCAGCGAAGCCGCACTGAGCGAACAGCGGCAGGGTGCTGGAGCCGTCGGCGTTGTAGTGGACGGTGGAGCCGGCGCCGGTCTTGGCTTCGACCGGCAGCGACACCGTGCTTGCGTCGCTACCCGGCGTGGTCCCGGTGAGGTTCAGCGGCTCGCCGTCGGCGGTGCAGACCAGGGTGCCGCTGTAGGAGTTGGGCAGCGCATCGATCCAGGCCGCGCCGTCGGGCACGGTGACGGTCTTGGTCAGGTCCACGCGGCCGCTGGCGATGGCCACGCCGACCTTGCGCGGTTCGGTGATCAGCGAGGCGCGCGCCGGGTACTCCACGGTGTTCTCGGTGGCTTCGACCTTGGCGGTCCGCGAGCCGATAGCGGCCGAGTTCCAGGCGATCGGTTCGACGGTCGTCGGATCGGCGATCACGCTCTGTCGGGGGGTGATCGTGTCGAAGGTGACGTGCAGCGCGCCGCTGGGGGCGAGGCCTTGGGTCGGGTCGGCGTAGCTGACGATGACCTTGATCGCCTTCACCTTGGCCGCTAGGGCTGCGTCGGCTCCGGTCGGGTCGGCGAAGTCGGCATTGCTGAACGCTGTCCAGCTGAGGCCACAGTCGGTCACGGGAGTCGGGCTGGTGTCGTTGAGGATGTCGGACTTGTAGCAGGACGGCGTGGCCGTGCTGGTCGCGTAGTAGGTCTTGACGCTGTAGCCGCCGCCGCTGGGCAGGTCGACCTGCACATTGCCGGCGAAGATCGGGCTGAACCGCGACTTTCGTGCGGTGCCGACGGTGACGCCGGTGTCGCCGACCGCAGGCAGGACGTCGATAGCGCTGACCGTGTTGGCCGCAACGTTGCCGCCATTGGTCATGCTCAGCCGCCAGCGCTCGGTACCGCCGGGGCGGGTGATCGGAGTGCACGGGGCCGAGTAGTACCCGTCGGTGCTGACGCAGCCGGCCGCGTCGGTCCCGCCGACGTTGATCACACCGAGGTCGTCGTAGTTGGCGCTGCCTGCGGTGGCTGCCGGATCGCCGGCGCCGACGCCCTTGACCGCCTTGGAGACCGTCATCGGGGTGGAGGCCGCGGCCCGGACATGGGTTCCTGCCGAACAGCTGCTCACATTGGTCTGCGAGGTCTGAGCGATGCCGTCCGCGGTGTTGTCGCAGACCTCGAAGTCCCGACCGGAGGTCACCGTGACGTCATTGGACACCACGGTCCCGACGTCCAAGAAGTTGCGGAAGCGCAGATTCGCGGTGATCTGGAGCAGCGATCCGGGGGCGAGGACGAAGCCGTCGGGCACGGTGATGGTGAGCTTGCCGCTGGTCGTGTCGAGGGCCGCGCTGAACCCGCTGACGGCCAGACCGTCCACGGTGTAGGTGAACACGGTGCTGACGTCGGCCGGGACCAGGCCGGAGCTGTACTCGCCGCTGCCGGCGGCGGTCTCGACCGTCCCGACGTTGTCAGTGATGGTCAGTCCGCTCATCTGCCAGTCACCGGTGTTGGTGATTTTCAGCCGGAACGGAATGGTCTCGTCCAGGTCGTAGGCCGGAATCGACCCGGTCGGGCTCGACTTGCCCGGGGTCTTGGCGACCGAGATCTTGTTGATCCGGTGCAGCAGCTGCGTGGTGGCGGTGGTGCTCGCGGTGGCCGTCCAGGTGTTGCCCTGGTTGAGCCAGGCAGCCGTCCCGTCGACGGTGACGGTGTTGGTGGTGGTGCCTTGCACCGACTCACCCGGTGCGGTGGCCATGCCCGGCCGCGTGCTGGGCACCGGCGTGGTGCTGGCGCCGTTGCGGTCCGAAAGCAGGAAGGCCCGGCGCGTGGTGTTCACGGCGATGTTGATCGTCGGCGTCGCCGGACGCTCCCACTGCACCGCGGTGCCATCGACAACGCTGCGGGCGTCGACGCGGACGCCGCGCACGTCAGTGGCATTGACGCCGAAAGGCAGGTTCAGACTGACCTTGCCGTCGACGGCGTCCACCCAGCTGGCGCTGTGCCAGCAGCTACTGAGATCGGCGCTGCCACCGCAGGTGTAGCTGAGGGCATTCGTGGCGCTGTCGTAGCTGAAGCTCACACCGGTGAGCACGGAGAGCCGCAGCTGGTTGATCGGGGCCGGGACGGTGACGGTCGGGATCGACGTCAGGTCGAAGGCGTTCCAGAAGGTGGGGGTGGCGTCGGTGAGGGTCAGCAGCTTGGTGCGTGCCGTTCCCGAGGGCTGGCCGGCCAGGTTCACCGTGTAGCTCGCGGACTGCTCCTCATAGCGGGAGCTGGGGGCGATCGACGTGCCGGAGGTGACGCCGTAGGTCGGCTGCGTGATGCCGAACCAGTCGCTGGCCGTGGCGGTGGGCGAGTCACAGTCGGAGCCGTCGGTGCAGCCGATGCCGCCCGGACTCACGATCGCGCTGGTGGCCGTGTTGGTCACCTTGTCCACTTCGCTGACGGCGGCCCCGCTCGATCGGACGGTGGCGCGCAGCTGGTAGGTGAGCATCAGCTTCGCCAGGCCGTCGGTGGCGATGAGGTGCTTGGTCGAGTCCGACAGATTGGCTTCGGCACCGTAGTGGACGGTGATGCCGACCACATCGGCCAGCTGAGCGGGAGTTCGGGCCTGCACGTCGCTCAGCGGGACGCCGCTCTCAGTGCTGGTGCCGGCCCCGGTGTCGTGGCTCAGTTCGACGGTGACATCGGCCGGTGCCAGATCGTCAGGAAGGGTCGCCGCGCTGACCTGGTAGAGGTTCAGGTAGTCGTAGGCGCCCAGGCCCGAGGTCGCCGAGGCGGGATCGGCGACGGTGATCTCAGGCACGTACGAAGCGGTGTTGTTGGTTGCGGTCAGGGTCGCGGTGATCAGTGGGTAGTCGGCTTGCGGGGTGCCTGCCGGTGGGAGGCCGAGGCGCGACTGGTCGAACGACTTGGTGGCGCTGATGTTCAGCGGACGGTCGTAGATCACCATCGTTGCGGACGCGGTATCGGCGTAGGTGGTGGTGCCGGCAGCTGTCGGCGTGGTCAAGGTTCCCAGGACGTCGACGCGATTGCTGAGCACGCCGGTCGTCCCGGTGTTGTAGGTGTAGCTGTGGCTGGTGCCCAGGACGTAGCTGTTCGCCGAACTGCGCAGGGTGTTGCGCAACTTGAGATCCAGCAGGATCGCCCGGGACGGATTGGCACCGCTGCCGATCGCCAGTGCGCCGGTGCTGCTCGCGCTGCCGGGCTCGAAGGTGATCCGGACACCGGTGGTGGCGGCGCGCTGAGCGTCGGTGAGGGTGTAGCCGGGGAAGCGTCCGTCGCAGGAACCGGCGCTCGGGCAGGCCTGTGCCGTGATGTCGTTCCACTGGCCGGCGCCGTACAGCTCCACCTTGCTGACCTTGTCGGCGCCGATGAGCGGGTCGACGCTGCTGGTGATCGGCTTGATCGCGATCAGGTCGTAGGCGTCATAGAAGGAACTGGTGACGGGGCCGCCGTCGGTGCCGCGAGGGTCGTCGGTGATCACCATCTTCGACATGCTCAGGCCGTCGGTGTCCCACGTGATGCGGGCAGTGGAGACGTCGCCGGAGAGCGCGTCGGTGTGGGCTTCGTCCACTGCGCCGGTCGAGGTCTGCCAGGTCTTGCCGACCAGGTCGGGGGCGCCGCCGCCACCGGTGCCCGTGGGACGCAGCGTCACCGAGTCGCTCGCCGTGGCGTCGACCGTGGGCACGATCGCCAGCGGGTTGGTCACCTCGGTGGTGACGGTATTGGCGACGTCGCTGGACTGCTCGGGATCGGTGCTGATGCCGGCGTTGCTGCGCAGGTCGGAGCGCAGGACCACCTGGAATCGCGGGGCCACGTTGAAGCCCGGCGGCAGCAGCTGGCCGTCGGTGGGGCTGAACGCGAAGCGGATTCCGGCGATCTGGTCGGGGTTGCTCGGGGTGTAAGACCAGTTGGCCTTGGGTCCGGCCTGGGTGGTCAGCGTGGCCCAGGTCTTGGTGGTGTTGTCGAAGTACTGCACCTCGACGCTGGAACCGGACGGGATGTCGGTGGAGACGATCGACCGCAGGTTGAAGGCATCCCAGAAGTCGGCACTGTTGTCGGTGAGGGTGAGTGATTGTGAGCCGATGGTCGACGATCCGGCCACCGCGCCGGTGAGCTCAGCGGTCATCGCCGAGCCGGGAGCCGCCCACAGGCTGGAGCGCGAGAAGGTCTTGCCCGCACTGGCTCGGACGCGCTGTGGCAGCAGGGTGACCGTGTCGCTTGCCGTGTTGGTCGCCGTCTGAGCGTCAGCGTTGGCGACGGTGGCACGAATGGTGTCAGTGCTGTCCACACCGGCCTCCACGGCGACGCTGGCGGCGGTGACGCGGAAGGCCAGCACGGCTTGCGCCCCGGAGACGATGGCGTCGCCGGTTCCGGTGAAGGTCACGGTGAACGACGCGACCGCCTTGCCCTCGGCCGGCGCCGGCAGGGTGTCGACTGTGCTCGTGGTGAAGGTATCGGTGCTGGCGTCGTCGTAGGTGTAGCTGATCTGGGCGCTGGTGGCACCTTGCGGCCAGGCCACCTTCTGGTCGGTGTCGCCGGTGGTCACGAAGCCTTTGAAGGTGACGCCTTGGGCCGTGAAGTCCGGCGTTCCAGCGGAGGGTTCGTCCAGTCGCATGGTGGAGACGGGCATGATCCCGTTGGTGGCGGTCGCGGTGACGATGGTGTCGGCTCCGGCGACGAGGGTGGCGCCGATGATGTTCTTGGCGGCGGTCACCTCGATCGGCGTCTTCTTGAAGGTCAGCGCTGCGCTCGCCTTTGCGACATCGGTCGAGGCGCCATAGCGCACCGTCGTGCTGGCGGTGTCGGTGACCGTCGTCGATGCCCCCGTGGCAAGCGCGTCGAAGGCTCCGACTCGCGTCGTGGCGGCCACCACGACCTTGCCGGCCGCTCCACCGGCGGCCACGTGGCCAGAGCTGTCAGTGAAAGTGAACCGCAACGCTCGAATGAGGCCCGGATCGGACGGCAGCAGCGTGCTGGGGTCGTTCGGGATCGAGACGTCATCGCCGTCGTGCCAGGTGGCGGAGTCGTCCAGCCAGGACAGTCGCACAGTGTCGGCCCCCGACGGCGCGCTGAGGCTGGTGATTCCGGTGATCGCCAGCGTGTCGAAGGGCGTACTCGTCGTCGGATCGGCGGGCTCGGCGACGGTGAGACTGTCGACCGAGACGTTGGAGTTGTTGGCCGCGGTGAGCGTGTAGGTCACCGTGCGTCCGGGTAGTGCGGGCTGCGTGCTGGTCGGGCTGACGGTCTTGGTGGCGGAGGCGTCCAGGACCGGCGGAATGTTGAGCTTGATCGCGACGGAGTCGGTCACCGGGTCGACATTGTCTGCGGTCGACCTGATCGCGGCGTTGACGGTGTTGCCGTCCAGGTTGGCAGATGCCGTCGCCGGCAGTTTTGCCTTGATGGTGATTGCGGCGAGCTGTCCAGCGGTCAGGCCGCCGCCGGAGAAGGTGACGGTCAGTTTGTTACCGCTGAGGCTGCTGGTCGCGACTGACGGGCTGATCGTGAAGGGGTCGTCGGCGAACTGTAGCGGTGCCGGCAGCTCGAAGGTGAGCGTGGCCCCGGTGCATTTGCCGGTGTCAGGGCTGCTGCATTGAACATTGATCGTGTAGCTGAACCCGTCGCCGGCGGTGATGGTGGGGACTTCACCTTGGAAGTTGGTGATGTAGCTGTCGATGCTGATTTCGCCGGTGGTGTCCGCGCTGGCGACGGTAGGCAGGCCCAGGGCCACCAATAGCAGGCTGACGATCAGCGTCAAAAGGGCGCGGAAATGTCGGGCAGCAGTAGGCATGGTGTGGCCCCCCTCGTGGCTACGCGCGCCTCGTGCCCGCGGCGTTGCTGGGTCGCTGGGGGCTGGCGCGAGTGTGATCCTAGAAAATGTTGAACCCTTTCAGCAAGCAATCTCGAATACTCATAGATAAAGTCCCTCACTCGAGGGACCGCCCTATTAGGAAATGTCACTCGTGAGGGGGACATGGTGTCCTCATCCGTGTGGCTAGCGATCGGGCGAACCGTTTCACCTTGCATAGTGCCTACTCAATCTGCTAGTCGTAGCGCGCGTGTTCGTAGCGGGTCGTTCGCGTGTGGGGTGCTGCGGCAGACTGCGGGTGTATGAACGCTGTTCTCGTAAAGCGGGTGGCGGGTGTTCGATGCTGCGGGCATGCGTGAAATCGGGTCCACAAAAGCCGGGCCGGTGATCTCGGCCGCGCGAGCGCCCGTCGGGGCCGGGTCGGTGATGCGGGGGTCAGTGCCGGCTGGCATGCTTGGCTCCGTGCAGAGCCCCTTTGGATCCGTCTTGCTGGTGACCGGCCCCGAGTCACTGCTGGCTGAGCGTGCGGTCGCGGATTTTCTCGACGCTGCTCGCGTGGCCCGCCCCGACGCCGCAGTGACCCGACTGGAGGCATCCGGCCTGGATGGACGTGCTCTTGCTGAAGCTGCCGGGGCGTCGCTGTTCGCCACGGCAGCGGTGGTGGTGGTTACCGACCTGGCCGAGCTCGCCTCCGAGCTCAATGAGCAGCTGCTGGGGCTGGCCGCTGCCCCCGGCGACGACCTGGCTCTGGCGATCGTTCACGGTGGTGGCGTGAAGGGCAAAGGTCTGCTCGATGCCCTGAAGAAGCTCCACCCCGAGCGGGTGGAGTGCCCGGCGATCAAGCCGTGGGAGCTCGCGCAGTTCGTGACCGCAGAGGCTCGCCGCGGGGGAGGGCGCGCCACGGCTGCGGCTGCGGATGCCCTGGTGCAGGCCGTCGGCAACGACCCGCGCGCCTTGGCGGGAGCGGTGCGTCAGCTGCTCGATGACTCAGCAGACCGCGAACTCAGTGAGGTGGCGATCAAGCGGTACTTCGCCGGAAGAGCCGAGGTCACCAGCTTTGCTGTCGCCGACGATGCCCTCAACGGCCGTGCGGATCAGGCTTTGGGCAAGCTGCGTTGGGCGCTGGTGACGGGGGTGGCGCCGGTGCTGGTCACGAGTGCGTTGTCGTCCAATCTGCGCAGCCTCGGCAAGTACCTGGGCGCTCGGGACGCGCGACTTCGCGACGCCGATATCGCTCGCACGATCGGGGTGCCGCCGTGGAAGATCAAGGACCTATCGCGGCTGTCTCGTGACTGGGCTCCGGCCGCCGTGGGCTCGGCACTGCAGGCGGTCGCGGTCGCCGATGCGCAGATCAAGGGTGCCGGGAGCGATCCGGGCTTTGCGCTGGAGCAGGTCGTGCTTCGTGTGGTCGAGCTGCGCCGCAACTCTCGGCGCTAGGCGACACCGTCTGAGCCCACACTGACGGTAGGGGTGGCGGGCTGTCGATCGGCTGATTCCGAGCGGCCGCCGACGGCGTGCGGGCAGCGAAAACGCCGCCCGGGTGACCGGACGGCGTCAGGAGGCCGAAACTCAGAGAGCTGCGGCCTGCGAGGCGATAGCCGACTTGCGGTTGGCTGCCTGGTTCTTGTGGATGACGCCCTTGCTGACGGCCTTGTCCAGCGCGCGGGTGGCCACCTTGGCCAGTTCCTGCGCCTTGGCGGTGTCGCCCTCGGCAACGGCCTCGTGGAACTTGCGGACGTGAGTGCGCAGGCCCGACTTCACGGCCTTGTTGCGCTGCCTGGCCTTCTCATTGGTCAGGATCCGCTTCTTCTGAGACTTGATATTCGCCACCGGGTGAGCCCTTTTCGAGGTTTAGGTTCGTGGTTGGCGCCTTGGAGGCGCGACGTTGAACACTATCAAACAGCCCCCGTCGGGCTCAAATCAGCGCTGTCGCTCGGCCAAGCCGCGTTGCCGACGCTGCACACGGTACGGGGGCGGCAGGCAGCCACGGTATCCTGTGGCGGCTATCCCGACCACCGAAGAATCGGTTGGCCCGCCTACCAGAGACACCGCATGGCTACTCCCGCGCCCGGCAAGACGCCGCCGGCGATGATCCGCAACTTCAGCATCATCGCCCATATCGACCACGGCAAGTCCACCTTGGCCGACCGGATGCTGCAGCTCACCGGCGTGGTCGATGCGCGGTCGATGCGCGCGCAGTACCTCGACCGGATGGATATCGAGCGCGAGCGCGGAATCACCATCAAGTCGCAGGCCGTCCGGATGCCCTGGCAGGTGGACGGGCGCGAGTACGTCCTCAACATGATCGACACTCCCGGCCACGTCGACTTCACCTACGAGGTCTCACGGTCGCTGGCAGCCTGCGAAGGCGCGATCCTGCTTGTTGACGCCGCCCAAGGCATCGAGGCCCAGACCTTGGCCAACCTCTATTTGGCCATCGACGCCGACCTGCGGATCATCCCGGTGCTGAACAAGATCGACCTGCCCAGTGCGCAGCCGGAGAAGTACGCCGCCGAGCTGGCTCATCTGGTCGGCTGCGATCCCAGCGACGTCTTCCAGGTCTCGGCCAAGACCGGCGTCGGGGTGAAGGAACTGCTCGATCACGTGGTGGCCGACATCCCCGCGCCGGTCGGCGACCCGGACGCCCCTCCGCGCGCGTTGATCTTCGACTCCGTCTATGACACCTATCGCGGCGTGGTGACCTATGTCCGGGTGGTCGACGGCGAACTCAGCCACCGCGAGCGGGTGCTGATGATGTCTACCCGCGCCACCCACGAGACCCTTGAAGTCGGAGTGATCTCTCCCGAGCCGGTCAAAGCCGCCGCCCTTGGCGTCGGTGAGGTCGGCTATCTGATCACCGGGGTGAAGGAGGTGCGCCAGTCGCGTGTCGGTGACACGGTCACCGCCGCGTCGAAGCCCGCTACCAAGGAGCTGTCGGGCTACCGTCCGCCCAACCCGATGGTCTACGCCGGCCTGTACCCGATCGACGGGGCCGACTTCCCCGAGCTGCGCGAGGCGCTGGACAAGCTGCAGCTCAACGACGCCGCTCTCACCTACGAGCCGGAGACCTCCGGTGCATTGGGTTTCGGATTCCGAGTGGGCTTCCTCGGTCTGCTGCACATGGAGATCGTCCGGGAGCGGCTGGAGCGCGAGTTCAACCTCGACCTGATCTCCACCGCGCCGAACGTGGTCTACCGCGTCGTGATGGAGGACGGCACCGAGCACACGGTGACCAACCCCTCGGAGTACCCGGACGGGAAGATCGCCGAGGTGCACGAACCCGTCGTCCGCGCCACGATCCTCACGCCCACCGACTACATCGGGACGGTGATGGAGCTCTGCCAGGCCCGCCGCGGCGAGCAGCAGGGCATGGACTACCTCAGCGAGGACCGCGTCGAGATCCGCTACCTGCTGCCGCTGGCCGAGATCGTCTTCGACTTCTTCGACGCCCTGAAGTCGCGGACGAAGGGCTTTGCTTCGCTGGACTACGACGAGGCTGGCGAGCAGGTCGCAAAGCTGGTCAAGGTCGACATCCTGTTGCACGGCGAGCCGGTGGACGCGTTCAGTTCGATCGTCCACGCCGATGCGGCTTATGCCTACGGCGTTGCGATGGCGAAGAAGCTGAAGGACCTGATTCCGCGCCAGCAGTTCGAGGTGCCGATCCAGGCCGCCATCGGAGCGCGCGTCATCGCTCGTGAGTCGGTCCGCGCCATGCGCAAGGACGTGCTCGCCAAGTGCTACGGCGGTGACATCACCCGCAAGCGCAAGCTGCTGGAGAAGCAGAAAGAGGGCAAGAAGCGGATGAAGATGGTCGGTCGCGTCGAGGTGCCGCAGGAGGCCTTCGTGGCCGCGCTATCCACCGGCGAGGGCTCGGCGGACAAGAAGAAGTAGCCGTCGTTCCGACATAGGCTCCACCCATGCCGTCCGCTCCACCTGCTGGCCAGCCCGCGCCTGACGATGGCGGTCTGCCGGCGTCCGCGCTGGTCGGACATCGTGATCGAGGCTTCAGCCTGTACGTCCACGTCCCGTTCTGCGCAACCCGGTGCGGCTACTGCGACTTCAACACCTACACCGCGGCCGAACTCGGCGCTGCCCCCGGCGCCAGCCAGCGGGCCTACCTGGATGCGGTCTCGGCCGAACTCGATCTGGCCGCCGCGGTCCTGGGCGAGCCCGCGCCGGTGCGCACGATCTTCTTCGGCGGTGGGACCCCGACGTTGCTGCCGGCTGCCGATCTTGGCGGGCTGCTCGCCGCGATCGGCGAACGCTTCGAGGTGGCCCCTGACGCGGAAATCACGACCGAGGCCAACCCCGAGTCGGTCGACCACGTCTATCTCGACAACCTGGTCGCAGCAGGTTTCACCCGCTTGAGCCTGGGCATGCAGTCCGCACGGCCCGGCGTCTTGGCGGTCCTCGAACGTCGGCATACGCCCGGACGGGTGGCGCAGGTGGTTCGCCAGGCGCGCGCGGCCGGTTTCGGTTCGATCAGCCTCGACCTGATTTATGGCACCCCGGGAGAGACCGAGGACGACTGGCGAGCCAGCGTCGAGGAGGTCATCGCCTTGGCCCCTGAGCATGTCAGCGCTTACTCGCTCACGATTGAGGACGGCACCCGACTCGCGGCCCAGGTGCGTCGCGGGGAAGTGGCCGATATCGACGAGGATGAGCAGGCTGATCGTTACCTGGCGGCGGAGCAATTGCTGACGGCCGCGGGTTACCACAACTACGAGATCAGCAACTGGTCGCGTCGTGGACAGGAGTGCCGGCACAACTTGGCCTACTGGCGCGGCGACGACTGGTGGGGGATCGGTCCGGGGGCGCACTCCCATGTCGGCGGCGTGCGCTGGTGGAATGTCCGACACCCCGGGCGGTATAGCGCCCGGCTTGCTGACGGTTTCAGTCCGGCGGAGGCCCGTGAAGTGCTCACCGCTGCTGAGCGCCACGAAGAAAGCGTCATGCTGGCCGTCCGCCTTTCCGATGGCCTGGGTTTGGCACAACTCGATGACCAGGAACGGGGCCGTGTTACCGCTCTCCTTGATGCCGACTTGGTGACCGTGGTGGATGGAGTGCTGAGGTTGACCGTCCGGGGCCGCCTGCTGGCTGACAGCGTGATTCGTGGCATCTTGGCCCTGTGAGTGCGGCTTCGGCAGCGGCTCGCATCAAACACAACGATTCGGTAACGGCAGCGTACTGCTGGCGACACCGTAACTCCTCTGAGATAAACGGGTGCTGCAATATCGGCGTCTCCAATCGCCCATCCTGGCGGGCGATGGAGGCGAACACGCTTACAGGAGGAAAAGTGAACAAGCGTACATTGAAGGTGGCTGGTGTCGCCATTGTGGCTGCATCGCTGGCGTTCGCGGGCTGTGGCGCGCGTACCGAGGCCAGCAGCGGAGCCAGCGGCGGTGCGAAGGTTGCCAAGATCGGCGTCATCGCGCCGTTGTCGGGCGACCTTTCGGCGCTGGGTCTGGGCATCAAGAACTCGGTCGACCTGGCAATCAAGCAGGCCAACGCGAGCAATGCCATTCCGGGTTGGACCCTCGAGCTCGCGGCTGAGGACGATCAGGCCAGCCCTGATGTCGGCAAGAACGCAGCCACCAAGCTCTCGTCCGATGATCAGGTCATCGGTGTCGTCGGCACTCTGAACTCGTCGGTCGCGCAGAGCGTCATGCCGGTTCTGGCTGCGGCGAATATCGTTCAGGTCTCGCCGGCCAACACCAACCCGAGCCTGACCAAGGGTGCCGATCTCGCCAACCCGAAGCGCCCGTACGCCACCTACTTCCGCACCTGCACCACTGATGCGGTTCAGGGTCCGTTCGCCGCGCAGTACCTGCTCGGTGTGGGCATCAAGAAGGTGGCGACGATCCATGACAAGAAGACCTACGGTCAGGGTTTGGTCGACAACTTCACCGTCGCCTTCAAGGCCGGCGGCGGCACCATCGTCGACGCCGAGACCATCAACCCCGATGACAAGGACTTCTCCGCGGTCATCTCCAAGGTCAAGACCGCCGCGCCTGAGGCGATCTACTACGGCGGCGAATACCCGCAGGCCGGTCCGCTCTCCAAGCAGGCCAAGGCTGCTGGTCTCGACGTCCCGCTGATGGGTGGCGACGGCATCTTCGACGGCAACTTCATCAAGCTGGGCGGCTCTGACGGCGACCTGGCCACCTCGGTCGGCGCCCCGGTGGACACCCTGGCTTCGGCCAAGGCCTTCGTCGAGGCGTACAAGGCTGCCGGCTACGCCGAGCCTTACGCCGCCTACGGCGCCTACTCCTACGACGCGGCCCAGGCGATCATCAACGGCCTGAAGACCAGCCTGGCGGGCGCGAGCGACGTCAAGTCGGCTCGGCAGGCGACTGTTGACGCCGTGGGCAAGGTGAGCTTCGACGGCGCCACCGGCAAGGTCGGCTTCGATGAGTTCGGTGACTCGGTTTCCCGCGTGCTGACGGTCTACAAGGTCGACGGCGGCGAGTGGAAGGCCGAGAAGACCGGCGAACTGAAGTGATCCGCTGAGAGCCGTTGGCGCCCGCCGCAGGGTGGGCGCCAACGGCTCTCGCGCCGATGCAGGAAGGTACCGCGCAAGTGGAACCAACAACCCAGTTAATTGACCTCTTTTTTCAGCAGTTGATCAACGGCCTCTCCCTGGGGGCCCTCTACGCGCTGATCGCCGTCGGATACACCGTTGTTTACGGCATCGTTCAGCTGATCAACTTCGCTCATGGCGAGATCTTCATGATCGGCGCCTTCGGCGCTTTCGCCACCTGGACCGTGATCGGAAGTCCGCAGAACATGCCGATCGCCAGCTCCTTGTTCCTCGTGCTGCCGCTGATGCTCATCGGTGGCATCATCGCCGCGGTCGTGGTTGCGATCGCTACCGAACGGTTCGCCTACCGCCCGTTGCGCAACGCACCGCGGCTCGCGCCACTGATCTCGGCGATCGGCGTGTCGGTATTCCTGCAGGAAGCCGTGCGTCTGGGCTTCGGCAAGATCCCCGGCATGCCCGATGCGAAGAGCGCGATCCCGTTCCCGTCCATCACCGGCATCAGTGGTGAGACGATCCAGTTCGGCGGTGTCACGTTGCAGATGTCGGCCCTGTTCACCTTGGGTGCGCTGGTCGTGTGCACGGTATTCCTGTGGTTCTACATCAACCGCACCAAGACCGGTCGAGCGATGGTTGCGACCTCGCAAGATCCGGACACGGCTCGCCTGATGGGCATCAACGTCGATCGGGTGATCGTGTCCGCCTTCGCGGTCGGTGCGGCGCTGGCCGCTGTCGCCGGTGTCGCCCATGGTTTGCGCTACGGAAACATCGACTTCCGCATGGGCTTCCTGGCAGGGCTGAAGGCGTTCACCGCCGCCGTGCTGGGAGGCATCGGCAACATCAACGGTGCGGTCGTCGGCGGCCTGGTGCTTGGCGTCGTTGAGGCCATGGCCACTACCTTCATTCCCGGGCAGTTCGGAAGCTCGGCGTGGAAGGACGTCTGGGCCTTTGTCTTGTTGATCCTGGTGCTGGTCTTCCGGCCGCAGGGTCTGCTCGGTGCCAAGGTGGTGGATCGCGCATGAGAACCGTGATTCCTGATCAGGTCAAGATCCGCTTCCGTTTCGTCGCTCGCGCGGCCGGGATCGCGGGTGCGCTGGTGATGGCGGCCTCGGTGTTCATGTCCTGGTCGTACGGGCATCAAGCGCTGGACGACATGGCCTACTGGGGGTCGCCGTCCCCGCTGCAGTTCTTCTTCCTCGCATTTCCGGCGATCTTGCTCGCGTTGCTGGCGATTCCGCTGGTGGGCAAGCCGAGGCTCGGTCGCTGGGCCAAGATCGTCGCGTGGAACACCACGGCGAAGACCACGTCGCTGTCCGCCTTGGGCATGGTGGTCGTCGTGATTGCTGCGATCGCGATCGAGCTGGGAGGACTGATCAATGTCGACCCCGGTGCGTGGGTCGCGCTGCTCGGTGCCCTGATCGCTTCGGCCGCGACGCTGTTTCTGCCGGACTCGCCCGAACCAACCCTGTGGCGCGTGGAGAGTCCGAAGTGGCTCCAAATTCTGGCAATCGTCGCGGCCATGGCGGTCGTCCTGTTCGGCGCAGCCTTCGCCCTTGGGCTGACGGACGCCGGTTCCTTCCTCTCCTTTGCCGCATTCCTGGTCGGCGCGGTGATGGTCCTGCGGCAGTTCGGTGTCTTCGGCTGGCTGGGAATGGCCGCAGCCGCCAACAACCGGGTCTTGGTGTTGTCGGCGTTCGTCGTGGCTTTCGCCTTCCCGTTCACACAGAACGGCTCGGATGCCAACATGTCGATCGCGGCTCAGGTGCTGATCTTCGCCGCAACGGCACTCGGTCTCAACATTGTTGTCGGCTTGGTCGGGCTGTTGGACCTGGGTTACATCGCCTTCCTGGGAGCGGGGGCTTTCACCGCCGCCGTCCTTTCGAATGCGGCTGCAGCCACCATCGATTGGCATCCGCCTTTCCTGGTGACGGTGCTGATCGCCGGCACGGTCGCATCGCTGTTGGGCCTACTCATCGGTGCACCCACCCTCCGGGTCTCCGGTGACTATCTGGCCATCGTGACGCTGGCCTTCGGGGAGATCTTCCGGATCACCATGAACAACCTCGATGGGAACGACGGCCCCGATCTCACCCACGGTTCGAACGGCATCCCCGGCATTCCGGATCTCGACTTCTTGGGGTTCAACTTCGGGCAGCCGCACGTGATCCTCGGCGTGGACATCGGGCGTTTCGCCAACTACTACTGGCTGATGCTGCTGGTGATCGCCCTGATCATCGTGGTCTTCACCAATCTGAGCCACTCGCGCATCGGTCGTGGTTGGGTCGCCATTCGTGAGGACGAACTCGCCGCGGAAGCCATGGGCGTCAACACCTTCGCATTGAAGCTGCTGGCCTTCGCCGGTGGTGCCTTCCTGGCGGGGATCGCGGGAGCGGTGAAGGCGCACTACGACGTCTCCGTCACGCCTGACCAGTACGTCTTCCTCGAGTCCGCCTTCCTGCTGGCTGCGGTGGTGCTGGGCGGCATGGGAACCGTTGCGGGCGTCCTGATCGGCGCGACCATCCTGAAGCTCCTCCCGGAGAAGCTGCGCTTCTTCGCGGACTACCGGCTGCTGCTGTTCGGACTGCTGATGGTGATCATGATGCGTTTCCGTCCAGAAGGCATCATCGCTGACGAACGCAGGCAGTTGGAGTTCCATGACGAGAGTGAGGAACTGGCCGATGAGGTCGAGGAGGAGCTCACCACCCACCACGCCCATCTGAATCCCGATCGGAAGGTGTTCGAACTATGAGCGGGACTCCGACCCTTCTGGCCGCGCCTAGCGGCCACGCGGCGACCAGCGACGTTCTTCTCGACGCCCGAAATGTGACGATGCAGTTCGGCGGCCTCAAAGCCGTCAACGATGTCAGTCTGCAGGTGCACAGCGGTGAGATCGTCGGATTGATTGGCCCGAACGGAGCAGGCAAGACGACCTTCTTCAACTGCCTCACTGGTCTGTACAAGCCGACCTTCGGCACCGTGGAGTTCAATGGATCCGGCCTCCCTCCCAAGCCGCGGTTGGCTGTTCGCGCCGGCATGGCGCGAACCTTCCAGAACATCAGGCTGTTCCACAACATGACCGCCATCGAGAACGTGATGGTGGGCATGTACTGCCGCACGAAGACCAATGCGATCGATGCTGTGTTCCGCCTGCCACGGCATCGCAGGGAAGAGGCCGCCTCGACCGAGCGGGCTCGCGAACTGCTGGAGTTCGTGGGTCTTTCCGGCGCGGGCGACTCGCTGTCGCGCAACCTGCCCTATGGCGATCAGCGACGTTTGGAAATCGCTCGCGCACTCGCGACCGATCCCAAGCTGCTGCTGCTGGACGAACCGACCGCCGGCATGAACCCCCAAGAGACCCGACAGGCTGAGGATTTGATCTTCAAGATCCGCGACTCGGGCCTGGCGGTGCTGGTGATCGAGCACGACATGCGATTCATCTTCAATCTGTGTGACCGGGTTGCCTGCCTGGTGCGCGGTGAGGTGCTGGTCGAAGGTCCACCGGCGGTCGTCCAGAACGATCCGCGGGTGATCGAGGCCTACATCGGTATGCCGGCGACCAGCGGCTCCGAGCCGACCAGCGAGCAGGGCGGCACGCCCGGAGAGGGGAGCGCAGATGCTTGAGATCAAGCAGATGGTCGTCGCCTACGGCCGGGTGAACGCCGTCAAGGGCATCGACTTCAGCGTCGAAAAGGGGCAGGTGGTCAGCCTGCTCGGTACCAACGGTGCCGGGAAGTCGACCACCCTGCGGGCGATTTCGGGGTTGCTGAAGTTGGTCTCGGGTGAGATCTGGTTCGAGGGCGAGCGCATCGACGGTCTGCCCGCTCACAAGATCGTCGAGCGGGGCATCGCCCAGTCTCCAGAAGGGCGTCGACTCTTCCGGCAGATGTCGGTGGAGGACAACCTCAAGCTCGGTGCCTACTCGCGCAAGGACACCTCGGCGCTGCGCTCCGACATGGATCGCATCTACGAGCTGTTCCCGGTGCTGGGCCAGCGGCGCACCGAAGCTGCCGGCCTGTTCTCCGGTGGCGAGCAGCAGATGCTGGCGATCGGGCGAGCCATGATGAGTCGCCCCAAGCTGCTGATGCTGGACGAGCCGTCCATGGGCCTCAGCCCGATCATGACCCAGACGATCATGAAGACCATCCAGGATCTTCAGTCAGACGGCGTCACGATTCTGCTGGTCGAACAGAACGCTCAAGCAGCTCTCAGTCTCGCTGATCGCGGCTATGTCCTCGAGGTCGGCAAGATCATGTTCTCCGACTCTGGCAAGGCATTGCTGAGCGATGACCGGGTCAAGCGTGCTTATCTGGGCGCCGACTGATCTCAGCCAGCGCTATCGCCCCTGCTCCCGCCGCTCGCCGGTCGGGAACAGGGGCGATGTGCGTTGTCCACGTGCGCAACCGGTTGACCGACTCTCGGCCTGGGCATCGGCTGATCGGCTGGACCTGCTCCTAGGCTGGTCGGATGCGGTATTCCGACGATGTCTTGCGTCCTGGTTGGCGGACGGCCGGTAAGCCCACGACCGTGCCGGTCGAAGTGGCGCGGGGAATGGTGGTCGAGGATCCGTCCTCCGGGTTCTGTGGCGCCATCGTGCGCTGGGAGAACGGGTTGGTCGTTCTCGAGGATCGAAAAGGCGCCCGGCGCAGCTTCAGCTTCGGGCCGGGCTTCCTGCTGGACGGCAAGCCGGTCGAACTGCGTCCGCCCACTCGCAAAGCCCCCGCTGGCCCGACGCACACCGCTTCGGGCTCACGCACCGGTACTGTCGAGCCGGCCAAGGTCGCCTTGGCCTCGCGCATCTACGTCGAGGGTCGTCACGACGCGGAGCTGGTCGAGAAGATCTGGGGCGACGATCTGCGACACGTCGGCGTAGTCGTCGAGTTGCTGGGTGGCGTCGATGAGCTGCCCGCCATCGTGGAGGCATTCCAGCCCGAGCCGGGTCGCCGTCTCGGGGTGCTGGTCGACCATCTGGTGGACGGCAGCAAGGAAAGCCGAATCGTCGCCGGCCTGCGCAACGAAAACGTCTTGGTGACCGGACACCCGTTCATCGACATCTGGCAGGCGGTCCGCCCCGAGCGTGTCGGGCTGAAGGCCTGGCCGACGATCCCGCGCACGGTGGAATGGAAGGTCGGCATCAGCCATGCGCTTGGTCGTCCCGCCAACGAGCAGGCCGACATCGCCGCCACCTGGGGCTGGATTCTCAACCGAGTGCGCGACTGGCGGGATCTCGATCCGGCACTGCCGCGTGAGGTCGAAAGACTCATCGACTTCGTAACCATGGGTTGACCATTTTGGCGATCACGGTTGAGGGACGGACGCCGTCCGAGCCCCACTGATGCCCTGGGTAGCCTGTGGTGAACGCCTCACCCCAAGGGAGAAACACTGTGCAGATCGACGAGGTCTCCGACGTCCTCAAGGACGTCGCCGAGCGACTGATCTTGCCGCGTTTCGGAGCTCTCACCTGTGGCGACATCTCTGAGAAAGGCCCCGGCGATCTGGTGACGGTGGCCGATCGCGAGGCCGAGGCCGAGCTCACTCGGCTGCTTCACGACGCCGACCCTGGTGCCGTCGTGGTGGGGGAGGAAGGCGTCTTCTGCGATCCGCGGGTCCTCGAGGTGCTGCCGACCGCAGCGCACGCCTGGGTCATCGACCCGGTGGATGGCACCCGCAACTTCGCCAAGGGCAAGCCCGACTTCGCGGTCATGCTCGCCGAGTTGCAGTTCGGTGAAACCATCCGCAGCTGGATCTGGCAGCCGCTGCATGAGCAACTCTTCGTCGCAGAGGCCGGTAGCGGAGTCACGCGCAACGGCCTGCCGCTGAACGCGCCGCTCCCGTCGCGGACGGTGGCGCTCGGCGCGACCTACCTGCCGGTGCCGGGCGAGGAATCCGCAGCGGTCAAGGTCATCCGTTCGTGGGGATCGTGCGGCATCGACTACCCCAAGCTGATCACCGGCGAGGTCGACTTCCTCAGCTACCGTTCGATGTTTCCGTGGGATCACCTGCCTGGCGGGTTGATGGTCTCCGAGCTGGGCGGGCGGATCGCGATCGAGACCGGCGAGCCCTACCACGCCGGGGTGATCGGACGCCGGTTGATGGCGGCGACCAGCCCCGAGCTGTGGGAAGAGGCTCGCGACGCCCTGTTCGGCGACTGACCAGGCGGTGCGCGCCGGTAGCGGCGTTGGGTGATACTGGGGGAGCGGGAAAGGAACTGTGATGTCTGAGAACTCCAACGACGATCTCAAGGCCCGGATGAAGGCCGCCCTCGATCGCAAGCAGGGCCACGACAATGTCGAGGCCGGCGGGCATCACAAGCAGAAGGGTCCGGCCGAGCGCGGACGCCAGGGCGGCGCCACGATGTTCCGGCGCAAGGCCGGCGGGTAGCAGGCCTCGGGGGCCGCTCGGCCATCGTCGGCGAGCGGGCCAGTACGGGCTCAGTGGCCGCCCAGGAGCGGGAGCTGCCGTTTCGGCATCACCCCTGCTGCTGCGGCAGCGGCGTAGGCCCGGGGCAGCACGGAGCGAACCGTCTGCTCGTCGAACGGCCATTCGACCGCGGTGTAGGCCTCGTCGAGAGGCTTGCCCTGACCGATCACGAACTCCACTTGCCCGTGCAGGGCGGCGATGCGTGAGCGTTGCTCGAAGGCAGCCATCTGATCCATCGCCGGTCCGTGGCCGGGGATGAGCACCGTCTGTTGGCGAACCAATCCGAGGATGCCGTCGAGTGCGTTCGGCCAGTCCCTCAGGTCGCTGTCGGGTCCGAAGCTCGGTGGGGCGGAACTCTCCAGCAGGTCGCCGGCGAAGATCACCTCGGCATCAGGCACGTACACGGCGACGTCACCGTCGGTGTGGCCGGGTCCGAAATGCAACGCTTCGACGCGCCGCCCACCGGCGTCGATGACCCTGGCCAGACTGAAGGTGCTGGTCGGAGCGATGAGGGCGCCAGCATCGACGCCCAACTCCTCGGCTGCGCTGACGGCTTCGGGGCTGCCGATCCGTGCGGTGAGGCTCTCGTGCCCGAAGCTGGCCACATCGGCAAAAGCCGACAGGCCGAAAAGATGGTCGTAATGCCAGTGGGTCACCAGCACCGCGGTCACGGGTACTCCCGCGACGGCCTGGGCCGCAGCCCGGACGGCGGCGCCCTGCTCGGGGGAGGAGCCGGTGTCGATCACCAGGCAGCCGTTCGGGCCGACGATCAGACCGATGTTGACCGAAGCCGGTTCGGCGACGGCAACGAAGATCCCGTCCGCTACCGGAGTGAAATCGCCCAAGCTGAACTGCGCCATGCCGATCAGCCTAACCTGCCGCCGCTGCGTTAGACTGGCACTCAACTGCCGAGAGTGCCAGCCAGACAGGAGGGGCGTGCCATGCTGGACGAACGCAAGCTCACGATCCTGCGGGCCATCGTCACCGACTACGTCTCGATGCAGGAACCGGTCGGTTCCCGTGCCCTGGTCGAGCGCTACGCCTTGGACGTGTCGCCGGCGACGGTGCGCAACGACATGGCGGTGCTGGAAGAAGAGGGCTACATCACCCAGCCCCACACCAGTGCCGGCAGAATCCCGACCGACAAGGGGTATCGACTGTTCGTCGACCGACTCGGTCAGGTGAAGCCACTGTCGACCGCAGAGCGCAGGGCGATCCAGAGCTTCATGGACGGTGTCATCGACATCGACGACCTGGTGGCGCGGACGGTGCGCACCCTGGCGCAGATCACCCACCAGGTGGCGATCGTGCAGTATCCGGTGCTGTCGAACTCGACGCTGCGGCATGTGGAGCTCATCCTGCTCAGCCCGGGCAGGGGATTGCTGATCCTGGTGAACTCCTCCGGGCAGGTCGATCAGTATCCGATCGAGCTGGGCGAGGTCGACGACAGCCAGCTCGCTGATCTGCGCGGGCGCCTGAACGCCGCGCTGGTGGGGCTGAGCCCGAGCGTCGCCAGCGAGCGGATCGCCTCTCTGGTCGCCGAGCTGCCCGAGCATCTGCGGCCGACTGCGGAAGCGGTGGTGCCGGCCTTCCAGCGCTTGCAGGCCACGACGACCTCCACTCGGGTCGTCGTCGGCGGTGTGCCGAACCTGACCCGCTTCGCCGACGAGTACGAGACGGCGGTTCGTCCGGTGCTGGAGGCGCTCGAGGAACAAGTCGTGCTGCTGAAGCTGTTGGGTGAGGTGGCAGCAGCAGGGGACGTGAACGTCCGGATCGGACACGAGAACAGCTACGAGCCGTTGCGCACCACCTCGGTGGTCGCCAGCGGTTACGGTGCCGGGGCGACCCGGCAGGCGAGCTTGGGGGTGGTCGGTCCGACCCGGATGGACTACCCCTCGACCATGGCTGCGGTGCGGGCTGTCGCCCGCTACATCAGCCGTTATCTAGCTGAAGGATGAGCGTGAGCGCTGACTACTACGAGGTGCTCGGCGTCCCCCGGGACGCCACCAGTGAGCAGATCAAGAAGGCCTATCGCCGGTTGGCGATGAAGTATCACCCCGACGTGGCCGACGCACCCGACGCCGCCGAGAAGTTCAAAGAGATCGGCGAGGCCTATGAGGTCCTGCACGACCCCAACAAGCGGGCGATGTACGACCGCGGCGGCAACCCGATGGGTGGCGCCGGCGGCTTCGGCGCGGGTGGCTTCGGGTTCAGCGGCGGCGGCGGTTTCGACTTCACCAACCTGGTGGACGCCATGTTCGGCGGCCAGTCGCCGCGCGGCCCCAAGTCGCGGGTGCGCCGCGGCCAGGATTCCGCCGTCCGGCTGAACCTGACTTTGGCCGAGGCGGCCTTCGGCATCACCAAGGAGCTCAAGGTCGACACCGCAGTGGTTTGCCCGCAATGCTCCGGCAGCGGCGCGAACGCCGGCAGCGAGCCGATCACCTGCGGCACCTGCCAGGGTTCGGGCGAGGTCATCGCCGTCCAGCGCTCCTTCCTCGGCGAGATCCGCACGTCGCAGCCGTGCCCGTCGTGTCGCGGCTACGGCACGATCATCCCGAACCCCTGCGGGGAGTGTGCCGGCGAAGGCCGGGTGCGCACGCATCGCACCATCAACGTCAAGATCCCTGCCGGTGTCGACACCGGCAACCGGGTTCACTTGGCCCACCAGGGCGAGGTCGGCCCCGGCGGCGGCCCGGCCGGTGATCTTTACGTCGAGCTCAAAGTCAGTCAGCACGAGGTCTTCAAGCGCAATGGTGACGACCTGGAGATGGTCGTCCATGTGCCGATGACTGCGGCTGCGCTGGGCACGGTGGTCACCCTCGACACCCTGGAGGCCGAGCGCGACGATCTGGATGCCGATCAGGCCAGTGTCGAAGTGCAGATCCCGGCCGGCACCCAATCCCACGCGCGGATCGCCATGGCCGGACGCGGCGTACCGCGGCTACGCGGTGGCGGGCGCGGCGATCTGGGCGTCACGCTCATCGTTGACACCCCGACCAAGCTCGATCCCGCGCAGCGTGAGTTGCTGGCGCAGTTGGCCGAGGTGCGCAATGAAACCCGACCGCAGGCGGCGGTCGCCAAGCACGGCAAGGGCCCGTTCGGCTGGCTTAAGGAGGCTTTCTCGTGACCGAGCCGGTGTTCCTGGCTCCGCTCGACGCTCCGGCCGTCGGCGCCACGGTGACGTTGACCGGTCAGGAGGGTCACCATGCCGCGGCCGTCCGCCGAATCAAGGTCGGCGAGGTCGTCTGCATCAGCGATGGCAACGGGACGGCCGTCCGCGGCGCGGTGACCGCTGCTGACAAGGGCAGCATCAGCGTGTTGGTCGACGAGGTGCTGCGCGAGCCGGCTCGCCCGGTGCGTTACGTCGCGGTGCAGGCATTGCCTAAGGGCGACCGCGCAGAGCTTGCCGTCGAGATGCTCACGGAGTTGGGAATCGACGAGATCGTGCCCTGGCAGGCCTCGCGTTCAGTCGTGCGTTGGTCGCCCGAACGCACCGAGCGTGGCTTGACCCGCTGGCGCGCGGCGGCCCGAGAAGCGTCCAAGCAGTCACGCCGGTTGCGGGTACCGACGGTGTCGCTCCCGATGACAACCGCCGAGCTGGCACTGCGCATCGATCAGACGGCGCTGACGGTGATCCTGCACGAGTCGGCCAGCCTGCCCTTGGCTACGATCGACCTCCCCGCCAGTGGCGAGATCATGTTCATCGTCGGCCCCGAGGGTGGCCTCAGCGACGACGAGGTGGCCGCCTTCGAGAAGGCCGGCGGCCGACCGGTCTTGGTGGCCGATGCGGTGCTGCGGACGTCAACCGCCGGCGTGGTGGCTTTGGCCCAGCTTCAGGCAATGAGCGCGCGTGACTGACTTCGGATTCACTCCGGGGGCTGTCCTCGAGAACGGCCTGGGGCGCACCGGAGTCATCGACACTCCGCACGGACAGATCAAGACCCCGGCTTTCATCGCCGTCGGCACCAAGGCGACCGTCAAGGCGGTGCTGCCGGACTCCGTGGCCGAACTTGGCGCGCAGGCGGTTCTGGCCAATGCCTATCACCTGTACCTGCAGCCTGGCTCCGATCTGATCGACGAGGCCGGTGGCCTGGGGGCCTTCATGAACTGGCCCGGTCCCACCTTCACCGACTCAGGGGGCTTCCAGGTGATGAGCCTGGGCGTCGGCTTCAAGAAGGTGCTGGCGATGGACGCCACCGGCTTGGCGAACGACGATGTGATCGCGCCCGGAAAGTCCCGGTTGGCGCATGTGGATGACGACGGCGTGACCTTCACCTCGCACCTCAACGGGGATCGGCACCGTTTCACCCCCGAGGTGTCGATGCGGATCCAGCACGAGCTCGGTGCCGACATCATGTTCGCTTTCGACGAGTGCACCACGCTGCTCAACACGCGCGGCTACCAGGAGAGTTCGCTGGAGCGAACGCAGGCCTGGGCGGTGCGCTGTCTGGCCGAGCACGGTCGCTTGACCGAGGCTCGGGTGGGTAAGCCCTACCAGGCGCTGTTCGGCGTCGTGCAGGGCGCCCAGTACCAGGATCTGCGCCGCAAGGCTGCACGTGATCTCGCCGAGCTCGAGGTCGATGGGCGCAGCTTCGACGGCTTCGGCATCGGCGGCGCCCTGGAGAAGGAGAATCTGGGCACGATCGTCGGTTGGGTGGCTGAAGAGTTGCCGTTCAACAAGCCCAGGCACTTGCTGGGCATCTCGGAGCCGGACGACTTCTTCGCCGCGATCGCCGCAGGAGTAGACACCTTCGACTGCGTCATGCCGTCACGGGTCGCTCGCAACGCGGCGATCTATACCGCTGATGGTCGCTACAACGTGAACACCGCTGCGCATCGACGTTCCTTCGTCCCGCTGGAGGACGGCTGCGACTGCTACACCTGCACGCACTACACCCGCGCCTACCTCCACCACCTGTTCAAGGCCAAGGAGATGCTGTCGGCCACGTTGGCCACCATCCACAACGAACGCTTCACGGTTCGCCTTGTCGACAACATCCGCGCCGCGATGGAACAAGGGCGGTTCGACGACTTCCGTGAGGACTTTCTCGGACGGTTCTACCGGGCTCGCCGCTGAGTTCGGGCCGACCGTTACACGTTGCTCATTCCTGCCCCGAACGCGGCAGCTTCACGAGCCTTGACCCAGGCGATGACCCGGTACGTCACCGGCAACATGACGACCTCGACGCTCACCTTGTACAGCCAGCCGACCGCGGTGTAGTTGATCAGCGCGGGCCACGGAATCGATTCGCCGCCGAGCGGGTTGCCCAACGGGCCGAAGGCGATCATGCAGAAGACCAGGGTGTCGGCGAACTCGCCGACCAGTGTCGAGCCGATCAGTCTCACCCACAGATGCTGCTCGCCCCAGCGCTGTTTGATTCGCACCAGCACAAGGGCGTTGAGCAGCTGGCCGGCCAGGTAGCCGAGCAGACTGGCGACCACGATCCGCGGGACGAAGCCGAGGACGGCGTGCCAGGCGTCCTGGTTGGGCCAGTCCGCGGCCGGCGGCGCTGCGTCAACGATGAGGAAGGTGAGCGACATCACCGCGGCCAGAACGAAGCCGGTGATGATCGCTCGGTTGGCCCGGCGCAGTCCGTACACCTCGGCGAGGATGTCGCCGAGCACATAGGTCAGCGGGAACAGGATGGCGCCGCCGTCGGTGATGATCGGCAGCAGCTGCACCCCGCCGACGGTCCAGTTAGGCCCGAAGGCGATCAGCTTGGTTGCGCCGATGTTGGAGATCAGCAGCATCCCGACGAAGGTCGCAAGGACCACGTCGTAGCTGCCGCGCAGGGCGGGACGATCGACGGAGGGTTCAGCAGACACGAGAGCGGATTCTAGACGTTTCAGGCGCTCCCGCCGTGCTCGTTCCGGCGATCCTCAGAGCTCTTTTCGGCGTGCTCCTGCGGACCTGCGGATTACCTTCTGCGGTGCCACACCGCTACCCACAAGGCGTGGCAGGCTAGGGGCATGAGCGAGTATGACGACGAAGGCGTGCCGGAGGAGTCCGAGCAGCTCGACCAGCTGGACCAGGACCGATCCCTGGTCGATCGGGGCGTGGACGACCCGCTCGACGAGGGCTATGTGGCTCCCGACCATTGGTCGGCGGCGCAAGGCTTCGGCAACACGCCGGCGGAGATGCGCGAAGGGGAGACCCTCGACATGCGGGTGGCCCAGGAGGAGCAGCCTGCGCTGAAACCGGAGGGGCCGTGGAACCCAGACCCGACCGAGGAGCGGGAGGTCGGACGGGTCAGAGCTGGGCGATTGGTGGATGCCAACGAGGGAATCCCTGGCGAGGATCGCGAAGCGACCAGCATCGGCCACGACGTCGGCATCGACGGTGGGGCGGCCACGGCTGAGGAGGCCGCCATGCACATCATCGATGACGACGACGAGTTCGACGATGAGTGAGCGCCCAGACCTCGACAGCATCTTGTATCCGCCGCTTGAGCCGTACGTCAGCGGCATGCTCGACGTCGGCGACGGGCAGCAGTTGTACTGGGAGGAATGCGGTAATCCGGCGGGCAAACCGGCCGTCTTCGTCCACGGCGGCCCTGGCGGGGGCATCGTGGCCAACTACCGGCGTTACTTCGACCCCGAGCGCTATCGCGTGGTGCTGGTCGATCAGCGCGGCTGCGGGCGGAGCCGTCCGCACGCCAGCGAGCCGTCTGCCGATCTGAGTGCGAACACCACCTGGCATCTGGTGGCCGACCTCGAGGTCCTTCGCGAGGCGCGCGGGATCGATGCCTGGCAGGTCTTTGGCGGCTCGTGGGGCAGCGCGTTGGCGCTGGCCTACGCCGAGAAGCATCCCGAGCGCGTCACCGAACTGGTGTTGCGCGGCATCTTCACGCTGCGTCGCAGTGAGCTCGACTGGTACTACAACGGCGGCGCCGCAAACATCGCCCCGGAGTGGTGGCGCAGCTTCGAAGCGCCGCTGCCGGACGGCTTCGCGGGGGATCGGATCGCGAAGTTCCACGAGTTGTTGTTCGACCCGGATCCGGCCGTCCATCTCCCGGCGGGGTTGGCCTGGACGACCTGGGAGGCGGCTACGTCCAATCTGGAGTTCTCAGCCCAGCATGTCGAGGAGTTCTCCGACCCGCAGTTCGCGCTGGCCTTTGCTCGGATCGAGAACCACTACTTCTTCAACGCCGGCTGGTTCCGGGAGGGGCAGCTGATCGACGAGGTGGATCGGATCCGGCACATCCCGGCGGTCATCGTCCAAGGTCGCTACGACCTGCCGTGCCCGATCACCACCGCCGATGCACTGCATCGCGCCTGGCCGGAAGCGGACTATCGGGTGGTGCTGGCCGGTCATGCGGCAGGCGAGCCGGAGATCGCGTCTGAGCTGGTCGCGGCGACCGATCGCTTCGCCCAGTGAGCCTGATCGGGTACCAGGTAGGCGTCGGCACCCCGCGTTAGGATGGTGCGCCAAGCAGCTCAGGAGGATCCGCTGAATCAACCAGCTCGTGCGACCGCGGAGCGGCGCGTCGCCATTCCGGCTTCGATCAACATGGTGTCCGTGCTCGGACCGCGGGACGAGTTCTTGCGGATCCTGGAACGCGAGCTGGACGCCGAGGTCCACGTCCGCGGCAACGAGATCACCTTCACCGGCACGCCCGAGGAGGTCACTGCGGCCGCCGAGGTGCTCACCGAGCTGATCACGATCGTCAGGACCGGCCAAGGGCTTGCGGCTGACACCGTCGAGCGCGTGCTCGGCATGGCGTCGGCCCCCGACGTCAGCGCGGCCGAGGTGCTCACCCACGACATCTTGTCGACCCGGGGCAAGACCATCCGTCCCAAGACGCTCAATCAGAAGCGTTACGTTGATGCGATCGACGCTCACACGGTGATCTTCGGCATCGGTCCGGCCGGCACCGGCAAGACCTACTTGGCGATGGCCAAGGCGGTTCAGGCGCTGCAGGCCAAACAGGTCAACAGGATCATCCTCACCCGCCCGGCGATCGAGGCTGGCGAGCGGCTGGGGTTTCTGCCCGGCACCTTGAACGACAAGATCGACCCGTATCTGCGCCCCTTGTACGACGCTCTGCACGACATGATCGATCCGGAGTCGGTGCCCAAGCTGCTCACCAGCGGCACCATCGAGGTGGCTCCGCTGGCCTACATGCGCGGCCGGACGCTGAATGACGCGTTCATCATCCTCGACGAAGCGCAGAACACCTCGACCGAGCAGATGAAGATGTTCCTGACCCGCCTGGGCTTCGGCTCGAAGATCGTGGTCACCGGGGACGTCACCCAGATCGACCTTCCCGGCGGGGTGCGATCGGGGCTGACCGTCGTCGAGGAGATTCTCGACGGGGTCACCGACATCGCCTTCTGCCGCCTGACCAGCCATGACGTCGTCCGCCACAAGCTGGTCGGACGCATCGTGGCCGCCTACGACCGCTTTGAGTCACGACTCCCGGTGAGGAAGAACGCATGATCGATCTCAACAACGAATCCGGTGTCGAGGTCGACACCAACCGGCTCGCGCAGTTGGCCGCCTTCGCGCTCGACCTGCTGCGGATCCACCCCGAGGCCGAGTTGTCGATCCTGCTGGTCGACGAAGACACGATGAGCGCCTACCACGAGAAGTTCATGGATGAGCCCGGCCCGACCGACGTGCTCAGCTTCCCGATGGACGAGTTGCGCGCGCCCGACCCGGACGAGGAACCGCCGATCGGCCTGTTGGGTGACATCGTGCTGTGCCCGACGGTGACCGCGGCGCAGGCCGCGAGCATGGGACGCACGCCGGAGGAAGAGGCGGACTATCTGCTGATCCACGGTCTGCTGCACCTGTTGGGCCACGACCACGGCGAGCCGGCGGAGAAGCAGGTCATGTTCGACCTCAACGACAAGATCATCGCCGCCTGGAGTGCTTCGCGCGCCGAGTGAGTCGCCCTGTCGGGGTGCCGCTGCTTCGGTGATCCCGGTGCCGTCCGGGAGTGCCTGACTAGGCGACGATAGGCCGCGGCCGGGTCGCGCTGGTCATCTGAGGAAGCCCGGCCTGCGTTCGCCAGGCGTTGCCGAGGCGGAGCATCGCCTCCGCAACGACAGGTGCTGGATCCTTGTAAGGCAGCCGGACGAACCGCTCCAGACCACCCACGGCGGCAAACTGCGAGCCGGGGCTCAGCAGCAGGCCCTCGGCGACCGCGGCTTGCGCCAAAGCGGTGGCGCGATCACGGGGAAGCTGCACCCACAGGCTCATGCCGCCGTCGGGAACCGTCCAGGTCGCGCCGGGCAGTGCTGCCGGCAGGTGTTCGATCATCGCCTGCCGCGCACGGACCAGTTCCGCCTTCCGTTCCGGATGCAGGCCCGGTCGAGCACGGAGCAACTCGATGGTGGCTAGTTGTTCGACCAGGGGAGCGCCAAGATCCTCGATGATCCGATGCTGCGCCATCCGAGCACCGAGCCCGGACGGGACCCGGAGCCAGCCGATTCGCAGGCCGCCCCAATGAGACTTCGACGCACTGCCGACAAGGACGGTGTTCGGCAGGTACGCGGCGAAGGGCAATGGCGGCAGGGCGTCATTGAGGCGAACCTCAAGCATGGTCTCGTCGACGACGGCGATGGTCCGACTGCGGCGCAGCGCGGACGCCAACCGTGCCCGGTCCTCATCGGCCATCAGCGAGCCGGTGGGATTGTGAAAGTCCACGATCAGCAGGGCCACACTCGGACGGCTCGCTGCGATCATCGCCGCGGCTTGCTCGAGATCCCAGCCGGTCGCTTCGACGGGCAACGGCACCAGCCGGGCGCCCCGTCTGCGGGCCGCCTGCAGGGTGTTCGGGTAGGACGGGGTCTCGACCAGCACTCGGTCACCGGGTTGGATCAGGGCGCGGGCGGCCAGATTGACGCCGGCCAACGCCCCGTTGACGACCATGATCTGGTCCGGCGTGGTTGGTAGACCTCGCTCGGCGTAACGGTCGGCGATCAGCGTGCGGAGTTCGATCAGCCCTGCGGTGGCGTAGCCGGTGCCAGCCAGATAGGCGGGCAAGGTGGCCACGGCCCGGGTGTAGGCCTCGATCGTTCCCGCGGGAGCGCGGGAGGCCGCGCAGGTGAGATCGAGGGTGTCCGGGTCGAGTTCGGCGCCGGGAAGCAGGGCCCCACCCACGCCGAGATGGTGCCGATCCAGCGGCAGGCAGGCGACGTGCGCCGAACCCTGGCGTGCGGTCGCGAAGCCGGCCTCGCCGAGATGCGCGTACGCCTTCGTCACGGTGGTGCGGCTCACACCGAGGGCCTCGGTGAGGCGGCGTTCGGCCGGCAGCGCTTGGCCGGCAGGAATCCGTCCGTCCGCGATGAGCAGCCGAAGTCCGTCCGCGAGCCAGCGGTAGGTGGCCACGCTGTCGTCGCGAGGCGGCAGCAGCTCAGCGATGCGGGTGGCGGTGATTCCGGGGAGCGGCACGAGGCCACTCTGTCAAGATTGGCTATTCAATGCAAGGCCAATCTGTCCGAGGATGGTGCCCATGAGTTTCCGTTCGTCGCCGTCCCGCCCGCTCCTGGCCACCCTTGGCCCGCTCGCGCAGCTGCGCGCCGGGCGGTTGGGGCGACGGCTGCCGCAGCTCTTCGTCGGCCTGTGGCTCTACGGCTTCGCAATGGCGCTGTTCATCCGCAGCGGGCTCGGCCTCGACCCGTGGGACGTCTTTCACGCTGGCATCCAGCGGCTGGTTGGCTGGTCCTTCGGCACCGTGGTGATCGTGGTGGGGTTCGCGGTTCTGTTGCTGTGGATCCCACTGCGCCAGGCGCCCGGGCTCGGCACCATTGCCAACGCCGTCGTCATCGGACTGGCCACCGACGCAACTCTGGCCTGGGTTCCTGCGGCCCGAGACGCCCTCACCGAGTGGACCTTGCTGGCGGTCGGCATCGTGGTGAATGGCCTGGCCGGCGCCCTGTACATCGGCGCGCAGCTCGGCCCCGGCCCGCGTGACGGTCTCATGACCGGCATCGCCCGCCGCACCGGCTGGTCGCTGCGCCTGGTCAGAACCGGCCTTGAGCTCTCCGTCCTGCTGATCGGGTGGTCGCTCGGCGGGCTGGTGGGCATCGGCACGCTGGTCTACGCGGTCTCGATCGGCCCCCTGGTGCAGCTCTTCCTGCCATACGTTGTGGTGAAGCTCGCCGACCCGTCCGCACAGCCGGACGCGGCTCCCGAAGCGCCCGAGCCCGCCGAACCCGGTTGCCGATAGACTCAAGGCCACCCGAAACGACCCGAACGAGGCGTGTGATCCAGGCTTGAGTCAGACCCAGTGGATACTGCTGGCCGCTGCTGCGCTGTGCGTGGTGCTGGCTGGACTACTCACCGCCGCCGAGGCTGCGCTCTCGTCGGTGTCCCGCGCTCGCGCCGAAGGGCTGGTCGAAGAGGGTCGTCGCGGGGCGCCGAAGCTGCTGCTGCTGGCCGAAGATCCAGCCCCGCACCTCAACTCCACCCAGTTCCTGCGGGTGCTGCTGGAGGTCATCGCCACCGTGCTGGTCGCGGTGGTCGTGGTGGAGCATTTCGATGCTCTGTGGGAGCAGGTCGTCTATCCGGTGGCGGTCATGCTGGTGATCTCCTTCATCGGCTTGGGGGTCGCGCCCCGCACCCTCGGACGTCAGCATGCCGACGCCGTCGCGTTGGCCGCGGCAGGCCCGATCGGCGCGCTGACGACGGTCCTGGGCCCGATCTCGCAGCTGATGATCCTCATCGGCAACGCCCTCACGCCCGGCAAGGGGTTCACCGAGGGTCCGTTCACCTCGGAGGCGGAGCTGCGTGAACTGGTCGACATCGCCCAGGCACGCGATCTGATCGAGGCCGAGGAGCGGGAGATGATCCACTCGGTCTTCGAGCTCGGCGACACCATCGTCAAAGAGGTGATGGTTCCGCGGACCGAGATGGTCTACATCGAGCAGGACAAGACGCTGCGGCAAGGGGTCTCGCTGGCTTTGCGGTCCGGCTTCAGCCGGATTCCGGTGATCGGGGAGGACATCGACGACGTCGTGGGTGTGCTCTACCTCAAGGACGTCATTCAGCGGATGTATGACAGCCCCGAGACCCAAGCCTCCGAGCGGGTGGACACGTTGATGCGTCCGCCCACCTTCTGCCCGGACTCCAAGCCGGTCGACGAACTGCTGCGTGAGATGCAGGTCACCCATTCGCACGTGGTGATCGTCATCGACGAGTTCGGGGGCACCGCCGGCCTGGCCACCATTGAGGACGTGCTGGAAGAGATCGTCGGGGAGATCGTCGACGAGTACGACGACGAGGTCGCACCGGTCACCGAACTGGGGGAGGGACGCTTCCGAGTGTCCGCGCGCCTGGGCATCGAGGATCTCGGCGAACTCTTCGGGCTCAAGGTCGACGACGACGAGGTCGACACGGTGCTGGGGCTGATGGCCAAAGAGCTGAACAAGGTGCCTATTCCTGGTTCGGTGGTGGAGTGGGAAGGCATCGAGCTCACCGCTGAGCGCGGGGCCGGCCGCCGCCACAGCATTCAAACGGTGCTCGCGACGCGCGCGGCGCAGGACGGCGACACCGCGGCAGAAGCCGCGGCCAAGCTGGCCACTGAGTCCGCCAGGAGGCGCACATGAGATCGGGCTTTGCTTGTTTCGTGGGACGGCCCAATGCCGGCAAGTCGACGCTGACCAATGCCCTGGTCGGGGAGAAGATCGCGATCGCCTCGTCCAAGCCGCAGACCACGCGCCATGTCGTGCGCGGCATCGTGAACACCCCGGACGCTCAGCTGGTCGTGGTCGACACCCCCGGACTGCACAAGCCTCGCACGCTGCTGGGTGAACGGCTCAACGACCTGGTGCATGAGACCTGGGCAGAGGTCGATGTCATCGGCGTCTGCCTGCCGTCCGATCAGCGCATCGGGCCGGGCGACACCTTCCTGGTCGCAGAGATCGCCAAGCTGCCGAAGCGTCCGCAGCTGGTCGCGCTGGCGACCAAGTCCGACTTGGTCAAGCCGCAGCGGATGGCCGAACACCTGCTCAAGATCGCTTCGCTGGAGGAAGAGCTCGGCATCCAGTGGGCCAGCATCGTGCCCGTGTCGGCGCTCACCGACGATCAGGTGGACGTGGTAGCCGAGGAGCTGATCAAGCTGCTGCCCGAAGGGCCCCAGCTGTTCCCCGATGGCGAGATCACCGACGAGCCGACCGAGACCCGCATCGCCGAACTGATCCGTGAGGCGGCCCTTGAGGACGTTCGCGATGAGCTGCCGCACTCGCTGATGGTGGTCATTGACGAGATGGGTCCGCGCCCCGACCGGCCGGCGGATCGTCCGCTGCTCGACATCTACGCCTCGCTGATCGTGGAGCGGGATTCCCAGAAGGGCATCATCATCGGCCACAAGGGAGAGCGGCTGAAGGCCATCGGCACGGACGCTCGCGCGCAGATCACCACTCTGCTCGGCCAGCCGGTGCATCTGGATCTGCGAGTCAAGGTCCTCAAGGACTGGCAGCGCAGCCCCAAGCATCTGAACCGGCTCGGTTTCTGATCCGGTGACTCAGGCCGACACCGCGGCCGCAGGCGTGCCCAGCGCGCTGCGCGGTGACGAACAGCGGTACGGTCAGACGGTGATCAACGCGTTGGCCGGCCGTCTCGACGCCGTGCTGGAGCGGGTCGCCGCGGCCTGCACCGCTGCCGGTCGCAGCCGCACCGATGTACAGGTCCTGGTGGCCACCAAGACGCAGCCTGCCGAGCTGATCCGCGAACTCTTCGCTCTTCCGGCGGCCGCCGGTCTGCTGCGGGGTGAGAATCGTGTGCAGGAGCTGGTGGCCAAGGGGCCGGCGCTGGCCGACCTCGGCGTCACGACGCATCTGATCGGTCCGCTGCAGTCGAACAAGATCAACGCCGCGCTGCGCTGGGTCAGCGGAGTGGAGTCGGTCGCTTCGCTGGAGCTGGCCGCGGCGATCGCTCGCCGCCTGGAGCCTGGTCGCGTCCTCGATGTCATGGTGCAGGTCAATGTCTCCGCCGAGCCGACGAAGTCCGGCGTCGACCCCAGCGACGCTCTCGCTGTGGCCGAGCAGGTCGCCGGATTGCCCGGTTTACGGCTGACCGGTTTCATGACCATTGGCGCCAACACCCCTGATTTGGACGTGGTTCGGGCCGGCTACGCTCAGCTGCGATCGCTGCGGGATGCGGCTTTGGCAAGGGGCTTTGCTGACGCGACCGCATTGTCGATGGGGATGACCAATGACCTGGAAGCCGCCATCGCCGAAGGCGCCACCATCGTCCGTGTCGGCACCGCGATCTTCGGGCCGCGCGCCCCGACCCCATGAGTGAACCTGCGCAGTCTCGGCAGGAAATTCGTGGACGTGTTGGCAAAACTGCCCTTCGGGTGTCTACAGTGAATGCCATGTCATGGGCGCGACTCCTGCTTGGTCGCCGCAGCGAGGCCTAACTCTTCAGGCCTCCTCGCTGCGGAGTTCTTCACGCGCCTGTTCATCCGCACGCAAACCACAGCGAGGAACCCATGACGTCCAACACCTTCGGCACGCGACCTCAGGTCGGCACGCCGGTCCAGCAGCCCACCCCGATGCCGGTCGGCCGCTATCACGCCTTCTCTCCGGTCGAGGTCCCCGATCGCACCTGGCCGAGCAAGAAGATCACCGCCGCGCCGCGCTGGCTGTCCACTGATCTGCGCGACGGCAACCAGGCGCTCATCGATCCGATGACGCCCTCGCGCAAGCGCAAGATGTTCGATCTGCTGGTGAAGATGGGCTACAAGGAGATCGAGATCGGTTTCCCGTCCGCTTCGCAGACCGACTTCGATTTCGTCCGCGGCCTGATCGAATCCGACGCCGTGCCCGACGATGTCCAAATCAGCGTCCTGACCCAAGCCCGTGAGGACCTGATCGATCGCACCGCGCAGTCCCTGATCGGGGCGAAGCGGGCGAACATCCACCTGTACAACGCCACAGCGGAATTGTTCCGGCGGGTGGTCTTCGGCATCGACGAGGCGCAGTGCATCGCGATGGCCCAGCGGGGCACGCAGTGGGTGATGCAGTACGCCGAGAAGTACCTCGGTGAGGTCGAGTTCGGCTACCAGTACAGCCCGGAGATCTTCACCCAGACCCCCACCGACTTCGCTGTCGAGGTCTGCAATGCGGTGATGGACGTCTGGCAGCCCGGCGAGGGTCGCGAGATCATCTTGAACCTGCCGGCGACCGTCGAGATGTCGACGCCGAACACCTACGCCGACCAGATCGAGTACTTCGGTCGGCACGTCAAGAACCGTCCCTACGTGGCCATTTCGCTGCACCCGCACAACGACCGGGGCACCGCGGTGGCTGCCACCGAACTGGCGCTGATGGCCGGCGCCGATCGCGTCGAAGGCTGCCTGTTCGGTCACGGCGAGCGCACCGGCAACGTAGACCTGGTCACCCTAGGCCTGAACCTGTTCACCCAGGGCATCGACCCCCAGATCGACTTCTCCGACATCGATGAGATCCGTCGAACGGTGGAGTACTGCACCAACCTGCCGGTCCATCCGCGCCACCCATACGCGGGCGACCTGGTTTTCACCGCCTTCTCCGGCTCCCACCAGGACGCCATCAAGAAGGGGCTGGAGGTGCTGGAGAAGACGGCGGCCTCCCAAGGGAAGTCTCTGCACGAGATCCCCTGGGAGGCGCCGTACCTCCCGATCGATCCGCACGATGTCGGCCGCACCTATGAGGCCGTGATCCGGGTCAACAGTCAGTCCGGCAAGGGCGGTATGGCCTACATCATGAAGTCCGAGCACAAGCTGGACCTGCCGCGTCGGCTGCAGATCGAGTTCTCTCGCGTGGTGCAGCAGCACACCGACTCCACCGGCGGCGAGGTCTCGGCCGACGAGCTGTGGATGATCTTCTCCGCTGAATACCTGGGCAACCGAGATCCGCTCGAGCTGGTCACGGTGAAGTCGGTGTCCAACGGCAACGGCTACACCGTCACTGCCAAGGTCAATGACCACGGCAAGGAGCGCGAGATCACCGGTGAGGGCAACGGCCCGGTGTCGGCCTTCGTCGATGCGCTCGCCATCCTGGGCTACCACGTGCGCGTTCTGGACTACTCCGAGCACGCGCTGTCCTCCGGTGGTGACGCGATGGCTGCCGCCTATGTCGAGACCGAGGTCGGGACCGGCGAGGACGCCCACGTCTACTGGGGTGCGGGGATGAACCCGTCCATCGTGACGGCTTCGCTGAGTGCGGTGGTCTCGGCGATCAATCGCGACGCCCGCGATCGCGCTGCGGAGATGGAGGAGGAGTCGGTTCCGCGTCCGTGACGCGGCGTCGGTAGCTGACCGCTGAGCGCCGCTCTGTCGTCGAGGGCCCGCCTTCTCGTCGATCGCTCCACCCTGGGGTCGAGCCCTCGGCGCGAAGGCGAGCCCTCGCTGCATTCCCGGAGATGGCCGGGGGAGGGGACGTGGACGGGGCGCCGTCGCAGGACCGATAAGATTCGGCCTATGCCCAAGGTCCTTACCGAACTGCCCGTCGGCGAACGCGTCGGCCTCGCCTTCTCCGGTGGCCTCGACACTTCGGTGGCGGTGGCCTGGATGCGCGAGAAAGGTGCGATTCCCTGCACGTACACCGCCAACCTCGGCCAGTACGACGAGCCCGACATCGACTCGGTGCCCGGCCGCGCCGGCGCCTACGGTGCCGAGATCTCGCGGATGGTCGACTGCCGGGCCGCGATGGTCGAGGAAGGGCTGGTCGCCCTGGTGTGCGGAGCCTTCCACATCCGCACCGGCGGCAAAACCTACTTCAACACCACCCCGATCGGACGGGCGGTCACCGGCACCATGCTGGTGCGCGCCATGCGCGAGGACGACGTGTGGATCTGGGGCGACGGCTCCACCTACAAGGGCAATGACATCGAGCGGTTCTACCGCTACGGCCTGATGGCGAACCCGCAGCTGCGGATCTACAAGCCGTGGCTGGACGCCGACTTCGTCGCCGAGTTGGGTGGCCGGGCGGAGATGAGCCAGTGGCTGTCCGAGCGTGATCTGCCGTACCGCGACTCCAAGGAGAAGGCGTACTCCACCGACGCCAACATCTGGGGCGCTACCCACGAGGCCAAGGAACTGGAGAACCTCGACACCGGCATCGAGATCGTCGAGCCGATCATGGGCGTCCGGTTCTGGGATCCGACCGTCGAGGTCGCCACCGAGGATGTCACGGTCACCTTCGAGCAGGGCCGTCCGGTGATGATCAACGGCAAGACCTTCGCCAGCGCGGTCGATCTGGTGATGGAGGCCAACGCCATCGGCGGCCGCCACGGTCTGGGCATGAGCGATCAGATCGAGAACCGGATCATCGAGGCCAAGAGCCGCGGCATCTACGAGGCGCCGGGCATGGCGTTGCTGCACATCTGCTACGAGCGTCTGGTGACTGCGATTCACAACGAGGACACCTTCGCCAGCTACCAGCTTGAGGGCCGCAAGCTCGGCCGGCTGATGTACGAGGGCCGTTGGCTCGATCCGCAGTCGCTGATGATCCGTGAGTCCTTGCAGCGTTGGGTGGGTTCGGCGATCACCGGATCGGTGACCCTGCGTCTGCGGCGCGGCGACGACTACACGATCATGGACACCGAGGGTCCCGCATTCTCCTACCACCCGGAGAAGCTGAGCATGGAGCGTGTCGGCGATGCCGCCTTCGGCCCGCTGGATCGCATCGGCCAGCTGACGATGCGCAACCTCGACATCGCCGACTCGCGCACTCGGTTGGAGCAGTACGCCCAGCTTGGCCTGGTTGGTGGCGAAGTGTCGTCCCTCGTCGGAGTTCTCGAAGAGGGCAAGGCGGCGGCGATCACTGCGGGCAATGCGACTCCTGAGCCCGTCGAAGAGGCGCAGAACCGCTCCGGTATGGAGAGTGGCACCGACTGATCGACAACGAAGCGCCCCTGAACCGCTGGTGACGGCTATACAGGCCGCCGATCCACGGGTCGGGGGCTTTTCGCTGTCCGAAGAGACTGCGACCCCGCGGCGGGCGTCCGGCAGGTGATGCTCAGCTGAGTTGACACGATTTGCGCGCTCGACGCGAGATGGCAGGCTATTTCGGCCGATTTCGCGTGAATGGCGCGCAAATCGTGTCGGGGCGGCGCCGAGCGCTCAGGCCAGGGTGACAGTGATGGCGGCGGCAACCTCGCGGGCGCGCTGCCGGGCCGCCTCAGCATCCGTGCCGCGCGCGAGCGCGACCGCGACCCGACGGTGTCCCTCAACTCGAGGCTTGCCGAAGAGTCGCACCTGCGCGGTGGGCACGCTCAGAGCCTCACCAACCCCCGAGAAGACCGGGACGCCGTGGCCGTCGGCCAAGATCGCGACCGAGGCGGCCGCCGAACCGTCGCCGTCGAGCCGGAGCGGCTGGGGGACCGGCAGGCCGAGGATGGCGCGGGCGTGCAGCGCGAACTCGGAGAGGTCCTGGGAGACCAGGGTGACCATGCCCGTGTCGTGCGGCCGCGGCGACACTTCGGAGAACACGACGTCATCGCCCACGATGAACAGTTCCACGCCGAACAGGCCCCAACCGCCGAGCGCGCCGGTGATGGCGGACGCGATCTGTTGCGCTTTCTCCAGCACGCCGGCGGGCAGCGCGGCGGGTTGCCAGGACTCGCGGTAGTCGCCATCGACTTGGATGTGGCCGACTGGGTCGCAGAAGGTCACGCCGCCAGCGTGCTGCACGGTGAGCAGCGTGATCTCGGAATCGAAGGGGACGAAGGCCTCCACGATGACCCGGGACCGATCGACACGTCCCCCAGAGCGCGCGTACTCCCACGCCCGTTCGATGTCGGCGTCGTCCCGAATGACCGACTGCCCCTTTCCGGAGGAGGACATCACCGGCTTGACGACGCACGGCACTCCGACGGCGTCGACACCGGCGCGCAGCTCGTCGAGGCTGTCGGCGAAGCGGTAGTCGGAAGTCGGCAGACTGAGCTCTTCTGCCGCGAGCCGTCGGATGCCTTCGCGGTCCATGGTCAGTCGAGTTGCCCGCGCAGTGGGGACCACCTGAACGCCGTCGTTCTCGAACTCGGCCAATACGTCGGTGGCAATGGCCTCAACCTCAGGAACAACCAGCTGCGGGCGTTCGCTCGCGATGACGGCCCGCAGAGCGGCCGGGTCGGTCATGTCGACCACATGGCTGCGGTGCGCGACCTGCATGGCCGGCGCATCGGGATAGCGGTCCACGGCAATCACCTCAACACCGAACCGCTGCAGCTCGATGGTGACCTCCTTGCCGAGTTCGCCAGCCCCGAGCAGCAGGGCTCGGACGGCGCCGGTGGACAGCGGGGTGCCAATGGTCGTATCGCGCATGGGCTAATCCTGCCGCGACACCGACGCTGTCGACACCAGCCTCACCGCGACGGGACGCTGGGCGGCCTCATCTCCTCTGCAGGGACCCGGTCGGCGGCTCCGCGCCGGCGGCGCTTCGGCTCGCGATCGGTGCCAGCTGCCACAGCGAGCGGTTCAGCAAGGCGATCGTGGCCGGGACGACCAGCCCGATGGCGGCGCCGATGAACAGCCAGCTCACGGATTGGTGCAGGACGGCGCCGGCCGCCACCTGTGAGATCGGTCCCAGCCCGTACATCGAGAGCATCAGCACCGCCATCGTCCGTCCGACCAGGTGCGATGGTGCCATCTGCTGCACCAGGGTGATCACCGTGATGGCGAGGTAGCCGTTGCCGAGGCCGGCCACCAGCATGAAGACCATGGCGACCGTGCTTGAACTTGCCAGCCCCAGACCGGCGTAACACACGCCCATCAGGGGAAAGATTCCGACGCTGATCCAGCTGAGCACGTTCGCCGACGGCCGAGTCGCGCCTGCGAGCGCCATGCCGACGAGGTTACCCAGCGCGCTGGCCGACAGGAGTAGCCCGTAGGCCGCCGCGCCGTCGTTGAAGCGGGTGGCTGCCAGGGTGGGGAGGCCGACGAAGATGGGTCCGGTGAGCAGCAGATTGGCCAGGGCGATCAGAATCACAAGGATCCGGATGTAGCGGTCATGCCATACGAAGCCGAGCCCCTCGCCGATGTCGCGAAGAGGATGCGACCGGGAGCCGAAGGCGGGCAACGGACGCACCAGCAACAGGGTCCCGGCGGCGACGGCGAAACTGATCGCATCCACGGCGAAGGCGCCGCTGATCCCGGCCATGGCCGCGGGGCCGAGGCTCACGCCATGGGAGAGCAGCGCGATCATCGAACCGGCCAGCGCCGGCCCGGCGAACTGCGCCACCTGCGTGGCCATCATCATCAAGGAGTTTCCGGCAGCAAGGCGCTGCGGCCCGAGGATGCGAGGCAGCGCTGCCTCGGACGAGGGCAGGAACACCCCAGAGACGATGCCGAAGACGCCGGCCACCGCATACGGCATCCACGGCCGGACCTGGCCGCTCGCGACGGCGGCGGCGAGGACGCCGGCGATGACCATCCGGATGAGGTTCGACCACAACATGATCGTTCGCGGCGACATCCGGTCGGCGAGGGCGCCGCCGAACAACATCAGGACGGCGCGTGGAACACCAGCCACCGCCATCACCAGCCCGAGCTGGAGCGGGTCGCCGGTGATTGCCAGTACCAGCCACGGCAGCGCGATCAGGTGGAACTGGTCGCCGATGTTGCTAACGGCTTGGCCCAACCAGAGGGAGCGAAAATCGCGGTCAGTGAGCGTCTTGAGCAACGTTGGCCTTCCGCGTAGGCGGGGCGAGTCGGACCCGCGGTGCGTCGGTCGACAGCAAGGTTCCGTCGGCCTGCCCCGCGATCAGTCCAGCGATGAGTGCGCGGATGGTGGCTTCGAACTCGGCCTCGGCGCCCAGATACCAACCCTCGTCGATCAGCCGCCGGACGTGCGGAAACTGCTCTGCCGGTTCCGGGGTGAAGGGCTCAGCCTCGGCCTCGGCGTGGGCGGCGTGGATGACGCTCAGACCGATGACCGTCTGGCCGATCGCGTCGAGCGCGGTCAGCGCTTCGGGGGCCGAGAAGCCGGCGTCAAACAGGATGCTGAGCATGGCCTCCACGGCCTGCAGCTGGGTGGGACTGCGCAGTGAGCGGGCGGCGACCAAGCTGAGCGCGCGCGGATGCAGCATCAGCACGCGCCGGTACTCCTGCGCGGCGGCGAGCAATCGCTGCGCTGGTGGCTGCGCGGCGTCATCGCGTGAGAGGTCTACCGCAGACATGATCTGGTCGACGATCAGCGTGAACAGCGAAGCCTTGCTGGGAACGTAGTAATAGATCGTGCTGGCATCGACGCCCAGCCGCTGCGCGAGGGCGCGCATGTTGTGGCCGTCCAGCCCCGTCTCATCGATCAGCTCCAGGGCGGCCTGAACGATCTGATCACCGCTGAGGTGGGGCTGGTTCGCTTTGCGTGGGGCCATCGATGCTCCTTATTCAAACAACGTTGGATAACCTATCCAACGTTGTTTGAATAAGCAAGAACGAAGCTTGCGGGCGGGTGGCTGGGCTGGGGGCTATCGAGCGGAGGGGGAAGCCGCGTCCGGGCGTCCGCATGCACGGCGGCTGCGCGGTGCTCGGGGGTCCTGCTCTGCGAGAGTGGTGGCGGTGGGAGGCTCAGGCGATGGTGTTGGGCTGGGCCCCGCCGTAGCGTCGATCGCGATGGGCGTAAAGCTCGATCGCCTGCCACAGGTCGCGCCGATCGAAGTCGGGCCACAACCGGTCCAAGAAGACCATCTCGGCATAGGCCGACTGCCACAGCAGGAAGTTCGAGGTCCTTTGTTCGCCGGACGAGCGGACGAACAGATCGACGTCGGGGATCTCCGGTTCGTCGAGGAACTTTCGGAAGCGCTCCTCGGTGAGTCGGTTGGGATCGAGCTCGCCGCGAGCCGCGGCCTGGGCAATGGCTCGCGCCGCGTCGACGATTTCGGCCCGGCCGCCGTAGTTCACGCAGAACTGCAAGGTGAGGACGTCGTTGTCTTGGCTCTGCCGTTCAGCATCCTGGAGTTCATGGATCACGCTGCGCCACAGTTTCGGCGTGCGACCGGCCCAGCGAATGCGAACTCCCATCGCATCGAGTTCGTCGCGGCGTCGATGGATGACATCACGGTTGAACCCCATCAGCCAGCGCACCTCATCGGGGGAGCGACGCCAGTTCTCCGTCGAGAAGGCGTAGGCCGACAGATACTTCACTCCGATCTCGATAGCCCCCTCAATCACGTCGAAGAGTGAGGCCTCGCCGCGGGCGTGGCCCTCGGTTCGGGGAAGGTTGCGCGATTTCGCCCAGCGGCCATTGCCATCCATCACGATGGCCACGTGTTTGGGGAGCAGCTTCGCCTCGATCTGGGGCGGCCGCGCCCCGGACGGGTGAGCTTTCGGGGGAAGCGGAGGGTGCTTGGTGGCCACGGAGTAAGGGTAGCGGTGGCCGTCAGGCAGGCGGGCGCAGCGAAGTTGAGTCGATCAGACTCAACCCACTTGAAATTGGGAATGAGTCATCGCACACTGGTGTTAGCACTCGATGACAGTGAGTGCTAATCAAGACACGAGGAGTGAGTGAAAATGGCACGAGTCTTCGACCCCTTTGGTGAACTGGACCGCTGGCTGACTGACGCCGCCCGGACCCCGACCGGCGTCGCCATGCCGATGGATCTCTACCGTGACGGCGACGTCTTCGTCGCGCGCATCGATCTGCCCGGCGTGGATCCGGCCTCGATCGATGTCGATGTGGACGAGCGGACGTTGACCGTGCGGGCTGAGCGCAAGGCTGTCGCGGGTGAGGGCCAGAAGTGGCTGGTGCGCGAGCGCCCCAATGGCACCTTCGCCCGGCAGTTGACCCTCGGCTACGGCGTCGCGCTGGACAAGATCTCCGCTGAGTACGTCGATGGAGTGCTCCAGCTGACGATCCCGGTCGCCGAGGAGGCTAAGCCGCGCAAGATTGCGGTGTCGCACACCGGCGCGACGACTGAGATCGAAGGCAGCGTTCAAGGCTGACCTTTACAACCAGCCAGGGCCCGCGTCCACGACGCGGGCCCTGGCTGCTGTTTGGCCTAGGCGAACGGGGTCGAGACCTTCTTGAGCCGGGCCGCGTGGCCGCGGGTGAGCTTGAGCTCGAGCGAGGCCATCAGCGGCTCCACCTGCTCCGGCGAACTGGCGCTGGCGATCGGAGCGGTGACCCCGGGCCGCGACGCCAGCCATGCCAGTGCGACGCTGGCCGGCTCGGTGTCGAGCTCGTTGGCGATCTCGACCAGTTCGTCGACCACCGCGAATCCCTCTGGGGTCGCGTAATGCTTCACTCCTGCCGCGCGCGGGCCGTGTAGGTCATCGATGCTGCGGTACTTGCCGGTGAGGAACCCGGCAGCCAGGCCGAAGTAGGGCACCATCCCCAGCCCCGCTTCGGTTGCCAGATCGGCAAGACCGCTGGTCTCCACCCCCGCTCGATGGACCAGGTTGTATTCCGGCTGCAGAACCACCGGCTTGGCCAGCCCCTCGGCCTCGGCGACGGCCAGCACTTCGCGGGTGCGTTCAGCGGTGAAGTTCGAGAGCCCGAACTCGCGAATCGAGCCGTGGGCGATCATTTCGGTGAAGGTTCCCAGCCAATCGGCAATCGGGACGCTGGGGTCGTCCTCGTGGGCGTAGTAGAGGTCGATCACGTCCACGCCGAGGCGACGTCGCGATCCGTCGAGGCTGACCCGCAGGTTGGACGGACGCAGGCCGCGGTGTTGCGGGTGCTTCGCGACCTTGGTGGCGATGACCACGTCCGAATGGCTGCTGCGCTTGGTCAACCAGCCGCCGATGATCCGCTCGGATTCGCCGCCGGGATGCCCCGGAACCCAGGCGGAGTAGACGTCGGCGGTGTCGATGAAGTTGCCGCCCGCAGCGACGTAGGCGTCCAGAATCTGTTCGGACGTTTCTCGATCGGCCGTCCAGCCGAACACATTGCCACCCAGGCACAGCGGGGAGACCCGCAACGATGCAAGCCGCTTCATCCTGGCAGCCTAATGCCTCGAACTTGGCTGGCGGGGGAGATGCGTATTGAGGCAGCTGCGCCGGCTTGTGCATCGAACGGCGGACGAAACAGAGATTGCGGCCCCGGAACGGTGAGTTCCGGGGCCGCAATCTCTGGTGCTGAGCCTCAGCGCGTGACGGTCACGGTGACCGGCGTCGCGCCGAAGTGCTTGGTGGTTGCGATCAAGGTCACCTTGATCTTGTAGGTGCCCTTGTCGGTGGCCCGGAACCAGTCGCTGAACCAGCCGGCGGAGTTGGCCTTGTCGGTGTAGGTCTTGGTCTTGCCTTCGTGGGTGACGGCGATCTTGACCTTGCCGTGGCCGTAGGCCTTGCCGCGAACCTGGAAGCCGTGGGCGGTCTTGGTGGCGGTGACTGACTTCAGCGTCACCTCGTGGCCGACGGTGTAGGTGTGCGTGATGGAAGCGTACTTATCGGCCTTGATGGTGACGGTGTACTGACCGGCCGTCTTCGGCAGGATCTTGCTGATCTTGAGCTTCGTGGTGCCGGTGGTCTTGGCGGAGTTGATCGAGAATGTGCTCGACACCGACTTCGTCTTGTAGGTGGCCGTGGCGCGAATGCCGCTGGTCAAGTTGCTGCCGGTGATCGTGACCGTGGCGTAGCCGCCGGACAGGGTGCTCGACGCCGCGAGCTTGTCGACGCTGGGTGGGTAGGCGGCCTGCGCGGTGCCGGCGCTTCCGACGAGGAGCAACGCTGCGACCGCACTACCGACTAGAGCCGATTTGACGAGCTGGAAAACCCTCATGGGCTGGCCCTTCTTGGTAGCAATACCTATGGATGTATGTCGTCGTTTGCGCACGGCACTGAACGACCTCTGATGGCGTGACCTTTGGCTCATTGTACGTTTTTTGTGCCATGGGGTGTCAATGTGTTCCGCTTCTGAGACCCTCGCCGGAATTCCGTCTTGTGCGCAAACATCCTGTCTGCGGATCGCGACTAGCCGACCGGGAAGAATGCCTTGTCCGGAGTGGTTTCAGTGACGATAACCCAGAGCTATTCGCGCGCGAGAACGCTCCTGGCGCGGATAGGCGGTCGATGTGAATGCATCGTTAAAATCATGTGACTGGCAAGGTCGGGGCGTGGGTCATCACTTGCAGGCGTCGCCCGCGTGGAGGCCGAGCTCGGCGGTGTTGAGCAGTGGCGGCAGCGAAACCGACGGCGTGGTTGGTAGCGGCCGGTCCTGATCGTCGCGAGCCTGTTCCTCCCAATCCACGACCACCGACGTGCGTTGCCCAGGGTTGAGTTCGGCGCGAAAGACCAGGAGCTGGCGGTCGCCGATCATGGCTTCGTTGACGGTGGCCGTCGCTCCATCCTGGGTGGACGCCGTGACTGTGGCGTAGCGTGGCAGCCATATCGCGATGAACTCGAGATTCGAGCCGGGCACGATCCGGTGGGCGGCGACACCCTGGTCGACGAGGTCTGGCCGTGCCGTCATGTAGGCAGGCAGACCGGCGGTTGGTGAAGCGTTCAGGAGGTCGACGCTGAGCCGGCTGGAGCGAGTCTGATTGCCGACGTCGTCGGATTGGCACGCGCCGAGGCGATAGTCGAGCTTCAGATGCGAGAAGACGTCGAGCTTGCTGCCTCCGCCGTTGATGAGGCGGACTGCCGCGACTGGACCTTCGGCTGGCCCGAAGCTCCCCGACAGGCCGGACTCGACGATGCGACGCTGGAGATCTGGTCGGGGCGACCACAGCTGAAGGTAGTCGGCTGACGGTTGCGCCGACGCTGCGCGCGCCAGTGATCGCAGGTCAATGTGCCCGGCGGCGATGCGACTGAAGACCTCACTGCTCAGGCTCGTGACGGCGGAGTCGATCCGGCTGGGATCGGGATAATCCCGGTAGATGCCCACTGTCAGGTAGTCGGTGAGTTCGTCCGGCGCGATGGTCTTGCCGTTGATCGACAAGGGCCCGGCTGCGGCAGCGAGGTACTGCACGCTGCCCTGGCCGAGCGCGAGTACGCCATCGACCTGCCTGCGGTGGCGCAGGTTCCAGGCATCCATCATCACTCGAGCGTTGTCAGGGAAGCTCGCGGCGACGTTGAACGAGCGCCAGTCGGTGAGGCTGTCGCCCCAGATCTCGCGGTATCCGACCGGCAGTGTCTTGGCGTCAACCGGGCCGCTGCTGATCAGTGCTGTGTTCGACCCTTTGTCCACGAGGCTCAACCGGCCGTCCTGGGAGTGGAGGATGAGCCAACTCGACACCAGCCCGCCACTACTTCTGGCCTCGTCAAGGTTCTGCATGATGATCAGCCAGTCCCGCGGTGGCTGAGGCGTGACCAAGATCGTCATCGCCTCCAGGTATGGACGCAGCGCTGCAGTGCTGCGCGACGTGGTGGCCAGGGCGGTGCGCGCTGCCGTGAGCTTGTCGGCAAGTGGTGGCAGCAGGGTGCCGATTGACGCTTGGCTCAGGCGGGCCTGGCCGCGGTCGGCCGCTGCACTGAGCTCGTCGGTGAAGCTCACCAGACCGGCTCCAGCGCTGAGGTTCAATCGACCGTCGGCGAGAAGTTCGGGCAGCGTGCGTTCCAGGCCGACCGTGGTATCAGCCATCTCGGCCGCGGTCTGGCTCACGGCGGCGAGGGCACGGATGTCGTCACCGAGGACGGGTAGTCGTTCCGCCACGAGCAGCACAGGATCCACGGAGGCATCGCGCGCGGCGTGCGCCTGGGCGCGCACCGTGGTGAGCGTGCCGGCAATCGAACCCGGATGACCGGCCAGATCGCTGATGCCGGCGGCCTGGTTGTTGAGATCAATCAAGGCTGACACCTCGGCCCACACCTTGGCTGCGAGCACGCTGCCAACCACCACGATCACGGCCGTCAACGCCAGGATTGCCGCGAGTGCCTTGTGGCGGCCTATCCAGCCGTGTGTGCGGGCGCGCGGCATTCGGGTTTCCTCGCCTGAGCGTTCAGGAGGTGTAATGCTCATCGCCTGCCGGGCCGCCTTCGGATTGCGTCGTCGAGGCGATCCTAACCGCAGCCGTGAGTGCCCGGGGTGGCCGGCTGTCGCCATTGGCTTGGCCCGGGCCTATCGCAGGCAGGAATATCAGGGGAAACGGTGTTCCTGGTGCGTCTTGCGGAGCGAGACGCCGGTTTGCTCAAGCTGCTGATCCCGACCCGCGGGTCGCGCCGATATTGGTTAGCTGTTTTCGACAGCAGCCCGCTCGATCGCCAGGCCGGTGGTGAATCGCTCGGCGAAGGCAGCGAAGCCGGCCACATCAGCAGGGTCGGGGTCCACCCTTTCCAGTGAGGCTCCCGCAAACACCTGTTCGTTCAGGTAGGCGTGCAGCGGGGTGCCGTCATTGTCGCGGGCATACCCGGCCAGCACGGCGATGCCCCAGGCCCCGCCTTCGCCGGCGATCTCGCCGACGGCGACGGGGGTATCGAGGGCGGCCGCCAGAATGCTGGCGCCCACGCCCTTGGTCTTGAACAGACCGCCATGGGCATAGAGAGAGTCCAGGCCGACGCCTTCCTCCGCCAGCACCCGCATGCCGATGCTGAGGCTGCCGAAGGTCGCGAACAGCTGGGCTCGCATGAAGTTGGCCAAGGACAACTGGCTGTCTGGGGTGCGAACGAACAGCGGCCGGCCTTCCTCGAAGCCGGTGATGTGTTCACCGGAGAGGTAGTTGTAGGCGAGCAGCCCGCCGGCGTCTTTTGCGCCTCGCAGGGCGGCCGTGAACAGGGTCTCGAAGATCGTCGAGGCGTCGGTCGGTCCGCCCAGCTCCGCTGCGAATTCGGTGAACAGGCCCGCCCAGGCGTCGAGCTCGCTGGCGCCGTTGTTGCAGTGGACCATGGCCACCAGGTCGCCGGCAGGGGTGGTCACCAGGTCGAGTTCGGCGTGCTGGCGTTGCAACGGCCCTTCGAGCACCACCATTGCGAAGATGGACGTGCCGGCGCTGACATTTCCGGTGCGGCGCGCCACGGAGTTGGTGGCGACCATGCCCGTGCCCGCGTCGCCCTCGGGAGGACAGAACAACGTCCCGGGGCGCAGCATGCCGGACGGATCCAGCAGGGCGGCCCCGTCGGGGGTGAGTTCTCCGGCGGCCGCGCCGGCGGGAAGAACCGCCGGCAGCAGGTCCAGCAGCGTCCAGTCGTAGCCACGTCCGGCGATCAGGGCGTCGAAGCGCGACACCATCTTGCGGTCGTACTGGCCGGTGGCGACATCAATGGGGAACATGCCGCTGGCATCCCCCACTCCGAGCACGGCGCGCCCGGTCAGCCGCTGGTGCACGTAGCCGGCCAAGGTGTTGAGGCGCGCGATCCGTCCGACATGATCCTCGCCGTTGAGGACCGCCTGGTACAGATGCGCGATGCTCCAGCGCTGCGGGATGTTGAAGCCGAACAACTCGCTCAGCTCCGCGCTCGCCTGGGCGGTGATCGTATTACGCCAGGTGCGGAACGGGACGAGCAGGCGGCCCTCGGCGTCGAAAGCGAGGTAACCATGCATCATCGCCGAAACGCCGAGCGCTCCCACCGTGGTGAGTTCAACCCCGTGGCGCTGGCGGACGTCGGCGGCCAGCGCGGCATAGCAGCCTTGCAGGCCCGCCCAGATGGCTTGATCGGAGTAGGTCCAGATGCGATCGACGAACTGGTTCTCCCAGTCGTGAGCGCCGACCGCGATGGGCTGGTGGTCGGGGCCGGTGAGCACGGCCTTGATCCGGGTGGAGCCGAACTCGATGCCGAGCGCCGTGCGGCCTTCGCGAATGGCCGCGGCGATGTCTTGGGTCGTGCCGATCATCGTTGATCCTCCTTTTCCGCCCGAGGCGGGCATGTCGCACAGCCCCATGATGACAGTTCTTCTGCCGCTTGTGCTAGCGGTAACACGCGGGCTTTGGGTGCGTCCTCGTCAGCTTCGGGTTCCGGCTCAGCGACAATGGGACGGTGCCGACTTACACCGATGAAGCGGTCGTGCTGCGCACCCACAAGCTGGGCGAGGCCGATCGGATCATCACGCTGCTCTCCCGCCAGCACGGCAAGGTCCGTGCGGTGGCGAAGGGGGTACGTCGTACCTCCTCGAAATTCGGCGCCCGCCTCGAGCCGTTCACTCACGTCGACCTGCAGTTCGTCACCGGCCGTTCCTTGGACGTGATCACGCAGGCCGTGACCCTCCACCCGTACTCCGAACCGCTTGGGCGAGATTACGAGCGATACACCACGGGGCAGGTGATGATCGAGACGGCGGACCGATTGGTGGTCGAAGAAGGTCAGCCAGCCTTGCGGCAGTATCAGCTGCTCCTCGGAGGGCTCCAGGCGCTCACGATGGGCACGGTCGATGGCCCCCGACCAGCGGTGATGGTGATGGACGCCTATCTGCTGCGTGCGATCACGGTGGCTGGCTACGCGCCGAACTTGAGCGAGTGTGCTCGGTGTGGGGCGGCCGGTCCCCATGAGGCGTTCTCCCCGGTGATGGGCGGGCTGGTGTGTCGCCGTTGCCGCCCCCCGGGCTCGGCCTTGGTCACGCCGCAAACCATCGCCTACCTGGGTGCGCTCAGTTCGGGTGACTGGATCGCGACCCGCGAGATCCCCGATGCGACCTTGCGTCAGGGCAGCGGCGTGGTGGCGGCCTTCCTGAGTTGGCAGCTGGAACGCGGCCTGCGCTCGCTGCGCCACCTGGATCGCGCCGCTGCCGGCGCCTGATCGCGGGGCGCTGCGTCCCGGGGCGAGTGTTGGTATTCGCCACGTCGCTGTCTGTGGTGCCTGTCGGCGGAGCGAAATGGCGGCTATGATACCGATAACATCCGTCCCGCTGGACACCGTACGTCCGACGCAGAGGAAAGGAATGCGCAGCGCCGTGGCTGTCCTCATCCCGTCTGATGCGTGCTGCGACAGAGCAGGAGTTCTTCTATGACCATTGACCCCCAGTTGCGTCCGATCGTCGACGCCCTCAAGGCCGAAGTCGCGGCGCTGCATGCCGAGCTGCCGCGCAACGGGCTGGTGGTGTGGACGGCAGGAAATGTGTCGGCGCGGGTACCCGGCGCCGACCTGCTGGTCATCAAGCCGTCGGGCGTCTCCTACGACGCGTTGACCCCTGAAGCGATGGTCGTGTGCGACTTCGACGCGCGCTTGGTCGAAGGCACGCGCAATCCGTCCTCGGACACCGCGGCCCATGCCTACGTCTACCGCCACATGCCCGACGTCGGCGGCGTCGTGCACACCCACTCCGACTACGCCACCGCGTGGGCTGCGCGTCGCGAGCCGATCCCGTGCGTGCTGACCATGATCGCCGATGAGTTCGGCGGCGAGATTCCGGTGGGGCCGTTCGCCCTGATCGGCGACGACTCCATCGGCCGCGGCATCGTCGAGACGCTGCAGGCGAGTCGCTCACGCGCCGTGCTGATGGCAAATCACGGTCCGTTCACGATCGGTCGCGACGCGCGCGATGCGGTAAAGGCCGCGGTCATGGTCGAGGACGTGGCCCGAACCGTCCACATTGCTCGCCAGCTGGGTGAGCCCATCCGTCTCGAACAGGCCGACGTCGATCGGCTCTTCGATCGTTATCAGAATGTCTATGGACAAGGGAGTTCCAAGTGAGCAAGCAGGTGTGGTTCCTGACCGGAAGCCAAGGGCTCTACGGCGAGGACGTTTTGCTGCAGGTGCGCGATCAGTCGGCCCAGATCTCCTCGGCGCTGGCGGACGCCCCCGAGGTGCCGGTAGAGATCCGGGTGCTCCCGGTGCTCACCGATGCCACCGCCATCCGTCGGGTGATGCTGGAGGCGAACGCCGATGACGACTGCGTCGGTGTCATCGCCTGGATGCACACATTTTCGCCGGCGAAGATGTGGATCGCGGGGATGGATGCCTTGCGCAAGCCTTTCCTGCACCTCCACACCCAGGTGAACGTGGAACTGCCGTGGGCGACCATCGACATGGACTTCATGAACCTGAACCAGGCCGCCCATGGCGATCGCGAGTTCGCTTTCATCGCAACCCGCCTGGGTGTGCTGCGCAAGACGGTTGCCGGCCACGTCTCCGATCCGCGCGTGCTCCAGCGGGTCGGCGCGTGGGCCCGGGCCGCACTGGCGCGCGCGGAGCTGGCCACCCTGAAGCTGGTGCGCTTCGGCGACAACATGCGCAATGTGGCCGTCACCGAGGGCGACAAGGTGGAGGCGGAGCGCCGCTTCGGCGTCTCGGTGAACACCTACGGCGTCAACGACCTCGTCGATGTCGTCGACGCAGTGACCGATGCCGAGATCGATCCGCTGATCAGCGAGTACCTCGACAGCTACGAGGTCGCTGCTGAGCTCCTCCCCGGGGCCGAGCGCCACGACTCTTTGCGTTACGGCGCTCGCATCGAGGTCGCGTTGCGCAGGTTCGTCGTGGACGGCGGCTACGGCGCCTTCACCACCAACTTCGAGGATCTCGGCGGCCTGCGTCAGCTGCCCGGCCTGGCGGTCCAGCGACTGATGGCCGAAGGGATCGGCTTTGGCGGTGAGGGCGACTGGAAGACGGCCGTTCTTGGTCGGGTGATGAAGACCATGGCGGCGGGTCTGCCTGGCGGCACCTCGTTCATGGAGGATTACACCTACAACCTGGTGCCCGGCCAGGAGCTGATTCTGGGTGCGCACATGCTTGAGGTGTGCCCCTCGATTGCCGCGGCCAAGCCGCGCTTGGAGATCCATCCGCTGGGAATCGGCGGCCGTGAGGATCCGGTTCGCCTGGTCTTCGATGCTGCCCCTGGCGATGCGGTGACTATGGGCATGTGCGACCTGGGCGACCGGTTCCGCCTCGTCGCCAACGAGATCACGGTCGTTCCGGCGCTGGCCGAGATGCCCAAGCTGCCGGTGGCGCGCGCGGTGTGGGCACCCAAGCCCGACTTCACCACGTCCACCGAATGCTGGCTCAGCGCCGGAGGCCCGCACCACACGGTGCTGTCGACGGCGCTGACCGCAGAGCATCTGAGCGACCTCGCCGAGATGCTTGGCACCGAGCTGGCTCTGATCGGTACCGGAACCACCACCAACGGCTTCCTCAAGGAGCTGCGCTGGAACAACGCCTACCACCGGTTGGCGCTCGGCTTCTGACCTGCTCGATCTGTTCGGGGGACGCCCGGCCTCTGCGGCACCGATCACCGGTGTCCAGGCGCCGGGCGTTCGGTTGTCGTCGTTCGGGCGTCGTGTGGAGTCGGCCGGGGATCAGCTGCAGTCCGCGCAGCGACCGAAAAGCTCCAGTTCGTGGTCGATCTCGGTGAACCCGTGCGTCGCCGCGACCTCATCGGCCCACAGTTCGAACCGCGGCGGCGTGATTTCCACCGTGTGTCCGCACTCCCGACAGATCAGGTGATGGTGATGCCCGGTCGAGCAGCGGCGATAGGCGGCTTGGCCATCCGGGGTGCGCACGCAGTCGACCTCGCCGCGCTCGGCCATCTGGGCCAGCGTGCGATAGACGGTGGCCAGGCCGATGCTGTCGCCGGCGTCGCGCAGTTCGGCATGCACCTCCTGGGCCGTCCGGAACTCATCGAGCGCAGCCATGATCGCGCCGACAGCGGCCCGCTGCCGGGTGCGCCGGGGCGTGGGGTGGGTCTCAGTGCTCGTCATAGTGATCTCCGTGGGGTGCGTGCCGATGCCCGTCATGAATGTAGTCGGTGTGATCTCCGTGGAGGACGGGCTGGTGGCCGCAGTCGGGGCCGTGCAGATGACCCTGATGCGGCTGGGTGGTCTCATGCGGCAGTGGCGACGGATCGGTGACTTCGATCACCGGCACCGGACGGCGGAGGCGACGCAGGAGCGCCGCGATGGGCAGGCTGAGGACGAATCCGATGATGGTGATGACCACGATCATCGAGCCGGGCGGAGCGTTGAGGTAGAACGAACCCACCACGCCGCCGATGGCTGCGATCACGCCGAGCGCCATGCTGAGGAAGAAGGAGCGGCGAAAGCCCGTGACGACGTTGGCCGACGTCGCGACCGGCACCACCATCAAGGCGCTGACCATCAGCAGGCCGACCGTCCGCATGGAGACGGTCACGGTGATGGCTGCTAACACCACGATCAGCAGGTTGTAGATGCGCACCGGCACTCCAGCGGTGCGGGCGAACTCTTCGTCGGTGCAGACGGCGAACAGCTGCGGCATCAAGCCGATCGTCGCCACCAGGATCACCAGCGCGAGGCCCAGGATGATCCACAGATCGGTCTCGCTGATGGTCAGCAAGGAGCCGAACAGGTAGTTCGACAGCATGCCGGTGCCTTGACCGACCAATCCGGCCAGCAGAACGCCGGTGGCCAAGCCGCCGTAGAACAGGATGGCCATGGCCACGTCGGCGCTCGCCTTGCCCGACTGGCGCAGCAACTCGATGATGATCGCGCCGATGATGGCCACTGCGACGGCCATCGGCAGGGGAGCGGTACCGGTCGCCAGAGCGAGACCGACGCCGGCGATGGCGACGTGGCCCAGGCCGTCGCCCAGCAGGCTCAGCCGGCGTTGCACGATGTAGGCACCGATGGCCGGCGAGGTGACGCCGGCCAGGAGGGCAGCGATGAGAGCTCGCTGCATGAAGGCCAGAGCGAAGATCTCCATCAGTGAGCCTCTCCGATGAGGCCGTGGATGAGTGCTTGATCGGCGACGTCGGCGCGCTCGTGGTAGTGATCCGGCTCCTGCGGTGGCGCTCCGACATGGACGACGCGGCCCTCGCGCAGCACGATGCATGTGGTCAGGAGCGGTGCGAGCGCGCCGGTCTCGTGCAGGACGACCAGCACAGTGGTGCCGGCGGCATTGAGTTCGCCGAGCAGACCGGCGAGGCGATCCTGGACGCCGAGGTCCACTCCGGCGAACGGCTCGTCGAGCACCAAGAGTTCGGCCTCGCCCGCCAGCGCGCGAGCGATCAGCACTCGCTGCTGCTGGCCGCCGGACAGGTCCGTGAAGGGTCGCTTCGCGCGATCGGCCAGCCCGACGGCCTCAAGAGCCTCCGCGGCGCGCAGCTTGTCCGTTGCCGATGCCAGCGCCAATGGGCGTCGTCGGCTCAGCCGTCCGGTGGCCACGACCTCGGCGACGGTCGCCTGCTTGATGCTCACGCTGCCGCGTTGCGGGACGTAGCCGATCCGTCCCCAGTCGTGGAACTGCTCGGCTGGGACGCCGAAGAGCTCGACTCGACCCCCTTGATGGGGGGTCAGGCCGAGCAGGCTTCGAACCAGAGTCGTCTTGCCGGAGCCGTTGCCGCCCATCAGGGCCGTGAGCTCGCCACGTCCCACCGCAATGGAGACCTCGCGCAGGATGGGCAACCCGCCCAGCTCGACCAGCAGCGACTCGGTGCGGATGACCGACTCGGGCTGCGTCACTTGCATCCGTTTGCCTCCTGGAGGGCCTTCAGATTGGACTGCATGACCTCGAGATAGTTGGTGCCCGCCGAGGTGCTGGTGATGCCCTCGATCGGATCCAGCACGGCGGTCTTCAGGCCCAGGTCGCCGGCGATCGAGTTGGCCACCGTGTTCGCGACGAGGGTCTCGAAGAAGATCGTAGTCACGCCGTACTGCTTGGCCAGCTTCTGCACGTCGGCGATCCGGGCCGCGGTCGGTTCTTGGGTGGGGTCCAGACCGGCGATGGGGATCTGCTGCAGGCCGTAGTCGTGGGCGAGATAGCCGAAAGCGGCATGGCTGGTAATGAACTCGGTGCGCTGGCAGGTGGCTAGGCCGCTGTGGAAGCTGTCGTTCAGCGCGCTGAGGTCGGCCACCAACGCGTCGGTGTTCGCGCTCAGCGTTGAGGCGAGAGCGGGGTTTGCCGCACCCAGTGCGGTGTTGATCGTCCGCGCCATGGTGATCATGTTCTGCGGCGACAACCAGATATGCGGATCGAAGGCGTTCGCCGGGATCTCTCCGCCGGTGGCGGCGCCGTCCTCGCCGGCGGAGAGCAAAGTGATGCCCTTGGCGACGTCGATGGCGAGCTTGGGTGGGGTGGAGGCGATCGCCTGGTCGACCGATGTCTGGAAGTTGGCGATGTAGATCACGGCATCGGCGCTGGCCATGTCGGCGATCTGCTTGGCGCTCAACTCCAGGTCGTGAGGCTCGGCGCCCGGCGCGGTCAGGTTTGTGACCGTGCCGCTGGTGCCGAGGATGCGTTCGGCAAGGAACTGCAGAGGGTAGGCGGCGACAGTGACCGCGAGCTTGGGCTGGGCGGTGGTGGTCGGGGCTGCGGTTGATCCGCAGCCGGCCAGGGCCAACGCTGCAGCGACGGCTGCGGCTACCCGGACGGTTCCTCGCTTGGTTTTCATGATAACCATTATCAAGATTCGCGGTGGCTGCGGTCAAACTGGCTAGGCTGAGCCGGTGATCGCGATCAGCAGGTTCCGCGTGCCGGCCGAGCGGCAGGCCACGTTCCGCCGCGACGCCGAGGCGGTCGTCGCACAGTTCGCCGGCAGTGCCGGATGCCAAGGCGCTGAACTGGTTCAGAATCTTGACGACCCTCAGCTGTGGGCCGTGATCAGCCGCTGGGGGCAGGTCGGCGACTACCGTCGGGCGTTCAACGGGACGGCGGCCAAGATGGTGTTGATTCCGCTGTTGTCGCTGGCCATCGATGAGCCCAGCGCCTACACCAGTCCCGATGACGTGGGAGACAACGTTCCCCGGGTAGGCTAGTCCGGGCTGCCAGCCGGGCAGCATGTCGCGACGACGAGGGAGTTCTTCGATGGCCACCCGCCTTGAGAATGTGATCAGCCTGACCAAGCGCCGGGGGTTCGTCTACCCCTGCGGCGAGATCTACGGCGGAACCAGGGCGGCCTGGGACTACGGCCCCTACGGCGTCGAGCTCAAGGAGAACATCAAGCGGCAGTGGTGGCGTGCGGTCGTCCAGGGCCGTGACGATGTCGTCGGTCTGGATTCCTCGATCATTCTGCCGCGCCAGGTCTGGGTGGCCTCCGGCCACGTCGGCGTCTTCTCCGACCCGCTGACCGAATGCCTGAAGTGCCACAAGCGCTTCCGCTCCGATCAGCTGGAGGAGGCCTTCGAGTTCAAGAAGGGTCGCGCCCCCGAGTCGCTGGCCGAGATCAACTGCCCCGAGTGCGGCAACCTCGGTCAGTTCACCGAGCCCCGCGACTTCAACATGATGCTGAAGACCTACCTCGGCGTCATCGAGGACGAGTCGGGCCTGCACTACCTGCGTCCCGAAACCGCCCAGGGCATCTTCGTGAACTTCAAGAACGTCGAGAACACCTCGCGGCAGAAGATCCCCTTCGGCATCGGCCAGGTGGGCAAGAGCTTCCGCAACGAGATCACTCCGGGCAACTTCATCTTCCGCACCCGGGAGTTCGAGCAGATGGAGATGGAGTTCTTCGTCAAGCCCGGCACCGACGAAGAGTGGCACCAGCACTGGATCGATGCGCGCACCGACTGGTACACCGACCTGGGCATCAGCCGGGAGAACCTGCGCCACTACGAGCATCCCAAGGAGAAGCTGTCGCACTACTCGAAGCGCACCGTCGACATCGAGTACAACTTCGGCTTCACCGGCGGCGACGGCTGGGGCGAGCTGGAAGGCATCGCCAACCGCACTGACTTCGATCTGGGCACGCACTCCCAGCACTCCGGCGTCGACCTGACCGTTTTCGAGCAGGCCACCGGCGAGCGCTACCTGCCCTACGTGATCGAGCCGGCCGCCGGTCTGACCCGCTCGCTGATGGCCTTCCTGGTCGAGTCCTACACCGAGGACGAGGCCCCGAACACCAAGGGCGGCGTCGACGTCCGCACGGTGTTGAAGCTCGACCCGCGGCTCTCTCCGGTCAAGGTCGCGGTGCTGCCGCTGTCGCGCAACGCGGACCTCTCGCCGGTGGCGCGCAAGCTGGCCGCCGACCTGCGCAAGTTCTGGAACGTCGAGTTCGATGACGCCCAGGCGATTGGCCGGCGTTACCGCCGCCAGGACGAGATCGGCACGCCTTTCTGCGTCACGGTCGACTTCGACACCCTGGAGGATCAGGCGGTGACCGTGCGCGAGCGCGACACCATGACCCAGGAGCGGGTCGCACTCGACCAGCTGCAGGGCTATCTCGCTTCCCGGCTGCCAGGCTGCTGAGACCAGGACCGCGGGCCCGGCGCACGAACGCGTGCTGCCGGGCCCGCGGCGCGTCAACAGGGCTGCGAAGGAGCGTGCTGCAGCGCCACGAAGGCGAATCGGTAGCCGGTCACCGGCTCACGATGGAAGCCGTCATGTTCACGATCGACCACCCACATCACGCCGGCGGCCGGCACCACCAGACGTCCGCCGTCGGCGAGTTGTTCTTCCAGTTCGGGGGGAATGTTGCCCGCATCGGCCGACACCAGGATGCGCTGAAAAGGCTCACCACGCGGCACTCCGAGCAGATGAGGATCGGCATGCTCGATATGAGCCCAGGTGAACCCGCGCGGCAACCGCGCGCGGGCCGCCTCGACCAGCTCAGGCACCACGTCGATCCCGACGACCGCGCCGTGCGGCCCGGTCAGATGGGCCAGCAGTGCGGTCGTCCAGCCTGACCCGCTGCCGACGTCCAGCACCTTGTCACCGGGTTGAACGTGGAGCAGATCGAGCATGAACTGCACCGTCCACGGCTGGGAGCAGGTGGCGCCGTGGCCGATCGGCAGCGGCTCGTCGAGGAACGCCCGCTCGCGGACCTCGGCAGGGAGGAAGTCGCGGCGGGGCAGCGCGGCCATGGCGGCAAGAACTCGGCGGTGTTCGTGCACGGCAGCAGGCTAACCGGCTGGCGCCCCCGGGAGGCGCGGACTGCAGAGGATACGTACACTCACCCTTTGTGACTGACCACGCAACTCAAACCCTTGTCGGAAGGGCATTGACGCTGCGGGCGCCGTCCGGTGGCACGGTCGAGCTCGCAACTTCGGTGATTCTGGCGCCCATGGCCGGCATCACGAACACCGCCTACCGACAGCTGTGCCGCGAGCAAGCAGAGGTCGTGCTCGGGCGCGACGGCGGGGCAGCGGGGCTGTTCGTCTCGGAGATGATCACCTCCCGCGGGGTGGCCGAACGTATCAACAAGACCTTCGACATGCTGCGTTTCGACGACGGCGAGCGGGTGCGCTCGGTGCAGTTGTACGGCGTGGACGCGGACGTGATGGCCAAAGCCACCGAGATCCTGTGCGCGGAGTTCGGAGTCACACACGTCGACCTCAACTTCGGTTGCCCCGTGCCCAAGGTCACCAGGCGCGGCGGCGGAGGTGCGTTGCCGTGGAAGCGCGACCGGCTGGCCGCCATCCTGGCAGCGACCGTCACTGCCGCGGACCGCTACGGCGTCCCGGTGACGATGAAGACGCGTCTGGGCATCGACCAGGACCACCTGACCTACCGTGACGCGGCGCGGATCGCGGAGGACAGCGGCTGCGCAGCGATCGCCTTGCACGGACGCACCGTGCAGCAGGCGTACTCCGGTGCAGCAGCTTGGGAGCCGATCGCGGAACTCGTGGATCTGGTGAGCATCCCGGTGCTCGGCAATGGCGACATCTGGGAGGCCGAAGACGCGGTAAGGATGGTTGAGCAGACCAACTGCGCCGGGGTGGTCATCGGCCGCGGCTGCTTGGGCCGCCCGTGGCTCTTCCACGATCTGGCTGCGGCCTTCTCCGGTTCACCGGCTCGGGCACTGCCCACCCTGGGTGAGGTGGCTGCCACCGTCCGCAGGCATGGCGAGTTGCTCGCCGAGCTGTCAGGGGAGAAGCACGGCCTGACGGACCTGCGCAAACACATGGCCTGGTACTTCAAGGGCTTCGGTCTGGGTGGGGAGCTGCGTCGGGGGCTGGCGATGGTTTCGTCCTTCGCCGAACTCGATGAGCTGCTCGGACGGCTGGACGCCGACCAGCCGTTCCCGACCTCGGAACTTGCTTCGCCGCGGGGGCGCCAAGGCACGCCTCGCGAGCACGTCGTGCTCCCGTACGGCTGGCTGGACTCCGACCGCCTGGGCGACAGCGATATCAGCGACGCCGAATGTGACGTCTCCGGAGGCTGAGCGGAGCTACAGCAGGGTCGCTGCGGTCGCCAGGCGTCCGATCTGTGCTGCGCCGATCGCCGCGATGGGCCGATCGGCCGGCAGGAGTTCGACGCGATCGGGCAGCTGCAACGAGGCGATGAAGGCAGAGGAGCCGCCGCGCTCGGTCAAAGCGTCGAGCGTCGCGGCCAGCAGGCCGTCGCCATGGCGAAGAACGCCGCCACCCAGCAGGATCAGCGGCGATCCGTGGGCCAGTGCCAACACCAGGACTCCGGTGACAAGGCCGTTCACCACGCGCTGAAGCTCGGCTGTTGCGGCGGCATTCCCGCCTCGGGCCACCGTGACGAGTTCGGAGAGGCCGACCCCGATCGTGGCGAGTCGGGTGCTGAGATGGCGCCCGCCCACGATCGCCTCCAGGCAGCCGCGCTGGCCGCAGTCGCACACCGGGCCGGCCGGGTCCACCGGGATGTGGCCGATCTCGCCGGCGACATTGCCCACACCGCGGACGAGCCGTCCCGCACTGACGGTCGCGGCGGCGACCCCGGTTCCGACATTCAGATAGCTCAGATCGGTGCCGCGCTCGCCGAAGACCCGTGAGGCACCCATTGCGGCAGCCTTGACGTCGTTGTCGATCGCCACCGGGACGTTCAGCTGCTGCTGCAGTGCCGAGCCGAGCTGCAGCTCGGCGATCCCCAGGTTCACCGCCGTCCGCACAACGCCGGTGAGCGGGTCGACCCGGCCCGGAATGCCCACCCCGAGTGAGGCGAGGTCGGACGGCGCGACTCCGGCTTCGGCTGCGGCTTCGCGAACGGCCTGCACGGCCGTGGCCACGACGGCGGCATTGCCGGGGGAGGTGGGTGCGATCTGCTCACAGACGACTCTTCCGTCCGCAGCGACCACCACGCAGTGGGTCTTGGTCCCGCCGATGTCCAGCCCCGCGCGCAGGCGCGTCATTGATGTCCTTCCGCCAAGAGTTCCAGCACAGACAGCATGGTGCCGCGACCGCTGCCGTAGGTCGCAATATCAGCCAACGGATCATCGGGGTCGTGCCAGCCCTCTTCGATGACGAGCACGTCGGCGACATGGTCGCGCAGCCACCGGATCGCCTCGGTCAGGAACCGCACCCGGGCGAGGTCGCGTCCCTGTGCAATGACCGTCCGGCCGGCATGGGCAGCCACGGCCTCGGCGACGCCGTCCAGGTCGGCTGCGGTAGCGAACACCGCTCCCGGCAGACGTTCGCTGACGGCCGCGGCGAGTTCGGGTCCGAGTCCCCAGACCGTCTCACCGGCGGCGATGTTCGTCGGCGACTCCAGCCGCAGCAGCAGGGGACGTTCTGGCGGGTCGAACGGCCGCCGGCACCAGAAGGCGGACGGCTCGATCGCAATCGTCTCGACGGCTGTGGGTTCGAGATGTCTGTTCCGGATGGTGGCGAGCTGAGCGCTCAGCCTTCGCACCCGCGCGGCTGCCTCGCGAACGCGGGCTTCGCTGAGCCGGCCGTCGTGGACCGCCTGCGCGATCTGCGCTGCGATCTCGGCCATCTGCTCGCCGGTGTTCCCGGCGCCGATGCACAACAGGTCCACACCGGCAGCCAGGGCCAGAACGGCGGCCTCGGGAATTCCGCGCTCGGCGCTGGCCCCGGCCATGTCGATGGCGTCGCTCACGATGAGGCCATCGAAACCGAGCTCATCGCGCAGCAGCGCCAGGATGGGCGCCGAGAGCGTTGCGGGCAGCGAGGGGTCGATCCGGGGGACCATGATGTGCGAGGTCATCACTGCGAGGGTGCCCGCCTCGACGGCGGCTCGGAACGGGATAAGCTCCCGCTCGCGCAACAGCTCGGGACTGACGTCGATCGTGGGGAGCTCCCGGTGGGAGTCGCTGCTGGTGTCGCCGTGGCCGGGGAAGTGCTTGGCGCAGGCAGCCACGCCGTGGGCCTGTAGCCCGAGCGTGTAGGCGGCCACGTGTTCGGCGACCGCGGACGGGTCGCTGCCGAAGCTGCGGATGCCGATCACCGGATTGCGAGGATTGGTGTTGACGTCTGCGACGGGGGCCAGGTTGAGATCGATGTCGGCGCGGCGCAGGGCCGCGCCAATGCTGCTGCCGACTGCCCGCGTGACGTCCACTGAGCCACGCCTGCCCAGCCAGGCGGCCGCGGGCAGGGCCGACCCGTGGCGGTGGTCGAGGCGGGAGACGTCTCCACCTTCTTCGTCCACGGCGATCAAGGCTTCGGGATTGGCGGAATGGATCGCTGCGGTGAGCTCAGCAAGCTGCGACGGGTCGTCGATGTTGCTGGCGAACAGACACACCGAACCCAGGCCGTCGACGAGGAGCCCGCGAACCCAGTCGGGAAGCTCGGGACCGTCGAAGCCGGGCATCAACGTGGTGTTGATCGCTCGGGTGAGGGAGTCGGTCATGGGTATCAGCCTTTCACCGCGCCGGCGACCAGTCCTGAGGTCATTCGGCCTTGCACAATCAGGAAGAAGATGATCACGGGCACCGCGACCAGGGTCGACGCGGCCATGACCTGGCCCCAGTCTGTCTCCTGCGTGGCCGAAGCTTGGACGAAGCCGCGCAGCCATAGCGGCAGCGTGCGGTACTCGTCCTTCTGCAGCAGCACCAGCGCCACTGTGAACTCGTTCCACGCCTGCAGGAAGGCGTAAACGCCGGACGCGACCAGGCCGGGTGCCAGGAGCGGGAAGGTGATCCGGAAGAAGGCCTGGGTGCGGCTGCAGCCGTCGACCATGGCAGCCTCTTCGAGGTCTGCCGGCACACCGGCGACGAAGCCGCGCAGCATCCACACAGTGAACGGCACGACGGCTGCGATGTAGATGATCGAGATGCCGATGACGCTGTTGAGCAGGTTCAGCGTGCTCATCATCTTGTACTGGGCGATGAACATGCCTTCAGCCGGCAGCATCTGAATGAACAGCACCGCCAGCACGAACGCTTTGCGGCCCCGAAAGCGGAAGCGGCTGATCGCCAGCGCCGCCAGAAAGGCGAACAGTAGACAGAAGACCACAGTGAGCAGCGTGATGGACACACTCATACCCAGAGCCGGCCAGAAGCTGCCCTCGGTCAGGACGGCGCGGAAGTTGTCGAATGAGCCACCCAGCGGCAGGAACTGCGGCGTGGTCGAGGTCAGCACGGCGTTCGGAAGCAGTGAGGAGTTCAGCATCCAGTAGACGGGGAAGATCCAGGCCAGCGCGACCACGACGGCCACGACGTCGAGGGCAATGCGTGCCGGGCGCACCCGACGGCGAGCGGGAGCGGTGAACGTGGTCATGCCGCATCCTCCTTCAACAGTTCGCGGACGTAGAACGAGCTCAGCACGATGGTCAGCACCAGCACGAAGATCGACAGAGCCGAGGCCATCGCGAAGTCGGAAGACCCCACTCCCAGGCGATAGATGTAGGTGCCCAACAGGTCGGTGCTGGCCGTGGGGGCGCCGGCGTCCTGCAGCATCCGGATCTGGGCGAACACCCGGAGATCCCAGATCACTTGGAGGAGTCCGACGATCATCAGGACCGGGCGAATCATCGGCATCACGATGGCGAAGAACCGCTGGGTGCCGCCGGCGCCGTCGAGGGCGGCGGCTTCCATGACTTCCTCGGAGATCTGGGTGAGTCCGGCGTAGACCGAGAAGGCGACGAAAGGCACCGACATCCACACCACGATCACGGTGGCAACGAAGTAGAAGCTCAGCGGTTCGGCGAGCCAGTTGTGGCCGGTGAAGTCCAGTCCGGCCTGGGTGAGCAGCCAGTTGATGATGCCGCGCCGCCAGTCGAAGACCCACACCCACACGGTCATGGCCGCAACCACCGGCATGGCCCAGGCCAGCAGCATGCCCACTTGAAGGACGAGCCGGGCCGCGGAACTCACGGCATTCATCAGCAACGCGACCAAGACACCGATGGCGACGGTGATCGCGGCGTTCACCAGGCAGAACGCGATCGAACGGCCGACGACGGCCCAGGTCTGGGGGTCGGTGAACAGCCGAACGTAGTTGTCGAATCCGACGAACTCGGGAGGCTTGCCGAACTGCTGCGACAGCCCGAACTTCTGCATCGAGGTGACGAACTGCCAGCCGAGAGGGTACCCGAGCGCGAACAACAACACGGCGATCGTGGGAATCAACAGCAGGTAGGGCGCGATCGTCCCGCGGGGTCGCCGCGTCGCGGCCGAGGCGGAGGTCATTGCCGCTCCTGGAGGTGAGGGATTCATGGAGTGTGGAGGCTGGTTGTCGGGACGCCGGGCCCGGCGTGCTGCCGGCCGGTCCGCCGAGGCTGTGCTGTCTCGGCGGAACCGACCGGCCGCTCGCGGGCCGGCTCAGCGAAGAGCGGACGGTCTACTTCGCGTTGAGCATCGGCGTCAGGGTGGCGTCGTACTCCTTGGCAAGAGCGGTGACGTCGCCGCCTTCTGCGATCTTGGAGAAGAACTCCTCGAGCTTGCCGGAGGCTTCGACACTGGCCCAGCCCGGCGCGGCAGGGGTCAGCTTGGAGTTGGCCGCCGAGGCGATCAGGGCCTGGGCGAACTCGTCGGTGCCGAGGCTGGACACGTCGTCGGCATTCGCCGGGCCGAGGCCGTTCTTGCCGAGCATCTGCTGGTACTCGTGGCTGAAGATGATCCGCAGCAGTTCACGACTTCCAGCCTGGTTCTTCGACGCGGCAGAGATGCCGATGTTCGAGCCGCCGGCGAAGACCGGGGCCGGCTTGCCGTCGTTGCCCGGCAGCGGGTAGACGCCGAAGGTCTTGTCGTTCCACTGACGAACCTGCTTGCCGTCCTTCTTGACCAGGTCGCCGATCGACCAGTGTGCCCAGCCCGGCGCCATGATCGTGGCCGCGGCCAGCGACGTCTTTCCGGTCACCTTGTTGGCGTCGTTGGCATCGTCCTTGATCACGTCGGAGTCGTTGATGTACAGCCACGGGGACTGATCCTTGGCCGTGCTCGGCGCCTTGGAGGCGTACTTGTAGATCTCCTGCAGCTGGGTGAGCCCCTTGATGCTGTTGGGATCGGACAGCGTCGAGACCCACTGGCCGTTCTCCTGCTTGGCCAAATCACCGCCGTTGGCGAAGATCCACGAGATCCCGTTGCGCCAGTCCTGGCCGCCGATGAAGAAGCCCGAGAAATCCTTGATCTTGTCGGGGTTCTTCTCCGCGATGGTCTTCACGGTGGCGTTGAACTCGGTCAGGGTCTTCGGCACGCTCACCCCCGCCGCGGCGTAGAGGTCCTTGCGGTAGAACATGTAACGCGAGCCGAAGTAGTAGGGCAGCGTGTAGTTCTTGCCGTCCACCTTGCCGACCTCGACGAAGGACTGCAGCAGCTTGTCGCCGCCGAGTTCGGTGTACATGTCGGAGATGTCGGAGAAGGCGCCCACATTGGTGAAGGTGGGTGACTGGGTGTTGCCGATCTCCACGACGTCAGGGGTGTTGTTCGGGTCGGGCAGGGCCGCGGTGAGCTTGGTGACCAAGTCGCCCCAGGCCTGCTGCTCGATGGTCAGCGTGCCGCCGGTCTTGTCGTGGTAGGTCGTCTTGAGGTACTCGCGCAGGGCGTCAGGAGTGTCACCGCCGGCCAGCCACAGCGTGATGTTCTGACCTTGAGCGGACGTGGGTTGGCTCGGCGTGCCAGCTGCGCCGCTGGTGCAGCCGCTGAGCGCCACCACGGACGCGGTTGCCGCCGCGATTGCGGCGATTACCTTCTTCATCGGGTTTCCTTTCGGGTTTTCGGACGGTGGAGCGGAAGTTCAGGAGATGCCCAGCTCGCTGAGCAGGACGAGTGCGGCGGCGCCGAGGAGCACGGCGTCGCTTCCGAGCGTGCTGAACGACAGGTCGAGTTCGGGACGGAAGTCTGCGCGGGTGCGGGCGACCAGCTCGGCCCGCAGCCCGTCCAGCAGTTCGGGGGAGTCTGCAGGAGCCGGCCCGCCGATGACGATTTGGGTCAGGCCGAGCATGCCGACGACGGGGGCAAGGGCGATGCCGAGTTGGCGTCCCGCAGCGGCGAGGGTCTGTTGACGCCGGGTCGGCTGAGCGTCGATGGCCGCGTTCAGCGCCGGCGCGGACAGCACCGTCTCCAAACAGCCGGTCTTTCCGCAGGTGCACTGGGCCCCGGCTGGGTCGATCACGACGTGCCCGATCTCGCCGGCATCGCTGGCGGCGCCATAGACGAGCTGGCCGCCGACCAGCAGCCCGGCTCCCACGCCGCGCGCGAGCTGGATGCGGACGACGTTGCCGCTGCCGTTCGCGAATCGGCGCTCGGCCAGCACCGCGACATTGGCATCGTTCTGCACAACCACGGGCAGCCGCAGTGCAGCGGCGAAGTGCTCCTGCAGCTTGAGATCGTGCCAGTGCAGGTTAGGTGCGCTGAGCACCACACCGTGACGGTTCACGGTTCCGGGGCTGCCCACACCCAGGCCGAGGATCGGGTGCTGGGCTGCCCGCGCGAGGTCCTCGGCGAGGCCGAGGGCGATGTTCTGGGCTGCGTCGCCCACGGCGCCGTCGAGGGGCCGCTCGAGGCGGGTGATCACGTCGCCGGCGAGGCTCAGGACGGCACCGCGCACCCGATCACGGGCGGACAGATCGATCGCGATCACATCGCGCGCTCCGGCATTGAAGGCGAGCGCGGTACTGGGCTTGCCTGGACGGGCCGCCGTCGCCGGACCGGTCTCGGTGACCAGTTCGTTGCTGATCAGCTCGGAGACCAGATCGGAAACGGTGACCTTGGTCAGGCCGGTGGCCCGGGCGAGGTCGGCCCGCGACTGGCCGGGCTTGTCGATCAGGGTCTGCAGGATCAGCGACAGATTGCTCCTGCGGGCGTCCTCGGGACGAAGGCTGCTGCGGCTTGGCACATTGGTTAGTAAACCTTACTAACCAATGTGGGGCAAGGGTTACCCCGAGGCGTTATCGAATGGTTACGCCGGCCGACGGCCTCAGCGGGCGACCGCGGACAGATACGGCATCATCACGACCATCATGTAGGTGAACCAGATCACCGGCGAGAGCAGACCGACCACGAAGGCGGCGATGCCGGTGCCGCGGCCACGGCCGATGATGCCGGCGATCAGGCCGACAATCGCGGCGACGCTGCCGACCATGGTGGCCAAGCCGAAGGCGGAGGTGGGTCCATAGGCGGACGACATCAGCACCTCTTGCAAGGCATTCTGATTGATCTGTGTCGAGCCTGAGGCCTGGATGAACTGACCGGCGATGGTGGCGATCGGACCGATCGCCCAGGTGGCGATTCCCAGCGCGACGACGACGACCGCCAGCGAGAGCTGACCGAGCAGCGGGCTCTTCTTCTTCGGCGCGTTCGGCTGCCAACCCTGAACCTGCTGATACCCCTGCTGAGGGTAGGGCTGCTGGCCGGGATAAGACTGGCCGGGGTACCCGGCTTGGCCAGGGTATCCGGCTTGGCCAGGGTAGAGCTGGCCGGCGACCGGTGCTTGCGGATACGGCTGGTCAAAGCCGGCCGGGGCCGCGGGTGGCGGCGGGGGATAGGCAGCCGGTTCACCTGCAGGCGCAGGACCGCCGGCGTTCGGCGGGAACGGGTATGGAGCTGCCGGCGTGGACGACTCCGGCTCAGGTGTGGAGGCGGGCTGCTGCGATTCGGATCCCCAGGTCGACATGAGCACAGGCTAGTGGATCGCCGCGACGCGGGGCAGGGGCGCGGCGGTCGCTGCGTGGGCGGCCGGTGATCGGCCTGCCCAGCGAACTGACAAGATGGAGCCATGCCAGAACTGCAACCGCGCGCGGTCGCCTGGGCACACACGATGGCAGGCTTCGGTGCGGGCGAGGTCGTCCGTGCGCATGCCGAGGCTGGACGCGCCCTGGCTACCGGCACCCCGATCCTGCGCGAGCAGCGGGAACAGCGCGAGGCTGAGCAGCTACGTCCGGGTGCCACCCACGCCATCGGAGCAGGCGAGCGGGCGCGTCCGGAGGAACCGGACGTCGAACGGACCTGTTTCGAACGGGACCGGGATCGGATTCTGCACTCGACCGCCTTCCGTCGGCTCGCCGGCAAGACCCAGGCCGTGGTCTTCCCGACCGACCACCAGCGGACCCGACTCACCCATGCGCTGGAGGTGGCGCAGGTCGCCACGTCGATCGCCAGGGGGCTGGGTGCCAATGTGGCTCTCACCGAGGCGATCGCGTTGGGGCATGACTGCGGGCACGGTCCGGGAGGACATGCTTCCGAAGATGCCTTCGATCTCTTCCTGCCCGAGGGGTACGACCACGGACCGTGGGGAGCTGACGTCGTCCTGACCGGGTTGAACCTGTGCGCCCAGACCTTGGACGGCATCCGGAATCACTCCTGGTCGCGGCCGGTCCCCGGCACGATCGAGGGCGAAATCGTCAGCTGGGCCGACCGCATCGCCTACTGCGCTCACGACCTGGAGGATGCTGCCGGGGCCGGGATCGTGGGCGTTGACGAACTCCCCGCCGTGGTCGCGGAGGTGGCCGGACGCACCCGTCGCGAACAGCTCGGGGTGTTCGTCCGAGCAGTGATCGAAGCGACCGCGACGACGGGGGCGGTCGGCATGACTGCTGCCGAAGCCGAGGCCCTGGCCTCGCTGCGCGCCTTCAACTACGAACGGATCTACACCCGGCCGGAGTCGGTGGCGCAGTCGGTGGCGGTGATCGAGGTGTTGCGAGCGCTCGTCGAGCACTACGTCTCTACCGCTGGGGCGCTGCCGGACGAGGTGGAAGAGGTGGCCGCCGCCACCGACCGCGTCCGGGCGGCAGTCACCTACGTCGGCGGCATGACTGACCGCTTCGCCTTTGACGCTGCGGTCAGCCTGCTGGACTGGGATCCGTCGCGGCTACCGCGCGGCATCGGGCACGGTGCCTGAGTTCGTCGTGATCGGCGTGGCGCTGTCAACGGCGGCGCCCATGGCCCGGTTCGATCTAGACTTCGCCACGTGGCCGGCCTGATCAATCCCGAGGATCTCGAGACCGTCCGCGAGCGCTCGCGGATCGAAGACGTGGTCGGTGCACATGTGACACTGCGGCGCGGCGGTGGCGGCTCGCTGACCGGCCTGTGCCCCTTCCATGATGAGAAGACGCCCTCCTTTCACGTGACGCCGGCCCGCGGCTACTACCACTGCTTCGGATGCGGCGAAGGTGGCGACGTCTTCGACTTCGTCCAGAAGATCAACAACGTCTCGTTCACCGAGGCCGTCGAGTACCTCGCCGACCGGTGCGGTGTGCAGCTGCGCTACTCAGAGGGCGGGCCCCGAGTCGAGCCGGGATTGCGGCTGCGGGTGTTGGAGGCCAACAAGCTGGCTGAAGAGTTCTTCAGCGGCCAGCTCGCCGGTGCCAACGGGCTACCCGGGCGGCAGTTCCTGGATGGGCGCGGCTTCGACAAGGACGCGGCCGAGCGCTTCGGCATCGGCTATGCCCCCACCGGCGGGCGTGAGCTCCACGAGCACCTGCGCGGACGCGGCTTCAGCGACGCCGAACTGGTCAAGGCCGGCCTGATCCGCGAACAGGGATGGGACTTCTTCCAAGGACGCGTGTTGTGGCCGATCCGCGATGCGGGCGGCTCGGTGCTGGGCTTCGGCGCCCGTCGGATCTTCGACGACGATCGGATGCCCGCCAAGTACCTCAACACCCCCGAAACGGTCGTCTACAAAAAGTCGCAGGTGCTGTACGGCCTGGATCTGGCGCGGGGCAACATCGCCAAGAAGAATCAGGTCGTGGTGGTCGAGGGCTACACCGACGTGATGGCCTGCCACCTGTCTGGGGTGGATACCGCGGTCGCTTCCTGTGGGACGGCGTTCGGCGATGAGCACGCTCGGCTCCTGCAAAGGTTGCTCGGCACCGGCGAAGTCAGCGGCGGTGAAGTGGTGTTCACCTTCGACGGAGACGCCGCCGGGCAGGCCGCGGCGCTGAAGGTCTTCAAGGGCGATCACCACTTTGCTTCACAGACCTACGTCGCCGTGGCCCCCGGGGGGCTGGATCCGTGCGACCTGCGGATGGAGCAGGGTGAGGCCGCCGTGCGTGATCTGGTGGCGCGGCGCGAGCCGCTGTACCGCTTCGTGATGCGCAATGTGATCGGCGGTTACGACCTGGATCGGGCCGATGGGCGGTTGGCGGCCGTTCGCGCCGCGGCGCCGCTGGTGAGCAGCATCCGCGACAACAGCCTGGTGCTCGGCTATGTGCGCGAGCTCGCGAAGTTGATCGGCATGGATCCCGATGAGGTTCGCCGTGAGGTCAAGAGTGTGCAAGCTGCGCAAGCGCGACGCGGGCGCCACGACGCGACCCCGGATGCCCCGGTTGAGGGTCCCGCTCGGCCCGCCGCCGCCTTGCGCCTACCCTCGCCGTCCGACCGACGCCTCGAGGCCGAGCGGTCGACGCTGCGGCTGATCGTCCGCGCACCCGAGGTTTTCGGTGAGGACTGGAATGGCTTGACCATCAACGACTTCACCGAGCCGGCCTACGCCGCCTTGTTCTCGGCGGTGCTTGCGGCAGGCGCTGCGGATGGGCCGTGGACGAAGCGCCTGGTCAGCGAGGACGCCGATCCGGTTCTTGAACAGCTGGTGATCACCCTCGCTGTCGAGCCGGTCTTGCGCGAGCCCACCCCTGCCTATGCCGCGGAGTACAGCGCCCTGCTGCGGGTGCAGTCCTTGGCTCGGCAGATCGCTGAGGTGAAGTCGAAGTTGCAGCGCACCGATCCCACGGTCGACCAACCCGGCTACAACAAGATGTTCGCGCAGCTGATCAACCTGGAGGCGCGCCGCAAAGAGCTGTTGGCGCTGGTCAGCGGTCCCGCCGACTGAGCTGTGAGTCGGCCACGCCGATCGGTGTTGCCGAAGTGTTGCGCTCCACAGTTCCCGATTCGCTCTTTCGGCCGGACAGGTTCGCGGCGAGGCTCGACCTCATGGAACTCGACATTCGCCCAGGCCTGCTCACTGCTGACGACGAACGCCGCCTCGCGCGGGCGATCGAGGCTGGGGTGCTGGCAGAAGAGCTGCTGCGCATCGGAGAAGCTCCGGTCGCGGCCACGACCGAGGAACTGACGGCCTTGGTCGACGAGGGTCGTCAGGCGTGGCAGGCCTTCTGGCTGGCCAACGTCCGCCTGGTCTGGAAGCTGGCCCATGCCCAGACCCAGCGCTGTGGCGGTAACCCCGAGGAGTATTTCCAGGAGGGTTGCCTTGCGCTGGCCGGCGCCCTGCAACGCTTCGATCCCGACCGGGGGCGATTCTCGACGCTAGCGGTGAGCCGTATTCGTCAGCACCTGGTGGAGGTCGCTGCCCATGGCGCCGGCTGGAGTGAACTCACCGTGAGCCGTGCGGTGCTGGCTCGGCGGGCCAGAGGAGTGCAAGCGCAGCTTGAGCAAGAACTGGGACGCCCGGCGGTGCCGCAGGAGGTCGCCGCGGCGCTCGGCTGGTCTGTTGACCGTGCTGCAGCCGTGCTCAGCCACCGGCGCGCTGCTCCGATCGATGCGGCCGGCAATGATCGGCTGTTGGCGGTGGTCGACTCCTCCTCGGAGCAACATCTGCTGAGCCTGCAGATCGCCGATCTGCTGCGGCGGGTGCCGTCCGATCAGGCGATCGTGCTGCGCCGTCGTTACGGGCTGGATGGCGGCGAGCCTGAAAGCGTCGCCGCCGTCGCGACCGCGACGCGAATGAGCCAGAGCACGGTACGACGCCTGGAACGACGTGCGCTGGCGCAGCTACGGGCGCGGTTGTCCTGCGCCGAGGACGAGCCGCTGGCCGGCTAGCAGACGCCGCGCCGTCAGTAGGCCGCGGGGGCGAGTCGTTCCAACACCGGCTCGGGATCGCGGTCGAGGCGCCGTCCGGCTCGAACCACGAGGACGACGCACAGCATCGTGGCGATCATCAGGCAGATCACCGCCGCCAGTGGTTCGCCCCCGAACAGGGTGATTACCTGCCACACGGCGGCTCCGCAGGCAACCACGAAGAAGAAGCCGCTGAACCAGGCGAAGACCTTCAAGAACATTCCCTGACGGTGGACGCCGACTCGTGACTGATCGTTCGGGTTGCGCACGCTGGACTGCGCGCCGATGCCCACTCCGGTGGCGATCACGCACAGGCCGGCCAGGACGGCCCAGCCGATGCGCCCTGGGGTCTGCTGGATGAGCCCTTCCGCGGTCACGAACACGACCAGAATTGGCAGCAGGTAGAGCAGCGGTGCCAGCACCTTGCCGAGCATGACGGTGGCAGCGGGTGCTCCCGAGGCGATGAGGTAACGGAAGCCAGGTCCGTCATAGCCGAACACGTTGAAGCTGCCGACCACCACGGCGAGTGCGGCGAAGGCGGCGGCCTGCGCCTCGAGGCCGAAGCTTGCGAAGGTGGTGTGGGCCACCATCACCCCCATCACCGGCGGGATGATCAGGGTCTGGATCGCTTTGGGGGAGCGGAAGAAGAAGTAGCGCCATTGCTGGGCCGTCGCCGCTGCCAGCGGGCCGTCCGGGAGATGGCGCAATCCGTGGGGGATCAGCGGAAGCGGGTCGTGAGTGCTGCGGTGATACCCGCGGGCCAGGGTTGAGGAGTCGCCTCGGACGCGTCGAGTCAAGGCCCACCTCCAGACGGCCACCGCCATCGCGATGGTGGCCAACACGATGCCCACGCGCAGCGTGAAGTCGAGCCAGGCGCCTTCATGGATGTCGGTCACGGCCTGCGCGGCGGCGCCGGGCGGCGTCCAGGCGGCGACGGCCCCGAGCGGCCCGGAGAGCTGGTCGCTGACCGAACTGATGGTGCTGCGCAGGTGCATGGTCACGCCGTACAGGCCCAGGACGAGCAAAGCAGCGACGAGTGCGGCCATATCGCGCCCACGCCGGGAACGCAGCGACTCGGCGAGCAGAGCCTGTGCTGCGCGCGAGACGGTCACGCACATCACGGTGTAGCTGATGGCGCCGGCGACCGCGGCGATGCGGGCGATTGGGCTGACGCCGATTGCCGCAGCGGGCCCGACCGAGAACAGAAAGGTGAAGGTCGCGGTGGGGGCGAGCAGGGCCCCGGCCAGAAGCCCCGCCACCTGCTGACCGCTGGTCAGCGGGAACTGCTCCAGCCGCTGCGGATCGACGGTGCCGTCGGCGAGGGTCGGCTCGAGGATCGGCCCGAGCAGCCATGGCATCGACACCATGATGAACGCGCCCAGCAGGAGAGCACTGCCCAGGCCTGACTGCGAGGCGAAGATCGCAGTGCCGGCACCGCCGATCAAGCCAAAGGCCAAAGCGATCGCCCAACTTGCCACGTAGTAGCCCGATGCCGCCGCGCCGCCACCGCGAACTCGGGCCGCGATCGTGAGCCTCAGTCTGACCAGGACGAGAGCCATGACAGCTCGCCTTCCTTCAGATCCCTGCCGCCGACCAGTTCGACGAAGGCGTCTTGGAGGTTGCGTCCCTGGGTGATCTCCGCGACGCTGCCCTCAGCGACGACTTGACCGTGGTCGATGATGACCACGCGGTCGCAGAGGCGCTGGACGACGTCCATCACGTGGCTCGCGAACACCACCGTTCCACCGCCGCCGCGAAAGCGTTGCAGGAGATCCTCGATCACCTGGGCGTTGACCGGGTCGAGGGCGCCGAAGGGTTCGTCGAGCACGATGACCCGCGGGCTATGCAGCAGGGCGACACCCAGACCGATGCGTTTGAGCATGCCCAGGGAAAAGTCCGCGATCAGCCGATCTCGAGAGTCCTCCAGGTCGAGCACGTGTAGGAGTTCTGCCGAGCGTTCCGCAATGACGTCCGGCGGCATCGAACGCAGCATGCCGGCGTACTGCAGCATCTCGGGCGCGGTCAACCGCTCGAACAGAACCGGGTTGTCCGGGACGAAGCCGAGCAGCGCCTTGGCAGCCAGTGGGTTGGGCCAGACCGGCACGCCGCTGATCTCCGCCGTGCCCGAGGTCGGTCGCAGCAGGCCGGTGATCATCCGCAGCGTCGTCGATTTGCCGGCGCCATTAGGGCCAGCGATGCCGTAGAAGCTGCCCTGGGGGATCTCCAGATCTACCCCGTCGACGGCCCGCAGCTCAGCGAACGTCTTCACCAAACCGCTGGCGCGGACTGCGAGCGACACCGATCGTCCTCCCTCGCCGCCCGTCCCCACCGGCGGCGTCCGCGGCCAGCCTAGTGCGTGGCGTTCAGCGTCCGGGTCTCAGAGATGGGCAGGGTGCTCGGTCGTCGCGGCGGTGTCGTGCTGGTCTCGTCGTCCCGCGACCGTGACAGCGATCAACGCGACTACACCCAGGCCGCTGGTCAGGATCTCGACCCCGCCCCAGCCACCGTCTTGCCACAGCACGGTGGCCAGCGAGCCGGCAATCGTGCTGCCCAAGTAGTAGGTCAGCAGATAGGCGCTGGAGGCTTGGGCCGTTCCCAGGCCCTGACGCTCTGCGCGGCTCACCACCCAGCCGCTGAGCAGGGAGTGGATGCCGAGGAAGCCGAAGGTGAGCATGCCCAGACCGATCATCACGGCTGCCAGTGAGGGGATCGAGGCCACGATCGTCGCGGCGATGAGCAGAACTGATGCCGCCGCCGCCGTCCGTCCGCGTCCGATGTGTTCTGCCCAGCGCCGCAACAGACCAGGGGCGGTGATCCCGATCGGGTAGGCGAGGTAGACCAACGTGGCCGCGTGGCCGAGGCTGAACGGCGGGGCCTGCAGCCGGAAGGCCATTGCGTTGTACACCGCGACGAAGGTGCCCATGGCAGCGAATCCGGCCAGGCACACCCAGCCCAGGACGCGATCCAGCGGGGCGGTGATAGTGCCCAGCGCGAGTTCGCGCAGGCTGACCTTGTGGGGTGTGAACCCAGTGGCGCTGGGGAGCAGCAGCCAGGTGATTGCACCGGCGGTGAGGGTCAGAACGCTCATCGAGGCGGCGGTGACCGTCCAGCCACCAAGCGCGGCCAGCGGTCCCGGCAAGAGTCGGCCGGTCACGCCGCCGATCGCGGTGCCGGCGATGTAGGCGGCGTTGGCGCGTCCGTGGGATGTCGGATGGACTTCTTCGCGGAGGTAGGCCAGCGCTGCGGCTGGCAGCCAGGCGAGGGTGACACCCATCAGCCCGCGGCAGGCCAACAGCATCGGCCAACTCGTGGCAAGTGCGGAAGCCAGGCCCAGCAGGCCGGAGCCGACCAGCGACCACCGCATGAGCCGGACCCGGCCGAAGCGATCCGAGAGCGGGCCGGCCACCAGCAGACCGGCAATGATCGTCAAGGTGGTGATCGACAGTGCGTGTGCCGACTCGGCGGGGGAGACGTCGTAGGTGGTGGCGAGCAGCGGCAGCAGCGGTTGGACGAAGTACATCAGCGAGAAGTTGGCAAGGCCACCACCCATCATCGCGATCACCAACCGGCGGTAGGACGCGGTGCCGGCGCGGTGGCCGGACGGGCGGACGGTGGTGGCAATGCTGGTCGAGGTTGACACGTCAAGCAGTCTGCTCGCCCTAAGGCGATGCGAGAAATGATCCAGACGGCTCTCCTGATGCGTCATGCGCATTAGGCTGGGTTCATGAACGAGCCGGATCTGCGCGTCTTCCTTGCCCTGGCCGATACCGAGAACACTCGTGATGCCGCTGCGGTGCTGGGGGTGAACCAGTCGAATGTGTCGCGGACCTTGGCCCGGGTGGAGGCAGAACTCGGCGTCGAGTTGTTCGCGCGTCACGGTCGCCGCTTGGAACTGAATCGGCTCGGCTCGGCCTTCCGCAACGATGCGTCGGCGATCCTGGCCAGTTACGAGGCAGGGCGGCGTCGGCTCCGGCGAATGACCGGTCCTCAGGCGACGATTCGCTTGGGCTTCCTGCAGTCGGTGGCGCGCCGCGTCGTGCCGCGCCTGATCGGGAGCTTCGGTGACAAGGTGCCCGACGTCCGCTTCGAGCTGCGGCAGGGCTTCGCTCGCGACATGTTCTCCTTGGTGGCCGCCGATGAACTCGACGTCGTCTTCGCCACACCGCCTCCCCCTGATGCCGGACTGTCCTGGGAACTGATGGAGGAGCAGCAGCTCTGCGTCGCCCTCACGCCGGGCCACCGTCTCGCTGCGCGACCCCATTTGACCTGTGCCGACCTCGACGGCGAAGACTTCGTTGCGTTCGCTCGCAGCACCGAGCTGCGCCGGATGATCGACCCGATGCTCGAGCAAGCCGAAGCCCAGGTGCACATCACCTTTGAGTCCAGCGAGATCGACACCATCGCGGGCCTTGTCGGGGCCGGGCTCGGTGTAACAATTCTTCCGGTGCCCAGGAGCCTCAGCAGCGAACTGGTCTTGGTGCCGTTGCGACCCGCGCGCAAGCGACTCCTGGGGCTGGCGTGGAGCACGCAGCGGGTTCTCCCGACCAGTGTTGAGGGCTTCGTTCGGCATTGCGCCGACCTGAGCCTGGAATGAAATCAGCGCAGAGAGCTGAGCGGCACCTGCACGAAGTCGATGCGCTCACGCCACTTCTTCTTTCCGGTCTCGTAGGCGATACCGACAGTGCTGGGATCGAGCTGCACCAGATCGGAGTAGGCCGCGGGAAGACCGCGCTTGTGGCCGATCAATGGACCCTTGTGCCAATGCGCCCCGGCGTCGGTGCTGATGAATATGGTCATGTCGCGCCGAATGGTGAGGTCACCAGTCTTGATGAACGAGGGCCCGGAGAACAGCAAGGCAGCCGAAGGTCCGGTCAGCTGGAGGAGAGCGCCTTCCACGGCCATCGTGCGGATGCCGGGCATCGCCCGATACGCCGAGATGCTGCGTCCGCCATCCACTGACACTGCGGCGAAGCGATTCGTCCCGGGCTTGGTCTTTCGCTTGTCGCGGTAGCTCACCAGGAGCCTCCCGTCGGAGAGCTCGGCGAGTGTGCCCTCGATGAGGTTGGACGATCCCGGTGCTGCCCGGTCGTAGCCGATCTGCCAGGTTCGACCGGCGTCGTCGCTGTAAAGGCCGTAGGTGCCGTAGCGTCCCGATGGGAGCTTGTACCCCATGGCGAAGATGATTCGCCCTGCATGCGTGCCGTGTTGGAGGACGATCCCATGGCCGGGACCCTGCAAACCACCTTTCCAGCCCTGCGGTCGAGCCACCTTTCCGGCGCGCAGCGGCGACCAACGGCGCCCGGTACCGTCGCTTCGCTGAAGAAACAGACCAACGTATGTGTCGTGCGTGTCGCGGATCGAGCTGAACAGCAGCAGACTGCGGTGCGCGGCATCCCAGATCGGAACCGGGCTCGAGACGTGATTGCGTCCGTCGTTGGCGACGACGACGAGCGCGCCCCAATGACAGCCGTTGTCGGTCGATGTGCGTGCGACGATGTCGTAGTTGCCGCGGTCGCGGGTGGAGTCATTGTCGCGCCGCTCGGCGAAGGCCACCACAGCGCTGTCGGTCTTCACCACCGCGGGGATGCGATACCAGGTGCGCTTCTTGGCATTGCTCACGAACGGCGTTGAAACGCAGGACCCAGCGGCGGTAGCCGGCGTCGCCGCGGGGAGAACGCTCAACGAAGCAAGGACGGCCAGGGCGAGCGCTCCGGCGAGGATGTTCGCCGTGCGCAGCCGGTGCTGGGGGGCTTTCACGGGCTGCCTTCGGTCGGGATCGTATGACGCCACGCTACGCTGCTGCCGCTACCTCGTGGTAGTCCACTCCCGGAGCACGGCGGAGGTTAGCGCTTAACCTTCGGCGTTCGCGCCGACGTCGAACTCAGGCTGTAGTAGTGGCTGGCGCTGGCGGTAACCCGCACTGAGATCTGCTTTCCTCGATCCCGTGAACTGAGCCGATAGGTCGAGCGGTTCTGCTTGCTTATGGCCTTGCCGTTGCGCAGCCATTGGTAGGTGACCCTTACCGATGTTGACCACGATCCGCGCGAGGCCGACAGCGACTTGCCGACCACGAACCGACCGGTAATCGCCGGACGTGCGAGCACCTGGAGGACGCCTGTTCGCGTTGTGACGTTGGTGGAGGCGCTGGCGGTGACCGAACCGAGCACTGTCACTGTCACCGAGAGGCGCTTGCCGTAGTCGGTGGCTGTGGCGCTGTACTTCGCCCCGGTTGCGCCCGAGATCGCCTGATTGCGGGTGCCGTCTGGGTTGCGGCGATACCACTGATAGCTCGTCGCGTAATTGCCCGCTGCTGCGCGCAGGGTGGTTCCCACTCGGATGATGCTGGGCCAGGCGACGGTGACCGTGGTGGTTGCGTAGGAATTGGTCGGTGGGGTGGGAGCGGCGCTGGTGCCGGAGTTGGCGTGGGTGGCCGCGGCTGCGAGCGCGCTGCCAATGTCGAGGATTCCGCTCCCGCAGGTGCCGGTGGGGCAACCGTCCTTCAATGGCTGGGCAGTGGCGCGAAGATAGGCGGCGATGGTCTGGACGCTCAGGGTGCGGTCGAACGACTTCATCAGCGCCGCGGCGGCCGCCACATGCGGCGCAGCCATTGAGGTGCCGTACGCCCAACCAAGTTCGGACGAGCCAACCGGTGTCACCACAACTCCTGTGCACGCCCAGTTCGACTGCTCATTGCAGTCAGAGCCATCGCCGGAGCCACCCGGGGCGGCGATGAGCCAGGCCGAGGACGAGGCCGCGGAGCCCCAGTTGCTGTACGAGGCCCGCGAACCCGCACTGGTGCTGGCCGTCACCACGACGACGTTCTTGCAGTTCGCCGGGGCCTGGGCGCTGATCGAGCGGCTGTCGTTGCCAGCGGAGACCACGACTACCGTCCCACGGTTCACGGCGTCGTCGATGGCCGACTGCAGGTAGGCGGGACAGCTCGCATATGGCGCGCCGAGTGACAGGTTGAGGACGTCGGCGGGGTATGGGTTAACGGGGAAGTGCGAGGCGGTGGTGGTTCCGTTGGCACTGAAGAAGGTCGATGCTCCCGAACCCCAGGCGATGGCATTGGCCACATCGACCATCGTGCCGCCGAGGGCGCGGATGGGCTCGATCTTGACCCCTGGCGCGACGCCTGTCGGCTTGGTCAAGCCGGACGAGTTGGCTGCGATGACTCCGGCTACGCGAGTTCCGTGCCAACTGCCGGCGTCGTCGGTGGCATCGCCGTCGTCGCTGACGAAGTCGTACCCGGGAAGCACGGTGCCCTGGCCGACAGTCGTCCCGGTCAGGGGAACGCCGGCGCTTTGCGAGGTGCCGACACTGTTCGCTGACGGTGCGGCCTCGGGTGCCGGAGTCGAGCCCTCGCTGGGCGTCGGGCTGGTTGAGGGCGTCGGGGTGACGTCTGCGATCGTGGCCATCGTGGGTTCAGACACGTTGTGGGCAGCGTCGGTCGCGGTGACGGTAGCTTCGCTGCCGATCACAGGTGCCGGGTTCAACTCGTTGAATGACCAGGATCCGTCAGCGGCAGCTACTGCGGTCTCGCTGATCGAACCGTCCGCGCTCTGATAGGTCACGGTGACGGTGGAGTCCTTCTCCGCAACGCCAGAGATGGTTTGCGTGGTGGCAATGGACACCTCTGGTGCGGAGGGGCGGCTGAGGTCAACCCGGATCGATGCGGAGTCGGCGTTGGCCAAGGAGTCAGTGGCTCTGACGGTGACCACATCACCATCAGCGAGCTCGACCCCGGAGGGGACCGCCTTCCATGAGGTCCCATCGCGCTCGGCGGTTTGGGTGCTGTGGTCGGGATAGGTGAGGACCACCGTGGCGTCTGCATCTGCAGTGCCGCTGAAAGCCTTGGCGTTGCTCGGGCTCACCACGGTGAGGTGGGCGGAGCCATCGATGACGACCTCGGCGGTGGACTTGTTGCCCGCGGCATCGGTCGCGGTGACGGTGACGGTTTCCTGGTCAGCCACGGTTGTCTGTGGGGCGCAGCTGAAGGCGCCGCTGCTATCGCCGGTGAGTCCGGCACACAGCAGGCCCTCGGTGTCGTGGACCTCGATGGCGGCACCGGGTTCTGTGCTTCCGGAGATCCGCGAGCCGTTGCTCGGGTTCACGGTGAGGGTGGGGGCTGCGGCATCGACGCGGACGGTGCGCTCATCGGTGTTGCCGAGAGTGTCGTGGGCGGTGACGGTGACGGAGGTGCCGTCGCTGAGGGCCTGTTGCGGGCTGCAGCTGAAGGTTCCATCGCTGTCGACGCTCACCGCCGCGCCGCACAGCGGCGTGCTGTCGCTGAGCCGGATCGTCACGGTGGCGTCAGGGTCGACATGTCCGGAGATCGTCGTGCCGTTGCTCGGGTTGACCTGGAGGTTGGTGGACGCGTTCACGGTGATGCTGGCGGCGGTTGCATTACCCAGCGGGTCGGTCGCGGTGACCGTCACCACAGTGCCGTCGGCGAGGGGTTCGGGCGGGTTGCAGCTGAAGCCTCCCCGCTTGTTGGCAGCCTGGGTTGGGCAGATGCTCGCACCACTGGAGTCGGTGAAAGTGAGGGTCGCGTCGTCGTCGGTGGTGCCAGTGATCGACGTGCCATTACTGGGGTTGACGGACAGACTGACGCTGCGATCAATAGTGATCACGGCCGAGTCGCTATTCTTCAGCGAGTCCACCGCGGTCACCGTGACCGTGGCCCCGGTGGTGAGGTGCTTCGTCGGTACGGCTGACCATGTTGTGCCGGTGACCGTGGCTTCTTGGATGCTCTTGTCCGGGTAGGTCACAGCGACGGTGGCGTCGGGATCGACCGTCCCGCTGAGCATGGCGCCGGTGCTTGGCGTGTTCACCGTGAGATGCGGCGATGCATCCACGGTCGTGCTGGCAGCGGTGGTGTTGCCCGCCTTGTCTGTAGCGGTCGCTGTGACAAGGACGCCGTCGCCCAGTCGATGCGCGGGAGTGCACGAAAACAGGCCCGCATCGGTGGCGGTCATGGTGCCGCAACCCGGGTCCCCGGAGTCTGCTGCGATGGTCACGGCGGCACCAGGGTCGGTCTTGCCGCTGATGGTTCCGCCATTGCTCCGATCGAGAACCAGCGAGATTGCTCGGTCGATCACGATAGTGGCCGGGTCGATGTTGCCGATGGCATCGGTGGCGGTCACAGTCACCTGGTCGCCGTCGGCGAGGGGGGTCGTCGGAACTGCTGTCCAGGCGCCATCGTCGGAAACGGTCGCCCGCTGAGTGGAGCCGTCAGGGTAGCGCAGGGTCACGGTCGAGTCGGGGTCGACGGTGCCACTCAGCGACGTGCCCATACTGGGCGTGCTCACAGTCAAGTGGGTTGAGGAGTTCACCAGCGCCGTGACCGGCGGCCGACCCGACTGGGCTCCGTCGGTCACCGAGGCCTGGAGCGTGCTGCCGTCGTCGGCAACCGTGGGCAACGTGACCGACCAGGTGCCGTGTTCGTCCGCGGTGGCGCTGACCGGTGGCCGCGTGCTGCCCGCCGATACATACGTCAGTGAGACTCTCAGGCCGGGCCAGGTGGTACCGGAGATCGTTCGGCCCGACACCTTCTGGTCGATCGTGCCCAGGAGCAGTGCTTTGGGAAGGAGCGGGTTGTCCCCGATGCCGGTGTCGATCACTCCGACCACGATGTCGTTGTCGCCAGTGGTCGTCGACCAGGCAGAGGCTGCCTTGACTTGGTCGATGTTCCAGTAGTAATCCGAGGCCCCGGCATCGTTGGCGGAGAAGCGGGCCGACACGTCGGCATACCGAACCGATGGAGTGGATCGTTGAACGACGGCGGCGATCCGATCGGCCTGCCTGCGGCCGACAGAAGTGGCAAGTCGGACCTCGGCGGTGTCCGAGCGCAGCGTGCGCGCGCTGGCGACTTCGGCGCCCGCGACAGCTCGGGCAGCATCGCGAACGGCACGCATCGCCATCGCAGCCGGGTCGGCCGAGGCCTTGTGGAAGGCGACGATAACGGCGTCGATGCTGGTCGGTTGAACAGTGGCTACGCCTCGGGCCAGCGCGGACGGGGCGTGCAGACTCAATGCAGGAGGCTGGGGGGCGGTCGGCGCGCCGGGCAACCCGGACACCACCAAGCCCACCGAGAGTGCGACGACCCCCAGTGTTGCTCCGCCGATCAGGAGCCTGTGCCGCAAAATGTCCCCCTTCTGCGGACAGCACACGCGCTGACAAGGAGTATTTCACAACGCTTCCGGCAGCGGCAGGCCGGGACGAGGCGCGCGGCCGCGACCCACACCTCTGGTCGAGGTCTGCAGCCGCTTAACCGATGTCGTGCCGGTCAGCGCACGCGATGGCCGCGGGTGACCACGACCCCGCGGGCGTATGCGCGAGGGCCTGCGATCAGCACCTGCACCTGAACGGTCGCGCCGCGGTCGCGACGCGTCAGCCGGTAGGTGGCGTGGGTCGCTCCGGCGATGAGCCTGCCGTTGCGTAGCCACCGATAGCTGACTCGCCCGGCGGCCGGCCCCCACGATCCGCGGTGCGCCGAGAGCTTCCTGCCCACCCGGTAGCTGCCGCTCACCGAAGGAGGGGTCTTCTTGGTGAGGAAGGCGCCGACCGCGGTAGCCGCTTCGGCATCCACGATGCCCGCGCCACACCGGACGACCGAGCAATGCGGCATCGCCGTCGCCGAGCCGGTCAGCGCATCGCGGACGCGCGCCGGCGACCAGGAGGGGTGCAGCGAGCGGACGAGTGCGGCGACCGCAGCCACATGAGGGGCCGCCATCGAGGTGCCGGCCATCTGCCCGTAGACCGCATCGCCGGTTGCGAACTGGCCGTTGTTCCACGTGGAGATGATGTCGCCATGGCATCCGGGTGCGCAGTCGGAACCCCCGGGTGCCGCGATGGTGGCCGGGTGCGCCGGTGTGCCGGTGTTGGAGTACCAGGCCGGCCCGCCGGATCGGGTCGAGGCCGTGACCGAAATCACCCCGCGACAGTTCGCCGGAGCGTAGCTGCCGACCTGAGCTGAGCTGTTGCCCGCTGCGGCCACGACCGGGACCTTGCGAGCGAGGGCCTCGTCGATAGCCGCCTGCAGTGCCGTCGGGCAGGAACCGGGTTCGTCACTGGTCAGGGAAAGGTTCAGCACGCTCACCGGGTGTGCGTTGGCTGGTAGGCGATGGCCGGTTGAATCCCAGGTGTTCGCTCCGACCGACCAGGAGATCGCGCGAATGATGTCGTCCAGCGATCCGCCGTTCTTGCCGAGGGCGCGCAACGGCTCGATCTTCGCCTGCGGTGCGACTCCGGTGACCCCGAAACCATTGGCCTGCGCGGCGATGATGCCGGCCACATGGGTGCCGTGCCAGGAGGCCGGCAGATGCCCGGAAGGCGTCATGGCATCGTCGCCGACGTCGGTGGGGTCGGCATCCTCGCCATCCCCGTCGCCGGCTGATGCCGGGTCGGAGATGACGTCGTAGCCGGCGATGACGTTCCCGCCCGTAATAGCGGTTGTGGATCCGGTCAGGTCCGGATGCGCGGTGATGCCGGTGTCGACCACGCCGACGATGGTGCCGGCGCCGGTCGAGCGCGGCCATGCCCGATCGGCGCGGACGCCGTAGGCACTGCCCCCATCGGCGTAGATGTTCCATTGATCGCTGTGGGCAGCCACCCAGGTACGTGGGCGCGTGGCATCCGTGACGTGGAAACGGATGGGTGGTTCGGCGGCGGCCACCCCGGGAAGCCTGGTGACCTTCGACTGCATTCGAGACCGTGCGTCGGGGTCCAGGCTTCGGTTCAGCACGACGGCAATCGTGTGCGCGGAGACTGGGCTGGACGCGACGACCTTGGCCCCGGTCACGTCGGCGATCGCGCCTGTCGTGGCGCGCTCGTCTTTCGGACCCGAACCATCGAAGGTCACCAGAATGGTGCTTTCGGCATGCCCGGCCGCGTCAGCAACGGGGGTCGGGTCGCCACCGGGTTCCGCTGACGCGGTGGCAAGCCCGCAGACGCTAAGGATGAGCGTCAGGGCTACGCCGATCGCCCAGATCTTCATGCGTGGTTCTCTGGCACCGCTGAAGCTGCGCAGCGTCTTGCCGCGGCTAGATCTTGGCGGCCGTCCGAGCGAAGAGTCCGCTGAGGTTCCCGCCCAGCAGGGCGACGACGGTAATGATGACGGCGGCGATAAGGGCGACCATGATCCCGTACTCAACAGCCGTGGCGCCGCGATCTCGCGATGCCACGACCAGACCGATCAGCCGGGCTGCCAGTTTGGACATGTCTTCTCCTCATGTGTCCCCGAAGATCCGCTTGCGGTGCGAATCCGACGTGGAAATGGTTGCGTAATATGTCCGTCAAGTCAAAGGGATGCGGCGAAAATGAGAATGTCCCGCAAAATGTCACCGTGATGGGTGACAGTGGCAATGAGAATGTCACCCATTGGGGGGACGGGATGTCCACCTCGATGGCCACAGCGACCATTCCTCCTAGTGGGGGGAAGGTGCGGCGTTGCGGGAATCGGATGTGGGTGGGCGAGCCTGCGCGGCGAAAAGGCAGTGAGTGAAAACTCCCGCAGTCCTGTCGCCCGCAGGGGTGACGCTCGAAATGCGTGAACGATGTTCGTGGAGCTTGGCTGGGTTATGGGTGCTTTTGTTCTGGGGGTTCGGTGGTGTCCACATGCCGCTGCCCGGGTCGTCGCCGTGAGGGCGGCGGCCGGGGTCTTCTTCGCGAAGGTGCCAGAAGTGCTGCCTCACTGCCACGTGGGCGGGGGATCGCGTGGCGGCCGCGGTGGACGTAGCGGCTCCCGGCAGGTGAGGATGACCCCGTGATCTTCGGGCAGGTGGACCAGTTGCGCATCCGCGACGCCGAGCTGAGCGACGCGGCCATGGTTTTGCAGATGTTGAATGAACTCGACGAGGAAACTCGCTTCATGATGCTCGAGCCGGGCGAGCGGGAACTTGACGTCGCTCGTTTTGCGGGGTGGCTCGCCGACCTGCGGTTGCGTCAGGACCTGTATTTGGTCGCGGCTGAGGGCGAGCGGGTGGTCGGCTTCGCGCAGGTGGAGCGCGGCCCGTACCGCCGCAATCACCACGGTGCGATGGTCGTGATGGGACTGCTCCCGGAGTTCCGCGGTCGCGGCATCGGCACCAAGTTGTTGGCTGCCATAGATGAGTGGGCGAGCCGCAATGGTGTCACCCGCCTCGAACTAGCCGTGATGGCGCACAATCTGCGCGCGATCGGCCTGTACTCGCGCCGCGGCTATGTGGCTGAAGGGGTGCGCCGCCACTCGCTGGTCGTCGAAGGCCTGCCCGTGGATGAACTGGTGATGGCCAAGATCACCGAGTGAGTTGAAGCCCGCCCGTCGGGAGAAGCCTGACCACCTGTACCGCCGCTCGGCCCGGGCCGGTGATGAACAGGCGCTGACCGGGGGCATCAATCGCCATCAGTCGGCCGCCGGTAATGGACGCCGCCCGCTTCAGCGATCCGTCGCGAAGGTTGACCTGCATCAGTGATCCGCCCCGCAGGAAATAGAGGCGACGATGCCGGGGGTCGACCGCGAGGTCCGTCGCGCCGGCGGCCTTCCGGCCCAGGGTCGACAACTTGTGCAGCGTGGATCCGCTGTAGACGTCCACAGTGCTGGCGGCCACGGAGACCCGATGGGTCCTGCTGTCGATTGCGAGGGCGGTCGGCACGCCATTGGTCCTCATGGAACCAAGGCTTCGAAGCGTTGCGGTGTTCACGACGCTGAGGGTCCGCGCGGTGCGGCTCGTGACGAACAGGCGCTGACGTTCAGGGTCGAATGCCAGGCCGAAGGGTCGTCCGGCGAGCTGAATGGTGCCCGTGACCGTGCCCTTGGTGGTGTCGATGACGAAAACCCGGCGGGATCGGCTATCGGCAACGAAGGCGCGATGATGGGCGCCGTCCGTAGCGATGCTCACCGGGGTGCCAGGGACGGTAATCCGTCTGATCACTTTCATCGACCCGGCCGAGGCGATCGTGAGTTCCCCGCTCGCGTCGGCGATGTAGAGGCGATGGGCGGACACGTCGTAGGCGATGTCGACGGCTTTGTGAGCCAGGGACGCTTCGGCCAGCGGCATGCTCGGGGGCCCCGGCGGCTGCATCGCCGGTCCCAGGTGTGCACCTAGTGACCAGACCGACACCGTGATGCCAGCGACAACGACCGCGGACGCCGCACCGGCTGCGGTCGCGCGCAGCACCGTGGCGACCACTCGTGATCGCGCGCCGTGCCCGGGAGCCCTGGGCGTGGTTGGGGCGTTGCGCACGCCGGCGCAGCGCGGCGAGCGAGAGCAGATCCAGTAGCGGGTGCCTGCATGGTGGCCGAGCCGCGCTGTGTGGAGCATCATCGGGGACGAGCAGTCGGGGCATGGTGGGGCGCTGGGGGCTGGCACTGGCGAGGCCGGTGCTGGTGCCAGCACGTCCGCACCAGCGCTGCCCACCCGGTCCAGCCCTCCGATGCTGAGCAACTGCAGGACCGCCGGCCCGTCCAGCAGTGTCAGGCGAGCGTGCCGGGCGAACTCGTAGGCGTCCGGGGTGAACCTGCCCGATGTCGCCACGATGCCCCAGGTGGCGTGTTGCGCTGCGACCAGCGCGGATAGCTCGCGCACCACGCGCGCGTCGACAACATGGCGACGCCACTGACCGCACAAGACGATGAGCCGCTCAGCCTGCCTGGTCAAGACGGCGTCCACGGAGCTGTCCAGCGGCGGGGGCGAGGGCAGCACCTCGTAACCCTGCTGGTGGTAGGCCCGGCTGATCAGTTGCTCGAAGGCATCCCGATCGAGCGCGTTGAGCCATGCCTGAGCGTCCGCGGCGCTCGCTGCGGGCGCGGTAGGCGGCGGGGCTGGCGGGCCGGCCGCATCGCTGTGGGGGGCGATCAGATGGTTCGTCATGGGGGGTTTGAAGGGTCGTGCGGGTGTCTCGACGATAGCGAGCGGCCTCATAGCACGGGCAGTCCTCATGTGGGGGACGGCCGTTGCGCAGATCAGCGCATCGTGGGAAGCATTGCGGGTGAGGGATAGTTGCTATGTAGCAAACAAGTGATGGATGGACCTGACTCGATGACAACGACCTCGCAGACCGCACCGACGGCGGTACATGACGGCCCGGCCGTCCCGGTGAACAGCAAGTGGGTGGTGCTGACCAACACGACGATCGGCATCCTGTTGGCGACCATCAACTCCTCGATCATCATGATCGCCCTGCCCGACATCTTCCGCGGCCTGGGGATCAGTCCGCTCGATCCGGGCAACTCTGGCTACCTGCTGCGGCTGATGATGGGCTACCTCGTCGTCACGGCGGTGCTGGTCGTCAGCTTCGGACGGCTCGGCGACCTCTACGGACGCGTCCGGATGTACAACCTGGGCTTCTTGGTGTTCACCGTGTGCTCGATCCTGCTGACCGCCACCTGGATGACCGGCTCTGCGGGGGCGATGTGGCTGATCGTGATGCGGATCCTGCAGGGCGTGGGCGGCGCATTGCTGATGGCGAACTCCAGCGCGATCATCACCGATGCGTTCCCGTCCAATCAGCGGGGGATGGCGCTGGGACTCAATCAGGTGGCCGGCATCGCCGGATCGTTCCTCGGGCTCATCATCGGCGGGCTGCTCGCACCGGTGAACTGGCGGCTGGTCTTCTTCGTGTCCGTCCCGATCGGCGTGTTCGGCACCGTCTGGGCCTACCTCAAGCTTCACGAGAACGCGGTCAGCCGCCATCACGAGATGGACTGGCTGGGGAACATCACCTTCGCCGCCGGTCTGATCTCGGTGTTGGTGGCGATCACCTACGGGATCCAGCCGTACGGGTCGGACGTTATGGGGTGGCGCAATCCGGCGGTGCTCGTCGGCCTGATCGGGGGCGTGATCGTCCTGATCGGCTTCGTGTTCATCGAGCGTCGAGTTCCGCACCCGATGTTCCGGCTGGAGTTGTTCCGAATCCGCGCGTTCACTGCGGGCAATATCGCCTCGCTGCTGGCGGCACTCGGGCGCGGCGGATTGATGTTCGTGCTGATCATCTGGCTGCAAGGCATCTGGTTGCCGCTGCACGGCTACCCGTTCGAAGCCACGCCACTGTGGGCCGGGATCTTCATGGCCCCGATGAGCGCCGGCTTCCTGCTGGCCGGACCGGCGTCGGGGTGGCTGTCGGATCGGCACGGCGCCCGCGTGCTCGCCAGCGGCGGCATGCTGCTGACCGCGGCCAGCTTCGTGATGCTGTTGCTGCTGCCAGTCGACTTCGACTTCACCTGGTTCGCCGTGGCGCTGTTCCTCAACGGTGTCGGCAACGGTCTGTTCGCCTCGCCCAACCGGGCGGCGATCATGAACTCGCTGCCTGCAAACCGCCGCGGTGTTGGTGCCGGCATGCTCAACACCTTCCAGAACGCTGCCATGGTGCTCAGCATCGGTATCTTCTTCTCGCTGATGATCCTGGGCCTGTCGGCGAACCTGCCTTCGGCCATGATGGCGGGGTTGACCGCGCACGGCGTGCCGCCGGTGGATGCAGCCCGGCTGGCGCAGGTGCCGCCGGTCGAGCTCCTCTTCGCTGCGCTGCTGGGGGCCAACCCGATGCAGGCGCTGCTCGGCAGTACAGTGTTGAGCCAGTTGTCCGCATCGAATGCGGCCGCGCTCACCGGGCAGGAGTTCTTCCCGACGCTGATCGCAGCGCCCTTCCAGGCAGGTCTGGGCGTGGCCTTCGGGTTCGCGATCGTGGCCTCGTTGATCGCGGCGGGCGCCTCGGCGATGCGCGGCGGCAAGTACGTCCACCAGGATCCGGCCGACGAACTGGCCGGTTAACGAGCAGGAGTCGCGATGGCCGCGCATGCGGAGTCGGAGGTCGTTCTTGACGAGCACGGCATCAACGAGCTCGCCGGCGAGCTCCGAGCACAGGTCAGCCGGATCAACTACCAGTTGAAGGCCTCGGCGCGAGCTTCCGGCGTCACGCCGACGCGGATGACGGTGCTGGCCACCCTCGCCCAGCAAGACGGGTGTCGCTCCGGCGACCTGGCTGACCGGCTGGGGATCTCCGCCGGCAGCATGACGCGGTTGGTGGAGGTGCTCGTCGGTGCGGGGTGGGTCGTCCGCGAACGCGACGACAGCGACCACCGAGCCCAGCGTCTGTTGCTGACCGATGGTGGCCGACGGCTGCTGGCCTCGATCCGGGCGGACGGCACCAGCAAGCTGCGCGAGCGCATGAGCCACCTCAGCCCTGATGAACTCACGGCGCTGGCGGCCGCGACTCCGGTGCTGCGAAAGCTGGCAGACGGCATGTTCGCCTGACGCCGGCGGCCTACTTGTAGGGCACGGACGTCGTCGAGGCCGTCTTGGTGATGCTGGGTGTGTTGGGCGCCGCCGCGGTGAAAGTCGCGGACACGACTTGCGAGGTGGCTGGTTTCGCCAGCAAGATCTCCGGCTCCGGCTGGAAGCCGCTGGTGTCGAATGAGCCCGAACGCGTCAGCACGATGTGGCCGTCGGAGACCTGCTTCCAGCTCCAGGCGCCATCGTTGCCGGTGATGACCTGGTCGACGGCGAGCGCGGGGCTCCAGGTGACGTCGACGGTCATGCTGGTCGGGTAGCTGACATTGCTCCAGCTGTTCGGGAACCAGCCGACGTTCACCCGCATCGACAGGTCGTTGATGTTGCCGTCCTGGTCGATGAGCGCGGTGTTGAAGACCTGAGTGCCGGGCGAGTTGCTGGCACCGGTCGCGGCATTGCCGGGGTTGACCCCGGCGCCCGACGTGTTACCGGTCTCGGAGCCGCCGGGAGAAGACGCCGCGCCGGACGATCCCGTGCCGGCAGCGCCACCACCGATGGGGGCGCCACCCGGCGCGGGCGCGGACGCTCCGGGTGAGCTGGACGCTGCCGCGGTCGACGGCGCGGAGGTGGCGCACTGCTCCGTGCCCCCCAATGCCTTGGTGGTCTGGCACAGCGATCCCGTGACCCTGTGGCCGGCCAAAGCCGCCGCGATGACGATGACCAGGCTGATCCCCGCGACGATGATCGCGTATTCGACGCTCGACAGGCCGCGCTCTGAGCGCAGGCGATGAAGGACAGGCATCAAGTTCCCCCTCGTGGTGCGTGTCGTACCGAGAGGCTAGGCGAGATTTCTCCGCTTGACAGCCGGGCGCCCACATCGCGGCGGCGCCGTCCACCGTCTGGGTGACCGGCGGTTGACCAGGGAAGATGCCTATTTGACTGGCGCTGCGCGGTTGCCGGACCGTCCGTGCAGTGCCAGCAGGATGATCAGCAACGGCAGCTGCAGCAGGAAGGCGAGCCGAAGGTCCACCACAGCGGCGACCGCGGCCAAGGCCACCGGCGCCAGCAGAATCGCCGTGCCAGAGGCGGCCGCGCCGACGGCGGCGCCCCGATGTGCGGCCAAGCCCTCCACGGCCATCAGCCGAGCCAAAGTCACCGGGTACATCGTGGCCACGCCCAAGCCGGCGATGATCAGGCCCGCCGTCACGATCGGCCAGCCGGTCCCGATCACGACCAGCAGGGTGCCGAGCGCGGCGACACCAGCCCCGAAGGGCACGGCAGGAAGGCGGCGGATGATCCAGGGTCCCGCCGACCGTCCAACGGCCATTCCGACCGGGAACGCGATGCCGAGAACAGAGGCAAGGCCGGTGTCGATGCCGGTCGCGATCAGGCGGGTCACGCCCCACACGACGTAGGAGAACTCCACCGACACCGACATCACCACGGCGAGCCAGCGGCGCACCACCGACCACACCGACGGCTTTGACGCCTCTGGCGCGGCCGGTGTGCTCTCAGCGGCGCGGGCGGGCTCGGCGACAGGCTGTGCAGATCCGGCTGCGCGCGCGTGGAGGAACAGCAGGGCCAGCAGCCAGATCAGCAGCGGCACCAGGGTCAGCAGGGCCCACCGTCCCGGGATCCCGACGCCGACCGCAGCCCCCACCAGTAGCGGCGCCAGGATGCCCACCAAGCTCGAGACCGCATTCACCCGCGTCAGCCGGACGTCGGCCGAGGCGGTGAGCATCACCGGTGCAACCAGCACCATCACCGACGCGGACAGTCCTTGCAGCACAGCGGCAATAAAGACGAAGACCAATGTCGGGCCGAAGACGGCCAGCACGGTGCTCAACGCGAGTGCGATGGCGCTGGCGGCCAGCGCAGGTCGTGGTCCGGCGCGCAGTACGAGGCGTCCGGTGGCCGCGATCACCAACAAGCCGGCGCCGAAGGTCGATCCGACCCAGCTCAACGACTCCGGTGCCACCGAGAACTCGCTGGCGAGGCCGGCGAGAACGGCGCCCATACCCGAGACGTAGAAGCCGACGCTGGCGAGGGCGATCCCGACCTGCAGGTCGTCGGCGCGGTCGATGGTCGGTGCGGCAAGGCTGTCAGTCACAGGGGTCTCTTTCTTTGCTGCGAGCCTATCGAGACACTGGCCGCCAGGACCCACCGGCCTTGCGCGGGAATGGCGCTGCGCGGTTCACCGTTGAGATGGCGCATTCCCGCCTGACCTACAAGGAGCTCTCTCGTGCCGCCCGTCCCGCTGATCATCGACACCGACACTGCCCAAGACGACTGCGTCGCGATTCTGGTGGGTCTGCTCGACCCTGCCGCAGAGCTGCGCGCGATCACCATGGTCGCCGGCAACGTGGGCTTCGAGCAGCAGGTGGCCAACGCGCATCTGACGCTCAATGTCGCCGGGGCGACCGGCGCCGTCCCGGTTCACCGCGGTTGCACCCAGCCGCTGCTGCGGTCATGGGCCTCTGCTGAGGACGTCCATGGCGACGGGTCTGGAGGTCTGCGGATGGACAGCGACGGCGTGGCCGAGTCCGACGAGCACGCCGTCGATGCGCTGTTGCGGTTGACGGCCGAGCAGCCGGGGGAGATCAGCATCGTCGCCATCGGGCCGCTGACGAACCTCGCCGCCGCGGTGATCCTCGACCGGAGCTTTGCTCAGCGCGTCAAGACGCTGGTGATCATGGGCGGCTCCAACAACGCCCGTGGCAACATCACGCCGAGCGCCGAGTTCAACTTCTACGTCGATCCGGAGGCTGCCCAGGTGGTGATGAACGCGGGCTTCCCAGATCTGCGCATCGTTCCGTGGGCGCCGCTGACGCTCAACGACGCCACCTTCAGCCGTCCGGCCTACGACAAGCTGGGCAGCCTGGGGACGCCGCTTTCGCGCTTCTACCACCGGATGTGCGCTGCGACGATCGACTACGACGAATCGGTCGGGATCGATGGATCGACGCATCCGGACTCCCTGTCGGTGGCCGTGCTGCTGCATCCGGACCTGGTGCGCGCCCAGGGCGCCTACCGGGTCGACGTCGAGACGTCATCGGAGCTGAACCGCGGGATGTCGGTGATGGCCTGGGAGAAGTTCGACCTGCCGGCCAATGCCACCGTGATCGAGGCCGTGGACGGTGAGGCGTTCTACGCCTTGATCGAGACGATCTTGCGCACTCCGACCACGCCGAAGTTCCCGATTGCGGGATTGGCGAACTGAGGGCGGAATCGCACCGTCTGCAATTCCAATCTATAGCGGATGCCCGGTCTTGCCGCAAGGCCCCCTCCCCGCGCCACAATGGACGCTCCCTGGCGGCTGTCATGCCTTGTCAGGGGCTATTGATGTGGTGAGCGTCCGGGGGTGCGGCAAGAAATGGCTGGGGTGGGGAATGACGTTTTCGAGTTGCCGGAGCGGCTGGCGGACAAGAGCGCCGATGCGCTGATCGCGGTCGACCGCGAGCATTTCGCCGCCGTCGCTGCCTGCTTGGAGGGCCGGATCGCCGATGCGTCCGCCCGGTTGGCCGCGTTGCTGGCCGAGCCGGGGCGCCGCGGCCGCATCGTGATGGAGCGCGACGCGGAGATTCACCGCCTCAGCGCGCAGGTGCGCCTGCTGCGCCGCTATGGCCTCGATGTCTGCCTTGGTCGAATGGAGGCCGTTGACGGCACGGTCAGTTACATCGGACGCATCGGTCTGCTGGACGCCGACGAGCGTCCGCTGCTGATCGATTGGCGCGCTCCGGCGGCGGCCCCATTCTTCGCCTCGACGACAGCGGAGCCGCTGGGGCTGGTCAGCCGGCGACGCTACCGCTGGGTGCAGGGACGCATTCGTGACTACTGGGACGAGTTGCTCTCCGGTGGGGGGCATGGGCAGCTGGCTCTGGACGAGGACTCCGCCTTCATCGCCAGTCTCGCTGCTGGACGTTCGGCTCAGATGCGCGACGTACTCGCCACGATTCAAGCCGACCAGGACGCGATCATCCGAGCGGGTTCGTCCGGTGCGCTGGTGGTCGAAGGCGGGCCCGGCACCGGCAAGACGGTCGTGGCTCTGCACCGAGCGGCGTATCTGCTCTACGCCGATCCGCGGCTGCAAGGCCACCGGGGCGGGGTGCTGGTGGTCGGACCCCACGAGCCGTACCTGGCTTATGTGGCCGACGTGTTGCCGAGCTTGGGCGAGGACGGCGTGCATACCTGCACGATCGCCGATCTGGTGACTGAAGGTGCCACCGCTGTCGCCGAGCCGAACCGGCGGATCGCGGAGCTGAAGGCCGACGCGCGCCTGCTGGAAGCCATCGAACCCGCCGTCGGACTGTACGAGGAGCCGCCGACCGCGCCACTGCTGCTGGAGAACGACTGGTTCGACCTGCCGGTGACGGTGGCCGACTGGGCGGAGGCGTTCGCCGCGGTCGAGCAGGGCTCCTCCCACAATGAGGCCCGCGATGAGGTCTGGTCGGCCTTGATCGACATCCTGGTCGACAAGTGCGACGTCGATGACCTCGAACCCGAGGACGTCCGGCGGATCATCCAGCGCGACCCCGAGCTGCGAGAGGCGTTCGGCAGAGCCTGGCCGATCCTGGACGGCGCTGAGGTCGTCGGCGATCTGTGGGCGGTGCCGGCCTATCTGCGGCGCTGTGCGCCGTGGCTGTCCGAGGAGGACGTCCGGCTACTACATCGGCAACGGGAGTCGGCGTGGACGACCGCGGATCTGCCCTTCCTCGATACGGCTCGGCGTCGGGTGGGCGACCCGGAGGCGTCAGCTCGTGCGCGGCGGCGCGAGCGGATTCTCGCCGAACAGCAGCAGTATCGAGACGATCTGGTCGAGTATCTGCTGGCCAACGATGACGACCCCGAAAGCCCGCTGCCACTGCTGCGACGCGAAAGCCTGCGGGAGGCGCTGATCGACCAGGATGCCGCTCCGGCGAACGACCCCGACCTGCTGGCCGGGCCGTTCGCGCACATCATCGTCGACGAAGCCCAGGAGCTGACCGATGCGGAGTGGGGCCTGCTGCTGGCGCGCTGCCCATCGCGCAGCTTCACGATCGTGGGTGACCGGGCGCAGTCTCGCCGCGGCTTCGCGGGGAGTTGGCGCGAGCGGCTGGCCGAGCTCGGCTTCACCGAGATCGAGACAGCGGAGTTACAGATCAACTACCGCACGCCGGTCGAGGTGATGACCGCAGCCGAACCGGTGATTCGCGCCGTCATGCCGGACGCCAAGGTGCCCCGATCGATCCGCACCAGCGGGCTGCCGGTGCGCCAGGCCCCCGTCGGGGACGCCGAGAAGATCATTGCCGATTGGCTCGAGCGGCACGCAGAGGGCACGGTGTGCGTCGTCGGCGACGCCGGCGTGGCGCCGTCCGAGCGAGTGCGGGTGCTCAGTCCGACCCGGGTCAAAGGGCTGGAGTTCGACCTGGTCCTGGTCGCAGCTGAGCTGGGATCACCCGACCGGGTCGCGGCCGCCGTCGATCGTTATGTCGCGATGACCAGGGCGACCAGTGAGTTGGTGTTGTTGGACGGTTGTCGGTGAGCCGGCGGTCCGGCCGCGGGGGTGTGCGCGGCCGGACGTCCTGCGGTCAGGCCAGCGACAAGGTGACCTCGATGTTGCCCCGGGTCGCATTGGAGTACGGGCAGACCTGATGCGCCTTCTGCAGCAACTCCTCGGCGAGGGCCTGCTCGACGTTCGGCAGGTTCACCTCGAGCGCGACAGCGAGGCCGAAGCCGCCGCCGTCGATGCTGCCGATCGAGACGTCCGCGACCACTTCGGAGTCGTCCACGTTGGCTCCGGTCCCGCGAGCCACCGAGCGCAACGCGGAGTGGAAGCAGGCGGCGTAGCCGGCGGCGAACAGCAGCTCCGGGTTCGGAGCCCCGCCGGAGCCGCCGAGTTCGACCGGGATCCGGACGTCGGTGTCGACCAAACCGTCCTGGGTGCGGACGTGGCCATTGCGGCCGTCACCCGTGGCGACGGCGGAAGCGGTGTAGAGAGCTTTCATGGCTGCAACTGTATGTGGCACAATCGTATTGTGCAAAAGGTAATCCCGGAACCGGCCGCAGGCTACGAGCAACTGCTGCTCGATCGACAGCTGTGTTTCCCCTTGTATGCGGCCAGTCGCGCGGTGACGGCGCAGTACGGACCGTTGCTGGCAGACCTCGGGCTGACCTACCCGCAATACCTGGTGATGCTGGTGCTGTGGGAAGAGAGCCCGGTCACCGTGAGCGTGCTGGGGGAGCGGCTTCGGCTCGACTCCGGCACGCTCAGCCCGTTGCTGAAGCGCCTCCAGATCGCTGGTCTGGTCGAGCGTCGCCGCGACGCCGCTGATGAGCGGCGGGTGCTGATCGAGCTCACGCCGAGCGGTAGGGCGCTGCGAGAGCGTGCCGCCGCCGTGCCTGCGGCGATCGCCGCAGCCTTGGGGCTCGACGAGCAGACCTATCTCGAGCTCAAGACGCAGCTCTCAGCCCTGTTGTGCCGGCTCACGCCTGGTGTTTGAAGGGCCGGGTTACGATAGTTAACGACATATCGCAATATGACTCGAGGAGGCTTGCTATGTCGCACACGCACGGCGCCGGATTCGGCGCAGATCCCACCGCTTTCCTGCGGAGCTTGGCCGATTGGGGCCGCCGCGGCCCGATGGCCGCCGGCTTCGCCACCCATGCCCGCGCTCGGCGCGGTGACACCCGGGCCGCCATCTTGAAGGTGCTCGCCGAGCAGCCGATGCATGGCTACCAGATCATCCAGGAGCTCGGCCAGCGCAGCGGCGGACTCTGGCGTCCGAGCGCAGGGTCGATCTACCCGACCTTGCAGCTGCTTGCCGACGAAGGGCTGATCGAGTCCACCGAGACCGCAGGCAAGAAGGTCTTCTCGCTTACCGACGCCGGACGGGCTGCGGTCGAGGAGCTGGCCGACGAGCCGGCGCCGTGGGATGTCGCCGCTGCGATCGGCGACTGCAACGGCCTGCTCGGCTTGCGTGAGTCTGCCGGACGGTTGGCGTCCGCGGTGATGCAGGTCGGTCGCTCCGGCGATCGCGCCAAGATCGAGGCGGCCGCCGAGATCCTCACCGCAGCGCGCAAGCAGGTCTACGCGCTGCTCGCCGAGGACTGATCACCCGATGACCCCAGCGCAGCTGCGCGCCCGCTATCGGCGCATCGTCACCTTCTTCGCCATCCTGACCGCCGGCTTCATCTATTGGGAACTGCTGCTGCCGAAGATCGGCCTCGGTTCCTGGACGAACCGCACTCGGCAGGAGCGGAACCGGCGGGCCGCAGCGCGCTTTCGGACAGTCGCGATCGGCATGGGCGGCTTGCTGATCAAGAGTGGGCAGTTCCTTTCTGCTCGGCTGGACGTGTTGCCGGCCGAGATCACCGATGAACTGGCCGGGCTGCAAGACGAGGTTCCGCCGGCGCCGTACGAGGCGATCCGGGCACAAGCCGAAGCCGAGCTCGGGCGGCCGCTGAACCAGGTGTACGCCTCGTTCGACGCAGAACCCCTGGCGGCGGCCTCACTCGGGCAGGCGCATCGCGCCGTCCTCCGGCCGGACGATGCCGCCGAAACCGGGTTCAGCGACGTCGTGGTGAAGGTGCAACGTCCGTCGATCGACAAGATCGTGGAGGTCGACCTCGCTGCGCTGCGACGGGTTGGGCAATGGCTGACCCACTACAAGCCGGTGAGCAGCCGGGTCGACGTGCCCGCCTTGGTCGAGGAGTTCGCCGGCACCGCGCTGGAAGAGATCGACTATCTGTCGGAGGCGCGCAACGCCGAGCACTTCCGGGAGGCGTTCGAGGCCGACGATCGCGTGCGGGTGCCGGAGGTGGCCTGGGAGCACACCACGCGCCGGGTGCTGACGCTGGAGGACGTGTCCGCGATTCGCCTGGGCGACTACGACGCCATCTCTGCTGCCGGAATCGACCGGGGGAAGGTCGCCGAGAAGCTGGTCGCCACCTATCTGCAGCAGATCTTCGACGACGGCGTCTTCCACGCCGACCCACACCCGGGGAATCTCTTCGTGACGCCGCTGGCTGAGCCGGGTGAGTTCGAGCTGACCTTCATCGACTTCGGCATGGTCGGACGGGTGCCGGACGGCCTCAGGGACGCCCTGCGGGAGGCATTGATCGGCCTGGCGACGCAGGACGCGTCCCGGTTGGTGGCGAGCTTCCGTGCCATGGACGTGCTGCTGCCGACCGCCGACACCAAGCTGCTGGAGTTGGCTGCTGCGCAGGTCTTCGACCGCTTCGGCGGAATGAGCATGGGTGATCTGCGCGACATCAGTAACGACGAGCTGATGAGCTTCGGCCTGCAGTTCCGCGAGCTGATGGTGAGCATGCCCTTCCAGCTTCCCGAGAACCTGCTGCTTCTGGGGCGCAGTATCGCGATCCTGTCGGGCATGTGCACCGGCCTGGATCCGTCCTTCAACCTGTGGGCTGCCCTGGCGCCGTACACGGCCAAGCTGGTCGGCGACGATGGCGGCGGCTTCTCCTGGCAGACCATTGCCGGGGAGGGCGGCAAGGTCGTGCAGACACTGGTGGCATTGCCCGGTCGAGCCGACCGCGTGCTGACCACCATCGAGCGTGGCGAGCTGTCGGTGCGCACGCCTTTGGTCGAGCTGCGCCTGCGCCGCCTCGATCGCAGCCTCAATCGAATGACGGCGGCTGTGGTGTTCGCCGCGCTGCTTGTGGCCGGGGCGCTGTTGTGGGCGTCCGCGCCGCTGTTGGCCCAGATCCTGATGGTGGCGGCGGTCCTGCCGTTGCTGGCCGTGGTCTTTGGTGGACGCCGGCACCCGCCGGTGTGAGTCCTACCGCAGACGTCGAGCGGTGATCGGCACGGGCACGGTGGCTGGGGTGACGACGCCGCGCAGGTAGAGGTCGAACAGCAACCTGTCGAACTGGTCTTCGACCTGGCGGCGGAGCCGATGCCGGGCTCGGCGCAGAGCATTGCTGCTCGCCTGCGCGCTCGCCTGCAGGTGGCTGGCTGCCGTTCGGAGAAGCTGCGTGATGGTCATAGACGCAGGATGCGTCGCCACTCTGTGAGCAGGCTAGGAATCGATGCCGGTGCGGCTGGCGGCTCAGCGCGGTCGCGCAGTCAGGCGCGGACGTCGACGACGATGCGCCCGTGGCTCTGACCGGCCATCAATCGCTCGGCTGCCGCGATGGTCTGCTCCAGTCCGACGGTGGTGGTGAGCGCGTCGAGCAGTTGCAGGTCGAGGCTGGCGGCCAGGAGATCCCAGGCCTGCTGGCGGCGGGGCAGTGGGGTCTGCACCGAGTCGACGCCGGCCAAGGTGACATTGCGCAGGATGAAAGGCATCACGGTGGCTGGGAGTGCAGCCGAGCCGGCCAGGCCGCAGGCGGCGATGGTGCCGCCGTACAGGGTTTGCGCCAGCAGGTTCGCCAGGACGTCGCCGCCGACGGTGTCGACGCCTCCGGCGAAGCGTGCCTTCTGCAACGGGCGGCCCTGCTCGGCGAACTCCAGCCGGTTGAGCACGTCGGTCGCTCCGAGGCTGCGCAAGTAATCGCCGTGCTCTTCGGCGCGGCCGCTGATAGCTGCGACGCGGTAGCCGTGAGCCGCCAGCAGGGCGACGGCGATCGACCCCACGCCGCCGGTCGCTCCAGTGACGGCTACCGGAGCCTCGGTGCTCACCTGGGCCTCCTGCAACCGCAGCACGCACAGCGCGGCGGTGTAGCCGGCCGTGCCGAGGGCCGCGGCGCGCGCCTGCGACAGCCCCTCGGGAAGCCGGACGAGGAAGTCGCCGGGCACCCGGGCGAGCTCGCTGAAGCCGCCGTGGCGGGTCTCGGTCATGCCGGTGCCGTTGAGGATCACCTCGTCGCCGGCCTGCCAGCGAGGATCGGCGGACTCCAGCACGGTGCCGACCAAGTCGGCGCCGGCGATCAGCGGGGTGCTACGGACGATGCCGGGGCGTCCGGTGAGAGCCAGTCCGTCCTTGTAGTTGATGCCGGAGTAGTGCACCTCGACCAGCACCGGGTCATTGCCGAGCATGGCCGGGTCGAGCTGTTCGACGGCCGCGACGTTGAGCGGGCCGCCTTCGACGGGTTCTGCGGTGCGGATGACGATGGCTCGAGGCATGATGCGCCTTTCAGGTGGGGTCGTTCATCCTAGTCGCCACCCCGCCGACGGTGTTCTCATGGCGTCGGCGTGAGCCCGAGCACGAACCGCTCGATCGCCCGGACGGCCGCGCCTCGGCACCAGAGCTCATCGTCGGCCTTGCTGATCACGATGCTGACCGGGCTGGCCTTGGGATGGCGTCGCTCGGCGATGCCGGCGTGCAGAGCGTCCCCGGCGACTTCGGCGAGGAGGGCGCCCTCGCCGCCGATGATCACCAGCTGCGGCAGGATGAGGTTCGCGATGTCGGCGATGAGCAGTCCGAGTGCGCGTCCCGCTGCGTCGACCACCCGCCGTGGTCCGGCGGTGCCGGCGGCGGCCAACTCCAGCGACTGCTGGTAGTCCAGCTCGCGACCCATGGTCTGCGAGGCCGCCGCGGCAATGCTCGGCATGGCCAGCATGGCGTGGGCGCAGCCGCGGTGGCCCTCGGGGCACAGCGGGCCGAGCGGGTCCAGCGGCCAGTGTCCGACCAGGCCGAGGCCGGCGTCGACCGAGGTGATCACTTCACGATTGGCTACCGCGCCGTAGCCGACGCCGGCACCGATGGTGACCACGGCGAAGCGATCCAGGCCGGCGCCGTCACCGAACCAGTTCTCGAACTCGGTGAGCGCAGTGAGGTCGTTGTCGATGACCACCGGGACGGCGAGCCGCTGGGTCACCAACTCGGCCAGCGGAACGTTCTGCCACTTCAGGAAGGGTGCGGCCACCACCAGGCCGGCGTCGTCGACCCGTCCGCCCAGCCCGATGCCGATCCCGGAGATGGGCACCTCGCCGGCCAGGCCGTCGGCGAACTCGGCGATCTGGTCGGCGACCTCGGCGGCGTTGGTGGAGCGCAGCCGGGTCGAGGCGAAGGCAGCGGCGTCTGCTCGCAGGTCGGTGCGGACGCCGAAGAGCTCGGTGCCGGTGAGCTTCAGGCCGATGAAGTGGTGGGAGTCGGCCACGATCCGCAGCGGCCGGGTGCCACGCCCTGGGTTGCCGGTTGGCTGCTCGGCGCCGTCGGCGATCAGCCCGGCGGTGATCAACTCGCCGGCCAGGCGGGTCAAGGTGCCGGCGGACAGGCCTAGGCGGTGGGCGACGTCGGTGCGGGGGAGCGGCCCGTAACGCAGGATCTCCAGCGCCACCGCTTGGGGTGCGCCGGCCAGTGGCCAGCTCGAGGGGGCAACGCGCACGGGTGATCTCCTTCCGGGTCGGCGATGATTCTATAGTTGAATCAACATGTGCGCCAGAAAGCAACGCCGGGGCACTTGACGGCAGAGTTGATTCCATCGCAGAATCAACTCTGCGCGGGCGGAGCACCGCGTCCTGACCGAATGGAGACCGCAATGAAGCACACTCGACTACTCGGTGCGGTTGCTGCTGTGATGGCCCTGACGTTGGCGGGCTGTGGAAGCGGATCAACCTCGCCCGCCGGTTCGGCGAGCACCACGCCCGGCGAAAAGGTCACCTTGACCTTCTGGGGGACCTACGGCAACGGCGGCAACAGTTCTCAGACCAAAGCGCTCACCCCGCTGATCGCCGACTTCGAGAAAGCCAACCCCGACATCACCGTCAACTACGTGGACATGCCCTACGACCAGTTGAAGCAGACCCTCACCACCGCTGCCGCGGGCGGCGAACTGCCCGACCTGATCCGATCTGACATCGGCTGGATCGCTCAGTACGGCAAGCTCGGCGCCTTCGCCCCGCTCGACCAGGCGATGCCCGACTTCAAGACCTTCGCCGACGCGGTCTACCCCGGCACGCTCGCGGCGAACGCCTGGAACGGCCACTACTACGGCCTGCCACTGGACACGAACACCCGCGTGCTGGTGACCTCTCCTGCCGCTCTCAAGGCAGCTGGGCTGAGCAAGCCGCCGGCCACCTTCGCCGAGTTCCAGGCGATGGCCGCCGCGCTGAAGGGCACCAAGATCAAGGCCTTCGCCGACAGTGGACTGGGGCAGTGGAACATCATGCCCTGGATCTGGTCGGGCGGCGGAGCGCTGACCGATGACGCGGCCACAACCGCGAGCGGGTACCTCGACTCGCCCAAGTCGGTGGCCGCGGTGCAGATGCTCGTCGACATGTACAAGGCCGGCGAGATCCCCAACCTCATCACCGGCAACCAGGGCGCCACCGGCACCTCTGACGGTCTGCCCGGCGGCAACTACGCCAGCATCCTCGACGGGCCCTGGATGGTGGATATCTGGAAGCAGCAGTACCCGAAGTTCACCCCGAACTACTCGCCGGTTCCGGCCGGTGACGGCGGCTCGATCTCGGTCGTGGGCGGCGAGAGCATCGTGATGACCTCGACCACCAAGCATGCCGACGCGGCGCTGAAGTTCATCCGCTTCACCCAGTCCGAGGAGTTCCAGATGGCAATGGCCGCCACCGGGCAGATGCCTGTCGTGCAGACCATCGGCACCAAGGCTGCTGAGCAGTACCCGTACCTGGCTCCCTTCGCCGAGCAGTTGAAGACGGCGAAGTCGCGTCTGAACATCCCCGATGCGGCCAAGGTGGACACCATCTTGAACAACCACCTCACCGAGGCATTCAAGGGCACGGCCACAGTGCAGGACGCACTGACCGCAGCCGCAAAGGAAATCGACCCGCTGCTGGCCAAGTAGGCCCGGCTCGGTTCGGAAAGGACAGTTCGCGATGACCAGACGTGGGGCGGCCCCTGCCGTCCGGGTCGCCTCACGCCAGGCTCTGACCCCGTGGCTGTTCCTGTTGCCAGGACTGCTGCTGTTCTTGGTGGCGATCGTGTACCCGATCCTCAGTGCGGCGCGGATGTCGCTGTACGACTGGAATGTGCTGGCGGCCTCGTCGTCGCAGTTCATCGGGCTGGACAACTACGTCCGGGCCTTCCACGACCCGGTCTTCTGGCGGGCGCTGGCGAACTCGGGGGCCTACATGGCGCTCACCGTTCCGCCCCAGATCGTCTTGGGCTTGGGGATCGCGTTGCTGCTCAAGGCGAAGTCGCCGGCCCAGCCGCTCTACCGAGTGCTGTTCTACCTGCCGGTGGTCACCAGCTGGGTGGTCGTCTCGCTGCTGTTCAAGTACCTGTTCGCCGACGAAGGCATCATCAACTGGCTGATCGATCCGTCGATGGCCTCACCGATCTCGTGGCTCTCCAGCCGCTGGACGGCGATGATCGCGATCGCCGCCTTGGGAATCTGGAAGGGCATCGGCTGGTCGATGATGATCTTCCTCGCCGCATTGCAGGGCATTCCGGCTGCGCTGGAGGAGGCCGCGGTGATGGACGGCGCCAACCGTTGGCAGCGCTTCCGCGTGGTGACGTTGCCGGCGATCTGGCCGGCGATGGCGTTCGTCCTGGTGATGCTGGTGATCGGCGGTTTCAACGTGTTCATCTCGGTGCTGCTGATGACCGGCGGCGGTCCGGCGCAGGCCACCGAAGTACTGCTGACCTATATGTACTCGGTCGCTTTCGGTGACCTCGACTTCGGGTACGGCTCAGCGATCGCGGTGCTGCTGACCTTGGTGGTCTTCGTGCTCGCCATGGTGCAGATGCGGGTTTACCGCACCGATGCGGAGGTGGAGTGATGAGCAGCACCGTCGCCGTGCGAAAGACGGCTGCCGCGGTCGGCCGTCACCTGTTCTTGATCGTGGCCGCCGTGGTGATGGTCACGCCGTTCCTGTACATGATCTCGACCAGCTTCAAGTCGCAGGCCTATGTGCTGACCGTGCCACCGCAGTTCATTCCGAACCCGGCGACGTTCGACAACTTCATCCAGGTCTGGAACACCCAGAACTTCGGACGCTACTTCCTCAACTCGTTGCTGGTGGCCACCACGTCCACCTTCTTGTCGGTGCTGCTCAGCGCGATGATGGCCTACGCCTTCGCCCGGTTCGAGTTCCCTGGCAAGAAGGTGATCTTCCGGGTGGTCCTGCTGGGGCTGATGGTGCCCACGATGATGCTGATCATTCCGCAGTTCATCTTGGCCAAGGACTTCGGTCTGCTGGACTCCTACCTCGGGCTGATCGTGTTCTACGTGGCGGGCAACCTCTCGCTGAACACCTACCTGCTGCGCAGCTTCTTCGTCTCCATCCCCGGCGAGCTGGATCAGGCGATGCAGGTCGACGGCGCCGGCGCGTGGACGCGATTCACCCGCCTGGTGCTGCCGCTGTCGACCCCGGCGCTGGCTACCACCACGATCTTCACCTTCTTGGCCACCTGGGACGAGTTCGCCTGGGCGGCGACCATCATCCGCGACACCGATCTGCGCACCCTTCCGATCGCGATCCGGCTGTTCCAAGGCGCCAACGCCACTCAGTGGGGGCTGGTGTTCGCAGCCTCCCTGATCGCCATCATCCCGGTGATCGCGGTCTTCTTGATCTTCCAGCGGTACTTCGTGCAAGGCCTCACGGCAGGAGCAGTCAAAGGATGAGTACGTCACTGTGGGGCCCGGAACTGCTCCCGGCCAAGTCCGCTTTCGCGATCGGCGACGAGGTGTCGGTCGAACTGCGCGGGTTGCTGCCCGCGGCCGGGTCGCCGGTGGCGGTCGAGCCCATCGCCGTCTCGCTGTGGCGCCACGGTGAGCTGATCGCCTCCGTTCGTGCGGACGCGGCAGTCGCCTCCTTCGGCACCCTCCCGGCGGGTCGCTACGGGGTTGAGGCCCACCGGGGTGACGCGTTGCTGGCGCGCACGGCGATCGCCGTGGGCGAGACGGGCATGCGCTACGGGTTCGTCGCCGACTATCGCCCCGAGCGCGACATCTCGGCGGTGATCGACCTTGCTCGGCGAATGCACCTCACTGACATGCAGTTCTACGACTGGGCCTATCGTCACGCCGACCTGAACGGTGGCGGCGAGCAGTACGCGGACGCGCTGGGCCAGCCGGTCAGCCTCGACACCGTCGCTCGATTGATCCGCGAGCTCGCGGCCGTGGGCAGTCGGAGTCTGGGCTACGCCGCGGTCTACGCGGTGGGCAATGCCGAACGCGAGGAGTGGTCGGCGCCGGTGCTGCGACAGGCTGACGGCCGGCCGTGGATGCTCGCGGACTTCCTGACCATCCTCGACCCGTCCGATCCGACGTGGCTGCGGCACTTCGGCGAGGATCTCGAACTGGCCGTCGAGCGGCTGGGCTTCGCCGGCTTCCATCTGGACCAATACGGCTACCCGAAGCGCGCCCGACGCAGCGACGGCACCGTGGTCGACCTCGCCGAGGGCTTCGCGACGATGATCGCCCACGTGCGGCGGGTGTTGCCCGATGCCCGATTGGTGTTCAACCAGGTGAATGACTTCCCGACCTGGCGTACCGGCGCGAGCCCGCAGGATGCGGTCTATGTCGAGGTGTGGCCGCCCCACACCGCCCTGGCCGACCTCGGTCGGCTCACCACGGCGAGCCGCCGCCACGGCAAGCCGGTGGTGATCAGCGCCTACCTCAAGCCCTTCGAGGGGGACGATCTTGACGGTGCCGACCAAGCCGCGGCGTTGGTGATGGCAACCGTCTTCTCCCACGGCGGCAGCCATCTGCTGCTCGGCGAGGCTGATCGGCTGCTGACCGACCCGTACTACGTGCGCAACCATGCGATGCGTCCGGCCACGGCGCGACGGCTCCGGCGCTGGTACGACTTCCTGGTCGAGAACGGCGACTATCTGACCGATCAGGCCGTCGTCGACGTCACCGGGGCCTACCTGGGCGACTACAACGGCGACCTCCTGTTGACCTACCCGGACCATGCCGCCACCTGGAACCCACAGCCGGGTGCGGTGTGGAACCGAGTGACCCGGCGCGGCGACGACCTGGTGGTGCACCTGATCAATCTCGTTGATCAGCACGACACCGAATGGGACGTCGCCAAGGCGGCTGCCCGACCGGTGAGCGGGGGGCGCCTGCGCGTCCGTCCGGAGACGTCGGACGGGTGCAGCATCTGGCTGGCCGACCCCGACGGGGCCGGACGGCTGATCGAACTGCCCACCCGAGAGGCGGACGGCGTGGTCGAGGTCGACCTGCCCGATCTTCAAACCTGGCAACTAGTAGTGGTGAGAGACAAGCATGCGCACTGACCAATGGTGGCGGTCGGCCGTCATCTACCAGATCTATCCGCGATCCTTCGCCGACGCGAACGGCGACGGCATCGGCGACCTGCGCGGCATCATCGGCAAGCTCGACTACCTGGCCGAGCTGGGGGTCGATGCGGTCTGGCTCTCGCCGGTCTACCCGTCACCGGGTGCCGACGCCGGCTACGACGTCGCCGACTACCGCGGGATCGATCCGCTGTTCGGCACCGAGGCCGACTTCGCCGAACTCGTCGACGGTCTGCACGCGCGCGGCATCAAGTTGGTGATGGACGTCGTGTTCAACCACACCTCGATCGAGCACCCCTGGTTTGAAGAGTCACGCTCGGCACGCGACGCCGCCAAGCGTGACTGGTACATCTGGCGGGACGCCCGGCCTGGTCATACCCCCGGTGCGGTCGGTGCCGAGCCGAACAACTGGGAGTCGATCTTTGGCGGGCCGGCGTGGAGTTTCGACCAGGGCAGTGGCCAGTACTACCTGCAGCTGTTCACGCCCTCGCAGCCCGACCTCAACTGGGAGAACCCCGCGGTGCGCGCTGAACTCGGCGAGGTATTGCGTTTCTGGCTCGGACGCGGTGTCGACGGTTTCCGGATGGACGTGATCAACTTCGTCTCCAAGGATCAGCGGTTCCCCGATGGCCCGCTGCTGTCGTCGGGGCTCGGCAATGGCTACCCGTACTTCTCCAACGGTCCGCGCATTCACGAGTTCCTGGCCGAGATGCGCGCCGCCGTCGGCCCGGACGTGCTGCTGATCGCTGAGACCCCCGGGGTGAGCGTCCGCGACGGCGAGCTATACACCGACCCCAGCCGCGGCGAGGTCGACATGCTGTTCCAGTTCGAGCACGTCGGTCTGGACAGCGAAGAGACCAAGTGGGACTACCGCCCGATCACGACAGCTGAACTGGTCGACAACCTGCGGCGTTGGCAGCTGGAGATCGGCGACGGCTGGAACGCCTTGTACTGGTCGAATCACGACCAGCCGCGGGTGATCTCGCGGTTCGGTGACCCGGCTCGGCGTCGCGCCTCTGCGACCGCGCTGGCCACCCTGCTGCACCTGCTGCGCGGGACGCCGTTTATCTATCAAGGTGAAGAACTGGGGTCGACGAACTTCCCGTTCAGCGACGCCGGGCAGTTCCAGGACATCGAGTCGCTCAACGCCTACCGGTGGCTGGTCTCGCGCGGACTGAGCGCGACCGAGGCGCTGGCACGGGTGGCTCGCGTCGGACGAGACAACGCCCGGATCCCGCTGGCGTGGGACGCCAGCCCGACTGGAGGCTTCAGCACCGGACGTCCCTGGCTGCCGCTGCACCCTGACCGCGCCGAGATCAATGTGGCCTCCGAGATGGCCGACGCCGGCTCGGTCTGGGCCGGCTACCGGCAGCTGATCGCCTTGCGGCATGCCGAGCCGGCGATCGCCGTCGGCGAGCTGGTGCAGCTCGACGTGCTGGGTGCCGACGTGGTCCGCATCGTCCGGGCTGCGGGGGAGTCGCGAATCGAAGCGGTGATCAATCTTTGTGGCGCCGCGCAGAAGATCGACGACATCGAACGCGGCGAGCTGCTCTTCTCCAACCTTCCCGCGCCAACCGAGTGGCTGAGCCTCGCGCCCTGGCAGGCCGTGGTGATCCGCCAGGTCTGAACTCAGTCGATCTCCTTATCGACAGGAATCGGAACCGTGGGTTCGATCACGGGGATCGGAACGGTGGGCTCGCTGGCCGGAGTCGGGTCTGTGGACTCGGTCACGACCGGCGGACGCTCGACCAGGCTGAGGATCAGCAGCACGACGACGCCGACGACGGCAGTTCCGACGACGGTGGAAGTGAACAGCGGACGGTTCAGTGCCAAGAAGCCGGCCGCGAGCAGAGCGACCGCGATCTGCAGCGGAGCGCGGTAGGTGTAGATCCACTCGCCGACCGCTCCGGTGCTCAGATGGCGGGCGTCGCCCCACGCGCGCATGGACGCCCGAAGGTCGCGGTAGCCATTGCGCAGTGCGACGGCCGGACGATACGGCCCGGCGAGCCAGGCGGCGCAGCCGATCACGACCGCCAGCAGCAGCGATGCTCGAGCCAGGTCCGAGACGGTGCTGGTCGCCGTGTTGTACAACAGGTCGAGCACGTCACGAGGGATCACGCTCGAGGGCACCTTCAGTTCGGCGAAGATGCCGGCTGCCCGTAGTGCTGCGAGCAGGGTGATCGTGCCGATGGCCAACCCCACCGCAGCTCCGATCGTGGCGGTGTGCTTGCGGTTGCTGACCAGCACGCCGGCCACCAACAGTGCCACGGCGAACGGGCCGAGCCACGCGCCGCCGATCATGGCGAGCTGATAGGCCAGTTGGACGGTGGGCATCGAGTCGGCCTGGACCAGCACCACCGTGCGATCGATCTCGGGGATCTGGCTGGCCAGCCCGAAGCCTTGCTGCACCAGGGCGGCCTTGACCTGGGCGATCAGTGGAGCAAGCCGAAGCCCGAGACCCTGGTCGTTGATGGTCAGCATCGCGTTCGGGTCGCCGCTCAGAGCGGCGATGGCCTGGGTGTGCGAGGTTCGCAGTGCCTGCTCCCAGGCCTGGGCGAAGGCGTCGGACGAGACGACCTGCCGGGTCGCGGTTCTGATGATCGAGCGGACGCCGTCCGCGGCAGGCTGCTGCAGCAGCGAGAGCGCCGTGCGAGCGGTAGGCGAGTTGAGGTTGTTCGACAGTGAGGTGACCACCTGGCCGACCAGGGCGTTGATGTCGAGACGCTGGTCGATCGCGACCACCACCTGATCGGTGATGTAGGCCTGCACCTTCGGGTCTTTGGCCAAGGGTGCATAGGTCGCCACGAACGAGTCGGTGTCGCTGAGCAGCAAGCGGGACCAGCCGCCGACAGTGGCCACCGGCATCAGAACCGAGCCCAACACGATCAGCAGAATCGAGACGGCGGTGCGCCAGCGCCGCGGCTTTCTCGGTGCTGCCACCGGCGGTGGCGCCTGCGTGGTCTGCTGGGCCAGCTGTGAGCGCAGTTCGGCGTTGGCGGCTTCGAGTTCGGAGACCTTCGCCCGCAGTTGTGCCGCGGTGGGTCGGGATCGGGGGCTGTCGGTGCTGGGCATCGGTCTCACATCCTTGGCGACGGCGTGGACGAGCACGGCGGAGGGCGGACCGAAGCGCTCAGCACGATCTTGGCACCAGTGGCGCCGCTGTGTGGGGAGATCCCGGTGCTTCGTCGTCGATGGCGCCGCGATCGGCGGGTCGACTACTGCGGCAACCCGAGCTCGTCACCGGTCTGAACGGCGAGTCCGTCCCGGACAAGGCTGGCGATGGCACGTGCGCGCTGCGCCGTATCAGGCCAATCCGCGGCCACCTCGACCACTGGCAAGCGGGCGTCAGGGTGTCCGCGGAGCGCGGCGAGTACGGCGCCGCGCGCCTGCCGATCGCTGCCCGCGTATGTTGCTTGCTTGGGACGACGGTCGCCGGTGTCCGGGCGTCCGAGCTGGAGCCAACGGCACTGCTCCGCAATCGGACAGGCTGCGCAGTGCGGAGATCGGGCTGTGCAGATGGTGGCGCCGAGTTCCATCGTGGCGGCGTTGAGTGCCGCGGCTTCGGCTCTGTCCCATGGCAGCAGCGCTGCCATGTCGTCCAGGTCGCGGCGGGTGGCTGGGCCCGGCTGACTGCGTCCGTGGATGGCGCGGGCGATCACGCGTCGGGTGTTGGTGTCGACCACCGGGTGTCGGTGTCCGTAGGCGAACACTGCGACGGCTCGGGCGGTGTAGTCGCCGATGCCGGTCAGGCTGAGCAGGTCGTCCACATCGTCAGGCACGACCCCGCCGAAGCGGTCTCGGATTTCTCCGGCGGCCCGATGCAGCCACAGGGCCCGCCGGGGGTAGCCAAGGTTCGCCCACTGTTTGACCGCCTCTGCCGCCGGATCGGCTGCGAGTGCGGACGGCGTCGGCCAGCGTTCCAGCCAGGACTCCAGGTGCGGAATCACCCGCGTGACCGGGGTCTGCTGCAGCATGAACTCGCTGACCAGCACGCCCCAGGCGCTGAAGCCGGGACGCCGCCACGGCAGATCGCGCGCGTTCGCCGCGTACCAGGCGATCAACGGCAAGGCGAGGTCGGACACGGGTGCAGCCTAGGCGAGCCTGATCGCGTTCAGCCCGACGGCGGCACCACGCTCAGCAGGACTGCCGGTGAGGTTCGCGCGCAGACGTGCCAGATTCGCTTCGATGGAGAAGCAGCAAGACCATCAACATCGGCAGCGGGGCCAGGAAGGCCCAGCGCAGGTCGACGACGGTCGCAAGAGCGGCCAGCCCGATCGGCGCCAGCACGATGGCGGCGCCCGAGGCCAAGGCCCCGGCGGACGCGGCTCGAGCCGGCCCCAGCTGCCCAGTCATCATCAGCGAGGCGAGTGTCACCGGATACATCGTGGCGACGCCGAGGCCGGCCACCATCAGCCCAGCAGCGACGATCGGCCACGCCGATGCGACGACCACAGCACCGGTGCCGATGACTGCCACGGTGACGGCGATCGGGATCGTTGGCAGACGCCGGATCAGCTGTGGTCCAACCAGTCGTCCGAGCGCCATGCCGACGGGGAAGGCGATGCCGAGGGTGGCTGCCAGGCCGGTGTCGATGCCGGTGGCAGCTAGGCGGGAGACCCCCCAGACGACATAGCTGAACTCGACGGCCACGGCTAGGAACACTGCGAGCCAGCGACGCAGCAGTGTGCCGAGCTCCGGCCGTCCGCTACCCGCGGGTCGGGCCGGGTGCGGCGCGGGTTCACCACTCGACAGGTGGGCGAGCAGCAAGACGATCAGCCAGGCGAGCATCGGCAGCAGGACCAATTGGGCGTAGCGCCCGGGCACGCCGGCCTGCATGGTGGCGCCGACCAGCAGCGGCGCGGTGATCCCCACCAGGCTGGAGACGGCATTGACCTTGGTCAGGCGCACTGCGGCGTCATGCAGCAGCATCACCGGGGCGATCAGGATCACCGCGGCCGCGCTGACTCCCTGCAAGACCGCGCCGCAGAAGACGACCGCGAGATCGCCGCCGACCACGCTGAGCAGACTCCCGATCGCCAGCACGATGGCGCTGCCCAGGAGCGCGGGACGCGGCCCGCGGACGAAGACGAAGCGACCGGCCAGCGCCACGAGGACCAGCCCGGCGCCGTAGGTCGATCCGACCCAGCTGAGATCCTCGGGTCTGACCGAGAACTCGGCCGCCAAGGCGGCCAGGACGGCCCCGATGCCTGAGGTGTAGAAACCGACGCTGGCCATTGCCAACCCGGCCTGGAGGTTGTCAGTCCGATCGGCTGACCTGCTGGCGGCCATGGCCGATCCTTTCTGATGAAGCAGAGCTGCGGGGCGGCGCATGCACCGGTCTTGGCCGGGGATTGGTCTGACCGGGAACCGTCGCGCGAACGCCGCTCGCGGCGAGTTGAATCGTAACAATCTGGAGCGGTCGACGTCCGCGGGCGACATGCTGCGCCGACCTCGATCGAGCGGGCATGGGAGCCCGTCCTCTCGGACGGATGTTCCAGGAGGTCGTCTTGGGCTGGGGGTGCTGCGAAGAATTCTGATCACTCAAGATACCCAGGGGGGTATAGAATCGGAACGTACGAACTCTGAAGGAGACTCCATGAAGCCCAACGTTGGCGGCACCGATCGCATCGTCCGTGTGGTCATCGCCGTCGCCCTGCTGGTGGGCGCCTGGCTGCTCGGTTTCGGCACCATCGGCGGCATCATCATGCTGGTGCTCGCCGTGGTGATGGTGGTGACGGCGCTGGCTCAGCGTTGTCCGCTGTACCTGCCGTTCGGCATCAGCACCAAGCGCGACTGAACCCGGCTTCACAGAAGCTTCACATCGGCTTCGCTGAAGCCTTCATGCAGCCCTTTTAGCTTCGAGTCATCACGGTGACCCCCCGAGCTGAAGGAGCAATCATGAAGATCACCTGGAAGACCCGAGTCGCTGCGGCGGGATCGGTCGCCGCGCTGGCCGTCCTCGGCTGGACAGCTGTCGCGCAGGCCGCGCCGACTCCCAGCCCCACTCCGGCCCCGGCGACGTCGGCAACCGCGGACGCCACGCTCACCCGGCAGCTGACCAAGCTGCGCCAAGAGGAGCAGTTGGCCCGCGACGTCTACACCGCCCTGGCCGCCACGTACGACCAGGCTGCGCCGTTCGTGAATATCGCCCGCAGCGAGCAGTGGCACTACGAGACCGTCGGTGTGCTGCTCACTCGCTACGGCATCGCTGACCCGACGGCGGGACGTGCTGGCGGATCCTTCGCCGATGCCGACCTGCAGAAGCTGTACGACTCGCTGATCGCCAGCGGCAGCGCCTCGCTGAGCGGTGGCTATGACGCCGGCATCGCAATCGAGAAGGCCGACCTCGCTGACCTGAAGGCGACCATCGCCGCGACCTCGGCGACCGACGTGAAGGCCGCCTTGACCAACCTGCAGGCTGCGACCGAGAACCACCTGGCCGTCTTCACCGCGGCCAAGGACGGCAAGCAGCTGGGCACGGGCTACGGCCAGGGGATGCGCAACGGCCGCGGCATGTGGAACTCCGGCACGGCGACGCCGGCTGCCGGCGTCGGCATGGGTCAAGGCATGGGCCAGGGTCGTGGCCCCAACGGTGCTCGTCCGGCGAACTGCCCCCTGAGCTGACGACACCGGCCGTGGCCGGGCGGGCGATTACCCGTCCGGCCACGATCCGTGACCATAGGCTGGCGCCGAGCGAGAGGAGCTGAGATGCAGCGAGTGCTGATCGTCGATGACGAACCGCAGATTCGCGCCGTGCTGCGCGCCTATCTCGAGGCGGACGGCTTCGCCGTCGTGGAGGCGGGCACCGGAGCCGACGCCTTGCATCTGCTCAATCGGATGGGTGCCGACCTCGACCTGGTGCTGCTCGATGTCGGGCTGCCGGACCTCAGTGGACTGGAGGTGCTGCAGAAGCTGCGCACCGCCTCCGAGGTCTACGTGATCTTGGTGACCGCCCGATCGGAGGAGGTCGACAAGCTGGTCGGGCTGAGCGTCGGTGCCGATGACTACGTGACCAAGCCCTTCAGCCCGCGCGAGGTCGTGGCGCGAGTGCGGACGGTGCTGCGGCGCCGCCGGCCCGCTGCCGATGCACAGGTCGACTCCGATCCGGTGTTGCGATTCCCTGGCCTGGTGGTCGATCCGCAGCGCCGAGAGGTCGAGACCGCAGCAGGTCCGGTCACCCTTTCGGCTTTGGACTTCGATCTCTTGCTGGCACTGGCGTCCTCGCCCGGGCGGGTGTTCTCTCGGGCTCAGCTGCTGGAAAAGGTCTGGGGCTACGACTTCTACGGCGACGAGCGGATTGTGGACGTGCATGTCCGCAGCATTCGCGGCGCGCTGGGCGATGACGCTGCCGCCCCGCAGATCCTCGGGACGGCCCGCGGCGTGGGCTACAAGTTCTTGTTGAAGCCGGAGCCCAGCGCATGAAGAAGCTGAGCGTTCGGCTGGTGCTCTCGCACCTGCTGGTGGCGGTCGTCGGCGGGCTGACCACGCTGGTGGTGGTGCGGGCGCTGGCACCGGCTCTGTTCGATGAGAGCATGCATCGCGCCGGCGGCATGGGACGCGGGATGGGCAGCGGCATGGGCGCCAACCAGGCGTTGCGTGATCAGTTCGCCGCCGCGGTGGATCAATCGTTGCTGATCGGAGCCCTGGTGGGCGCGGCGGCCGCCGCTGTGCTCGGCGCGCTACTGGCGGCGCGGGTGATCCGTCCGCTGGCGAGCGTGCGGCGTGCCGCCCGCGAGATCGCCAATGGCCGCTACGAGCAGTCGATTCCGTTGCCACGCGAGAGTGAGTTGGCAGAACTCGCCGAGGACGTGAATACCTTGGGGGCGGCGCTGGCCGAGACCGAGGCGCGGCGGGTGCGGCTGCTCGGCGAGGTCGCCCACGAGATGCGCACGCCCCTGACCGTGATCGACGGCTACGTCGAAGGAATGATCGATGGCGTGCTGCCGACCACGTCGACCGAGCTGATGCAGGTCAGTGAAGAGGTGCGCAGATTGCGTCGGCTGAGCGAAGACCTCGGGACACTGTCCAAGGCGGAGGAGGGCCGGCTCGCGATGAACCCGACGCCGGTCGAGCTTCGTGAGGTCGTTGCGGCCGCGGCCGGGCGGCTACGGCCGCAGGCCGACGACGCCGGCATTGCCTTGAGTATCGACACCGGCGAGGCCGCCTTGATCGCTTCGGCGGACGCGGACCGGATCGCGCAGGTTGTCACGAACCTGATCGGTAATGCGCTGCGGGCCACCCCCGAAGGCGGGCGCGTGGACGTCACCTGTTCTCGGGTGGACGGACACGCCGTGATCACGGTGGCCGACAGTGGTGTCGGCCTGGAGTCTGCTGACCTGGAACGCATCTTCGAGCGCTTCTATCGGGTGCCGGGACGACGGGCACCAGGTGACACCGGGTCCGGCATCGGGCTGACGATCGCTCGCGGGATCGTCCAGGCGCATGGCGGCAGCCTCTCGGCAACGTCGGATGGCCCCGGGAGGGGGGCCGCCTTCACCGTCCGGTTGCCGTTGCGGTAGCCGCGGTGCTCAGGCGTGCCCGTGCTCGACGCTGTTGCTGCACGCCTCGGCGCCGAGGATGCGCCCGTCGAGGTAATCGGCGACGGCGTCGGCTACCGCTCCTGAGGCGCCGGTAGCGGTGTCGATGCCCAGCTGGTCGAAGAACTGGATGGCTCGTCCGCCCATGCCTCCGGTGAGCAGGGCTTCAGCTCGCTGTTCATGGATGAACTGCGGGATCTGGCCTGGCTGATGGCCGTCCAGGAACGGGTTGGCCAGTACTTCCACGCTGCTCACTTCGGCGGCGTTGACGTCCACGACGACGAAGAACGGTGCGTGACCGAAGTGCTGGGCGACCGGAGCTTGGAGCCCCTGATCGGTTTGGGCGGTGATGGCGATCCGCATCGAGACCCCTCCTTGCGCTCGAAGCGCTGACGATTCACCTCACCCTAGCGCCGCGTTCTGTGCTGCCCGGATGCCGAGCCGGAGCCGCTCGCGGAAGGCTCATCGCCCTTTCACGGACGCTTCACACAGCGGCGAAATGCTCGTGGCCGACCCAACGAACTGTGGAGGATGACCATGCGCCCCTCACTCGGTGCGACTCGAACCGCACCCCTGTCGAAGTTCCAGCTTCGGACGCGACGAATCAGACGAGTTCGCACGGCGCGCCGACTGACGCAACTCGCCGCCAGCGTGTTGATCGTGGTGGCGGCGGTCCGGCATCAGGTGGAGAAGCAGGACGCCGCGTCGCTGGACGCGCTGTGCCCCTTCGGGGCCGTCGAGACGTTGATCAGTTGGTTGACGACCGGCACCTTGATCGCCAAGACCCACCCATCGAATCTGGTGCTCGGCCTGGCGCTGCTGGTGGCGACCGCGCTGGCCGGCAACGCCTTCTGCGGCTGGATCTGTCCGTTCGGTGCCGTGCAGGATGCTCTCACCTGGGTTCGTCGCACGCTGCGCCTGCCTGGTGTCGACGTGCCCGCACGGCTTGATCGCGTGCTGAGGTGGGGTCGCTACGTCGTGCTCGGCGTCATCCTCGCCATGAGCTTCGCCACCGCACGGCTGTGGTTTGCCGACTACGACCCCTACCTGGCCTTGTTCGGGCTGCACTGGCTGTTCGGCAGCGACAGTGCGCTGTGGTGGGCCGGGTTGAGCGTGTTGGCGATCGTGGTGATCGGGTCGCTGGTGATCGATCGCTTCTGGTGCCGTTACGCCTGCCCCCTGGGTGGAGTCCTCAGCCTGCTCGGACGATTCAGCCTGTTGCGATTGCGTAGATCGGCATCGGCCTGTACCGACTGCACGCTGTGTGATGCGGCCTGCCCGGTCGCCGTCCGGCCGAGCGCAGCGGCCCCGCTGGTGAGCAGCGATTGTGTGGGCTGCATGGACTGCGTGACGACCTGTCCGGTCCGTGGCGCGCTGCAAGTGGAGTTTCCGGTGTTGCCCGGAGCCGCAGTGAAGGCGCCGGCGTCCGGTCGCCGCGAGCGTGAGGAGGCCGTTCGATGAAGACCGCAGTGTGGGTAAGTCCTATCGCCGCCGTCGTGATCGGGGTGGCTTCGATCGGGGTGGCACAGCTCTCCGGTGGCTGGGTCGTCAACGGTCGCGAAGCCGTCGTGGCCGGGCAGAGCCTTGCCGCTGCCGACATCAAGGGTTGGATGACTTTCCAGCAGGTGGCTGACGGGGTGGGACGCCCCGTCGAGACGGTGATCGCTCTGGCCGAGGCGCCGGCGGGAGTCGTGCTCAGCCCGTCCACGGCGCTGCGAGATGTGGAGGCTCAGGTGCCCGGCTTCGATCTGCCGACCTTCCGCGAGCGGGTGACGGCACTCGCCGGCGGTGGAGCTCCGACTACGGGTGAGACTCCGACCCCGACGGCCTCCCACAGCGGGCCCGGATCCGGCTCGTCCGAGCGCTAGCCGTCACTGGAAGTCCACAAGAGGCTCACAGGAAAGGGGAGTGTTGCGCCAAGGTAGGTGCCGTTTGCTGGATACGTGACCATCACAGAAGCCAGAGCTCGCAGACGCGACCGTGAACTGAACGGCGCTGTCGAAGCGCCCCCTGCAGCCCGTCGGGCCCACAAGAACCGACCGGATTGGGTGGTGCGCGGCAGCGTGCTCGCTCTGCTCGTCGCCGTCGGGTTCCTCTACATCTGGGGTCTGTCGATCTCCGGATACGCCAACTCGTACTACTCGGCCGCCGCGCAGGCAGGTTCGAGCAACTGGACGGCCTGGTTCTTCGGCTCCTTGGACGCCGGGAACTCGATCACCGTCGACAAGCCGCCGGCAGCCCTGTGGCTGATGGGGCTCTCGGTGAAGCTGTTCGGCCTGAGTTCGTGGAGCATCCTGGTGCCCGAGGCCCTCCTCGGCGTGGCCAGCGTCGGCGTGCTGTACGCCACCGTCCGTCGCAGCCTGCGGCGCTGGAGCGATCAGGGTTCGCATCCGCTGAGCGCCCGTGGTGCCCACTGGGCCGCGATCGCCGGTGCGATCACGTTCGCGTTGACGCCGGTGGCCACGCTGATGTTCCGCTTCAACAACCCCGACGCGCTGCTGGTCTTCACCATGCTGCTGGCCAGCTACTTCACCGTCCGAGCGACAGAGAACGCCGGACGGAAGTGGTTGGTCTTCGCCGGCGTGGCGATCGGCTTCGGCTTCCTGACCAAGATGTTGCAGGCCTTCCTGGTGCTGCCCGCGCTGGTGGTGGCCTACTGGTTCGCCGCACCGGCGACCTGGAAGAAGAAGGTCGTCGACCTGCTCACTGCCCTGGGCGCACTGATCGTGTCGGCCGGGTGGTACCTGGCCGCGGTGGAGCTGACCCCGGCTTCGATGCGGCCCTACATCGGCGGCTCGGAGAGCAACTCGATCCTCGAACTGATCATGAGCTACAACGGGCTCGGTCGGATCACCGGCAATGAGAACGGCTCGGTCGGCAGCCAGTGGGGAACCACCTCGATCCTGCGGATGTTCGACGGGGTCTCCGGCGGCATGGTGTCGTGGCTGATTCCCGCGGCTCTGGTGCTGGCAGCCGCTGCCATCGTGATCGCGGTGCGCACCTGGCGACGCCAACTGCCCAACCGCCGTGCGCAGGTGCAAAGCCCGGCGCAGGCGCTGCTCGGCGCGAGCACGATCTGGCTGGGTTGGCTGGTGGTGACCGCGCTGGTGTTCAGCTTCATGGCCGGCATCTACCACGACTACTACACGGTCGCGCTCGCACCGGCCATCGGCGGAGCGGTTGCTATCGGTGGTGCCGCCCTGTGGGCCTACCGCGAACGCTGGACGGCCCGGATCGTCCTGGCTGCGACCACGATCGGTACCGGCGTGTGGGCGCTGGTGCTGCTCTTCGAAGCCAGCGGCTGGTACACGGTGCTCGGGTGGGCTGCGCTCGCCATGAGCGCTGTGGCCGGGCTCGCGATGCTGTGGGTCGATCGGCTGCCGCGGATGATCGCCGGCGCCGTGCTGGCCGTCGCGCTCGGCGCTGGCTTGGTCGGCCCGCTGGCCTACTCGCTTCAGACCGCCTCGACCGCGCACACCGGCTCGATCGTGACTGCTGGTCCGGTGACCAGCATGAGCATGGGCGGTGGCCAGGGCGGGCCCGGCGGCATGGGTGGCGGCCAGCCGCCTTCGCAGGACGGCCAAACCGGAACGACCGGGACGTCGACGACCACCGGCTCGTCCACCTCCACCAGCACGACGACCACGTCGACCGGCACGACCGGCACCACGACGACGGGCGGTCCGTCGATGGGGCAGCCCCCGTCGCAGGGCGGCGCGAGCGCGGACGGTCAGACCGGAACCGGCGTTGGCGGTCTGCTGAACGGAGCCTCGGCCTCGACCGAACTGGTGACGGCGTTGCAGAGCTCGGCTTCGAGCTACACCTGGGTCGCCGCCACCGTCGGAGCGCAGAACGCGGCCAGCTACCAGCTCGCCTCGGGCTACGCGGTGATGGCGATCGGCGGCTTCAACGGGACCGATCCTTCGCCCACGCTCACCGAGTTCAAGGCGGACGTGGCCGCAGGAAAGATCCACTACTTCATCGCCGGCGGGACGGGCTCATCGGGCTCCACCTCGGCCAGCGAGATCACCAGCTGGGTGGAGCAGAACTTCACCAGCACGACCATCGGCGGCACGACCGTCTACGACCTGACTAGCCAGAACTGAGGTGAATGAGATGACTGAATCGAATCCCGTGGAGAGCAACGCCCGACGACCGTTGAAGACGGCCACCGTCGACGTGATCGTCCCGGTGTACAACGAGGAGCGGGAACTCGCCTCCTCGGTGCTGCGACTGCAGAGCTTCCTGCAGGCGAGTTTCCCCTACGACTTCCGTGTGATCGTCGCCGACAACGCGTCGACCGATTCGACTCTTGAGATCGCACAGCGGCTCGCCCAGCGCCACGACCGCATCGGCGTGGTGCATCTGGACGCGAAGGGCCGCGGGCGGGCGTTGCGCCAGGTGTGGCTGGCCTCCGACGCCGACGTCGTCGCCTACATGGACGTCGACCTGTCGACTGATCTGAAGGCGCTGCTGCCGCTGGTGGCACCGCTGGTGTCGGGGCATTCGGATGTGGCGATCGGCACTCGACTAGGGCGCGGGTCGAAGGTGGTGCGCGGCCCGAAGCGAGAGTTCATTTCCCGCTCCTACAACCTGATCCTGCGCACCGTGCTTCGAGCGTCGTTCTCGGACGCCCAGTGCGGATTCAAGGCGGTCCGCCGCGAGGTGGCAGATCAGCTGTTGCCGTTGGTGGAGGACAACAACTGGTTCTTCGACACCGAGCTGTTGGTCCTGGCTGAGCGGTCGGGTCTGCGGATCCACGAGGTGCCCGTCGATTGGACCGACGACCCCGGCAGCACCGTCGACATCGTCGCGACTGCGTTGGAGGACCTGCGCGGAGTGTGGCGGCTGTTGCGTGGCTTCGCTACCGGCACCATCCCCGTCCAGCAGCTGCGCGCTGCGGTGGGACGCTCGAAGGAGCCGCAGCCCTTGCGGGTGCTTCAGTCGGCCGGGGCGGGCGCCGCTGCCGACTGAAGCCGTGCCGGCCGATCGGCCTTTCGCGAGGGAGCCGGGCAGGCTCGATGCGGAAGGCCGATCGTCGGCTGGGCGAAGGTCAGTGCTTCTCGCAGGCGATGCCGTCGCAGTCTCTGGCGGCTAGGCCAGTTGCGCGTCCTCCAGGAGTTCGGCCAGATAGGTGCCCTTGGTCTTGTGCAGCGTGGCTGCTTCGATGAGCCGGGCGAAGAAGGGCAGCTTCATCTCGGCGAGCTTCTTGCGTCCGGCCAGGTAGTAGGTGGCCTTCAGCAACACCCGGGCGTCGAAGGACGATCCGAATACCTCGGGCACACCGCGATCCACGCCGGTCAGGGTGTAGACGGCCTCCATTGCGGTGCGCACCGAGTACTCGGTGGTGAAGACGGTGTCGCGTGGGGTCTCGGCGAAGTTACCGATGAAGGCCAGGTTCGTTGAGCCGTCCGGCACCACCAGCGGACGATCGCCGAGCGCCCGGGGCATGAAGTACGAGGTGATGTACGGCATGTGACAAGGGATCGTCCGGGCGGAGTTGCGAGCCAGCTCGTCGATCTGGTCGGCCGGCACTCCGAGGTGGTAGAGCCATTCCTGGCACAGTTCGATGCCGCTGCATTCGGTGATCGGCTTGGTGACGTAGTCGCCGGGGCGGTCGGAGAACAGCCCGTAGACCCAGACGACCAGCGCGGTCTGCGGGTCCTGGGCGGCGAAGTGTGGCTGGCGGCTCATGGTGAAGCCGTACAGCCAGCTGGAATCACGGAAGTTACACGGCCCGCCGGTGATGATCTTGCCGCTGCGCGGATCGCGGCCGGTGAGCTTGGTGATATAGGGCGCGATCCGGTCGTCGGTGAGGGTGACGGTCGCCGAGATCACCCAGTTGGCTTCGGGGATGTTTTCGCAGAACTTCTCCGGACGGCCGAACGCCGGGTCTTGGGCGGCGAGCTTCTTCCACAGCGCCCAGGCGCCGCCGGCGTCGGTGACGATCGGGGCCGGGTGGTCGTTGTCGCCGAAGGTGGTGCTCTCGGTGATCGAGCCGTTGGTGACGAAGACCAGGTCGTCGTCGGTGAGCTCGATGGTGCGCGGCTGGCCGGCCGTGGTCAGGGTCAGCGAACGGGCGCGCTTTGCTCCGGCTGAGCTGTCGACGGTGATGTCGGTCACCTCGGTGTCGTAGACGAACTGCACGCCCTGGTTCTTCAGATAGGCCACCAACGGCAGGATCAGCGACTCGTACTGGTTGTAGCGGGTGAACTTCAGGCTGCTCAGGTCGGTGAGGGTCGCGATGTGGTGGACGAAGCGCAGCAGGTAGCGGCGCATCTCCATGGCGCTGGCCCACGGTTCGAAGGCGAACATGGTGGCCCAGTAGAGCCAGAAGTTCGACGCGAAGAAGTCGGCGGTGAAGAACTCGTCGATGCGCTTGTCCTGCAGGTCTTCCTCGCGGGTCAGCGCCAGATGAATGATCTCTTCGACGGCCTTGGGGCTGAGCGTCAGCTCGTCCATCTGTGGGATCGGTGTGCCGAGGTTCTCGGTGGCGCGGCAGGCCGACGAACTCGGGTCGTCCTTATGCAGCCAGTACATCTCGTCGAGCACCGTCGCGCCGGGGGTGTCGAGCGAGGGGATGGAGCGGAAGAGATCCCACAAGGTCTCGAAGTGCTCTTCCATCTCGCGACCGCCGCGGACGAGGAAGCCCTTGTGCTGGTCGAGAATGCCGTCCATGCTGCCGCCGGGCACGGCGAGCTCTTCAAAGATGGTGATGTGGTCGCCGGGCAGCTGCGCGTCGCGCACCAGGAAGGCGGCACCGGCCAACGCTGCCAGACCTGAGCCGACGAAGTAGGCCGACTTCCGCTCGATGCCTTCGGGCTTGCGGGGCCGTGCGAACGCCTCGAAGTTGCCGCTGCTGTAGTACATCCTCGACCTCCTGCTGCGCTGGAACCGGTCGCAATTTGCACTGATCGGTCAGAACCGAACTTAGCGCTCGGCTCGCGGCGCGGCAGGAGGATGAGGGGAAAGCCGAGTTGGACGGCGAGCCGGTGAGTCCGGCTCGCCGTCGCCCCGCTAGACCGAGGCCGTCAGCTCTTCGCCGACGCCCAACTCAGCCTCGATCGAGGACAGGTCGTAGTCGGTGTCCTTGGTCTCCGGAGTGAGCAGGAGCGCGATCAGAGTCAGCACGCTCGCGCCGGCGAGATAGACCCCGACCATCCAGGTGCTGCCGCCGGCCTGGGCCCACAAGGCGACCGCGATGATCGGGGCGAGGGCTGCGCCCAGGATGCTCGACACGTTGTAGGCGATCGCCGATCCGGTGTAGCGGACATTGGTCGGGAACAGCTCCGGCAGCACCGCGCCCATCGGGCCGAAGGTGACGCCCATCAGGGTGAAGCCGAAGATCAAGAACGCCTGGGTCAAGGCGCCGGTGAACATCAGGTCGGGCCGCAGGCTCAGCCAGATCGGGAAGCTCACCCCGAACACGATGATGGCCACGGTCGTCCAGATCAGCAGCTTGCGGCGTCCGATCACATCGGCGACCGGCCCGGACAGCAGGGTGAACAGTCCGAAGAAGACCACGCCGATGATCTGCATCAGCACGAAGGTGGTGTACGGGATGCCGAGGCCGCCGGGGTGGGCGTCTTGCTTGGCGGTGCCGTAGGTCAGGGTGAAGCTCGTCATCAGGTAGAACAGCACGTAGGTGGCCAGCATGATGAACGTGCCCAGGATCAACCCGCGCCAGTGATGACGGAAGGTCGCGCTGAGCGGCAGCTTGCGGATCGCGCCGACGCGTTCGGCCTGACGGAAGGCGGCCGATTCGACCAGGCGCAGCCGCACCCACAAGCCGATGACCACCATGATCGCCGAGAACAGGAACGGCACGCGCCAGCCCCAGGTCAGGAAGGCCTCGGACTTCAGCAAGGGGTTGTCGGGGTGGGGGAGTGCCAGGTTGATCACCAGGAACAGCCCGTTGGCGATGATGAAGCCCAGCGGCGCGCCCAGCTGCGGGAAAGTGCCGTACCAGGCGCGCTTGCCGGCCGGCGCGTTCTCGGTGGCGACCAGCGCGGCGCCCGACCATTCGCCGCCGAGCGCGAAGCCCTGGGTGAGGCGCAGCACGAGCAGCAGGACGGGAGCCCACAGTCCGGCGCTCTGGAAGGTCGGCAGCAGGCCGACCAGGAAGGTCGCGATGCCCATGGTGAGCAGGCTGATCACCAAGGTGGTCTTGCGTCCGCGCTTGTCGCCGAGGTGGCCGAAGACGATGGCGCCGATGGGGCGCGCGATCATCGCCGCGCCGAAGACGCCGAAGGACGCGATCAGGGCGGTGGTCGGGTTGCCGGTCGGGAAGAACAGCTGCGGGAACACCAGCACGGCCGCGGTCGCGTAGACGTAGAAGTCGTAGAACTCGATGGTGGTGCCCACCAGGCTGGCCGCGATGACCCGTCCGGGGCTGTTGAGGGGGGTTTGTGTTGTCGTCATGGGTTCGTTCTCACTCCTTAGCCTGACCATTATGTGGGATTCGCATCCCATTTGGTGGACGCGGACGTGTTTCTGGGACGGGAGCCACGCTGCGATGGTGGCTTTGGGGTGTCCATATTCCTCACCTGGGGCATAAAGCGGATGCTGCGGAGGCTGAGGAATCCGTAGGACCGTCCGAGAGAAGGATCATGACCACAGTTGCCAAGAACATCGTCGACACCCTCGTAGCCAGCGGCGTGAAGCGCGTCTACGGAATTCCGGGAGATTCGCTGAACGGCTTCACCGACGCGCTGCGCGGCTCGGGAATCGAGTGGGTGCACGTGCGGCACGAGGAGGCTGCGGCATTCGCAGCTAGTGCCGAAGCCGCCCTGACCGGTGAACTGGCGGTGTGCGTCGGAAGTTGTGGGCCGGGCAATCTGCATCTGATCAATGGGCTCTTCGATGCGCAGCGCTCGCGGGTTCCGGTGCTGGCGATCGCCGCGCACATTCCGACCTCCGAGATCGGCAGCGAGTACTTCCAGGAGACCCATCCGCAGGAGTTGTTCCGTGAGTGCTCGGTGTATTCGGAGTACGCCGCTTCGCCGATTCAGCTGCCGCGGATGCTGCGGACGGCCATGCAGGCCGCCGTCGAGCAGCGTGGTGTCGGCGTGCTGGTGATCCCCGGCGACGTGGCCTTGGCCGATGCGGTCGACACCACCGTGACCGCGGTGCGCGCCAGCCGTCCGCGGGTTTTGCCGGCCGACGACGAACTCAAGGAAGCCGCCGACCTGCTCGGCGCGGCCAAGAAGGTCACGATCCTGGCTGGTGCCGGCGTTGAGGGCGCGCACGCGCAGCTGATCGAGCTGGCGGACAAGCTGGCCGCCCCGATCGTCCACACGCTTCGCAGCAAGCAGTTCGTCGAGTACGACAACCCCTTCGACGTCGGCATGACCGGCCTGCTGGGCTTCGCGTCCGGGTATCGGGCACTGGCCAACTGCGACACCCTGCTGATGCTGGGCACCGACTTTCCTTACCGTCCGTTCCTGCCCGAGCAGGCGACGGTGATTCAGGTGGATCTGCGTGGTGAGCGGCTCGGACGGCGAGTGCCGCTGAAGCTCGGCATGGTCGGCGACGTCGGCGAGACGCTGACCGCGCTGCTGCCGCTGTTGGAGCGCAAGACCGACCGCACCCACCTGGAGGATTCGCTCGACCACTACCGCAAGACCCGCACCAAGCTGGACGACCTGGCGACGCCGCGGAAGGCGGCCGAGCCGCTGCACCCGCAGTTCATCGCCAAGGTGATCGACGAGGTGGCCAGCGACGATGCCGTCTTCATTCCCGATGTCGGCTCGCCGGTGATCTGGGCGGCCCGCTACCTGAAGATGAACGGCAAGCGCCGGCTGATCGGCTCCTTCCTGCACGGCTCGATGGCCAATGCGTTGCCGCAGGGCGTCGGGGTGGCGTCCGCTTTTCCGGGGCGTCAGGTGGTCGCGCTGTCCGGCGACGGGGGAGTGGAGATGCTGCTCGGTGAGCTGCTGACCCTGACTCAGAACAAGCTGCCGGTGAAGCTGGTGGTCTTCAACAACTCCTCGCTCAACTTCGTCGAGCTGGAGATGAAGGCGTCCGGATTCCTCAGCCACACCACCGACCTGAAGAACCCCGACCTGGCCGCGATCGCCACCGCGGTCGGCATGAAGGGCCTGCGGGTGGAGCGTTCGGAGGATCTGCGCGGTGCGTTGACCGAGGCTTTCGCGTACGACGGCCCGGCGCTGATCGACGTGGTCACCGAGCGCCAGGAGCTGACGATTCCGCCGTCGATCAAGCTCGATCAGGCCAAGGGCTTCGCGCTGTACGCGATGCGGACGCTGCTGTCGGGGCGCGGCGATGAGTTGCTGGATCTGACCCGGGCGAACCTGCGTCAGGTGTTCTGAGGTTGGCTGCGGTGGGCGTCTGACACGCCCGCCGCACGCTTCGGGCTCGCCGGCCTCACTTCAGGCTCACGGGCTCCACGGCGTTCGCGGACGGGTCGACCACATAGGCCTTGCGGGCGGACGGGTCGATGGCGACGGACTGCCCGTCGACATCGGTGTGAATCGATCGCGACTTGCCGGTGATGCGGTTGTACTCGTACAGCATCGAGTTCTTGACCACGTAGAGGCGCTGCCGATCAGAATCGAATGCCGCGCCTCCCGAGATGGTGTTCCCGATTGTGATCTGCTGCAGCGACCGGGTGCGGAAGACCGTCATCATTCCGTACCCACTCACTGCGTAGAGCTTGTGCTCCTTGGTGTCCACGGCGACGGAACTGCCGGAGAACGCGTTGAGGCTCGAGAGCCGACGCCCGGTGCCCAGCTCGTACGTCCAAACCTTCCCGTTGCCTGAGTGTGCGACGAACAGCCGATGAGCGGACGGATCGACGGCGAGGTCGGACGGGTCGGTCCCGGTGGCGAAGGTCCTGATCGTCTTTCGAGTCTTCAGATCGATCGCGGAGATCTTCTTGCCGGCGTGGTCAGCGACGTACAACGTGCTCCCGGCGATGGCGATCGCGATCGGCTTGCCCGGGACGTCGATGGTGTCGACGACCGACATCGAGGCGGCGTCGATCACGGTCACGTCCCCGCTGACGTAGTTGGCCGTGTAAAGGCGCTTGCCGGCGGCATCGATGGCGATATCCATCGGCTGTTCGCCCATGGTTGCCGCGCCGCTGCGTCCCGGCGTGGCCTTGGGGGCGGACGGGACGAAGCGCGACGGTGTGGTGCCGAGAGCGTGCACCCCGCTCCAGACCATCGCGATCACGAGCAACGCCGCCACCGGAACCAGTGAGAGAAGTGCCTGCACCAGGTTCCGCCGGCGCTTGCGCTGCCTGGCGAGCTCGCGCGGCGTCGGTGGCAGCGCGGTTCCCGGTGCCGCTTCCCGAGTCCCTCGGCAGCCGGGGAAGCGGCTGCAACCCCAGAACAGGGAGCCGGCATGGACGCCCTTTCGGGCTTTGTGAAGAACCATCGGCGCGAGACAGACCGGGCAACTCGGGCTGGCTGGTCCGGTGGTCGGCGGCGGGAAGCTCGCCGCGGTCGGGACCACTGGCTGGACGGTGGCTCCCGCTGGCGAGATGCCGACCGGCCCCGAGGCGTTGCCGGTGGCGATCAGGGCGAGCAGCCGGGGCCCGTCGACAAGTTCAGTGCCACTCTGGCGAGCGAACTCGATGGCCTCGCGGCTGTACGAACCCGAGGTGACCACGATGCCCCGGGTGGCGCGGTTGGCCACGACCAGGCCGAAGAGCTCCCGAATCACCGGTGCGCCGACCTGCCAGGCCTTCCAGTGCTTGCACTGGACGAACACCCGCTCGGCTCCACGCTCCAAGATGAGGTCGATGCCGCCGTCCGCTCCCGGTGAGGTCTCCTGGACCGCATAGCCCTGAAGCCGGTAGGCCGCGCCGACCAGCTGTTCGAACTGTCGCCAGTCGAGCTGGCGCAGCCAGGCCTGCCCGTCGGCGCTCACTGACGCCGGGGGAGGTGGTGGTTGCGTGCCGATCGGTGGCTGCGGTTGGTCGTCGGTCATGGGTGATTACTTCGGCTGGGGCTGCGAGGCGTCACCGCGGACAGTGACGCCTGTTCTCTTCTGGTCGTGTCCTATCGTGCCGTGGACTCGACACGGCGCGCAGTCGCCCAAAAGGGGGTCACCTCGGCGAGTAATGGGATCGCCGACTCGGGGGTTAACCCCCGAACCAAAGCGGGAGTTGGTCGGATGTCGCCGGGCCCTAGGGTGTTCCTAGGGTGATTGTCACCGGCGCGCACCCGTCCAACCGACAGTGCGGAGCCGGTTCCACAGCCCCGTCCGAAGGAACCCCAATGCCGTACGACGATCCCGACCAGGCCTCCTGGCTGAGCCGCTATGTCGCCTTGTGGAGGCACGCTCCCGGCACGACCGGCTATCTGCTGGCGAGCTTCGTGGTGTCGATGGTTGCCATCTCCGTGCTGAGCAGCGTGTTCTTCGCTGGGCTGGGCATGGTGATCCTGCTGATCGGCCTGCCGCTGATGAGCGGGTCGCTGCTGCTGGCCAAGTCGCTGGGCGGCGCCGAGCGCGGCATGCTGCGCTGGACGGGCCTGCCGGCGATCCCCGCACCCGTGTGGCCGAAGCCGGCCGCCGACGCCCACTGGACGTCCCGCCTGCTCGCACCGCTGCGCTCAGGCCACGCCTGGTCGTCTCTGCTGCACCAGATGATCATCAATCCGATCGTGAGCACCGTCACGTTCGCCCTGACGGTGACCTGGTGGGCGACGGCCCTGGGCGGGCTGACCTACTGGTTCTGGGACGGCTTCGTGCCCGAACCGGACGCAGACCCCTGGGCAGAGTGGCTTCGCAGCCACGTGCCGTTGCTGGGCGGCTTCACCGCCGACACCGCAGAGACCCTCGCTTACCTGGGTGCCGGCATCGTGTTCGCCGTCACGCTGCCGTGGGTGATTGGTGGGCTCGGACGGCTCCAGCATGCCATTGCCGCTGCCATGCTCGGCCCGTGGCCATCCGACGAGCTCGCAGCGCGAGCCGAGGCGGAGGCACAGGCCCGCCAGTCGGCCGTCCATGCCGAAGACTCGGCGATGCGCCGACTCGAGCGCGACCTGCACGACGGTCCGCAGCAGCGGCTCGTCCGGCTGCAGATGGATCTCGCCACGACCGAGCGGCGGGCGGCTGCCGGAGACACCGAACAGGCGGTTGCCGCAGCGCGCGAGGCCCAGCTTCAAGCCAAGGCCGCGTTGGACGAGTTGCGTGCGCTTTCCCGCGGGGTCGCGCCGCCGCTGTTGGCCGATCGAGGTTTGGTGGCGGCGTTGCAGGCGCTGGCCGAGGAGAGCCCACTGTCGGTTCGAGCCGATCTCGACCCGTCGCTGGACGCGTCAGTGCCGCCGGAGATCGCTCGGGCGATCTACTTCGTGGTTGCCGAGTTGCTGACGAACGCTGCCAAGCACGCGCAAGCCGGCCAGGCGTCGATCGGCGCCCAGGTGCACTGGGACGATCCGGTCAGGCTGCGGGTCGCAGTTACCGATGACGGTCGCGGCGGGGCGGCGTTCGTTGACGGTCACGGCCTGTCCGGGCTGCAAGAGCGGCTGCGCGGTCTGCGAGGGACGCTGACGGTCGAGAGTCCTCCCGGGGGCCCGACGCGGATCGACGTGACGGTGCCGCTGTCGGGCGAAGCTCGTCCGGGGCCGTCGCCATCTCTATCCTGAGCCGGTGATGTCCGATCAGCCGCAGCCCGGAGAAGCCAAGACGGACGCCGTCCGGATCCTGCTCGTGGAGGACTCCGTCCTGCTGCGCGAGGGGCTGACGCGGTTGTTCGCTGAAGCGGGTTACCGCACCGTCGGCGCCTTCGCTGATGCCGTCGACATCGTGGAGCGGGTGCGCTCGACACGCCCTGACGTGGTGGTGATGGACGTCCGGCTGCCACCCGACTTTCGCGACGAAGGCATTCGGGCGGCGCTCGAACTGCGGCAGGCGGTGCCCGAGGTCGCGGTGCTGGTGCTCAGCCAGTACGTCGAGACGGTCTACGCCCGCGAGCTGCTCGCCGACGCACGCGGGGGAGTCGCCTACCTGCTCAAAGACCGCGTGACGTCGCTGGAGGAGTTCACCGACGCCGTTCGCCGAGTGTGCGACGGCGGGACCGTGCTCGATCCGCTGGTGGTCAAGCGGCTGATGGCAACCGCCCGCGACCCGTTGGCCGCCCTCACCCCGCGCGAACTCGACGTCCTCGAGCTGATCGCAGAAGGCCGCAGCAACACCAGCATCGCCGAGCGGCTGGTGATCGGCACCGGTGCGGTGGAGAAGCATGTCAGCGCCATCTTCGCCAAGCTTGGGCTGGTTGATACCGGTTCGGGGAATCGGCGGGTGCTGGCGGTGCTTGCCTACTTGCAGCGCGGCTGAGGCTGGACGATCACCTCAGCGCGCAGCGTGCAGCAGCCGGCGGCGCGGGAGTAGCGGTGCGAGGCTCAGCCACCGAGGTGTGAGTTGAAACCCTCGCGCTGGCGCCGCTCGTGTTCGGCGAAGCTCAGCCCCAGATCGGACTTGTCGAAGCGCACCTTGTCGCCCTTCGCGCTGATTTCGACTTTCACGTTCTGACCGACCTTGGGCGCCCAGAAATCGGAGTAGTTGCCCTCCGGCACGGTGATATTGCGGGTCTCACCGCCCGGCATCAGGACGGCGACGACGAACTCGCGCGTGACTGTCGAGCCTGAATGCTCACTCACCGACGCGCTCTTCACCCGCGAGTCGAGCACCACGCCCGTGGATGACTGCCAGCCTCTTCCGAACATGACTCTCCTCTTGGGCGCATCGATCTGACGGCCTTTCCGGGGACGCTACCTGCGCACTGCCGTCGGAGTCTGTGGGACATCAGCCTCACCAGCGGGATGATCCGTCCGCTCGGTGCGGCAGTGGGCTCAGTGAAGGGCGCGGAACGAGCCGACAACCCAGGAGTGATGAGCCCCTGGGTTGTCGGGCGGTGGGGTTACCCCGGGATGTTGCGCGGATCGTTGCCCGGGTCGATGGTGTCCTTCGCGCGGATCTGACCATCGCGACCGTGGATGTTCAGCTCGCCGCCGCCCTGGTTCCCCAGGTAGCCGCGCGCCGCATCGATGGCTTCAGCCTGGGTGCGGTGCACTGATGATGCACGTGAGGCGCCCGCCTTTTCGGCTGCCCATCCGTCCTCGTGAGGCGTGACGTGGTAACTCGACATGTTCACCTCCTTTCGGGGCTTCTCGGGTTCGGGTACTTCGGCAATGAGGGTCTTCACGAGGTGCTCCCGTAGACCTTGATCGAGTCGACCTGGAAGAGCGGCACCGTGGTGTTGCCGCCGGATTGGGTGTCGTAGGAGAAGGAGCCCAGCACAGTGACCTTCGCGGTGAAGCAGTCGCCTTCGACCAACTTCTTGAGCTGGGACTCCTCGCCGCTGAGGAAGGAGTTCTGCGGGTAGTTCACGTAGCCGTACGAGATCTTGAGCTTCTTGGCTCCCGTATCGGCGCGGAACGTGTCGGTTCCGGTGGCGGCATCGAACTGAGTGATCTCGCCGTAGATGGTGTAGGTGCCGCCGATGTAGGAGTCGGGATCCTTGACCAGGAGCTTGAACTTGCGGCTGGACAGCGCTGAGTAGTCCTTCTTCGCAGGTGCGGAGGGTGTGGGTTCGCTGCTGGGCTCGGACGGGGCCGTGCTGGGCTCAGTCGACGCCGGCGCCGTGGTCGGCTCCGCGGATGCCGTTGTGGCGACGGGGGTGGTTACGGCCGGTGATGCGGTGGTGTGGTTGCCACCGGCGCTGCCGACTGCGCTGCCAATTACCAACCCGGCAACAAGGCCCGCGACGCCGATGAAGGGCCGCGAGGTGAGCGGGTTTGCCCGCTTGGCCGTGGGTGGGGGCGGGGCCGGCGGCATCCCCGGCATCGGGGGCTGCGGCAGCGGGGGCTGCGGGTCGGGCGCGCCGATCGGCGAGGTTGGTGGTTGGGGTGTGGTCATGTTCGTTGTGGTCCTGTTCTCTCGACTGCCTCCTGCGCGATCAACGATGACCCGCCCCGGCCATGCCGCACACATCCAGCGCTGATAATGGGGGTTATCAGCTCCGGACATTGCGCGACCGAGCGTGCTTTGATCTGATGAACCCCGGAGGACGCGCCATGACCGAGTTGATGACGATGCGTGACATCGCCGGCTTGGCGCGCGTCCAACGGCCGGTGGTGACGATGTGGCGGCGCCGGTCTCGCGCTTCGGCGCATCCCTTCCCGGCACCTCACCACCAGCAGGGCGGCCAGGAGTACTTCCGTCGCGAAGACGTGGTGACCTGGCTGGAAGACACCCGGCGCGGCAACAACGATCAAGCCCGCGCCGACGCTGCCACCCATTCGCTGCTTCGTGGCAGTTCCAAAGAGGCGGAGGTGATGAGTGCACTGATCACGCTGCGCCACGTGATCGGCGAGCCGCTGGCGGCACTCCACCACGACGACCTGCTCGACCTCGCCGACGAACACGACCCCGACGACAAATACGTTCGCCGCGAGATCGAGCGCTGCATGGATCTGTCGAGGATGACGGCCGATTGCGACCAGTTCGTGGACGCATCCTGGGGAGTGGCTGACGCCCATCGCCGACTGGTTGAGTCGCGGCTGTCGGCACCCGGTAGCGGCCGGGCACGGGCGGCGCTCGCGGAGCCGGCACGGCGGTTCTTGCTCGGCCTGATCGGACCGATCGCGGCCGAATTGGGGCAACCCGACCTGATGGACCCCACCGGTGCGGCAATCGATCTGCTCGCCGAGTGTGCGAGCGCGGCAGAACTGCCCGTGCGGCTGATGGACGGCGATTCGGCAGCTCACCGGCTGACGCGTCGCCAGTTGCTCTTGGCCGAGGTGCCACACGCGCTGGTGGCGCGGGGCGGTGGCGACTGGGCGATGCTGAACCCGACTGCTCACCTGGTGGTGCTGCCGAGCGCGGCCGACCCCGCGATGGATGCTTTGGCACAGCTCGAGTTGCTCGACGAAGTGGCCGGGCAGGTGACCGCCAACCAAGCCGTCCTCTGCCTGGCCCCGGCGGCGACCTTGGTCGACCCGCTCAGTGGTGCGGCGTTGGGACATCGCGATCAGTTGCTCCGTGAGGGCCGCGTGCGTGCGATCGTCCGGCTGCCCGCCGGGCTGCGTCCGGCACAGGCCCGGGAGCATTCGGCCTTGTGGCTGCTGGGCGAGGCGGACTCTGGCGCTGTGGGGGAGCGGCGCACCCTGGTGGCAGATCTGAGCGCCCGGAGCCTGCGTGACTGCGAGGGTCTGCCTGATGACCTGGTGGCTGCCTGGCAAGGGCGCGAGGGCGCGCGGCGGCGAGCGTGGGCTCATCTGTATCCGGTGCTGACCGCCGCCTTGGTGTCGGACAGCGGCACGTTGGTTCCGCCGCGTCCGGTTCGACCGGCGGCCACGACCCGCGCCGGTGCGGACTGGGCGGTGAGCTTGCGAGCAGCGGATGAGCACCGAATCCTGGCCGACTACCAGCTCACGGTCACCGACGAGCCCGCGGTGGAGGTCACCGTGGAGCAGGCGAAGCAGCGTGGCTGGGTGCGGCTCCTGCCTGGGCGCAAGGTCGATCTGTCGGGGTTGCCGTCGGGCACCGTGGCGGTGGCCACTGACCCCAGCGAGTTGGCTGAGCCGCAGCGCGTCGACCGGCTGGCATTGCGGACCCGCACCGACCATGAGCTGACCGAGCCGGGCGACATCATCTTCTCGCTGCGACCCACGCCGCACGCCGTGGTGGACGTCGACGGCGGCACTCTGGTGCTCGCGCCGGCGCGGGTGTTGCGGGTGCGCGATTCCGCTCCGCTGGTGCCGGCAGCGGTGGCTGCCCGCATCAACGCGGCCACCTCCGCCAACTGGCGCGCTTGGACGCTGGCGGTGATCGCCGAACCCACCCGGGAGGTCCTCGGCGAGGCGCTCACCGACCTGGCCCGCGAGCAGGCACGGTTAGCGGCAGAACTGGCCGCAGTGGGCGCCCTCGCCGCCGACCTCACCACCGCTGTCGAATCACGTCGGCTCAGCATCACCAAGATCACCAACACGAAGATCAGCAATACCAAGGAGAATCATGGCCCGTCGTCGCACTGACGCCGCCCCGCAAGGTCCCACCACCATGAAGGAACTAAAGGACACCTTGTGGAAGGCGGCCGACAAGCTGCGGGGCTCGCTGGAGGCGTCCGACTACAAGGACGTGATCCTCGGTCTGGTGTTCCTGAAGTACGTCTCTGATTCCTTCGAGGAGCGTCGCGGCCAGATCCGCGCCGAGCTGGAGGCCGACGGCGGCTACTCGGCGGCCGACATCGAGGAATCGCTCGAAGACAAGGACGAATACTCCGGCGCGGGGGTGTTCTGGGTGCCGGTGAACGCCCGCTGGCAGTTCCTCGCCGAGCGGGCCAAGGGAACCGAGACCAAGACCATCGGTGAGCTTATCAACGAGGCGATGGGCTGGCTGATGGAGGCCAACCCGGCGTTGGCCGGCACCCTGCCGCGGATCTACAACCGTGAGGCGGTTGATCAACGCAGGCTGGGGGAGTTGCTCGACTTGTTCAACTCTGCGCGCTTCACGGGCGAGGGCGCCTCGAAGGCCCGCGATCTGCTGGGCGAGGTGTACGAGTACTTCCTCGGCAAGTTCGCCGCCGCCGAGGGCAAGCGGGGCGGAGAGTTCTACACCCCGCCCGGGGTGGTGCGGGTGCTGGTGGAGATGCTCGAACCGCAGAGCGGACGCATTTACGACCCCTGCTGTGGGTCAGGCGGCATGTTCGTGCAGGCCGAGAAGTTCTTGGAGGCGCACCACCGCAACCCCAACGAGCTGAGCGTCTACGGCCAGGAGAACATGGAGCGCACCTGGCGGATGGCCAAGATGAACCTGGCCATTCACGGCTTGATCGGCAACCTGGGCCCGAGTTGGGGCGACACCTTCGCCCGCGACCTGCACCCCGACCTGCAGGCCGATTACGTGCTGGCCAACCCGCCGTTCAACATCAAGGACTGGGCCCGCAACGAGGACGACGCCCGCTGGCGCTACGGCGTGCCGCCGGCCGGCAACGCCAACTACGCCTGGCTGCAGCACATCGTCAGCAAGCTCGGGCCCAAGGGGCAGGCCGGGGTGGTGTTGGCCAACGGTTCGATGAGCTCCAACTCCGGCGGTGAGGGCCAGATTCGGGCGCGGCTGGTCGAGGCCGATCTGGTCAGCGCTATGGTCGCGCTGCCCACCCAGCTGTTCCGTTCGACCGGCATCCCGGTGTGCCTATGGTTCTTTGCGAAGGACAAGAAGTGGGCCACCGACCGCAGCGGTCAGGTGCTCTTCATCGACGCGAGGAATCTCGGCCACATGGTCGATCGCGCCGAGCGCGCCCTGAGTGATGAGGACATCGCCACCATCGCCAACACCTACCGCGCCTGGCGTGGCGCCCCGCCGTTGGTTGAGCCTGTCGAAACCTACGAAGACATCCCCGGGTTCTGCTACTCCGCCACCCTGGCCGAGATCAAGGACGCCGACTACGCCCTGACTCCCGGTCGCTACGTCGGCACGGCGGCCGTCGAGGACGACGGCGTTGACCTCGATGACAAGGTGAAGCTCTTAACTAGCGGGTTGATGGCTGCCCTGGATGAGTCAGCCCGGCTGGACGCGGTCGTGCGTGAGCAGTTGGGTCGGCTGTCGTGAGGACGGTCACATTGGCGGACGTAACCATCAACTTCGACTCCCTTCGAAGGCCAGTGAGGGGGGGTGATCGGGAGCCCGGTCCGTATCCCTACTACGGCGCGTCGGGTGTGGTTGATCAGGTTGCGAACTACATCTTCGACGGTGATTATCTCTTGGTCGCCGAAGACGGTGAGAACCTGCGCAGCCGAACTACGCCAGTCGCTTTCATGGCGCGGGGGAAGTTTTGGGTGAACAACCACGCCCATGTAGTGCGGGCAAACGACCTTGCCGTGACGGAGTTCCTTGCCTATGCGTTATCGGTGGCCGACTTGACGGGATACCTGAGTGGGTCGACGCTTCCGAAGCTCACTCAGGCGGCGATGAACTCGATCCGTCTCGACCTGCCGCCCCTCCCCACCCAACGCGCCATCGCCGAAGTCCTCGGCGCCCTCGACGACAAGATCGCCGCGAACAACGGAGTAGTGCGGGGTCTCGACGAGCTGCTCGAGGCTGAGTTCCTTGTGGTCCAGCGAGACGCCGACACAGGAGCGAGGCTGGGTGATCTCGTGGCACTTCGATATGGCAAGGCGTTACCTGCAACAGCACGCGTGCCTGGGCGCGTTCAGGTGTTCGGGAGCGGGGGAGTTGCCGGAACGCATGCTGAGCGCCTCTGCCAAGGGCCCGGCATCATCGTCGGTCGGAAGGGGACAGTGGGTGCGGTGTACTGGTCGGACGACGACTTCTACCCGATCGACACGGTCTTCTACGTCGAGTCGTTGGCTGGACTTGCGCTGGAGTACCTCTACTTCCTCCTTCGATCACTGGGGCTCAATGAGCTGAACTCCGACTCAGCGGTACCGGGGCTGAACCGGGATCAGGCCTATGCGCAACCTGTCAGAGTTGGTCGTGACCAAGACGTGGCGCGATTCAATGCGCTCGCTCGAGTCCTCTTCGCCCGGCGTGCGCAGGCTAGCCGCGAGTCCGTAGCGCTCGCCGAACTCCGCGACACGCTCCTGCCGCACCTGATGAGCGGGCGCCTGAGCGTCCGCGAAGCCGAGACGCAGGTTGAGGAGGTGTTGTGATGGCACTGATCAGTGAAGCCGAATGGGAGTCCACCGCGCTCGAGGTGCTCGCCGAGCAGGGCTGGGCTGCAAGCACCGGCGCAGAGATCGCCGGTGAGCGCGCCTCGGCGTCCGACATCTTCCTGCACGAGCGGTTCCGCGAGGCGCTGGTGCGGCTCAACCCGTCCGTGCCGGAGGTGTACCTGCGTCAGGCGGCGACCGAGATCCTCACCCCGTCCAGCCAGGACGCGATCACCGAGAACCGGCGGCTGCACGAGCTGATGGTGCACGGCTATCGCGGTGTCACCTACCTCGACAACGACAATGTGGAGCAGAACCCGACGATCCAGCTGATCGGGCGTGATCCCGGCGACAACGACTGGCTGGCGGTGCGCCAGCTCACCATCAGCAACACCGAGCATCACCGCCGCTTCGACGTCGTCTGCTACCTCAACGGGCTGCCGGTGATCATCTGCGAGCTTAAGCAGGCCGGGCTGGCCACCGCCGATCTGGCCGCCGCGCACAGCCAGTTGGGCACGTACCTGTCGGAGTTCCCGCTCGCTTTCCGCGGGTGTGTGCTGAGCGTGATCTCCGACGGGGTCACTGCCGGCTACGGCACGCCGTTCACCCCGCTTCACCACTACGCCTCCTGGAATGTCGATGACGACGGCGTTCCGGTGCTGGCGGGGGAGTCCATCGCCGACACCGACTACGACAACGCGCTCGAGGTCACCTTCTATGGGCTGGGCGACCAAGTGCGCTTCCTCGACCTGCTGCGGCACTTCACCGCCTTCGATGTGGGCGAGTTCGGCTTGGCCAAGCGGATCGCCAAGCCGCACCAGTACTTTGCGGTGAACAAGGCGCTCGGCCGCACAGTGACCGCGGTGAAGTCCGACGGGCGTGCTGGCGTCGTCTGGCACACCCAGGGCTCGGGCAAGTCGATGGAGATGGAACTGTTCGCCAACCTGGTGATGCGCTCCACGCATCTGCTGAACCCGACGATCGTGGTGATCACCGACCGCCGTGAACTCGACGGCCAGCTGTACCAGAGCTTCTCCGCCTCGACCCTGCTGCCGGAGAAGCCGATCCAGATCACGACCCGCTCCCAGCTGCGTACCGAACTCACCCAGCGGTCGTCCGGCGGGATCCTGTTCACTACCTTGCAGAAGTTCAATCGGACGCTGGAAGAACGCCAGTCGGGTGCTGATCACCCACTGCTCAGCGAGCGGCGCAACATCGTGGTCATTGTCGACGAAGCGCATCGCTCCCACTGCGACGACCTGGACGGCTACGCGCGCTTCCTGCGCGACGCCCTGCCGCACGCCACCTTGATCGCCTTCACCGGCACCCCGGTGAGCACTGTCGATCACAACACCCGCGAGGTGTTCGGCGACTACATCGATGTCTACGACCTGACCAGGGCGGTCAACGACGGCGCCACCGTGTCGGTCTTCGTCGAGCCCCGGCTGGTGAAGGTGGCCTTCGCCGACGATGTCACGCCCGAAGACCTCGACCGCGCCGCCGATGAGGCGACCGTCGGGCTGGACGAGGTCGAGCGTGAGCGGCTGGAGAAGTCGGTGGCCGTGATCAACGCGGTCTACGGCGCTCCGGCTCGACTGGCCACCCTGGCTGCCGACATCGTCGCTCACTGGGAGACCCGCCGCGAGCGGATGCGTCCGCTGATCGACGGGCCGGGGAAGGCCATGATCGTCTGCGCGACTCGACAGATCTGCGCCGACCTGTACGCCCAGCTGATTGAGCTGCGACCCGAGTGGCATTCCGACGCGCTCGAGGGAGGCGTTCTGAAGGTGGTCTACTCCGGCAGTGCGTCGGACAGCGGGGAGATCGCCAAGCACGTCCGCCGCGACTCGGAGAACCAGGTCATCAAGAAGCGGCTCAAGGACCCCGAAGACTCGCTGGAGCTGGTGATCGTCAAGGACATGATGCTCACCGGTTACGACTCGCCGCCGCTGCACACCTTGTACCTGGATCGTCCGATGAAGGGCGCGCTGCTGATGCAGACCCTCGCCCGGGTGAACCGCACGTTCCGCGGCAAGGACTCCGGACTGCTGGTGGGCTATGCGCCGCTGGTGGAGAGCCTGAGCGCGGCGCTGGCCGAGTACAGCCCGTCCGACCAGCAGCATCGCCCGGTTGGGCGGACGGCCGACGAGGCTGTCGAACTGGCCCGAACCCTTCTCGATCAGCTGCGTGCGCTCGTGGCCGGCTACGACTGGCGGGCGAAGCTGAGAGGCCCGAAGGGTTGGCTGAAGGCGGCCACCGGCCTTACCGCCTGGCTGCGCAACCCGCAGAACCCGGGCAATCAGGTTGCCGAGGGCGAGCTCGGCCTCGCCGGACGGTTCCGGCAGCTGGCAGGGCAGCTCGGCCGGGCCTGGGCGCTTGCTGCCGGCTACACAAACCTCTCTGATGTTCGTGACGAGGTGCGCTTCTACGAAGAGGTGCGGGTGTGGATGGCCAAGTTCGACGCCGCCGAGCGGGTCGCCCGGGGCGAGCCTGTCCCCGAGGAAGTGGGCCGGTTGCTGCGGCAACTGGCTTACCAGGCGACCGACTCCGACGAAGTCATCGACATCTACGCCGCCGCCGAGATCACCCCGCCCGACTTCAACGACCTCACTCCGGCCGCGTTGGCCAGGGCGCAACAGTCGAGCAACCCGCACTTGGCGATCGAGGCCCTGCGTGACGCGATCTTGGCCGAGGCCGCCCGTGCCACGGGTGCCAGCCTGGTGCGTCAGCGGGCCTTCAGTGAGCGGCTCTCCGACGTGATGAAGCGCTACACGAACAGCCAGCTGAGCGCCGCTGAGGTGCTGATCGAGTTGTTCGAGATGGCCAAGGATCTCGCTGCGGAAGCGCGGCGTGGCGAGCAGTTCGACCCGCCGTTGGGCACCGACGAGCTGGCCACTTACGACGCGATCGCTGACAACGCGTCCGCTCTCGACGTGCTCGGCCAAGACGTGCTTGCTGACATTGCGCGCCAGCTTGTGGCGATGATGCGGGCCGACGTAAAGACGGACTGGACTGTCCGCGACGATGTCCGCGCGTCACTGCGAGCCAAGATCAGACGTCTGCTGCGAAAGTACAAGTACCCGCCTGACCGCGCCGAGGGCGCCGTTAAGCAGGTGATCGAGCAGATGGAGTTGCTGGCGCCGGGTGTGATGCCGGGATGAGTCTTGAAGGCTCCGACGAGCCCGCTCCGCCAGTAGGCGATGCGGCGAGCGAACTTCCTACATCAGGGCAGGGCTTGAGCTGTAGCGGGCCTGATCGCTCAGCATGGCTGAAGGCAGCTCTTCGTGGAGCAGGTCGCGGCTCTCAGGTGGGCCTGTTGCTCCGTACGCTCGCCGATCGAGCTGACTGCGATGGCCTTGTGCGGCCCGACCTCAAGGTAATCGGAGCGACCTTCGCCCGTCTCGATGATGGCGGGGTGAGGGATCTTCGGTCGGGGTCGATCTCTCACCCACGGCTCATGTTCGTCGACACCGAACTGTGGCTCTCTGCAGTGACCGGTCTTGATCTGCTCGAGGTGGAGGAGATGCTCGGGCGGTTCCAGTTCGGGGACGCGCGGGTCAGTCTGATCGAAGCCGTGGGGGACCCTCGGCGTGGGCTGGCGGAGCTCATTCTGCGAGACCCATGTGATTCGCACCCGGTCGATCGGGTTCTGAGAGACGGCGCACAGTGTCGGGACGATCCGCCCTTGCCGGTGCTTGGCGATAAGCCGTCGATCTCACTGGAAGGAACCGGTTGGTCTCGTGGATCTGGTGAGTACAAGCGGCCGGCGGGTTCTGTCGCGTTGGTCAGTATCGACGAGGCTCGCCGAACGAGCGTTCACGACCACAGCGATCTCAACGATCGCCTCGTCTTTTGGATGTCCATCCGTGGTCTCGACTATCATGAGCGCGCCCTTCCTCGACCCTCTACAGGGCGGCTGATCTGGCTCGAGCTCGTACCCGAGCCAAGCAACCCATTCGACAGGAACGCGGTCGCCCTGGACTTCAACGGAGTTCGCGTTGGGTATGTCGGCGCAGGGGTTGCGTACCGAGCGCATCAAGTAGTCCGGTACCAGAACCTCGACGGCAATGCCTGTTTCGTTCCCGGAGTGATCAATGGAGATCATGGCCACGTGGCTTTGCCCACTCAAGCCAGGCTCGAGATGTACATAGATCGCCGACGGGTCGCGAGTGAGGTGGCTGACTTGTGGGCGGCGCTTCCGTCAGCCGCTCGCCAGGAACTCGCCGAGAATGGCTTTGAACTGGGCCAGGGCCACCTGACGGAGCTAGCCAGTATCCGGGAAATCGCTCCACACGTTGGGTTGTCGGCCGAGCCGCGTGCCGACTGTCTGCCGTTCGTGTTACAGGAATTCCTTCACGAAAAGAGGCAAAAGCAGCGCGAAGAGCGCCGTCAGGTGCACATTCGTGTGCGCGCCCAGGCGGCTGAACGCTCAGAGCTGCGGAAGGCTGGGCGCGACTTTCGAAATCGACAGATTGTGGAACTCCACCATGCGGGTCGATCCAACGCCGCGATTGTGGCCGAGGTCGGAGTGTCCTCCGACACTGTAAGGAGGGTGCTGAAGGATGCGGGCATCCGCCCAAGTGTCGGGCTCAGCAGCTACGCAGAGGCGTTGTTGCGGTCTCGGGCCGAGCGATGCCTCGAAGCGATCAGCCTGCAGCGGGCTGGGCTTTCTCGCTCGGAGATCGCCCTTGCCTTGGGTGTGTCAGTCGATACTGCCAAGGTCCTCGTCCGCGACGGCCGGTTCTTCGAGTTTCCCGAGAACAACCCAACTCGCCTAGATCTTGCGATCTCGGCCCACCTTCACGCCTGGAGTAAGGCCGCGCTCGATCATGAGAATCCTGAAATGCGCCGTGCCGTTACTGATGCCCGGGTACTTGAGCTGCTTAAGCCTGAGCTGCTTGAACGCTGAGTCCACATGCAAGTCCCGACGGCGGCGTCCAGAACCGTTCGAACCTACGAAGCGCGCGGCGCAGGGTGTCGATCGAGGTACTCGGTGAGGGCTTCGCGGACGATGTCCGACTGGCGCCGACCGGACTCCTCGGCAAGGCGTTCGAGCTGATCCTTGGTGAGCTGTGAGACGCGGAGGTTCAGCACCGGGGAGTGAGTTCCCGGTGCGCTGAGGGACGGACGTCCACTGCGACGCTCGAGACGATCGGCCAGCTGGGAAGCGCTGGCCTCGGTGAGCCGTTCGCCGCCGACGATGAACTCCTCAGAGTCGAGATCGATGTCACGGACTGTTACGTCGGCTCCGAAGGTTGCGGGGAAGCCCTTCAGTGGCTGCTGCTTGTTCATGGTCTTCTCCAGTTCATCGGCATTGCGTGCAGCACTGCCAGGCCTTCGCTTCGGTCGTCCTTCACGACTCTGAGCTCGATCACAAGTCCGCAGTCGTCCGTGCCGACGTAGATCGCTACGTCCTCGTCCATGTGGTCGAAGACGGCATCGGCGAGTGCCTGTCGGATCCGAGAGCTTGACAGCTTGTGTCGTCGCGCCGGGCTCGTGATCCGGATCTGCGCGCATCTATTGTGTATTACAAAACGATGGCTGCCAAGGGTTGACTCGTGCTAGAGGCAAGCTCGTTGCTTGGTTGGCGGCCGTCTCGGGCTCGTGGCTGTTCTTGGTTGGCGGGTCGTACACCGGCTTCAGCGGCCGTAGTGGTAGCGGCAGGCTGCGATCCTGATCTCGCCGTTTGCAATCTTGTAGACGAGGCGGTGCTCGTCAGTGATGCGTCGCGACCAATAGCCCGCGAAGTCGTGCTTGAGGGCTTCGGGCTTACCAATACCCTCGTTGCCGTTGCGGACGACGTCCTCAATGAGGGTGTTGATGCGCTTGAGCGTTCGGCGATCCTGCGCCTGCCACCAGAGATAGTCGGCCCAGGCGTTCTCGTCCCAGACGAGGAGCATGGTCAGTCGGCGTCGATCAGGTCGTGTTGCTCGCCGCGGCCAGACTCTAGCCGTTCCATCGCGTCGAGGAGGCGGCGCGCGTTGGCGGGGGAGCGCATCAGGTAGGCGGTCTCTTTGAGGGCCTCATAGTCCTCGAGGGAGACGATGACGACCGGCTCGTGCCCGGCCCGCGTGATCACGACCTCTTCGCGGTCGTCGACGACCGAGTCGAGAACCTCGGCGTACCGGGCTCGAGAGTCGGTGTAGCTGAGAGTCTTCACGATGTCCCCTTCCTGTACAGAAAAGTGTACGTGAGGGTTCTCGGGCGTTCAACTGTGGGCTTGGACTGCAGAGCCGCGTCCGGTGGGGCGGGTGGGGCTCGAACCCACGACCCAGGGATTATGAGTCCCCTGCTCTGACCGGCTGAGCTACCGCCCCCATTGCGCCGTCCGCGACAAGCTATCTCGGTGGGTGGGGGAGCGGCAAAACCTCAACCGTCGTCTCAGCGAGTCGCATCAGAGGCGCGAGGCCACCAACCCGCACGACGTGTACGTCGCCAGCTCAATGCCACGCTCATCCAGCGCCGCGCGCACCAGCGGCGACAGCATTAGCTCCAGATCGCGGGCCCGCACGATGTTGTAGCTGGTGATGTCGATCAGCTCGGCGTCGACGTAGCCGGGGTGGCTGATCAACACGCTCAGTTCGTGCTCGGCGATGGCGTCCAGCTCGGGCAGCAGCGCGGCCACCGGGTCGCATCCCGCCTGCTCGAACGGACCGAACGGCACCGTGTACCACGGGTTCGACACCTGGTAGAGGGTGCCTCCGCGCATCAGATCGTCCATCACCACGACGCCGAACTCGTCGCCGAGCTCACGCAGCACCTGGTCGAGCATGTCGCTGACCAGCGCGTGGTGATGCAGGTAGGCCGGCGCGCGCCCGAACAGGTCGAAGAAACGCCGCACCTGCGCGCGTCCCTCCGCCAAGGTCTGGTCGTGGTCGAACGGGTCGGGGTCGAAGCTGAGGTAGAAGCCGTCGCGCGCAGTGATCGGGAACTCCGCCTTGATCTGGTGGGACGTCCGGAACCGGCCATCGGGTTGCACCAACCCCGGCACCTCGGACGGCGGCAGCAGGGGAGAGCCGGTCACCATGTTGAGGTCGAGGCCGACGTCGAGACCGTCCACGTCAGCCAGTTGTGCCGCGGCGAAGGCCGCATCGGGGCGGTTGGTGAAGATGCCGGTGGCGCGCACCATCCCCTCGTGCACCGCCTGGACGATGCCGAGGGTGGCGGCGTGAGTGATGGCCAGGTCGTCGGCCTGGACGATGAGTTTGGGCATGTGAAACTCCAAAGACTGGGGGATTACTCGGTCGCGTCCGCGGCGACCTCGGGGCCGGCGACGTCGTCCTGCAGCCGCCGCAGATGCAGCATCAGGTACAGCTCTTCCTCCTCGGTCACTGAGGTGTTGAACTGCTTCTGCAGGTACTCGCCGATGTGCGTGGCGCAGGCGTGGGTGTCGGGGTACTGCCGTTTGAGGGTCTGGAAGATCTCGTCGAACGAGCCGGCGAACGCCCTGTTGTGCGTCAGTCGCTGAATCACGAACTTCACGTGGGTCAGGAACCGCGTGGTGCTCGGGCCGGACGGATCGACGGTGATGCCGAGTTCGTTCTCGACCAGTTCGACCACGTCGTGCAGCGCACGCCCCAGGCTCATCGCGCGCTCCGGGTCGCCGGCCAATCCGGCCCCGGCAAGGTGAATCGTGATGAAACCGGCCTCGTCCAGCGGCAGCCGAGTGCCGAGCTCGTTGTGCAGGTCCTCCAGCACCTCCAGAGCGATCGCGAACTCGGCCGGGTAGGTCATCTTGGTTTCCCACAGCATCGAGTTGTAGATCGGCTGCCCGGCCTCCACCCGCTTCAGCGCTTGCGCGAGGTGATCGGCCAGCGCCACCTCCAAGGTCGGAGTCAGCACGATGCCGTGGCGCTGCTTCAGCAGTGTCGAGATGTGGGTGGTGGCGCTGATCACCTCGTACGGCAGTTCCAGCAGCACCCGAAAGGCGCCGCTCTTGGCCAGGCCGGTCATCCGGAACATCCGCTCGATGCGGCTCTCGTCCACCGGACGTCCGCGCCCGGTCAGGTAGCCCACGCCGGCGCCAGTGGCGATGACCTCCTCGCCGGCGTCATCGACGGCCAGCACGATGTTGTTGTTGTAGATCCGGCGGATCACCAACATGGTCTTCCCCTTCCTGCCGTGGTGGTGGACGCCGCCCGTGGCGGCAGGCGGCGTCCACTTCGTCAGCCGCGGCTCAGCGAGCCTTCGGCTTGACGACGAACAGCGGCGAACCGGCATCGACCAGGCCGCTGGCGAGCACCTCCACCTGCTGGGTCTTGGCCAGGTTCGTGACCACGACCGGGCTGATCAACGAGCAGCCTGCCTCGGCGATGGCCTCGGCGTCGAACTCGATCAGCGGCTGACCGGCGTTCACCCGGTCGCCCTGGCCCACCAGCATGGTGAACGGCTTGCCCTCCAGCCGGACCGTCTCAATGCCGACGTGGATCAGCAGATCCACCCCGGAGTCGGTCCGCAGCCCGATGGCGTGAGCGGTCGCGGGCGCTGCCACGATCGTGCCGGCAGCCGGTGCGAGCACCCGGTTCGAGCTCGGCTCGATGGACACCCCCGGCCCGATCAGCCCGCCGGCGAAGACCGGGTCGCCGGTCTGCTCCAGCGGACGCACCACGCCGCTCAGCGGCGCCTCGATCGTGGTCGGCGCCGTCGAAGCCGACGCATCGCTGACCCCACCGAAGCCGACGGCCCGCGCAGGAGCGGGAGCGTCGTCATCGGCGGCCTCGACGGTGCTTCCGGGGGTTTCGTAGCCCCAGATCTGAATCAGCACGATCGCAACCACCACGCCGGTCAGCATGGCCAACGCGGCACCCAGGGTCGGGATCATCAGCGGCAGCGCCAGAATCGGGGCCGGGCTGAAGCCGATCATCTTGGTCTGGAACAGGCCCAACACCAGGCCGGACGCCGCGGCCGCGATCACCTCGATGATCAGCACCCGCCGGTAGCGCAGCACCAATCCGTACAGCGTCGGTTCGGTGATGCCACCGATGACCACCGACAAGCTGGCCGCGGCCGCCGTGTCACGCAGCGGCTTGTTCTTGCTGCGAGCCGCCTTGATCAGCATGCCCAAGGCGATGCCCATCATCGCGTACTGGTAGCCGCCGCCGGCGCCCAGAATGGCCGAACCGCCGTTGGCCAGCTCGACCAGACCGATCGAAATGACTGCCCAGTGAATGCCGAGGGAGACCAGCACGATCCAGATCGCGGGCACCAGAATGTAGAACAGGAACGGCACCGTGGTGCTCATCCAAGCCGTTCCCGCGCCGATGCCGTTGGCGACCACCGAGGCGATCGGTCCGAACACCAAAGCGGTCAGCGGCACCAGGATCAGCAGTTCGAGCGTCGGGTTGAACACCTGCTGCAAAGCCTTCGGCATCCAACGCTTGAGCACGCGCTCGAAACCGGCCAGCGCCAGCGCAACCAGCAGCGCCGGGAACATGGTGCTGGCGTAGCTGTACATGAACAGCGGCAGGCCGAACGCCTGCGAGATGTCGCCGTTCTGACCGAGCCCGGTGAAGTTCGGGTGCAGCAGCGCCGCCGCGATGGTGGCACCCATGAACGGGTTCGCGCCCAGCTTGCGTGAGGCGGTGAACGCCACAAACAGCGGCAGGAAGTAGAACACCGCGTTGCCGGCCGCGGCCAGGATCAGATACGTCGGATCCTTCTCGCTCAGGACGCCGAACTGGGCCAGCAGCAAAGCCAGCACCTGGACCAGCGCCGCACCGGTGATCGGTGCCAGCAACGGCTGGAAAGTGGCGCCCAAGAAGTCGAACACCGCATCGAGCGGCTTAGCCTTGGCCCCGCCGTTGCCTCCCGAAGAGTCGGCCAGCTTGGCCCACCCGGGCAAGGCCGTCACTTGATCGCGCACCTGCTCGACGTGGGTGCCGATGACCACCTGAATCTGTCCGCCGGCCTTGATGGCCTGCAGGACGCCGGAGAGCTTGTTCAGGCCCTCCAGATTGACCTTCGCCTCGTCCTTGACCACGAATCGCAGCCGCGTGGTGCACGAACCCACCCAGCTGACGTTGTCGGGGCCGCCGACCAGCGAACTGATCTCGTTGGCGAGCGTCGTTGTCTCGCTCATTCCTCTCACTCCTTCACAGCGAAGTTGAGAGGTCTCGCCTGCACAGAACGCAAAAAGAGACCCCAACCGTCACACCGTGACAGCGGAGGTCTCGCCTGCGCTTGCAGTAGCAATCCTCGTTGATGGGCTTACGCCCGAGAGAATGGTCGCCGTCGACAGCCGCGGTGTCAACCCTCGCCGAGCTTTGACGGGTAGGTCTGCCCAGATGCGCTCTTCGGGGCCGTCGTGGCCGACCGTCACAAAACAGAAGAGCGCTCGACCGGCGTGATGCCTAGTCAGAGCGCTCAACAAAGAGAAGCTCCCCCGCCTGGACTCGAACCAGGAACCTACGGATTACATGTCTGACCTAGTCAGCGGTGGTTCGTTCGCCCGCATTCTGCGGGTCATCCCACGGGCCGGCCGGGTCGAGTGTCGGGGGGCAGCCTCCGACCCGGCCGCGCCCGTGGTCGATATCTTCACCCGTCAGGTGGTGGCGTGATGTCGATCTACCGATTCGCCGGGTATGTCGTCGCTTGCGACTCCTGCCGCGCTGACCTCGACGAGGATGAGGCCCGGGTGTTCCGGACCAAGACCGAGGCGAAGGCAGCAGCACGGTCTGCCGGATGGACTGTGGGCCGGAAGGTCCTGTGCGACGACTGCCAGGCCCATCGATGAGCGTCAAGCGTCGGTTGACGCGGGAGCGGGAGATTCCGGAGTACGCCGGCGCTGTCCGCCGCATGATCCGGGCACACGGCCGACGTGTGGGCGACGCCGACCCGGAAGACCTTGAGGGCCTGGTCGAGATGCGCGAGGTCGTGGACGAGGCCATTTCGGACGCGGTGCGAGGCTTGCGGGCCGGCGGCTGTAGCTGGGCGCAGATCGCCCGAGGTCTGGGCATTACGAAGCAGGCAGCTCAGCAGCGGTTCGGTGAGCGGCGGGCAACCGCTTCCCGAGGTGTGCCAGCCGGCCAGCGCGATCTATGGTCCTGATGCCATGCGCGAAGAACCAAAGCCCGCGCGGCGGGCTCCATCGAACTCTGTCCTGATCACTACCTGGCGCACGTGGCTGCTGGCGCGAGACTTGTCCCGCCAGACCGTCCGGTTGAGGGTTTACCAGATGGAGCGGTTCGCTCAGAGCCATCCTCAGCTGCTTACGGTCACGGTTGACGAGATGACGGAATGGCTCAGCCGGCCAGGATGGTCCACAGACACGCGCCGCAGCCAGCTCTCAGCGCTGCGCTCGTTCTACGGCTGGGCGCACGCATCGGGGCGCATCTCCACCAACCCGTCCCGGCTACTGCCGAGGATCAGACATTCCCAACACCGCGCGAGGCCGACGCCCGATAGCGCCGTGAAGCTCGCCCTGATCGCCTCCGATGCCCGGGTGCGACTCATGCTGATGCTCGCGGCACGGCAGGGGCTACGGCGCGGCGAGATAGCGCAGGTGCATTCGTCGGACCTGTTTGAGGACTTGGTCGGGTGGAGCCTGGTGGTTCACGGGAAGGGCCGGAAGGATCGCGTGGTGCCGCTGGCCGGCGACGTCGCAGCTATGCTGCGAGCGTTGCCGGCGGGATGGGCCTTTCCGGGCCTCACGAACGGACACCTGTCAGATGGCCACGTCGGCGTCCTGATGGCGCGTGCGCTGCCGGGAAAGCTCACCGCACACACGTTGCGGCACACCTTCGCTACACGCGCCTATCAGGCCACCGGTGACTTGCTGGCCGTACAGGAGCTTCTGGGGCACGTCAGCCCCGAGACCACCCGCATCTATGTCGCGGTGGCTGACGGTTCGCTACGGCGGGCTGTCGAGGCGGCTGCGTAGCTCGGCTACCTCGTTGGTCAGCCGGACGTCCATGCGGCCCATGTCGGCCCGGACTTCGCCGATCTGGTGGCCGAGGCTGCGTTGCCCGTCGAGGATTGCTGCGAGCGGGCCGGAGAGGGCGCCGTTGGTCTGGCGTGCGGCCCGGCGTGACCACCATGCACTGAGCAGGGCGGCCACGCCGGCCAGGACGGCGCCGACGTCCCAGATCACTCGTCGGACTGGTCGGAGTCGGCCGTGGTCTTCGCCGTGGCCATGCCGGTGATGGCGGCGGCGAGCAGCAGCCACGCCGCGGCCTGATCTGCGGTCACGATGCCGTAAGCGCCCATGACGGCGAAGGCGGCGGTTGCGGTGCCGTAGGCCCACTTGCGGCGGCGCCAGGTGAGGGCCTTTTCGATCTTGTCGAGCATGGTGTTCCTTTCAGTTGGTGAGTTTGGCCCACGTGGTGGGGCCGTCGATGCCGTCGGCGGTGAGGCCGTTGGCGGTCTGGAACCGCTTGAGAGCGGTGATGGTGGCGGGGCCAGGGATGCCGTCCACGCCGGCGCGGCCGCACGGGTAGCCCTTGGCGATGAGGGCGGCTTGCAGGAGCTTGGTGGCGAACTTTTTCACCTGGGCCGGGGTGGTGTGCGGGGCGATCTCGAAGTGCATTTCGTCGTCGTACAGGCGTCCCCAGCGCAGCACGCCGCCGGCGCGGTTCAGGATTGAGGTGATGACGGCGACCTGTGCGGCGGTGAAGGTCCGCCGGCGGTTGGGGTGGAGTGTCCAGTTCAGATCGACAGCGGTTCCGCTGGCGTGGTTGGACCACTTGCTTGAGCCGGCGATCTTGCGCGGGTTGAAGCATCCGGACTGGGCGCGGCTGACAGGCTCGACAAGGCGGGTGTACTCGCGGATGAACCAGGCGAGGACAACCCACACGGGGCCGGCGAGGATGCCGCCGACGAGGGGGTGCGGCCAGAGTTGTTTGTTGGTGACGACGGGCCAGCCGTTCTGTGATTTGGCCATGGGCTTGTCTTCCTTCTGGGTTGGGGTTTGTTAGGCGATCTGGACGGCCATGAGCAGGCCGCGTGCGGCTTGGAGCGTCACGGCCTGGCCGGCGTTGCGGATCAGCTCGACGTAGTCGTTCACGGCGAGGCTGACGAGTCCGAACGTGCTGCCGGCGATGTCGGTGCCGGAGTTGGCGGCGCGGGTGAGTAGCTGAGTGGTGCCGGGGATGAACGTGCCGTTCTTGCGGATTTCGATGTCACCGACAGTGGCGCCGCCGATGTGGAGCTTGGCGAAGACCAGGTAGACGCCGGCTGTCTTGCATCGGAGCCGGCCGGCTGCGGGGACGTCCAGGCCGACCATTGGTCCGGTTGTGTCGGGCAGGCCGACCTTTACCCAACCGCTCGTTTCGGTGAGGGCGAGCTGCGCAGCGTTGTAGAGGGCGCCGTAGGCCCTGACTGCGGCGCCACCGGAGGGGGTCATCCCGGCCAGGCGTTGCGTGAGGAGTTGGGTGTAGGCGGGGACGTCGTGGACTGGTGCGGTGTCGGGCAGGTAGGGCCAACCGGCGGCGGTGGTGGGGATGGGTTCGAGTTCGTTGGTCATGGTGTCTTCCTTGTCAGGTGGGTGGGCGGACGCACTGGAGGTCTGTGAAGCGTGTCCAGCGGCTCGAGCTTGAGTTGCCGCCGATGGGCGGCAGGGCGGCGGTGGTGGGGAACCGGTGGCTGGTGTCGAAGTCGGTGTGCCGAGGCGCGCGTAGGCCGTAGAGGGTCGCAGGGGTGAGGGTGAGTGTCAGGGTGAGCGTCAGGTCGGGGTCGATGGTGACCGATCGGCCATCGACGATGTGCCACCCGTCGGCGTGGCTGGGCGCTGGCGTGATCTGGATAAGCGGCTGAGGCAGGGTGAGCAGGGCGTTGAGTTTGGCGCCGGTGGGGTCACCGGTGAAGTCGTGCAGGAGTGTGGTGGCGCCGAGCACTGGGCGGGCTTCGGCGTGGGCGATGGTGGTCGCGACGTGGGTGAGCCATGTGAGGGCTTCGGTACTGATCGGGTCGTCGGCTTGGATGCCGGTGTCGAGGGTGAGGGTGGACGGGAACAGGACGCCGGCGTCGATCTCGGTGGCGTCGGCTGTGGTGCCGTTGACGTAGCTCACGGTCACTTTCGATGCTCGTGAGGCGCGGCTGGTGGTCGCCGGCGCGTGGGAGAGCTGGCGCCGGTCGATTTGAAGGATCTGTTGATCGGTCCACCTGGTCCACCAGGCGGGGGAGTAGTCCCCGGCCATAGGGCGCAGGTCGAGCATGAACCCGTTCGCTCTGACCGCTCGGGACCGTGCTGTGGCGACCTTCCTCAGAACGTCGAGGATCGAGGTGTCTGCCGACTCTGCGGCCATGATGGGGTTCTCGGCGTTGGGAATGACTAGGAGGTGGCCACCACCCCACGGCTCGGCTTGGAGGATGTCGGAGTTCCCGGTGACCAGCTCGGTGACGCGCGTGAACGCGGGCGCCTCGTCCATGGTGATGCCGGCGGCACGGTTGGCGGCGACGTCGATGACATCGACGACGTTGAGCTGATGCGACCACGTGCCGCGCCATTCGCCGACGTCTACGGTGTCTTCGTCGAGCCAGCCTGAGGCCAGGTAGGCCGGCGTGGTGCCAGTGGTGATGAGGACTTGCACTTTGGTTGCTTGGGGCCACGGCTGGGGGTCGGAAGAGTTGAGTTTCAGGGTCAGCATTGCGGGTTGATCGCCGCCGACCGGGCCGACCGAGGATCGCGACCAGGTGATGCGGCCGAACGCGGACGGCTGGCCGGAGCGGGCGGCGTCGGGGTCAGTGACGTTGACCCAGGTGGTCGCCGGGTAGGGGTTGGCGGTGGTCGCCGGCGGGGTCAGGGCGATGTCGATGGCGGCGAGGCGGGGTTTCATGCGAGCACCCGGTCATTTAGGCCGATCACGCCGCGTAGGCGGGCGTCGGTGGTGAACAGCTCGCGGAGGCGGGCAACGCCTTCCCGGCCGTCGAGAACCCCATTCAGCGTGATGTTGAAAGTCACCGATCCGGCCGCGGCGTTGCTGGCCTGGCTGCTGGTGGCGGTGAGGGTGGGGTCAAAGTTGCTGCTCACGGCGCTGGACAGCTTGACCATGTCGGCGGTGACGCCGCTGGTGTCGCCGAGGACCAGGCGCAGGCCGGCGATGATGTTGCGGGCGATGCCGGACATGACGCGGCTCGGGGAATGAATCTTGAGCTTCTTCTTGATCGTCTTCTCGATGGCGTCGGCGATCTGCTCTGCGGCCTTGGTGAGCTTGTCGCGGTCGGCCAGCAGCCCGTTGATGATGCCTTGTTGGGCGGCGATGCCAGCGCCGTACATCTGATCGGCGAGGGTGGTGCCGATGTCGGTCGCGGTCTGGTTGAAGGTCGTCCAGTCGGCCACGTAGGAGCTGACATCGGTGTCGGTGGCGGTCAGGAACGCGTCGGCGACGGCGCCGGCCTTGTCGAGACCGAGCGCGGCGATTTGCTGCACGAGTCCGGCCGGCAGCCCCTTCGCGACGAGCTGGCGCATCTTGCCGGCGAGCGCGAGCGCTTTCTCCTTGAGGCCGGCGACCTGGGCGGACATCTTCGTGAATGAGGCACTGAACGTGCCGTTGGACCGTTCCTTGAGTGTCGAGCCGAGGTCGAGGCTGCTGGTGACGTTTGCTGCGACCTGGTCGCGGAGCTGGGCGTGCTGGTCGATGAGGTCTTTCAGAACGGCAGTCTGAGCCTTGATCTCTTCGGTGAGCGCGCCACGGGCGCGGCCGATGTCGGTCAGGGTCGCCGATTTCATCTGCCGGCTCGCGGTCGCTGTCCACTTGCCGTTTGCGCTGAGGGCTGCGGCGATGGTGCGGGCGCTGGTCAGGTCGTCGGCCTTCCACAGTGCCTTGGTGGTCTTCTGCTGGGCCTTGAGTGTGGCAGTGGCTGCGCGGGCGGCGTGCTTGGTGGCCTTGGTGGCGGCCTTGTTGATCGCGGTGATCATCTTGCCGAGCGCGCTGACGGCGCGGTCGGTGGTGTCGGTGACGCCGACGGCCAGGCCAGCAGGCAGCATGCGACCGATTTCGCGGAACACACGGCTGGGCGAGTGAATCTGGAACTTGTCCTTGACCCAGTTGATGACGCCGTCCATGGCGCCGCCGATCTGACCTTTGAGCCAGGAGACTTTGTCGTTGATGCCGTTCCAGAGGCCGGCCAGGAGCTGCCGGCCGGCGTCGATCAGCCACTTGCCGGCGCCGGCGAACACGGCGGCGATCTTGGAGCCGAACGTGCTGAGGAACGCCTTGACTTTGCCCCATCCGTCGGTGACGCCGTTGGCGGCGTTGGTGGACGCGGTCAGGGTGGACACGAGCCAGCCGATGAGGTCACCGAGTGCCCGGGCGAGCACGGTGATGACGGCGGCGACGAAGCGCACGGCGGGGACGGCGCCAGAGATGAGCGCGGTGGTGAGAGCGGTGGAGAGGTCGATCAGCGGCGGCAGGATCGCGCCGATGAGCTGGCCGAGCAGCGTCAGGATCGGGGACAGTGCCGTGACGACTTCCATGACGGCGGAGATGATCGGCTCCAGCACCGGCAGCAGAGCGGCGATGGTGGCCGACACGCCACGGATCAGGGCAGTTACCACGGGCAGCACGGCGGCGAGCACGGACCCAATCACGTTCGCGACCACGGCGAGCACCGGGCCGAGCTGCACCAGGACCGGGGCCAGAGCACCAAGCAGCTCGGAGACAACGGCGGCGATGGGCGGGACGAGCTGCACCAGGACGGCGGCGAGGGCGCCGACGAGCTGCACGATGGGCGGGAGAGCGGAGGCGATCAGCGAGCCGAGGACGGCTGCGAGCTGGTCGAGCAGTGGGGTGATGGTGGGCAGGATCGCGGCCAGGCTGGTCGAGAGCGTGCCGCCGAGGGATGCCAGCGACGAGGCGAGCTGCGGGAGGATGGGCTGCACGGCACGGAACAGGATGCCGAGCGGGGTGAAGCTGCGGACGAGGGTGAGCGCCTGGCCGGCCAGGTTGCTCGCGGGGCCGGCGGACGATGCGAGGCCGTCACCGACCTTGTTGAGCCAGTCGAGGAACGCCGTGAACTGGGTGGTCTTGATCAGCTGGTCACTGAACGCGGTGAACTTCGCGACCAGGGCGGCCAGCACCTTGATCATCGGGGTTCCGAGCTTGGCCTTGAGGTTGTCCCACCAGCCGGCGAGACGCTGCGTGACGCCTTCCCACGTCATCGCTTCGCGGGCGTTGGCCCCCAGAGCGTCGGCCGTCTGCTTGTTGAGCAGGGTCATGATCGCGGCAGTGCGTGCGGCTTTACCCTGGGCGCCGGCCAGCTTGGCGGTGCCGTCTGCGGCCATCTGGGCCTTGATATCGACTTCTTTGATCGAAACGCCGTACTTCTCGATGGGATCGGTTTCGCCGCGCAGCAGGGCCGACAGGGCCTCAACCGCGTCAGCGGTCGTGCCGCCGAACTGGGCGGCCAGGTCGGCACCCTTCTTGATCAGCGAGTTGGTCTGCTTCCCGAGACCGGACATGGGCACGCCCATGTTCTTGAGCTGCGACCCGATCAGGCTGGCGGCGTTGCTGTAGGCGTTCTCAGACAGGCCGAGATCCTTCCAAGCGCTCTTGGCCCACTTGTGGACCGAGGCGGCTTGCTTCTTGAACACTGCATCGACCGCGCCAGAGGACTGTTGAAGGTTCGACGCGGACTCAATCGAGTCCTTGGCGAGCTTGGCCAGGGCGACACCGGCAACAGCCAAGCCGGCGGCTGCGCCGGCGGCGATCTTGCCCACGCCGGACGCGACACCCTTGAACGCGCGGGTGAATCGGCCGGTATCGGCGAGGACCGAGACGACGACGGTCTGACCAGCCATGCGGGTGTCCTATCTGGTGGGAGGGGGCCGGGGTGCGGCGCGAGATACCGCACCCCGGGGGTCTTACTGCTGTCGCCGGTTCCAGGCGGCGATGATCGCGTCTCGCTCGCGGAGGGTGAGCGCCCAGTACTGGGCGGGGGTCAAGCCGAAGTTGACGACGAACGCGCCCATTTCGGCGACCCGCTCTAGGTAGGGTCCGACTCAGCCTCCAGGTCGTCTTCGGCGGTCTCGTCGTCCTTGTCGTTCTCGATGCCGAGGATTTCGTTCGCTTCGTCCAGGGTCAGGGCGAGCGCCTGGTTCCAGGTGAACGCAGGCTCGCTGCGGCGCCGCCATACGAACGCCAGAGCGGCCATCATCTTTCCCTTGGGTGCTTCGTCTTCGCCGAGCTGGCCGATGGACAGACCCGACAGTTCTTCGACCTTGGCGACTTCGCCGAGGACCAGGCTCTTGACGTCGATCATGGTGTTTCTCGCTTTCTGGGCTTACTGCAGCCCGTTCTTGTGGAGGATTTCGCCCAGACCGTCAGACAGGGTTTGCACGACCTGGGGTCGTTCCTGCTGCAAGGCGCGCAGCAGGAACGGGTTCGGGGCAATGTGGTGGGCCGGCCAGCCGTAGTGGATGACGCCGGCGTACTTGGCTCGTGCGCCGCCGGCGCGCACCACAGCTTTGGTCTTGCCCCGGCCGGCGCGCAGCGTTTGACTGAGCTTGCGCGTCGCGCCGACCGGGGGCTGCGCGGCGGTGACCACGAGCATGCCGATGCGGTGCATGAGGTCTTTCATGTCGCCGGCATCGGCGCCGGCTTTCGAGAGGGCGCGCAGCGTCTTGCCGAGTCCGCGATATCGCACTCGGAAGTCGCCGCGCACCATCTCGAAATCGGTCATGATCAGGCGCCGGTGTCCTTGGTGACCGTGCCGTCGATCTCCCACTCGAAATCGAACGTGAAGGTGTTGGTCTTGCCGGCGTCACCGCCAAGATCGGGCTTGTTGCCGATCTTGACCATGCCCACGAAATGGGGCTGGGCGGCGGTCGCGACGGCGTTGCCGTGCGGCGCGTGGGTGAATGCCACCGTCTCGCCCGAGTGGTCCCAGATGTAGGACCACAGGCTCGCGGTGTCGGTGGACTGGATGCCGGAGCCGGTCATCTTGGCTGCCTGGGCGCCTTCGGCGGCGTCGGCGAACGTGACGGCGTCCTTGTCGGCGTCCTCGTGGGTGATCTTGCAGCTCGTGACGTCGGCGTAGTAGTCCACACCTGGGCTGCCAATGGTGAGCTTGAGGGCGACGCCCTTGATTCGAGTCGATCCGGCCATGTGAGTCTCCTATTCAGTGGTGAGGTCGGTGGTGTCGGTGACGGTGATGGTGGTGGCGAGGTGGACCACGGTGTTTGACTGGTAGCCGAATGGTTGGCTCACCTTGCTCACTGCGTAGGCTCCCTTGAGGGCGGTAGCAACGGCGGTGATGAGGTTGTCCAGGTCTTCTGTCGCCTTCTCGTTCGTCCCCACCTCGACCACGGCCAGCAGGTCATATGCGATCGTCCAGTGTCCGAAGGGTGTGTCGTCGTCGATGGTGAGGTAGGGATCGCTGGGCTCGATGATGATCGCCGGAGGGCTGACCATCTCGGGAACGTATGGGTTGATAGTCAGGTCGGCTGCGGCGTTCTTGAGCGTTTCGGCGAGATCTGCTCGCTGCTGGCTGAGGTTCATCCGATGCCTGGCCCGAGGTAGGGATCGATCAGCGGGTAGGCGCTGACCAGGGGATCACGAGCGATCCGGATCGGCTGCGCGTCCGGAACGGCGAACTGTGCGACGCCGTTCTTCGTTGTGCGGCGGTGGTACAGCTCCGCACCGACCTCGAGGTAAGCCCGGTCGAGGACGCCATCCGGCACAGCAGCGAGTTCCTTGCCGCAACGTCGGTTTACCAGTGCGACGGCTTCGCTCCAGCACTGCTCAGCGAAGGGGTCGTCAGGGTTCTTGGCTCCGACGTAAGTGGCGAGGCTCGTGGCACTGAGCCGGATGGCGTCCTCATCCATCGTCAGGCGCCGAACTTGACGGGGTAGATGGCGGCGGAGAACGGCACGATTTCGGCGGCGAAGCCGTACATGCTGAACTGCTTGCTCAGGTTGATGATGTTCTCGTCCTGGAGCTGGGCGGGCGCGCCGGGGCTTTCCAGCGTGGTGATTGCGACCGGGTCGTAGAACGAGGCAGTGCCGTCGTCGGCGAGCGGGATCATTTCGCACTTGACGCCGGCGAGGTTTCCGGACAGCTTGCTCAGGTTCAGCTCGCCGATCTGATTGACGCCGTCGCCGTAGACCTTCATGAGTCGGTTGCTGCCATCCTTGAGGTTGGCCAGCACCTTGAAGATGTCCTTGGAGACGTCGAGGCCGTCGATGACGTAACCGTTGGCTTCGTAGTACTCGGCGGCGTCGATGATGGCATCGATCCACTGCGACGAGGTGGCAGCCGAAACGGTGGCGCCGATGGTGACGTGTGGCTTGCCGTCAGCGAGGTTCTCCTCGATCTGGGCGAGGTAGACGGCTCGGGCGGCTGCTTCAGTGACCTGGCCGTACTTGAGTGCCATGGCACGCAGGGTCACGTTCAGGGCCGCGTAGGTCGCGCGCTCGATGGCCTGCCGGCTCATCTCAGTCCATCCGCCATAGGTACTGACGGGGCTGTTGGCGGTCTTGAGCTTGATCTGTCCGTAGGGAAGGTTGTCGCCTTCGGCTTCCTGCTTGCCGATGGCGGTCGTGTCTGTGTCGAGCTGGTAGTAGTCGACGCTCAGCCCGCCACTGGGGAGAGTGTCGCGGCTGAATTTGTTGACGATGCGCCGGCGCTGCGTAACGAGCCGGATGAAGTCACCAATGAAGGTGTCCTTCATGATGGTGTCGGCCGTGGTCGCGCCGGTGTAGGCGCGGTGCAGTTCGGCTGCGTCTTCGTCCCCAGATGCGATGGCCTTCACGAAGTGGGCCATGGTGGGGAATCGGCTCATGGTGGGCGCGTGACCGCCACGCGTCGAGAGCGCGGCCGACCGCTTCAGCTCGTCGAGCGCGGCGTTGATCGGGTCGAGGTCGGCCCGAGTAAGGGTCTCGGGGCCAGTCGGATCGGTCGGGTTGTTGAGGTCGGGCATGGTGGTTTCCTTCTGTTGGCGTACTGATGCGGATGCGCCGGCGCCGTAGGCGCCGAACGGGACGAGGGAAAACTCTCGGGCGGGCACGCGAGTCCAATGACGGATGCCGGCTTCGTCCACGTAGAACTCCGATTCATCCCATCGCCAGCCGATAGACCACTGGTTCACGACCTCGTCCCGGGCGAGGGTGAGCGCGTCGCGGCCAGCAGTGGTGTCGGAGATGATGGAGTCGAGGACGGGGCCTTCAGCGCTGTCCGTGATGCTGTCCATGCGCCCGATGGGTTCGTAGTGGCGCCAGAAGACCTTCGTGCCGTCTTCGTGCATCGTGACCGATCCGGCGTCGAAGGTTTCGCCGACGTGGATGCCCTCAGGGTCGGGGCTGATCACTACGCCGTAGGGCACGCCGATTCCGACGATGTGGCCTTGGGGGGCGTCGGCTTGGGCACGTCCGGCGAACTCGCGCCGGCACATGGTCGGGGAGACGGATTCAGGCATTGGTCTGGTCCTTGCTGGTGAGGGTTGCTGCTGGGCGCGGTTCGTCTGGCACGGCAGGATGGGGCGCTTCGCCTTCGATTCGGCGCACTTCGGCCGGTGTTCGCCACCCACCGGCAAGCGCGAGGTTGTGACTCTCGTATCGGGCCTTGGTGTCAGCGCGCAGCAGGGCCTCGACGTTGAATCGCGCTTCCTGGCCGCGCACGAGGACATCGGTCAGCGCGTCCTCAATTGCGCCGAGATACCACATAAGGGTGAACCGGATGAAAGCGAGCCATTCCTCGTTGCTGTTGTTGTAGGTCCGGCTGGCGCCTTCGTACCCGACGAGCATGAGCGTGGTTGGCATCCCGAACGCGACGGCAGTCTCATGCAGGTTCCAGTTCTGAGCATCGAGCCATAGCGCGTCCTGGGGACTGATGAGGCTGGACTCGTACTTGAGTCCCTTACCGAGCACTTTGATTCGGCTGGGGTTCTCGACGTCCTCGATTCGTGTCCCGTCTGCATTGAGGCCGTTCCACAGCCGGCGGGCGGTGCGGGCGTCCTCGTTGGTGAGGGGGGAGTCAGTGGTGAGGATGCCGGGCGGCTGGCCGGTGTCGTCAAACCAGCGGGCCATGTGGTCTCTCGCGTCGCGTGCGAAGGTGAGGCCCGCACGAGCGGCTTGGATCGGGCCGAGAGCACGCAGCATTCCCGGCAGCCAGAGCATGCCAATGTGGGTCACTTCGTCGGCGTAGTAGCGCTTGCCCTCGTAGTCGTAGTGGGGCGTGTGGTCCTCGTCCTCGCCGACGTGGACCTTCCGCGACGGCCACAGTGGAAGGTTCACGATTTCGCCGTTGGCGCGCTGCTTGTGGATGAACGCGTTACCGTCGGCAGCGAGCTGGAGGATCAGTTGCTCAACCCACTTGCGACGGGTGAGAGACAGGCACGGCTTCCGGAGAATGCTCGGGGTGTAGTCGAGACGGACTCCGCCGCGCAGCGCGTCGAGTGAGAGCTGCCCGCCCGCAGTGGCCAGGATCTGCATGGCTCGGAACGTGCCAGGGATGCCGACCGACTGTTCGGTGGTGAGCGGGGCGCGTCCGGCTGCTGGCCGGGCTGGTGGCTGCACTTGGCTGGTGGGCTCGCTGCGAGTGAGGCTCGAAGCCTTCAGCCCGAACAGTGCTGCCATTTGTCGCCCCTTTCCGTGGGTAGCGCGTTGCGACGCTTCCCATGGTCAAGGGCGACCCGACATTCTCAGCGGCCCGTCAATCCGGTGTTGACGGTGTTCAGGCGAAGAGCTGCAAGGTCTTGGGCGGCTTCACGTCGGCGACGTGCAGGCCAATCACGGTCGCTAGAACGGCGTCGCTGTCGTGACTTCCCCGGCTCGTTACTCGCCAGGATTCCCCGGTGTTGACCCGTTTGGCGTAGGGCATCTGAGCAGTGAGGAGCGGGTCTGCGGCGTGAGTCATTGTGCCTTGGGTGATTACTCGCCATGCCGTCGCGGAGGCCTGGCACATTTCGTTCTGGGTGAGTATCCATGCATCGTGGCCGGCGTCCCTCAGCGCCTTGCCGACGCTGGAAAGGTCGGACGATGCCATGGCAAAGGTGGCGGGGCCGAGCGCGGCCAGGTGGGAGCAGATCTCGAGCAGTTCGTCACGGTCGGATCGGGCGAGGCTTGCCACGAGCTGGGTGTACAGCCGTCCGCCAACCTTGCAAGTTGCAGTGATCGACAGGTTCTCCCATCCCTGGGTCCGGCTGATCGCGTAGACCTGATCGGCGTGCTCGGGAATGTCGCCAGCACGGTCGCGCCAGGTGCTCATTGGGAGCCAGGTGGTAGAGGCGGCGACGAACCGGTTGAGGGTGTAGCGCTGAATGTCGGGCTCAGGTTTCCCTTTCTCGTCGCTGAGCACCTGATCAACCGGAATGCGGCCACACGCGACGGCAGGGTTAGCGGCTTCGATGGCACCAGGGGTTTCGAGTTTGGCGCCCGCCGGGGCCTCCCACAGGAAGAACCCGAACCGATCGCGTCCCCCGGCGATAGCTTCTTCGCCTTGCTCGTAGAGGCGCTTGAGCAGCACGCTCGACGAGTCTCCGGCTGTCGTGATTCCGGCGACCAGGGCATCTTGCTGGGCGCGCTGACCGGTCACGACAGAATCCCACATGGCCGGCTTGGTGAGGTGCAGCTCATCGGCGAGCACGAGGGTAACGGGAACCGACTGAAGGCCCTCGTCCAATGCGGGCCGGAGCTGGTAGGAGCCGGAGCCGTCGCGTTTCCGAATTCCACGTGTGCCGGATGGTTTGAGGCGGACCAGGAGCTTTGGGTCATGCCGGACGGCGTACTCGACGCGGCCGTAGATCACGTTTGCCTGTTCGACGCTGCGAGCGACGCCGACGACGGTCGGGGCCTTCACGTGCTGGAGCAGTCCCCAGATAGCCAGAACGGCGCCGAGGATGCTCTTGCCGTTCTGCCGGCCCATCGAGATAACGACCTGCCGGTAGCGAAGCCGGCCGGCAAGCGTCTGATCTGGCCAGTCGTCGGGGTAGCGCTCCAGGACGTGGCGCAGCAGAGCCTTCTGCCAATCGTCCAGCCGGAGGAGTCTCCCGTCGGGAAGGCGGTAGTGGCGTTCGACTAGCGCGATGAGCCTGTCACCGTCCGTGATGAAGTCGGGGCGCAGTGGCTGGGTGAACCGGACGGGCGCCCACATCTGCCCGCCGAAGACCTCGCCCTCGACGGTGAGAACTTCAGGGACGGCGACAGTCATCGCGCCGGCTCGAACAGCTCGTCGTCCTCATCCTGTGCAGGCGCTTCCGGTTGGGTCGGAGTTGGCACGGGCGGCAGCTCATCGTCCTCCGGCTTCATTCCGAGCAGGGTCGTGAAGGCGTGACGGTGGGCGCTGGCGGTCGCCGACTGGACGCGGCCGTTGGTCCGCAGCTCCATGTCCATCGTCTCGGCGAGCATCTTGAGCTGCTGGACCATCGGTGCGTGGTCGCGGCCAAGCCAGCTGGCGTTGTCCCTGATCCATCGCCGCGTTTCGCTGATCATCGTTGGTTTCCTGGGCATTGCTTTAGTCCCTTTCGGTACATTCAGGTCTGATTTTTCGGTTTTCACTGGTTTTATGAAAAGGAAGACTTGGTGCGGGGTCTCCGGTATCCCGCGGGAAAAAAGCGAGGGTTGAGCCAGGTCAGTCGGACGGCTGCGGTGCGGTTTCCTTTGCGGGCGTTGCATGACCGACAGAATGTGGCCAGCTCGTCAGCGTTGAACTGTCGCTCGTTCTCCCAGTCGTCTTGGTCGAACAGGCTGACCGGCTTGGTGTGGTCAACGGTCAGGTCTTCGGTGGCACCGCACACCACGCATTGGTAGCCGTCGCGGTCTTTGACTTCGGCTGCCACTGCGTCCCAACGCCGGCCCTTGATCGAGTGCTTGCTCATGCGAGCCACCGCTCGACAGTGCGCACGTTGACGCGCAGCTCGTCAGCGATCTCCTGGTGAGTCATGCCTCGCGCCCGCAGGATCGCTGCATCCACGGCCAATGCCTCGGCGCGCAGAGTTGCAGCGGAGACCAACGGCAACCGTCGGCTAACCCCCGTCATGGCCATCACCAGACCACCGCCAGGACCAGCGCAACGATCAGCAGCAGCTCAGCCACGCTCGCCGCGATCAGAGTCGGGACGTTGATCATCACGGTTATCCACAGGTCACGCACGCGCGCACCTTGGGCACTTACTTGAGTTGGTCTTCCATTAGTCATTCTCTTGTTCCTCTGTTGTTGTTCTATAGGCCCACTGGCTGGTGGGCCTTAGCCCCACTGGCTGGTGGGCCTTAGCCCCACTGGCTGGTGGGTGTCAGCCCCACTGGCTGGTGGGGCTGGTTCCGGCTTCTCGCTGTCGTCGTCCACAGGCAGATGCATCTGCTGGCACGTGATCTCGTACTCGGCTCGCCGACCGTTAGCGGCCTTCTTGACGCACTTGATGGCGCCGGCCAGCTCCAAGTTCCGCAGGGATCTACGGATTCCCTCGCTGGCGGCCTTGTAGCGGTGATCAGACGTCAATGACGGGTTGACGCCGTCAACCTGGAGCATGAGGTAGCCGGTCCCACCCCAGTAGCGTTTGGCGGCGATGCCGGCGTTGTCGCTCTCGTCCAATGCGGCCATGCACATCGCGACCAGGACGAGCCGATCACGGTCGCGGAGAACACGACCCCAGGCCGGCTGGAGGGCTGCGGCGACAAGCTGGTAGCCCATCAGTGCCCCCGGCGCGCACAGGGGCACTGAGACGTCTTGGCGGGCCGCTTGCGTGTGGCGGGCCGCACGACGATGCGGTCAGGGCACGCGGCGTCGTGACCGGGGTGCCCGCACCAGGTGCAATCAGGCATTTGCTGCTATTGGTCGTGTGCCGATTGTGACTCCGGCTCTCACGACGCCGGTGGCGCGAGAAGCGATGGCGTCGTCTAGGCATTGCTGACGCACTGGGCAAATCGCGCAGTCGAGTAGCTGCTCGATCAAGGGTCGAGCGAGCCAATCGACTTTCAGAGTCGTGTCGAGGCAGCGAGCTTTCGAGTGCCAAGTCATCGGTTGTTGCTTTCTTGGGCAGCGCGGATATCGGCTCTGATCTGAGCCATGACGTCCGCAGGGGGTGGCGTGGGCGTGCGCTGGAGGCGGCGGCACCAATCGCTGTGGGGGTCGAAGCGGACGCCGCCACAGATCTCGCCAGGCAGCAAGAACCGCGCTGCGACGTAGCGGCCAGTGTTGGCGTCATATGTGGCGGTGAGCCGGCCCTGTTGGGCCGGCGTCACCTGAACTGTGATCTGCTTTCCGTCAGGCATCCCGACGTAGCGGACATTGCTCTCGCAGCGGCTACAGATGCCGATATCGACGGTGTCGGGTGGGATCACTTCCGCACCTCCACCAGCAGCGCGTTGTGATCAGACCAGGCCCTCCCATCGATGACCTCGTAGTGCCCAAACCTCGCACCGTTACGGCCGAAGACGTAGTCGATGGGGTTGCCCTTGCCGAACACTCCACCGGAGGTCTTGAAGTCGGGGTGAACTCGGGTGAGTGCCCGCTCGCGGGCCGACTGCCACCCGCCATGGTCGTAGGCGAAGGTCTCCAGCGACCGTGACCAGTTCGCATCCATCGCCAGCACGGTCGGGTCGTGCCACTTCGCCGTCTTGGCGGTAATGGTGGCCATCTGGCGCCGGCGCAGCAGCGTACGGGCCGCGCCGGGCGGGAAGTGACTCACGAGGACGTTGTAGGCCTGTCCGGTGGCCCGCTCCGTCAGCTCAACGCCGAACAGGCTGTGCGTCTGCGTGCCGCTCAGCCAGCGGACTTGAACGAGGTTCCGCGTCTTCTTGAACACCTCGGGCCGCCACATGACCGTGGAGCCCCAGAACGAGCTGGATACGTACGTGACGCGCCCACTGGTTCTGAGGTCGTTCACGAGCTGCACTGCTGACGGTGCGGTGCATTCGGTCAGCGTCAGGATGTCTGGCGGATAGTTCTTGGTGAACCAGCGGACGAACTTCGGCGAGCGCTTGCGCCAGGTCTTGTTGTAGTCGTAACGGTCCGCGCACAGATTCGCGTGCAGCAGCGTGATCATGACCGATCACCACGAGCGCGCCGCGCATTGACCCCCAGGAGCCGCCTGACCTCGCCGGCCAGTTCTGCGGTGAGGACTGGACCGCTGGGGAGAGATTGGGCTACTTCGGACCAGGCGACCGACGCGGCGGCATGGGCCTGAGCTAGCTCGATGAGCCGGCCCGTTTCGTTCGGCTTTCCGGCAGACGCGTGTTGCTCGTCGGCCAGCCAGGTGAGTTCGGACGCGGCGCGCGCGTGTTTGATGGCGTTCTCGCGGGCGATCTCGTCCTGACTGTTCAGTTTCGGGCGAGGGCCGGGCTTCGGTGTGACGGTGCTTTGCATACATGGAGGTTGTCACGAAAATCGCAAGCTCTGCGGGATGACACGCTCACGCTGTGTACGTTTTTGTTCCGAAAATCGCGCCAGCGGTGCTAGGTTCGTGCCATGAGCAACGTTGTAGCACTCACAGAGCCTTCACCGCTGGTCCGGCTTGTCGCCGAGAATGTGCGCGTCGAGTGCGCGCGAGCTGCCTGGATTCAGGCAGACGTGGCTCGGGCCTTGGGGACCAGCCGCACGGCAATCAGTAATCGGTGGCGGGGCCGTATGCAGTGGCAGCTCGAAGATCTAGAGGTGCTGGCCACGGCGATCGGGATTCCGGTGCAGCGGTTCTTCGCTGGTCAGCTCCCCCGCCTGGACTCGAACCAGGAACCTACGGATTAACAGTCCGACGCTCTGCCAATTGAGCTACAGGGGATCGCGCGCTCGGCGCGAGGCGATACGTTACCAGAACTTCAGCGCAGGTCGAACTCGGCCCGGCGCCGCTCTAGTTCGAGCGCCACCAGCGGGTCGTCGGCGATGTCTGCGGCGGTGGTGTCGGCCCCCGGGCTTGCCCGCCAGATCAGCGGCGCGTTCGGCTCGGCGAGGCTGCGGCGCGCGTTGATCACGACGCTCTTCTTGCCGCCCAGACCGAGCGATCCGGTGTAGGCGATGGTCGCGTTCACCCGCTCGCGGAAGAACTGCGGGAAGCGTCCGGGCTTGATCAGTTCGAGGTCGACAGGTTCGGCGTCGACGGTCGTCCACGACAGATGCTGGGTCTGGGCGTTCCAGCTGCCGCGCTCGATCTGATGCCACTCCACCTCGCGAGGGCCGTTGACGCCCGGGTAGAGCAGCCGCTCGGCCAGCCCGACCAGCGTCCCGGACGTGGCCTGGGTGGACGCGAGGACCCGCGACCCGGCGACGAGGGCGATCAGGTCGGGGGAGAGCTTGGGGCCGAACAACGCCATGCGCACATTGTGCCGTGTCGCGGGGCGCAGGTTCGCGGACACCGCGACGGACGCGAACCAGGAACCTACGGATTAGCAGTCCGCCGCTCACTCCCAATGCACGTCGCCGGGCGCCAGATCCGGCCGCCAGCCCAACCAGACCGGGTGCCACAGCTTGCCCGAACCGCTGAGCCCAGCATGACGCACTTCTCCCACCAGCACCGGACGAACCCAGTGCGCATCTTTGGCGTCGGCATCAGGCACGTCAGCCAGCGCGCACTCGTCGACGGCCAACTCGGCGAGTCGCTGCGCCGCCTCGGTGAGCGCGGCAGTGTCGAAGCCGGTGCCCACCCGTCCGACATAGCGCAGCCGATCGCCGTCCGGCACGGCAACCAGCAGCGAACCGAGCGTGGACGCGCGGGCGCCCTCGCCGGGACGCCAGCCGCCGACGACGACCGACTGGCTGGCGTGATGCTTGATCTTCAGCCAGTCGTCTGTTCGACGTCCGGGCCGATAGCGCGAGCCGCGGCGCTTGGCCATCACGCCCTCCAGTTGCAACGTCGAACTGGCGTCCAAGGCGGCGACGAGATCGCCATCGAACACCGGCGGCACCTGAACGCGATCGAGATCGCCGGGAACCAGTTGCTCCAACAGTTCACGGCGCTGCTCGTAGGGCAGCGAGGCCAGCGAGGTGCCGTCGAGTTCCAGCAGGTCGAACAGCAGGTACTGGACGGGTTGTGCCGCGGCCGCGGCCGCGATCTCGGACGCCCGGGCGAGGTTGATGCGGGGCTGCAGCAGGCCGAACCGAGGCACGCCCTGGGCGTCGGTGGCGATGATCTCGCCGTCCAACACCGCATTGCAGCCGAGGTGTCGCAGATCGGGCAGCAGATCGGGGTAGCGCACAGTCTCGTCGCGGCCGTTGCGGCTGGTTAGGTGCACGCTGCCGGCGGAAGTCACCTCGGCCAGGGCGCGGATGCCGTCCCACTTCATCTCAAAGGCCCACTGGTCCTCGTCACTGATCGCTGACGGCGACGCGATCGTGGCCAGCATCGGACGCAGCGGTCGATCGAGCGAGGCAGGGGCCGGTGGCCGCGCGGCCACCCGTGCCGCGGTCGGCGCCGCTGGGGCCACCATCCGATGGATCAGCCAGTTGTCCTGGTCGGTGTGGATCAGTGCGAAGGTGGCCGGCTCGCCGCCCAGCCCGCCGTCGCTGCGTCCATGGAGGGTGACGATGACCTCTTCACCGTCGCGCCACTTCTCCACCTCGTAGCGACCCGCATCCCAGATCTGCACCGTTCCGGCGCCGTACTCGCCCTTCGGAATGGTGCCCTCGAAGCTGCCGTAGGCCAGCGGGTGGTCCTCGACGTGCACCGCCAGGTGGTTGCTCTTCGGGTCGGTCGGCGGGCCTTTGGGCACCGCCCAACTCACCAGGACGCCGTCGCGTTCCAGCCGGAAATCCCAGTGCAGCCGCCGCGCGTGATGCTCCTGAACGACAAACGAGTTACCGGTGGTGGCTGCCGGGGCGCCGGCGGGAACCGGTTCGGGGGTCTTGGTGGCGTCGCGCATCCCGCGATAGGTGGACAGCCGGTCGGTTGCCTCCGGCGCCAGCGGGGCGAAGATGTCGCCCTGCTGTGCGACCCGTTCCAGCACCTCGCCGAACTCCAGCTGGCGCAGATCGGACGCTTCCAGCTCGTCCCAGGTGCGCGGGGCGGCCACCCACGGGCGCGCGCGCCCGCGCAGCGAGTACGGCGCGACCGTGGTCTTGTTGCCGTTGTTCTGGCTCCAGTCGAGGAAGACCCGTCCGCCGCGGTCGGCCTTGCGCATCACGGCGGTGACCCGCTCCGGGTGAGCGGCCTGCAGGGTTTGAGCGATCTGTTTGGCCACGTCGCTGGCGCCGATGGTGTCGAGGCTGCCGTCCAAGTGCGCGTAGAGGTGAATGCCCTTGCTGCCGCTGGTCACCGGGTAGCAGGTCAGCCCGATGCCGTCGAGCAGCTCTCGCACCCAGCCGGCCACCTCGGCGCAGGCCGACAGCCCCACACCCTCACCGGGGTCCAGGTCGAACACCAACCGATCCGGGGGCAAAGCCGTGCCGTCGTCGGCAAACCGCCACTGCGGTACATGCAGCTCCAACGCAGCCAACTGCGCCAACCACACCAAGGTGGCCGCGTCGTCGGCGACGGGGTAGTCGTTCGCGCCGCGGGAGTGCTGAATCCGGAACCGTCGCACCCAATCAGGCGTGCCGGCCGGCAGATCCTTGGCGAAGAACACGTTCTGTTCGTCATCGCCGGTACCAACCCCGTCGGGGTAACGCTTGCGGGTGATCACCCGCTGTCGCAGATGGGGCAGCATCACCGGTGCGATCTGCTGGTAGTAGTCGATCACCTCGCCCTTGGTGGTGCCGGTGGCGGGGTAGAGCACCTTGTCACGATTGGTCAGCGCAATGCGCCGCCCGTCCACCGTGACCTGTTGGCTGCTCACTGGTCCATCGTTGCCGAGGGCTGCGGCCGCGTCGAGACCGGATAGGTGAACCTGCCCGTTACTCGGGGACGGCCGCGCCCAGGGCCTCACCGATCGGCTCACGGACGACCAAGGACGCGGCGTGGTCCATGCCGGTGGCGGCCTTGTTGATCAGCACCACCTGTTCGCCGCCGAAGGCATGTACCAACGCCGCCGCCGGGTAGACCACCAGCGAGGTGCCGCCCACGATCAAGGTGTCGGCGTCGCGCAGGTAGCTCACCGCAGCTTCCAGAACGTCGCCGTCCAGTGCCTCCTCGTAGAGCACCACATCGGGTTTGATCACGCCGCCGCACGAGCACAGCGGCACGCCTTCTGCTCGCAACACGGTGGCCAGCGGGTAGCTGCGTCCGCAGCGCAGGCAGGTGTTGCGATGCACGCTGCCGTGCAACTCCACGACGTGCTCAGAGCCGGCCGCCTGATGCAGCCCATCGATGTTCTGGGTGATCACCGCGCTCAGTTTCCCGGCCCGCTCCAGTCGAGCCAGCGCTCGGTGGGCCGGGTTCGGCTTGGCGTCCGGGTAGACCAAGTTGCGGCGGTAGTAGTCGAAGAAGTCGGCGGTGTGCTGCAGGAAGAAGCTGTGGCTGAGCACCTCCTCTGGCGCGAAGCTGGTGCCGGTGTCCTGGGAGTACAGACCGCCGCCGGAACGGAAGTCGGGAATCCCGCTCTCGGTTGATACCCCGGCCCCGCCGAAGAAGACGATCCGGTTGCTCGCTGCGATGACTTCGGCCAGTTCATTGCCCACCTCTCGACCATAGTGCTGTCGGTCCCTGGCGGCGGGTACTGGTGGGACGTTCGTCGTCCGCGCGCACCGCGAATGCCGCGAAACGAGAGACCACCGAATTTCCCCGGCCCGAGGATTAGGCTTCGCGCATGTCATCGCCGTTCGCTCCCAGCACCGATGCCACGCCGCCGCGAGAAGGCATCGCCGAGCGCTTGGCCGCGATGATTCGCATCCCCACGATCTCGGTGCTGCGTGACGAAACCGGGCTGGGTGTCTTCGACGATTTCTGGACGCTGCTGGCCGCGCAGTACCCGCTGCTGCATGAGCGCCTCGAGCGCGAGCGGATCGGCGACCTGGGTGTCGTCTACCGCTGGGCGCCGGCGGCCCCCAGCAGCGCTGCACCGGTCGTGTTGATGGCCCACGTCGACGTGGTGCCGGTCGCCGGCCAGGAGGACGAGTGGACGGTGCCGCCCTTCGAGGGCCGCATCGCCGACGGCCTGGTGTGGGGGCGCGGCGCCCTCGACGACAAGGGCGCCTTGTGCACGCTGCTCGAAGCGGTCGAGAACCTGCTCGCCGAAGGATGGGCGCCGCCGTGCGAGGTGCTGCTGTGTCTCGGCGGTGACGAAGAGGACCACGGCGATGCTGCCCGGCTGATCGCGACCACTTTGGCTGAGCGCGGCGTGCGGCCGCAGTTCGTCCTCGACGAGGGCGGGGCCATCACCGAGATCCCGTTCCCTGGAGTCAGCGGCGCCTTCGCGATGGTCGGCCTAGCCGAGAAGGGCGTGATGGCGGTGCGGTTGTCGACCACTGGCGAGGGCGGCCACGCGTCCGCGCCGTCCGGCCTGACCGCGGTCGGACGGATCGCCCGCGCCGTCGCCCGGCTCAACCGCAACCCGTTTCGGGTCCACCTGCCGCGCACGGTGCAGGCGCTGTTCGCCGAGATCGCCGAACACGCCGAGCCACGTTTCGCCGGCCTGTACCGGGCAGCCTCACGACTCGCTCCGGTGACGGCACGACTGTTGCCGTTGATCGGCACCGACGGCGTGGTGATGGTCCGCACCACCCTCGCGGCCACGATGGTCTCGGGCGGCAGCAGTGCCAACGTGCTGCCGTCACAGGCCTCGGCCACGCTGAACATTCGGATCAACGTCGGCGAGACCACCGAAACCGTGCTGGCGCGGCTGCGTCGGGTCATCGCCGACCCCAAGGTCAGCGTCACCGCCCTGGAAGCTGACGACCCGACCCCCGAATCGGGCACCGACAACGCCGCCTGGGCGCTGATCGGCGCTGCGGTCGCGTCCGCCTACCCGGGGGTGGCGACCTTGCCGTATCTCACGACCGCCGCCACCGACGGCCGGCACTGGCATCGGTTCGTCCCTGACGTGTACCGCTTCATGCCGCTGGTCACCGACGACGAGCAGCGAGCAGCCATCCACGGCGTCAACGAACGTGTCAGCATCGACAGCCTGCAGCGCGGTGAGCGCTTCTATCGGGCACTACTGCGCGGCCTGCCCGCCGGAGGGGAACACAGATGAGCGAGCATCAGGCCGTCGACGCGCCGCGGATCAAGTTCGGCGCGCTCGGCGCCGTGGTGGGCTTTCTGGTCTTCGTCGAGCTGACCAGCGGCGTCATTCAGGGCTTCTACACCCCGTTGCTCACCGATCTGGCGCGCTACTTCGGCGTCCCGGACGCGGACGTGAACTGGCTTGAAGGCGGCCAGGCCATGGTGGCGGCCATCGTCATTCCCGCCTTCGCCAAGCTCGGCGACATGGTCGGGCACCGCAAGATGCTGCTGGTCTCGACGGCCGTCACCGCGATCGCCAGCGTGCTGATGCCGTTGACCGGCAACTTCTGGCTGTTCCTGGCCGCCTGGTCGTTGCAGGGCTTCTACATCGTCTGGCTGCCGCTGGAGACCGCTCTGATCTACTCCCGGGCCCGCAGCACTGGACATCCGGCCGCGCTCACCCGCCGCGCCGCCGGACTCCTGGTCGGCGCGCTGGAAGCCGGCGTCATCGTCGCCGCCCTGGCCGCTGGTCAGCTGATCGACGTGATCCCGCTGCCCTACATTCTGTGGATCCCGGCGATCGCCGTCGCGGCCTGCTACTTCGTGATCCTGTTCGGGGTCAAGGAGTCGCCCGACCTGCACGGCGGCCGATTCGACACCATCGGCCTGATCTTGGTCGCGGTCGCGCTGCTCGGCTTCACCGGAGGCCTGTTCCTGCTGCGCGTCCAAGGCCCGGGGAGCCTGTGGGTCTGGCTGGTGCTGGCCGTCGGGCTGGCGCTGTTCGTGCCGTTCGTCCGCTGGGAGCTGCGGCAGGAAGACCCGGTGGTCGATGTGCGGATGTTCGCCGACCCGGCGCTGTGGCCGGTCTTCCTCACCGCGGGCCTGTTCGGCGTCAGCGTGCTCGGCGCGCAGGCGCCGCTGTCGACCTACGCCCGCACCGACCCGAGCCTCGGCTACGGCCTGGGCGCGACCAGCGGACAGACCTCGATCCTGATCGGCGCCTACGTGCTGACCCTCGCGGTCGGCGCCATGCTGCTGCCGGTGGTGACCAAGTTCGTCACTCCGCGGATCGCGCTGGTGGGTGCCAGCACGATGGTGGGCGTCGGCTACCTGCTGTTCGTGCCGCTACATGCCACCTTCGTCGAGGTGCTGACCAACATGATCATCGCCGGCCTCGGGTCCGGGGCACTGGTCGCGGCCCTGCCGGCCGCCGCTGCGGCAGCCGCGCCCTTTGGCCAAACCGGTGTCGCGACCGGCCTGACGAACTCGGTCAAGACCGTCGGCGGTGCGATCGCGTCGGCCGTCTTCGGTATCGCCTTGGCAACCCACGCCGACGGCAGTGCGACCCAGACTGCCGGATCGTTCTCCGGCTATCTGACCGTGTGGCTGGTCTGCGGTCTGACCGGCTTGGCCGCCGCGGTCGCACTGTTGTTCGTGCCCAAGACCGCATTCAGCGACCAAGCGCCGCAGCAGCCGTCTGTCTGAGCAGGCGTTGAACACGTCCGCTCAGCGGAGCAGGTCGAGAACGGTCCGACCCACGCCATCGTCGGCATTTGCGGCAACCTCGGTGAATCCGCAGGTCTTCATCGACCGGTGACCGTTCGCAACGACGTAGCCGCGTCCGGCCCAGGTCAGCATGTCGGCATCGTTCGGCATGTCGCCGAACGCCACCACATCGGCCGCATCGATGCCGAGCGCCGCACACAGGATCGACAAGGTGGTCGCCTTTGACACTCCAGCAGCGGTCAGTTCGATCATCCCGTACGACTGGCTCACCGAGGCGTGGGTCAGCGTGAGCTGATCGCCGACCACCGGACGAGCCAGTTCCGTCAGCGTTTCCGAGTCGAGGTCGCTGTGGAAGCCGAGCACTTTGATCACGTCGCCCAACTGGTCGAGCAGCTCATTGAGGGTGCCGGTGTGGTGGCCGGGCTCGCTGCGCTGCCGCGACGGCGAATCCGGCTCGCAGCCGAAGGTGGTCACCGTCTCGAAACCGAAGGTGATCCCGGGAATCGCGGTGCGCAGGGCGAGCGCGACCTCGCGCGCTAAGGGTGCGTCGAGCGGATACTGCTGCAACGCCTGGCGGCTAGCCAAGTCGACCACGGCCCCGCCGTTGCTGACGATCACCTGCGGATGAGCAGTTGACAGCCCATCGAGCACCCCCAGCCAGCGCGTCGGACGCCCGGTAGCGATCACGAACGGCACCCCCACCTCGTGCGCTCGCGCGACCGCGGCGGCGTTGAGGGGCGACACGGTGCCGTCGGGCTGCAGGAAGGTCCCGTCCAGATCGGTGGCGATGAGCCTCGGGCTGGTCACAGCCGTGAGTTCGGGGTCGGTGAACCGCCGCTGCTGGGCGACGGACTCGGAGAAGCCGAGGCCGAACCCTTCGACGGAGACGGGGACGGCGACGGGCTCGCGCTGGCCGGCTGAGGCGAAGGCGAGGCGCTGGAGCTGTTGCTTGGCGAGGCCGAGGTCGGCACCGGAGGCGGCGGTGTCTCTCGACTGGACTGCTGGAAGATCACGATGGCGAGCAACACGGCCAGGGCACAGATCAGCAGCATCAGCAGCCACGACGCCAGAATCGTCATCCAGCCCGACCGGTCGTGACGTCCAGGCCACGGCAGCGGCCAGACCTTCGCCAAGCCGGGGCGGGTCCGTTCGATCCAGTGCAAGCGGTAGTCGGGGCCCGCGACGCGTCCCTGCGGTCCCAGCAGCGACAGGTCGACCTCGGACAGAATCCGCTGAGCTTCGGTGAATGCGGCCGGCGAGGCGTCGTAGGACAACGCCGCCCATGGCGTGGACGGTGTCGCCTCGCCGAGACGCGGATCGTCGGGCTCATCGCGGAAGCGGTGCCCAAGCCGGCCCTGGTCCTGCCCATGCCCGCCGCGGGCGACCACGGTGTCGATGTGCAGTTGGTTGATCGTGCCGGCGAAACGGTCACGGGCTCCGGCATCGGCGGCAGCGCCCTCCGACAGCAGGAACACCATCACGGAAGTGTTGGCGTCGTCATGGGCGACGTACACCACGCCGGAGGCGGCAGCGGTGAGTCGGGCGTCCAGCCAGAAGTCGCCGACCTTGGGCGGATCAGAGGGCAGCAGCGGTGACAGCGTCGGCGGCTGGCCGGGTGTCGAATCGCTCATCTGGTCCCATCATCTCTGCCTCAGGCTGCGAAGCCCTATTCTGCCGCACCTGCCAAGCGTGCGCGCCAGACCGTGCCGGGCGGCTGCGAGCACAGCGAGCGCACAGAGCCACCCGGTATCGTGGGGCGAGTCTGCGGAGTAAACGCTGCCGTGAATCACAGGAGCACACGTGACCAGTCCCCACCCAGAATCGCCCGCCGCGCCGGCAACTGCCAGTGCGCCCGTGACGGCGGCCGACACCGCCGCGGCCGCCAAGCTGCTCGGACGCGCCATCGAACAGGTTCAGCGGGTCATCGTCGGCCAGGAACATATGGTCGAACAGCTCATGGTCGCGCTGCTCGCCAAGGGTCACTGCCTCCTCGAGGGCGTGCCGGGTGTGGCCAAGACGCTCGCGGTGCGCAGCTTCGCCACCGTCGTGGGTGGCAAGTTTGCCCGCATCCAGTTCACCCCCGACCTGGTGCCGTCCGACATCGTGGGCACCCGGATCTACTCCGCGCGCAACGAGAAGTTCGACATCGCGCTCGGGCCAGTCTTCGTCAACTTCGTCCTGGCCGACGAGATCAACCGAGCACCCGCGAAGGTCCAGTCGGCGATGTTGGAGCTGATGGCCGAGCAGCAGGTCTCCATCGGCGGCGAGACCTACCCGGTGCCGCAGCCGTTCATCGTCATCGCCACCCAGAACCCGATCGAGTCCGAGGGCGTCTACCCGCTGCCCGAGGCGCAGCGCGACCGCTTCCTGCTGAAGGTGGACGTGCCCTACCCGCGCGGCAATGAGGAGTTCGAGATCCTGCGGCGGATGAGCATCAAGCCGCCAACCGCCGAGCCGGTGCTCGACCCCGACCTGGTCCGCCAGTTGCAGGACTTGGCCAGCAACGTCTTCGTGCACAACCTGGTCGCGGAGTACATCGTCCGTCTGGTGCTCGCCACTCGAACGCCGGAGGAGTTCGGCATGCCCGACCTGGCCTCGGTGATTCAGATCGGCGCCAGCCCGCGGGCGACGCTGGGTCTGGTCTCGGCTTCGCGGGCCCTGGCACTGATCCACGGACGCGACTACGTGCTGCCCACCGACGTTCAGGCCGTCGCCAAGGACGTGATGGCGCACCGCATCGTGCTCGGCTTCGACGCCGTGGCCGACAACATCACCGCTGTCCAGGTCATCGAGCGCATCCTCGCGATGGTGCCCCCGCCGACGCCGGTCTGGAACCAGCAGCAGCGTGAGGCGTCCCAGAGCCAGCATCGTTACCAGCCGCAGGCCTGAAGCCCGTGACCCAAGCCCCGGTCTTCGCTCCGCCGCCGGAGGATCTCGGCGCGGTGTCGACGGTGATCGCACCGCCGACCCAAGCCACCCTGCCGTTGAGCAAGCTCGCGCCCGAGGCTGCGCTGCGCCGTCTGGAGCTGACCATCGTCCGGCGGCTGGAGGGCTTCCTGCATGGCGATCATCAAGGGCTGCTGCCCGGCCCCGGCTCGGAGGCGAACGAGGCCCGCATCTATGTGCCCGGTCAGGACGACGTCCGCAAGATCGACTGGGCGGTGACGGCGCGGACCACCGTCCCGCACGTGCGCGACACCATCGCCGACCGTGAGTTGGAGATCTGGGCGCTGCTCGACGTCACGCCCAGCATGAACTGGGGCACGCTCGGCATCACCAAACGCGACCTCGGGATCGCGGCCATCGCGACCATCGGCTTCCTCTCCCAGCGAATGGGGGACCGCTTCGGCGGGCTGATCATGCGTCCCGAGCAACTCAAACGCCTCCCGGCACAGTCGGGACGCACCGCGCTGTACGGGCTGCTGCGTCGGATGCTGACCGAGCCGATCGTGCCAGACCACGCCACGGGCCCGTTCTCCCTGGCTGCAGGCATCCAGCGACTCGCGCGCAGCGAACAGCGTCGCGGCATGCGCGTGGTGGTCTCCGACTTCCTCACCCCTGGCGACTTCGAGCTCGACCCGGAAGTGCCGCCGGACTGGGAGCGTCCGATGAGGCAGTTGTCGATCCGCAACCAGGTGCTGGCGGTCGAGGTCGTCGACAGCCACGAGATCGACTTCCCCGACGTCGGCGACATCCTGATCCGTGACCCGGAGACGGACTTCGCTCGCTACGTGAACACCGCCGATCCGGCCGCTCGCGAACGCATGAACGCCGCCACCGCGGCCCAGCGGGAACGCATCCGGATCGCGCTGCGCCGCTCGGGCGCGGCGCACATCCAGTTGCGTACCGACTCAGACTGGGTGCATGACATCGCCCGCTTCGTTCTGGCTTACCGGCGTACCGCAGCCGTCCTGCATCAGCCGCCGTCGGGGGTGACCCGCTGATGTGGGACTGGTTCGACTTCAGCGATCCGCAGCGCCTGTGGGTGCTGCTGCTGATTCCGCTGCTGATCGCGGGCTACATCTTCGCCCTGAAACGACGCAACAAGGTCGGCGTGCGCTTCACCAACACCACCATCTTGGGGCGAGTCGTGCCCAAGCAATCGCAGTGGCGTCGTCACCTCGCGGTGGCGTTGTCGCTGCTGAGTCTGGGTGCGCTGAGCATCGCCTGGGCGCGACCGCAGGGGATCGAAATGGTCCCGCGTGAGCGGGCGACGGTCGTCTTGGTCATCGACACCTCGCAGTCGATGGCGGCCACCGACGTCAAGCCGAACCGGCTGGATGCGGCGAAGGCCTCGGCCATCACCTTCGTGAACTCCCTGCCGGCGCAGTACAACGTTGCCGTGGTCAGCCTGTCGGGGAACCCGGCCGTCCGGCTGCCACCGACGGTCGATCGGACGGCGGCCCGCGGTGCGATCAACAGTCTGAAGCTGGCTGACTCCACCGCGGTCGGCGAGTCCATCTACACGGCTTTGGAGGCGCTCCAGATGGCGCCGAAGGGTGCCGGCGACCAAGGCCCGGCGCCCGGTGCCATCGTGCTGCTGTCGGACGGCCAGAACACGGCAGGACGTTCCCCGGTACAAGCCGGGCAGGCCGCCAAACAGGCCAAGGTGCCGATCTACACGATCGCCTATGGCACCGACAACGGTTATGTCGATCTCGATGGCCAACGCCAGCGCGTGCCACCTGATCGCCAGCTCCTGCAAGAACTCGCCGAGATGACCGGTGGGCAGGACTTCTCGGCAGAGAACGCCGCCCAGCTCGACCGGGTCTACACCAACATCCGCAGTGAGGTCGGCCAGGTGCCGACCAAGAAGGAGACCACCGCGCTGTGGGCCGGCTACGGCCTGGCCTTCGCCGTGGTCGCGGCGTTGGCGGCGGTGTCTCTGGGAGCGAGGTGGCCATGATGCCCGACGGTTTCTTGCAGCCGGACCGGCTGTGGTGGCTGCTGGTGGTGCCGGTGCTGGTCGGTCTCTACGTCCTGCTGCTGTATCGGCGTCGCAACCGTTCGCGCAGCGGCAGTTCGATTCCGGGCTTGGAGCGTGTGCTGCCCAAGCAGCAGGCCTGGAAGCGCCATGCGGCCGTGGTTGCGGCCCTGTTCTCGCTGGTGGCCTTGACGGTTGCCTTCGCCGAACCGAAGGGCGAGGTCGACGTCCCGCGTGATCGCGCGACCATCGTGATCGCGTTGGATGTGTCCCGATCGATGATCGCCACCGATGTTCTGCCCGATCGCCTTGACGCCGCCAAAGCGGCCGCGATCGAGTTCGTCGGCATGCTGCCGCCCGGATTCAACGTCGCCCTGGTGCGCTTCGCCGGCACGGCGGCCGTTGTGGTGCCGCCGACCACAGACCACGGGGTCGTGACCGCCGCCATCCAGAACCTCCAAGTGGGACCGTCCACAGCGATCGGCGAGGGGATCTACAGCGCCCTGGACGCGATCGCGCAGGCGCCGGCCGACCCGAAGGACCCCAACAACGTGGCGCCGGGCGCCATCGTCCTGCTCAGCGATGGATCGACCAACTCCGGTCGGCCCTCCGACGATGCAGCCAAGGAAGCCCGCAAGCAGAAGATCCCTATCTACACCATCGCTTACGGCACCGACTTCGGCTACGTCGAATCCAACGGTCAGCGGCAGCCCGTTCCGGTGAATCACTACGAGCTCGAGCAGATCGCCCGGATTTCCGGCGGCGAGAAGTTCTCCGCAGGCTCCTCTGACCAGCTCAAGCAGGTCTACCGGTCGATCGCTCACGAGGTGGGGACGACCAAGGAGAGCCGCGAAGTGACCGAGTTCTTTGCCGGCATCGCACTGCTGTTCGCGGTGGTCGCGGCTTTGGCGATGGCCTCGCTTGCCGCTCGCTGGCCATGACCTGAAGCTGCCAAGCCCTGGCCGCTTTCTCACGGCTGAGGCAGAATGAGGACACACCCTGATCGATCGAGGTTGCTGGGGAAGGTAAATCTCGAGCCGATGGGGAACAAGATGAACACGACGCGCGGGGTCATCGCGATCCATTCCGCGCAGCTTGCGCTGCGTCCGCATCTGGAGTGGGCGATCGGTGCCGTCCTGGGGCACCGGGTCGATCTTGACTGGACGAACCAGCCGGCCGAGCAACGAACGATGCGTGCGGAGTTGTCCTGGCAAGGCCCGGTCGGCACCGGAGCCCAGCTCGCCAGCGCCTTGCGCGGCTGCCAGCGTGCGCGCTTCGAAGTGACCGAAGAGCCCTCGGCCCATAGCGAAGGCCAGCGATGGGCGTACACACCGCGGCTGGGCGTGCATTCGGCGGTCATCGGCCCGCACGGGGACGTGATGATCCACGAGGACCGGCTGAGGCAGGCCGTCATCGCTGACGCCCTCGGACGACGCGACCTGGCCGAGGCGGTGGCCGAGCTTCTGGGAGCCCCGTGGGACGAGGAGCTGGAGGTCTTCCGGCATGCGGCTGAGGGCGCGCCGGTGCGTTGGCTGCACGTCGGCTGACCCAACCGGCCTGCGGGAAAAGGCCGTCCCCGAGGACGGGTCGCTGATCGCACCGTGACCGGTGCTGCCGGGCAACCCAGCCGACAGCACCGGCCGCGCCTTGTGCGCGATCGCGTCGCGTCCTCGGGGAGCGGGCTCAGAGGAGTGTGACCGAGGTCACAGCGGGATGTTGCCGTGCTGGCCACGGACGCCGGTGTCGGCATCGCGCAGCGCTGCGGCCAAAGCCGAGCGGGTGACTTCGGGCGTGATGATCTCGTCCACGACGCCGATCTCCACGGCCTTGTTGACGCCGCCGGTGAGCTTCTCGTGCTCGGCGGCCAGCTCGGCCTCGACCTGAGCGAGCATGTCTTCGGGCACCTCGGCCAGCTTGCGACGATGCAGGATCCGAATCGCCGCCACCGGCCCCATCACCGCGATCTCGGCCGTCGGCCAGGCAAACACCCGGGTGGCGCCCAAGGAGCGGGCGTTCATTGCGATGTAGCCGCCGCCGTACGCCTTACGGGTCACCAAGGTGACCCGCGGCACGCTGGCCTCACCGAAGGCGTGCAACAGCTTCGCCCCGCGGCGGACCACGCCGTCCCACTCCTGCCCGACGCCGGGCAGATAGCCGGGCAGGTCGACAAGCACCACCAGCGGAATGCCGAAGGCGTCACAGAAGCGGACGAAGCGAGCCGCTTTCTCCGCGCTCAGCGCGTCCAGGCAACCGCCCAGACGCAGCGGGTTGTTGGCGATCACGCCGACGGTCCGCCCACCCATGCGTCCGAGCGCAATGGTGACGTTCGGCGCCCAACGGGCGTGCAGCTCGAAGGTCGTGCCCTCGTCCAGCACCCCGTCGATCAACGGGTGCACGTCGTAGGCGCGCTTGGGCGACTCGGGCAGCAGGTCGGCCAGGTCGGTGTCGGCAACCTCACCGATCCGGCCCTGGGCGGCCAACAGTGTGGTCACCGTGCGGGTGCGGGCCAAGGCGTCGGCCTCGTTGTCGGCGACGACGTGCGCCACGCCGGACTTGCGGCCGTGGGTGTCGGGGCCGCCGAGGCGCAGCATGTCGACCTCTTCGCCGGTCACCGAACGGACCACGTCCGGGCCGGTGACGAAGATGCGTCCGGTCGGAGCGATGATCACCACGTCGGTTAGCGCCGGGCCATAGGCGGCGCCGCCGGCGGCAGCACCGAGGACGACCGAGATCTGCGGGATCTTCCCCGAAGCCTGCGTCATGGCGTGGAAGATTCGCCCCACGGCGTGCAGGCTGAGCACACCGTCACCGAGGCGGGCGCCCCCGGAGTGCCAGATGCCGATGATCGGCACCCGGTCGACCATGGCCTGACGGTAGGCCTGGACGACGACCTCGCAGCCCGCGACGCCCATGGCGCCGCCCATGACGGTCGCATCTGAGCAGAAGGCCACGACCGGGTTGCCGTTGATCGAGCCGGACGCGGCCAGCATGCCCGAATCGTCGTCCGGACTCAGCAGGACCATCGACCCTTCGTCCAGCAGCGCGGCCAGGCGGAAGTTCGGGTTGCGCGGATCCTCTTCGCGAGGCACGCGAGGCGGCTTCGTCGACGCGGTAGCAGTCATGGCGTTCCTTACGCGGTCTGGTTGGCGTTGGTCACGACGACCGCCACATTGGCGCCGCCGAAGCCGAAGGAGTTGTTCACCGCGGCCAGGTCACCGCTGGGAAGCGGCCGAGAGACATTGGCCGCGATGTCGATGCCGAGATCGGGCTCGGGATCGTCCAGGTTGATCGTCGGTGGCACGACCCGATCGTGCAGCGCCATCACGGTCGCGATGGTCTCCAGCGCGCCGGCACCGCCGAGCAGGTGGCCGGTCATCGACTTGGTGGACGTGACCACCACATGGTCGGTCGCGGCACCGAGGGCGGTGCGGATGGAGCCGGCCTCGGTCACATCGCCTTGCGGGGTCGAGGTGCCGTGCGCGTTGATGTGGCGGATGTCGGAAGCCGACAGGTTGGCGTTCACCAGGGCCTTGATCATTGCGCGGGACTGGCCTTGCCCGGTCGGATCGGGCTGGACGATGTCGTGACTGTCGGCACTGATGCCCGAGCCTGCCAAGGTGCCGTAAATCTTGGCGCCGCGGGCTTTGGCATGTTCGAGAGTCTCGATCACCAGGACGGCCGAGCCTTCGCCCATCACGAAGCCGTCGCGGCCGCGATCCCACGGACGCGAAGCCCGCTCGGGCTCGTCATTGCGACGGCTGAGCGCCTGCATCTGGCCGAAGGCCGCCAGCGGCAGCGGGTGGATGGTCGACTCGGTTCCGCCGACCACTGCGACCTGTGCGCGTCCGAGGCGCAGCTGGTCGACCGCCAGCGAGATCGCCTCGTTGGAGGAGGCACAGGCCGAAACCGGCGTATGCACACCGGCCTTGGCGTGGATCTGGATGCCCACATTCGAGGCTGGGGCGTTGGCCATCAGCATCGGGATGGTGAACGGGCTGACCCGGCGGTAGCCCTTGTCGCGCTGGGCGTCCCAGTTGTTCAGCAGCGAGTGCAGGCCGCCGATGCCGCTGGCCAGTGAGACCAGCAGCTGTTGGGGGTCGACGTCGACGCCTTCCTCGGCGTCCCAGTCGAAGCCGGCGTCGGTCCAGGCTTCCTTTGCCGCGATCAGCGCCAGCTGGGTCGAGCGATCCAGACGACGGGCCTTGACCCGGTCGATCAGCTCAGCAGGGTCGACCGCGACGGAGGCGGCGATCTTCACGGGGAGTTCTTCCACCCACTCTTCAGTGATGCGGCTGACTCCGGAGCGACCGGCGAGCATCCCGGCCCAAGTGGAGGCCAGGTCGCCGCCGAGAGGCGTGGTGGCGCCGAGGCCGGTGATGACGATGTCGGTCATGGATGCTCCGATCGAAAAGATGGTGGTGCGTGGGTCAGGACACACCGGGACCAGGTGTGGCGGTCCCGGCGTGCCCAGACAGCGGGTGTCTCACCGTCCGGTCAGGACGGTGAGACGGGGTGAGGCTCAGCTCAGCTGTGCGCCTCGACATAGGCGACGGCGTCGCCCACGGTCTTGAGGTTCTTGGACTCCTCGTCGGGGATGGTGACGCCGAACTTCTCCTCGCAGCCGACCAGGATCTCCACCATGGCGAGGCTGTCGACGTCGAGGTCGTCAACGAAGGACTTGTCCAGCTGGACGTCCTCGACCGGCACTCCGGCGACCTCGTTGACGAGTTCGGCGAGCTGAGCGCGGATCTCTTCGGTAGTGGCCATCTGTTTCTCCTTCTTTGTTGGGTTGCTAACGCTCCGGCCGGGGGCCGGTGGTTTCAGGGGAGGGTGATCACCTGGCCGGAGTACACCAGCCCGGCTCCGAAGCCGATGATCAGGGCGGTCTGGCCGCTGCTGGCCTGGCCGGAGGTGAGCAGTTCGTCCATGGCCATCGGAATGCTGGCGGCGGAGTTGTTGCCCAGATGCTTGATCGAGCGGGCCACGACCACCTTCTCCGGCAGCTTCAGGTAGCGAAGCAGAGTGTCGGTGATGCGGTTGTTGGCCTGGTGAGGGATGAACACGTCCAGTTCGTCCGGGGTGATCCCGGCCTGCTCCAGCGCGCGACGGGTGGCCTGCGCGATGAAACTGGTCGCCCACTTGAAGACCGCCTGGCCGTCCATGTGCAGCTTGGGGAAGTCGCCGTTCTCGACCGCCTCGTGCCAGTCGTAGGTCTGGCGGATGAGGTCGAAGTGGGCACCGTCGGAGCCCCACACGACCGGGCCGATGCCGTTGACGTCGCTGCCGCCCAGGACCACGGCGCCGGCACCGTCACCGAAGAGGAAGGCCGTGCCGCGGTCATGCAGGTCGGTCAGGTCGGAAAGGGTCTCGCCGGCCACCACCAGGACGTACTTGGCCTGGCCGCCGCGGATCAGGGCCTCGGCCTGGGTGATCGCGTAGCTGAAGCCGGCGCAGGCGGCCGAGATGTCGTAGGCCGCGGCGTCGACGATGCCGAGCTGGTGAGCCAGCTTCGGGGCGTACGCCGGCGTCTGGCGGTAGTGCGAGACGGTCGCCACGATCACCGCGTCCACCTGATCGGTGGTGATGCCGGAGCGCTGGAGGGCGCTGGTCGCGGCCTCGATGCACAAGGTCTCGATGGTCTCGCCGTCGGCCACCCAGCGACGCTCGTGGATGCCGGTGCGCTGGGTGATCCACTCGTCCGAGGAGTCGATGAACTGGCACAGGTACTGGTTGTCGATCACGCGCGACGGCGTGGCTGAGCCAACAGCCAGGATTCGGGCGAACGGGGAACCAACGCTGGCATTGATGCTCATGAAGCTGCTCCTGCGGAGTCGTGGGCGGGGTAGAGACGGACGATGGGCTGGCCGGGCGCGACCGGATCGCCGTCCTCGACGAGCCACTCGGTGACGGTGCCCGGGTGGGTCATGGCGACCTCGATCGAGTCGCGCAGGTTGGCGACCGTGCCGATCGGGGTGCCGGCGGCGAGACGGGTGCCCACCTCGATGCCGTCGGCGGCGTGGAACTCGCCCTTGCCCGGGGAGACCAGCAGCATCCACGAGGCCGTCGACGACAGCGGGCTGACCGAGGCGCTGTCGCCGTGTTTGGCGACGAACTCCTGTGCGGCGGGCAGCTGGTCGGGAGTGTTCAGGCTGAACAGCTCGACGCCCTTGAGATTGCGCTTGGCGATCCCGGTGAGGGTTCCGGCCGGCGGCAACTCCAGCAGACCGGTGACCCCGAGATCGGCCATCGTCTGTAGGCACAGATCCCAGCGGACCGGATTGGCGACCTGCTTGACCAGGCGATGCAGGTACTCCTGACCGGACTGGACGACCTGGCCGTCGGCGTTCGACAGCAGACGGGTGCGCGGGTCATGAGTGGTGACGGCGCGGGACAGCCGCTCCAGATGAGCGACGGCCGGCTGCATGTGGACGGTGTGGAAGGCGCCGGCCACCGACAGCTGAATGAGCCGGGCCCGCGCGGGCGGGTTGGCCTGGAGCGCGGCGAGCTGCTCGACGGTGCCGGCGGCGACGATCTGCCCCGAACCGTTGTTGTTGGCTGCGGTCAGCCCCTGCGCCTCGATGGCTGCCAGGACCTCGGTCGCGTCGCCGCCAACGATGGCCATCATCGAGGTCGGACGCGCCGCGCTGGCCGCGGCCATCTGCTGGCCGCGCTCGCGGACGAAGACCATGGCCTGCTCGGCGGACAGAACGCCGACAGCCGCGGCCGCGGTGATCTCGCCGACGCTGTGGCCTGCAGCAACGCCGGTGCGCTGGAAGCCGTCCGCGGGCTGCGGGAACAGCTCAAGGGCGGTCAGCAGGCCGGCGGCGACCAGTAGCGGCTGGGCGATGGCGGTGTCACGGATGGTTTCTGCGTCGGCTTGGGTGCCGTAGTGCGCCAGATCGAGCCCAGCCACGGTGGACAGCCAGTTCAGGCGATCAGCGAAGCGGGGCTCGTCCAGCCACGGGCCGAGAAAGCCGGGTGTTTGGGCGCCCTGTCCGGGCGCGACGATTGCGAGCACGAGATAACTGTGTCGAACTCCGGGCCAAGGCTCGGCGTTGTACGCCACGAAAATGACTGGGCGCCATTTGTAGGAAACCTACAAGGCGAGCGGCATTTCTGCCCGCGTAAGGCCGAGCTCGGTTGTGGTTTCCGCTAAGAGAGCAGTCGCCCGAGGCTCAACGCCAGGCGCAGTGCGTAGGCATCGCGTGCGTCGGTGGGGGAGTATCCAGTGATCTCCTGTACCCGGCGAAGGCGGTACCGGACGGTGTTGGCATGCACGAACAACTCACGAGCGGTCGCCTCGATCGAGCCGGAAGCGTCGAAGTAGGCCGACAGCGTTTCGACGAGGTCGCCGCCGGCGCCGATCAGCGGCTGGTACAGCTCGCTCGCCAGGGCCCGGCGAGCATGCCCGTCGCCGGCGAGGGCGCGTTCGGGAAGGAGCCGCTCTGCTGCCACCGGACGGGGAGCGCGCGGCCAGGCGGGTGCGGACCGAAGGCCGGACAGAGCGCTGCGCGCGCTGCGCCCGGCATCGGTGAGTCCGGCGACGATGGGCCCCACGACGACTTCACCGGGACCGAAATTGTCGACGAACTCGGCCACAGCGGCCACCAGCTTGTCGGCCGACTTCTCTTCGGTTCCGACGACCAGGACCAGCCGGTCGCCTTGTTGGGCGGCCAGCAGGTCCAGATTCTGACGGCCGGCGGCGACCCGGATGGCTTCAACCGCGGCTCCAGGGTCTGATGGTGCCGGCCCGATGACGACCGAGACGCCGGGGGTGGGCGAGACCCAGCCGAGCGTCGAGGCGCGCGAGACCACGGACTCGTCCGCGTCGCCACGGATGATCGCGTCGACCACCATGGCTTCCAGCCGGGCGTCCCAGGCTCCGCGGATCTCGGCTGCGCGGGCGTAGACCCGGGCGGCAGCGAAGGCCACCTCTCGGGAGTAGCGCAGGATGCCGATCCGCAGCGGCAGTTGCTCGTCCTCGGGCAAGCCGGCGATGCGCTCTTCGACGGTCTGAATGGTGGTCAAAACCAGGTCGACGGTCTGATTGAGGCTGATCCGGCGGGTCAGCGCGCGGGGCGCCGCTGCGAACAACCCGCCTGGGTCGCCTTCGCCGCCCGAAGCGAACCACGAGACGAACCCGTCGATACCTGAGCGCGCCACCAGCGTCACCCATGAACGATGTTCGGCTTCGAGTTCGGCGAACCAGGGGTGCTGGTCGGCGATTCGGGCCAGCGCTGCGGTGGTGAGTTCAGCAGCGATCGCGGAGAGATCTCGGACGATCGCGGCTCGAGCCGCTGGAGCAGGCCACCACGCCTGGTCACTGAAGACGCCCATGTCCGGAATCCTAGAGCCAGCCGGGCTCGCCTGGACCCTATCGCCGGCGCCGAGATCGCAGCAGCGAGCGTGGGGGCTAACGAGTCAGAGCCGTGATCTGGCGCTGCGCGTCGGGATAAGCGGCCAGCAGTGGCTCACGCTCGCCGGCGGTGAAGCACTCGTCGGTGTAGGCGGGCACGCACCAACACGAGACCAGCGTCCAGGCGCCGGTCGTGGCGGTGCCTTGCCAGACGCCGGGTTCGACCAGGACGGCCGGGCTGTCCTGGCCGAGTTCGCACTCGGCGACGCGTCCGGTCTCGCCCAGCTGCACCATCCGCGCCGGCGCTCCCGCCAGCCAGGTCCAGCCCTCGGCGACGGTCAGCCGATGCAGCGCAGAGAAGCCGTCGGGAGTGAGCAGAAACAGGATCGCGCTCCCGGCTTCGGTGCGCGCAGCCGGCGCCCAGAAGCCGCCTTCTACGGGGAGCGGCTGAAGAGCCAGCTGCTCGATCACCGCTGCAACCGGCAGCTGGGCCGCAGGCCATGCGTCCATGAGGCTCCCTTCTTTGTGCGGGTGGCGTCGGCTGGCCGCTCGGTTGCTGCTGCCTGGGTCCCCGGCTCGTCGATCCGGGTGGACGCGTGATCGGCGACGACGTGCTGGCCGCCGGCGATCTCTGCGAGGCGGAGTTCGACGATCCGCGCGACGACCGTTGCCGGTATCGGGTGTGCTGCGGTGAATCGAATGGCTCCGGTGGACACCGAGTGGTCGGGGAGGTCACCGGCAACCGCTGCGGTTACCGCTGCGCTGAATGGGTAGAGGGCGTAACCCGCCGCGTTTTGCCGCAGCCCGATCAGTGGCTTGCCGTGCGCGCGCAGCACCGGAACCCCGTAGCTGACGCCCTCGTCCGCTGCCGGAACCGCTGCGCGGACCTGGTCGATGATCGTCTTCAGCGCCGCAGCCGAGGCCTGGTCGGCGGTCGCCAGCAACTCATCAAGGCTCATGCGTGCAGCCTAGAAGCTGGGTGGGGCAGGGGGTAGGAACTGCTGATTTGTACCCGACAGATGGGAATGGAGGGCCAAACCGGGGGGTTGGGCTAGGTGAAGGCCGTTATGGTCTGACAAAGCACGACGATCTTGTGCGACTTCTCCGAAAGGCGACCAACAGTGGCAACCGGTGACTCCGCCGACGCGATCCTGAACGGATTGCCCACCAACCTTCCCGACATCGACTCCGAAGAGACCGCAGAGTGGCTGGAATCTCTCGACCTGTTGATCGATGCCGAGGGCCGTGATCGGGCGCGCTACATCATGCTGAAGCTGCTGGAGCATGCCCGCAGCGAGCGAGTGGGCCTACCCGCGCTGACCGCGACCGACTATGTCAACACCATTCCCGCTGATGCGGAGCCGTGGTACCCCGGCGACGTCGAGCTGGAGCGTCAGTTCCGTCGGCTCGTCCGCTGGAACGCAGCGATCATGGTGCACCGCGCGCAGCGTCCGGGCGTGGGCGTGGGCGGGCACATCTCGACCTACGCGTCGGCCTCGACGCTGTACGAGGTGGGCTTCAACCACTTCTTCCGGGGCAAGGATCACCCCGGTGGCGGCGACCAGGTGTTCTTCCAGGGCCACGCCAGCCCCGGCATGTACGCCCGCGCGTTCCTTGAGGGTCGACTCAGCGAGATCGACCTCGACGGCTTCCGGCAGGAGAAGAGCCACATCGTCGACGGGCGCATCCGTGCGCTGCCGTCCTACCCGCACCCGCGCCAGATGCCCGACTTCTGGGAGTTCCCGACCGTCTCGATGGGCCTGGGCCCGATCAACGCGATTCACCAGGCGCAGTTCAACAAGTACCTGGCCAATCGTGGCATCAAGGACACCTCCGATCAGCACGTCTGGGCCTTCCTCGGCGACGGCGAGATGGACGAGGTGGAGAGCCGTGGTGCTCTGCAGCTGGCTGCCTACGAGGGTCTGGACAACCTCACCTTCGTGGTGAACTGCAACCTGCAGCGACTTGACGGCCCGGTCCGCGGCAACAGCAAGATCATGCAGGAGCTGGAGAGCTTCTTCCGTGGGGCCGGCTGGAACGTCATCAAGGTGGTCTGGGGGCGTGGTTGGGATCCGCTGCTGGCCGCTGACACCGACGGCGCGCTGCTCAGCGTGATGAACACCACCACCGACGGTGATTACCAGACCTTCAAGGCCAACGACGGCGCCTACGTCCGCGAGCACTTCTTCGGTCGCGATCCGCGCACCGCCAAGATGGTCCAGGACTGGTCGGACGACCGCATCTGGAAGCTGACCCGCGGCGGCCACGACTTCAACAAGGTATACGCGGCCTACAAGGCTGCCACCGAGTTCAAGGGTGCGCCGACGGTGATCCTGGCGCACACCATCAAGGGCTACTTCCTCGGCTCGCACTTCGCCGGACGCAACGCGACGCACCAGATGAAGAAGCTGGCGCTGGAAGACCTCAAGCAGTTCCGCGACCGCCTCGACATGCCGATCACCGACGCGGTGCTGGAAGAGAACCCCTACCAGCCGCCGTACATGAACCCCGGTGCCGGCGACGAGCGCATCGACTACGCCCTGGAGCGTCGCCGGACGCTCGGCGGATGGGTGCCCGAGCGTCGCACGACGGCGCCGGCGCTGAAGCTGCCTGACCAGTCGGCCTATGCCGCGGTCAAGAAGGGCTCCGGTTCGCAGCCGGTGGCCACCACCATGGCGTGGGTTCGCCTGCTCAAGGACCTGATGCGTGACAAGGACTTCGGTTCGCACGTGGTGCCGATCATCCCGGATGAAGCGCGCACCTTCGGCATGGATTCGTTCTTCCCGTCGATCAAGATTTACAACCCGCACGGCCAGAACTACACCCCGGTCGACAACGAGCTGATGCTGGCCTACCGCGAGAGCCCGCAGGGCCAGATCCTGCACATGGGCATCAACGAGGCCGGTTCGGTGGCGGCGTTCACCGCGGCGGGCAGCTCGTACGCCACCCACGGTGTGCACATGGTGCCGATCTACGTCTTCTACTCGATGTTCGGCTTCCAGCGCACCGGTGACGCGATCTGGGCTGCCGCCGACCAGCTGACTCGCGGCTTCCTGATCGGTGCCACGGCTGGACGCACCACCCTGACCGGCGAGGGTACCCAGCACATGGACGGGCACTCGCACCTGCTGGCCGCGACCAACCCGGCCGTGGTGGCCTACGACCCGGCCTACGGTTACGAGATCGCCCACATCATGGCCGCCGGGCTGGAGCGCATGTACGGCGAGAAGCCCGAAGACGTGATCTTCTATCTGACGGTTTACAACGAGCCGATGCCGCAGCCTGCCGAGCCGGAGAACGTCGACGCCGAAGGCATCGTCCGGGGCCTTTACCTGCTCAACGAAGGCAGCTTCGATGGTGTGAACCCCGATGCCAAGCGCGCGCAACTGCTGGCGTCCGGCGTCGGTGTTCCGTGGGCGTTGGAGGCGCAGGAACTGCTCAAGCGCGACTTCGGCGTCGTCGCGGACGTCTGGAGTGTCACCAGCTGGAACGAGCTTCGTCGCGATGGTCTGCGCTACGACGAGCAGCGCTTCCGCCACCACGATCAGCAGGTCGAGCTGCCGTGGGTCACTCAGAAGCTTCAGGGTCGTCCCGGTCCGGTCGTGGCGGTCTCCGACTACATGCGTGGCGTCCAGGACCAGATCCAGAACTGGGTACCGCAGCCATTCGTGTCGCTGGGTGCCGACGGCTTCGGCTTCTCCGACACCCGGGCAGCTGCCCGACGTTTCTTCGGCATCGACGGCCCCTCGATCGTGGTTCGCACCCTGCAGCAGCTGGCCGACAACGGTGAGGTCGATCCGAGTTGGCCCTCGCGTGCGGCCGAGCTGTACCGGATCGACGACGTGGCCGCTGGCACGTCCGGTGCTGTCGGTGGTGACTCCTGAGCGGGACTCGCTTTTCTCCGAGGTTCTGATCTGGCAGGCTGATTCCAACGTGCCTGTTGTTTGATGAAAGTGGGGAATGCAGCGTGAGTACCGCGCCCGGAGCGGCATCGACGTCGCCCGCGGCCGTGCTGGGGATCGTCCCAGGTTCGGCGGTTCAGGAACTTGGTTGGGACTCTGATGTCGACGACGCGCTGCGCTCGGAGATTCTCGATGCGCTCGGTGAGGATTTCGTCGATGAGGCGATCGAAGCCGTTGACGTGGTGCTGCTCTGGTGGCGCGACGAGGACGGTGACCTGGGTGACGGCCTGGTCGATGCTTTGACTGACCTGACGGCGACGGGGCATCTGTGGTTGATGACCCCGCGTGTCGGACGGGAAGGGTATGTCGATGCCTCCGACCTCGCTGACGCTGCGCTGACCGCGGGCTTGGCGTTGGCCAACACCGCATCGGTCTCGCGGGAATGGCAGGCGCAGAAGCTCGTGCGTCCCAAGGGAAGTCGTCGTTAGTCTTCTGCGGCGCCTGGCTGTCGTGGCGGCGGCTGTCGCCGTCGTCGGTGCGGGCGCGGGGTGTTCGACGCTCTCGGGTTCGCCGATCGCTGTCGGCGCTACGGCATCGCCGCGTTCGGTCGCGAGTGTTAGGCCGACACCGAGCGCCACGACCCGCGCGACCCCTCGGCTTTCAGGCGTCTCGAACTTCCGCGACGTCGCGGGCCACGGGCTGGCCCTCCCCAACGGTGGGCGAATGGCGACCGGAGTTGTCTACCGCTCGGCTCGCCTGGCCGATGCCTCTGCTGCGGACCGTCGTCAGCTCACTCGATTGGGGCTGGTCGCCGTGATTGATCTGCGCACCCCTGATGTGGCCCGCCGCTACCCGGACCCGGTCGTCCCGGGCGCCCGGAACACGGTGGTGAATCTGTTCGCCGTGGCGCGCGCATCCACGGCCCGATTGCGCAGTGTGGCTGATGCCAGGGCGCACATGCGCGCGGTGAACACCGGTTTCGTGACCGATCCTGCGCAGAGGGCGCGCACGGCGCGGGTGCTGCGCATCATCGCCGGTGCACGCGGCCCGGTGCTGATTCACTGCACCGAGGGCAAGGACCGTACCGGCTGGATCGCGGCCCTGCTGCAACTCGTCGCCGGCGCAGATCGCGGTGAGATCCTCACGGAGTACCTGAAGTCGAACGACTACCGACGCTCCGCCATCGATCAGGCCTACCGACGAACGAGCGCGGCGTCGGGGATCAGGCGTGCGCTGATTCAGCGAGCGACGCTGGTCGTGGAGCAGAGCTACCTCTCGGCCGGTCTGTCTGCCCTGCAGTCGCGCTACGGATCGGTCGATGAGTACCTTCGAGCGGGTCTGAAGCTGGATCAGGCGACGGTCTCGGCGCTGCGGGAGCGGCTCGTCGCCGGTTGAGCCGGCCGCGAGTGGGCGCAGAGGGACTCGAACCCCCGACCCCCTCCTTGTAAGGGAGGGGTATACCCTAGTCACAGGGGGATAGTACATCCCTGGTACATGTCATATGGGCCGACGTCGGCTAGCATTGGCCTACGTAGACGCACCTAAACGCACCTAGGAGGGGCCGTGGCGGTCGATGATCTGTGGGTCTCCAAGCGCACCAAAGCCAAGACCGACCGCTACGGCAAAGGTCTCCGCTACCGAGTGCGCGTCGAAGGCCACCCAGCGAAATCCTTCCGAACCCTGGAGGCAGCACGGCGCGTAGAAGCCGTGTGGCGAACCGAGAAGCCCAAAGCCCACATCGACATGACCGTCGGCCAAGCGCTCGATCGGTGGCTCGCCGGAAAGAAAGGCCTCCGGCCCCGCGGCTACGAAGCAGCCGCCAACGCGGCCGGTCACGTGCGATCCCACTGGGCCGATACCCAGGCCGACCAGGTCCGCACCTTCGAGATCGAGGAATGGCTCGCGAGCCTGAACCTCGGAGAAGCGTCCAAGCACAAGATCCTCCAAGCACTAGCTGGCTCCCTCAAGGTCGCTCTCCAGTCCGGCGCGATCGAGGCCAATCCCGCCGATGGAATCAAGATCCCCAAGGGCCAGAAGCGCGACCAGCGCCACCTCGACCTGGACCAGCTCGCCAAGATCGCCGCCGAGTGTGGCGCCTACGAGCCGATGGTGTGGCTTCTCGGCACATGCGGACCACGCATTGGTGAATGCTGCGCCCTCAATGTGGGCGACGTGTACCAGGTCGGTAGGACGAAAGCGCGACGGCTACGCATCACCAAGTCAAAGAACGGCGAACCCCGCGACGTACCGATCCCGGCCAGCGTCCTCGCCAAACTCGATCTGAACCGCGCCCCAACCGAACCGCTGTTCACCAGTCCGACCGGCAAGCGGCTCGATCGTCGACAGTGGTCCAGCAGGGTATGGAGGCCCGCGCGAGATCGTGCGGGATTCCCAGGCCTCCACGTCCACGACCTCCGCCACACTGCCGCATCCCTCATGATCGCCTCTGGCGCCACCCCGAAAGACGTCCAACGCGCACTCGGCCACAAATCAGCCGCGATGACCCTCGATATGTACGCCGGCCACTGGGACAAAGCCCTAGACGACGTTGCCGCCAAGATGGAGGCCTCGATCAAGCGCAACGGCTAGTAGCCGATCAGTTACCCATAAGCCCGAGTGCGTCTTCGATGAGGTCGGTCGGGTCGCAGTCGAGGGCATCGGCTAGCGCCTTGAGGCGATTCATCGTGATTTCGCGCTCGTTTCCGAGCAGTCTCGCCAGTGTGCGCTCTGGGATGCTGGATGCTGCGGACAGACTGCGGTAGGTGTCTCCCGTCACGATCATGCGCCTGCGAACTGCTAGCGATACTGCTTCGTTGATGTCCATGCGGGCAGCGTACATCCCAAAATTGGCAACAAACAAGCCCAAATTGGGTGAACGGCGGTCTTGCACACTGCCCAAATGGGCAGTAGTGTTGCCGACATGGACAGCACCAGCTACTCAACAGCAGTCGCGGGGAACGTCCGGACCACCCTCAAGGCGGCAGGACTATCCGTCACCGAACTTGCGGCAGTAACCGGAATCTCCCGTCAGACTCTCGCTCGCCGACTCGCACCGATCAACCCGAGTCCGCTCACCATGTCTGAGCTGAAGTCGATCGCCGACGCGCTCGGAACCACCGCCCTCCAGCTGGCCACCGTGGTTATCGCGACCGAACGGGCAGTGGCATGAGCGCCCAGCAGATCGCCGCCGCATTCCCGGCACGCTCGCGGCACGGTGTCGTGACCGGTTTCTACGTCTACACCGGCTACGGGGTGCGCATGGAGCGGGAGTCTGGGCCGTACGCGACCCACAAAGAAGCCGTGCAGCACATCGCCGCGAATCCCGCCCTCTCCAACATCATCACCGCAGCCAGGGTGATCTCCGGCCCGGTCTTCACTGCCCAGGGTTCCATCGTTCGCGAGGAGGCAGCAGCATGACCGCCCAGATCATCCCGTTCCGGTACGCCGAAGCTGCTGAACTGCGAGCGGTCACCGTCGATGGTGATCCGTGGTTCGTGGCCAACGACGTCGCCGCAATCCTCGACCTCGCCAACGTGCGGTCGTCGCTGGCACTGCTCGATGACGACGAAAGGGGTGTACACACTGTGGACACCCTTGGCGGACAGCAGTCACTCGCCATCGTCTCCGAGGCTGGCCTCTATTCGCTGATCCTCCGCAGCCGCAAGGCCGAAGCGAAGGCCTTCAAGCGCTGGGTGACGCACACCGTGCTCCCCGAGATCCGCAAGACCGGCAGCTACGGCGTCGCCAAGGCCCTGCCGCAGAACTACGCCGAGGCGCTCCGTGCGCTCGCAGATGAGGCCGAGGCGCACGAACTCGCCAAGATCCGTGTGCGGGAACTCACCCCCGCCGCGTCAGCTTGGCAGCATCTTGTGGAAGCGACCGGCGACTTCTCCGTCGCGGACGCGGCGAAGATGCTCAGCCGTGACCCGTCCATCAGCATCGGCCAGAACACGCTTTTCCGGTGGATGGGTAAGCACGGCTGGCTGTACCAGCGTGGCGGAGAGTGGCATCCCTACCAGGACAAGGTGGATGCCGGCCTGGTGACGTTGAAGACGAATCGCCCCTATTGGGATTCGAAGCGTGGTGTCGATGTGCTTCCGGCCCCGACTGTGCGCATCACAGCCAAGGGTGTCCAGTCGATCTATCGGCGGCTCGGCGGTAGCGCTGAGGCGGTGGCGTCATGACCATCGTCGGACTCATCCTCATGGCCGCAGCGCTTGTTGGCCTGGCGCGTTTCGCGAACCGGCCCGACAAGGAGCCGCCAGCGATCAAGCCTGCCGAGCCGGATTGCGCTCCCGAGTATCGGGATGCCGCTGACCCGTGGCCAGTGCCCACAGAGATCCTGATCCGCGCTCGCATGAAGGCCCTCACGGCAGTGACGTCGATGACGGCTGCGGATCTGGATCAGCGCATGAAGCTGATCAGCGGCGGCATCAGCGAGCGTCACGCTGACGAGATCGTCCTGCGCAATCGGGCGGTGGCGTGATGGCTCGCCTGTACGACACCACCGAAGCCGCCCCGCTTCTCGGCCTGACCGATGCCCGCGGAGTCCAAGCGCTCTGCCGGGCCGAAGCGATCGACCACTACCGATTCGAGTCTCCCGGTGGACGTGTCCGCTACCGGCTCGACCAAGGCCAGATCGACGCCTACCTCGCGAAGCACCGCGTCAAGCCGTCCATCTAGCCGGCCCATCATTCTTCGCCGCTCGGGGGGAGTGGCGTTCCCGGGGCCAGTGCGAGGGGTGCTGGCCCCACCCAAAGCAGGTAGGGGGTTCGGAGCGTGGCCACCGTGAAAGGCCCGGCGACAGGACAGCAACCAAGCGCCTGGACGAGCCCCCTACCACCAAAGCAAAAGGAGAGAGCAAAGTGAAGGCTTACAAGGGTTTTCGGCCCGATATGACGTGTGACCCGACAGGAAGCAATCCGTTTCAGTTCGCCGTGGGTGAGACGTATGAGGAACCGTCAGCGGAGGTTTGCCGGCGCGGTTTTCATGCGGTGACGATGCCGCTCGACGTGCTGTGGTACTACCCGCCTGCGTCGTCTGTGTATCACGTGGTAGAGGTCGATGATGATGCGCAGACTCATTCGTCGGATTCGAAGGTGGCGAGCCGGCGGATCAAGATCGGCTCCCGGATCGATATCGCTGGGCTGGTGAAAGCACAGATTGCTGCGATCTGTGAGAAGTGCACGATCGAGCCTGGATCTGAGGCATCCGGCTACCGGGGTGCGGCGCAGGCATCCGGCTACCGGGGTGCGGCGCAGGCATCCGGCTACCAGGGTGCGGCGCAGGCATCCGGCTACCAGGGTGCGGCGCAGGCATCCGGC
>DAIQNZ010000004.1:261525-329643 GCA_036788135.1 Propionicimonas sp.
CTACCAGGGTGCGGCGCAGGCATCCGGCTACCAGGGTGCGGCGCAGGCATCCGGCGACCAGGGTGCGGCAATCATCGAAGGAAAGCACGGGACTGCACTCGCCGCAGGATGGAAATGCCGCGCCAAGGGAGTCGAGGGCGCGTGGCTGGGACTTGTGGAGCGCGCCTACGACTCCGCGACTGGCGAGACACCCGTCGCGGGTGAGCCGGTGTGGGTGCAGGTCGGCAGCAAGCACAGGGGGAAGCTGATCCATCCTGGCGTCTTCTACGGGCTGGTGGAAGGCCGCGTTGTCGAGGTGGATGACGATGGCGAGCCGGTGGGGGTGTCCCGATGACTGCTGTCACCCTCATCACCACGATCGGCGGGTTGATCGACTACCTGCTGACGCTGGATCAGTCTGCACCCATCACCATCGACGGCAGACCGCCTACCGCCCTTGCCTCCTATCGGGGTTCGTACGACGAGTTGTCCATTGAGCGGACGGCTGCGCGGCATGAGGTCACGGCCCTGTGCGTACGCGGCAAGCCGTTCGAGTTGAACATGGCTGGCTACGGGACGTACAGCCCGGGCCACAGCGAATGCGCCATCAAGGCCGATCCGACCGTGGCTGACATGGTCGAGGCGTTGGAGCTTTCCGTCGGCGAGGAGTTCGAGGGATACAAGGGCGGACAGTTCGTTATGCGCCGCTCGTCCGAGATTTGGGTCAGTGACTACGGCTGCTGCGACAACCTCGGCTGCGTCTACCTCCCCGCCGATCAGACTGTAACGGTGGAGCGTCCGGACCCGGATGCCGAGCTGATCGAAGTCATGGCCAAAATCATCTCCGAGGGATGGGATGGGGTTGACTGGGACGATCTCGTGGAATCCACGAGAAAGGCTTGGCGCGACACTACGCGTGCTGCTTTGGCTGCTGCTCGTGAGGCTGGACTCCTGCCAGAGGTGACCCGATGAGCAGGCGTATCGAGCCGATCGGCACACTGGATGACCTCCTTGCCGAGAAGGTCGCCGAGTTCCACAAGGTGGACGCCGAGATCGCCCAGTTCGTATCCGAGCACGCCGACACCATCCGCACGCTTGAAGGACTCAAGGAGCGGCGAAACACGGCGCTCCTTGAGTCCATCAGGGTAGAGAAGTCGATTCGGGGACTCGGATACGTGGTCAGCGAAAAGGACTCGGCGGAAGGACTCGGGTTCACCCCTTGGTCAGACGTCATTCGGCTGAACGAGTCTGAGGTGACCCCGTGATCCGCCGGCTGATTGTCGCGTCCCTGATCTCCGCCTCGTCCGGCATCGGCACCACGCACATCCTGCACATCCTGCCGGGTCAGTGGGCCGCGGTCGTCGGTGTGGTCGCTGGGGCGGCCGTGTGGACCTGGGCGGTGATCGCATGAGCGTCGCAGCCGTAATCGGGTGGCTAGTCGTCGCCGTCTACGTGGCCGCCCTGGTGAAGCTCCGCGAGCGGTGGATCATCGCGCTGCTGGCGATCGCACTCCTGGCCGCGATCCTCCTCACAGTGGGGGTGCTCCGATGAGCGACACCCGAGAGCAGATCGCGTCCCAGGTCATCACTGCAGTAAAAGGGGTGACCGCAGGAGCCAAGGCTGCCACCGACCGCACGCGTCAGCTGGTGTCGGATTGGCAGGCGAATGGCAACAGTCGCGCGCTTGGTGACCCCAGCGCTGAAGTGTGGCAGTCCTGTGCGCGCGATCTCCTGACGCTGCTTGACCGGATCGACGCCGAGATGGGGGTCCAGCGATGAGCATTCGAGAAGTCACCTACTACCAGGTCGTTTGCGATGAGCCCGGCTGCGTGGTCACCACCGAGACGGTTTCGGACGAGTACTCAGCATGGTCTGACTCTGGCCAAGCGGTTGATCATTGGGTGAACGTCGGCCTGTACCACGGCGAAGACGGACGCGATCTGTGCGACCTTCATTCGCCGAAGTGCCCTGGATGCGGCTTGCCTACTCAGGCTGACCCGACCGAGAGCAGCCACGAGGACGACTGCCCGACTCATCAGCACGAGTGGGGAAATCCGACCAACTACTTGAGCGGACGGTCCTACCGAGAGTGTCAGACCCGTGACGCCATGAAGTGGGTCGAAGCCGAGAGCGAGTCCCCGCGATGAGCGCCGAATGGTGGGTCGTGCTGGCCCTGGTCGCGGGGATCGTGATCGCTCTCGGCGAATTGATGAGGAGCCAGCCATGAGCGCTTGGGATGGGCATCCGGAGCAGGATGACGGCCCCCAGCTCGATCCCGAGGTGGAAGAGCAGCGGGTCGGATCCGTCGCGGCAGCAATGGACACGCTGTTTGGGCGGTTCGAGCGGCGCCACCGAGAACGGGCGGGGGAGACGAAGACGTGACCACCGCAGCTATCACACCGACCAGTGCTTCGGCGCCGGCGCAGACACCCGAAGATTTCGGCGTGCCCGAAAGCCTCACCGGATGGGTGCGCCGGATCCGCGAGTACTGCGCTACCACCGGACGGACTCTCAGCGTCCGGCAGACCAAGAACTTGGCAGGACGGATCGCGAAGCGGGCGGCCCGGATGCAGTACGTCAACCCGGACGACCTCATCCGCTACTGCCTGACCTACGCAGACCCAACCGGCGAAGAAGCCGTCCGCAGGATCGGCAACTGAAGAAGACTGCGGCGTCCCGACTCTGGCGCCGCACACGGAGCCCCCGGCCTGGCGATGGGCAATCGCGCCGGGGGCTCCGTCATCCCCATAGGCCGCGCCGGCCCGGCATCCAACCCCAATGCGCGCCGGGCCGGCGCACAAAGACCACCCCATGAGGGGCGGCCGCGGAAGTCGTGGCCGTCCCGCCGCCACCGAAGGAGCCCGCCCGGGCGCATCTCCCGGGCGGGCTCCGCCCTTTCCAGCAGAGAGAAGAGCACCAATGAAAATCGTCAGACTGAGCGCGTCGAACGTGCTCCGGCTCAAGGCCGTCGAGATCGAGCCGGACGGCACGCTGCAGGTCATCACCGGCAAGAACGCGCAGGGAAAAGCCCAACCCCTCAGTGAGCCTGTGCTCACCCCTGATGGGTGGAAGCCGATGGGGGATATCTCTGTGGGGGATGAAGTCATTGGTGTCGATGGCCGTCCAGTGTCTGTGATTGGCGTCTACCCGCAGCAAGGGCGCGAGGTGTGGCAGGTAGCCTTCGCGGACGGGTCTTCGACTCGATGCACCCCTGACCATCTTTGGACGGTCAGTTCTTGGAACTCCAAAGCGGAGTGGGTTGAGCAGACGCTCACGCTCCGGGAGATCGTGGAGCAGGGAATCTACATCCGTGATCGCGCTCGGCGCTGGTCCGTACCGTTCATGGCGCCGCTGGACCTGCCGCGGGCTCCGCTCCCGATTGAGCCGTACGCGCTCGGGGTCATTCTCGGTGACGGCAATATCTCCGACACTGGGTACGTCCAACTCTCTACTGACGCCGAGATCATTTCGAGTCTCGGCGTAGAGGGGTACGTGCGGAAGTCGCGTGGGTGCGTCGTGCTCGGATCTGGTGAGTGGTCATTCCGGCTCGAAGCCCTCGGCCTGGCAGGCATGCATGCGCAGGACAAGTTTGTGCCGGCCGAGTACTTCCGGGGTTCGATCGAGCAGCGCTCGGCGCTACTCGCTGGCCTCCTCGATACTGACGGGAGCAATCTGTCGAGCGGGTCGGTCGAGTTCTCGTCGACGTCGCTGCAGTTGGTTGATGCGGTGGTTGAGCTCGCGCGTGGTCTTGGAGGGTTCGCCAAGGTTTCCAAGCCGAGGCATGCCACGTACACCTACAACGGTCAGAAGATGCGCTCGAAACTTCCGAGTTGGCGAGTTCGGGTGCGCACAGACTTCAACCCGTTCCGGCTGTCCCGCAAGCGCGATCAGTGGACTTCCCCCGGTCATCGCCGACCGCTGCGCCGCTTCATTGATTCAGTGAAGCGGGTCGATGACGAGGCCACGCAGTGCATTCGGATCGCGTCTGCCGATGGCCTCTATGTGACCAGCAACTACGTCGTTACGCACAACTCGAGCGTGCTGAACGCGATCTTCCTCGCCCTCGCTGGCGGTGACGCATCCCGCGCGATCGCCAAGCCTGTCCGCGAGGGTGAGGACTGGGCGGAGGTCACCGTTGATCTCGGTGAGCTGATCGTGACCCGCACTTGGGACAAGACCAAGGGCGAGAAGGCGACCACGAAGTTGACCGTCCAATACGCCGACGGCTCGAAGCCGAAACGCCAACAGGAACTCCTCGACGCGCTCGTCGGGCATCTCGCTTTCGATCCGCTGGCGTTCACCCGGCTCAAGCCGGCGGAGCAACGCGAGGAACTGCTCGACCTCCTGGGCTTGGATTTCGCCGCCGAGGATGCCGCCCGAGGTCGCCTGTACAGCCAGCGTGAGGTGACGGGTCAGGAGAAGCGGGCGCTCGGCGTCCAGCCAAAGCTGGCCACGGACGCGCCGCTGATGGAGAAGTCGGCGTCGGCGATCGTGGATCGCATCACCGCCGAGCAGGATCGCCTTGCTCGCATTCGCGAGCTTGAGACGCGGCGCGACGGGAACCTGGCAGAGGCTGATCGTCTCGAAGCGCAGGCCGCCGACCTGGTCGATCGCGCGAAGCGTTTGCGCGAGGGCGCAACCGAAGTCGCCGCGACCCTCGACGGCATGGCGAAGACCACCGGTGAGGACTTGGACGCGCTGCGCGCCGAGCTGGCCGAGGTCGAGGACTACAACCGGATCGCCCGCGAGAACCAGGCGATCCGCGACAAGACCGCCAAGCAGGAGCAGTTGGCGGAGGAGTACTCCGCGCTGTCTGCGCAGATCGACGCGATCGACCGTGCCAAGGATGAGGCGATCCGAGCAGCCAAGATGCCCGTCGACGGGCTTGGTGTGGACGACCTGGGTGTCACCTTCAACGGCCAGCCGCTCAGCCAGGCCAGCAGTGCTGAGCAGATCCAGGTGTCCATGGCGATCGCGATCGCACTGCACTCCGAGCTGCGCGTCGCGATGATCTCCGACGGCTCGCTGCTCGACGCCGACTCGCTGGCCGTGGTTCACAAGATGGCCGCCGAGAACGACACGCAGGTGCTCTTGGAGATGGTCGGCGACGCCGACTCTGCAGGTCCCGCGGCGATTGTGATCGAAGACGGCCAAGTGGTTGGCCTGTGATGGCTCGCCGACCCAAGATGAAGAAGCTCGACTGCGGCCACTACTCGGAGGATGACCGCTGCCAGATTTGCGGGGAGCGTGAAGCTATCGAGGCGATCCGGAAGCGCGCCGAGGATCAGGCAAGGAGCGCGCCCAGTAGGCCGGTGGGGGCGGACCCTACGCATGCCCCGGCTGGTGTCCTCCCGGACGCTGCCGGGGCCACTACTGGGGCGATTGAGAAGCTGATCGGCGACGAGCCGACGGCGGGCATCTACAAGCTGCCCGATTCGCTCTATCACCGTGACCCGCTGCGGGCCTACGGCACCGAGTCGCTGTCCGGATCGTCGGCGCGCTGGCTGATCCCGCCGTCGACGCCGGCGCACTACCGATGGCGGACGGACCACCGCAACGAGCCGACGGACGCGATGATCTTCGGCTCCGCAGTCCACGCCCTCACCATGGAGACCGCCGACCTGGCGGTCTTCGACGGCAAGTCGTGGACGTCGAAAGCCGGAAGTGCTTTCCTGGCCGAGCATGACCCGGACGGTGACGAGGCACCGATCCTGGCCCACGATGTGCCGCGGGCGAAGGTGATGGCCTACGCGCTGCGGTCACACCCGATCGTGGCCAAGATGCTCGCCGGCGCGCAGTTCGAACAAGCGATCTTTGCGCAGGACGACCAGACCGGGGTGTGGTTGCGCGGAAAACTCGACAGCCTGCAGCAGGCCGCCGGTGACCACCTGATCGTGGGCGACATCAAGACCGCGGAGCACGCCGACCCATGGAGGTTCGCCAAGGCCGCCGGAGACCTCAGCTATCACATCTCCGACGCTCACTACTCGCACATCCTGCGCCTGCTCGGCGTCGCCAAGGCCGTGACGATGCTCTACGCCACAGTCGAGTCAAGTCCGCCATATCTCGTGGCGGTCCACGAGATCCAGTCAGAGGACGTGATGCGCGCCGCCGAGCTCGACCGGCTCGCCATCAACCAGTTCGCCGAATGCCTGCACGCCGACCGGTGGCCGGGCTACTCGCAACACATCCACAAGATCTCGCTGCCGGCGTACACCGCCCGGAGGGAAGAAGAAGCGTTGTTCGACGCAGCCACAGAAGGGGAAACCGCATGACTCTGAAGACCCGAAAGCCGACCGGGAAGGCATCCTGGCCGCTCGTGCTCCTGGCCGGCCGCGAGAAGTGCGGCAAGTCCTTCACGGCGTCGAAGTTCTCCGCGTCCGACCTGATCGACCGCACCTTCTATCTCGAGATCGGTGAGGGCACCGCTGATCAGTACGGCGCGATCAAGGGCGCCCGCTACGAGATCGTGGAGCACGACGGCTCATTCGCTGGCATCTTGCAGGCCATCGAGGACGCCGTAGCCGTTCCGGTCGACGAAAAGCCGCATGCCCTGGTCATCGACTCGGTGAGCGAGCTGTGGGGCCTGTTGTCCGACGAGCAGGAGTCGATCGCCCGCAAGCGCGGCAAGGACACGATCACCATGGATCAGTGGAACGTCGCGAAGAAGCGGTGGCGCCAGATCATCGACGCGGCCCGGAAGAACCGCGGCCCCGTGATCTTCACTGCCCGCTACAACGAGGTGACGGTGATCCGCAACGGAAAGCCGACCACCGAGAAGGAGTGGAAGGTGGACGCCGAGAAGAACCTCGCCTACGAGGTTGACGCGATCATCACCTGGACCAAGCCGCGCGAGCCGTTCATCAACGGCGTCCGCACGGTCGCGTTCGACGTTCCCCAGGGCGGTTTCGCACCGAAAGACCCGGCGAACTTCGACCTCGACAAGTTCTTCCGCAGCCTCAACATCGAAGGCGGCCAGCGCATCTACATCCCGCGCAAGGAAGACCCGAACGCGCTCCCGGAGCGCACCGCCGACGACACCATGGCGCAGCTCGACGCACAGGCCCAGGGTCAGCTGATCCCCGGAGGAGGTGAGCGTTGATGGACATCATCACCGGCATCGTGATCAGCCTCGGCATTATCTGCATAACCCTCGTGGCTATCGCCTGGATCGAAAGCCGCAAGCAGTCCTGACCCATCCCCACCCAAGCCCCCGCCACCAATCACCCGGTGGCGGGGGCTTCGCATACCCAGAGAAGAGCACACGAATGGACTACGCCGACTTCCTCAGGGAGAAGAAGCCGATCGCGCACAGTTACGGGTTCGAGATCGATCGGTCGCTGATCAACCCCCTGCTGAAACCCCACCAGGCGGCGATCGTGAAGTGGGCCATCAGCGGCGGCCGGCGCGCCATCTTCGCCGCGTTCGGGCTGGGAAAGAGCTTCATGCAGTTGGAGATCACCCGGCTCATTCAGCGCCGCGAGGGAGGTCGGGCGCTGATCGTGTGCCCGCTTGGTGTACGAGTCGAGTTCGCCGCCGACGCCGAGAAGCTGGGCGACTACCGGCCCGGAGTCGGCACGTCTCGCTTCGAGCTCCGATTCGTGCGCCGCACCGAAGAACTCGACGGCGACGGCATTTACATCACCAACTACGAGTCGGTGCGTGACGGCCGCCTCGATGTGGGCAGCTTCACCGTGGTGTCCCTTGACGAAGCGTCAGTTCTTCGCTCCTACGGCTCCAAGACCTACCAGGAGTTCTTGACGCTGTTCGGCCACGTGCCCTACCGGTTCGTTGCCACCGCCACACCAGCGCCCAACCGGCACAAGGAGCTGATCCACTACGCCGGCTATCTCGGTGTGATGGACACCGGCGCCGCGCTCACCAGGTTCTTCCAGCGGGACTCGACCAAAGCCGGGAACCTCACCCTGTACCCGCACAAGGAACGCGAGTTCTGGCTGTGGCTCAACACCTGGGCGATCTTCCTGCAATCCCCGGAAGACCTTGGCTTCGACGCCACCGGATACGACCTACCGCCAATCGACGTGCAATGGCATGAAGTGCTGTTCAACCCCGGCGAAACCCCGGTCGACCGCGACGGCCAAGGACACCTATTCCGCGGCGTGTCGATGGGGCTCCCGGACGCAGCCCGCGAGAAGCGCGAGTCGATCGACCTGCGCGTCTCCGAAGCGATGGCCATCCTCGACAGCTACGCGCCGCACCTCGACCAGGTCATCTTGTGGTGCGACCTGAACGACGAACAACACGCGCTCGAACGAGCACTCCGTGCCCGCGGCACCACCTTCTCATCGATCCACGGCTCGCTGGACGCTGACGAAGTCGAGCACCGCCTGCAGCAGTGGCGCACACGGCAAACCGTCGCCCTGATCGGCAAGCCAGTGATGCTCGGCCAAGGCATGAACTTCCAGCAGTGCAACAAGGCCATCTACGTCGGGCTGACGTTCAAGTTCAACGACCTGATCCAGTCCATTCACCGAGTGCAGCGCTTCGGGCAAACCCGCGAGTGCCACATCCACCTCATCCACACCGACACCGAACGTGAGGTCGTCCAAACGATCCGCACGAAGTGGGCAGAGCACGAGGAACTAACAGCCACCATGACCAAGATCATCAAGCAGTACGGCCTCGCACAGGCAGACATCGCCGCCGCCCTCGAGCGCTCCATGGGCATCGAACGGATCGAAGCGGCCGGTGCCGGCTGGCTGGCCGCGAACAACGACACCGTGCCCGAAACGCAGAGCATGGCCACCGGGTCGGTCGACCTCATCGTCACCAGCATCCCGTTCGCCAACCACTACGAGTACACGCCCAGCTACAACGACTTCGGCCACACCGACAACAACGAACATTTCTGGGCCCAGATGGACTACCTCACCCCCGAGCTGTACCGGGTCCTGGCGCCCGGCCGGATCTACTGCTGCCACGTCAAGGACCGGATCCTGTTCGGAAACGTCACCGGCGCCGGCGTGCCGACCGTCTCGCCATTCCACGCCGAAGCGATCTTCCACGGCCAGAAGCACGGCTTCGACTACCTCGGAATGATCACCATCGTCACCGACGTGGTCCGCGAGAACAACCAGACCTACCGCCTCGGCTGGACCGAGAACAGCAAGGACTCCACCAAGATGGGCGTCGGCTCGCCGGAGTATGTGCTGCTGTTCCACAAGCCGCAATCCGACCGGGCGCGCGGCTACGCCGACACCCCGGTCACGAAGGACAAAGCGCAGTACACCCGCGCCCGCTGGCAGGTTGACGCCCACGCCTTCTGGAGATCGTCAGGAGACCGACCGCTGACCCCCGACGAGCTCATCGCGCTCCCAGCGGAGGACCGCTCACGGCTGTTCACCGAGCAGACACTCGCCCAGGTGTACGACTACGAGTCGCACATTCGGATCGGAGAAACCCTCGACGGCCGCGGAGCACTCCCGGCCACGTTCATGAGCCTGGCTCCCGGGTCGTGGCATCCCGACGTGTGGCATGACGTGAACCGGATGCGCACCCTGAACGGCGAGCAGTCCCACCGCGCCCAGGTGATGCACGTCTGTCCGTTGCAGTTCGACATCGTCGAGCGCCTGATCCGCCGCTTCTCCAATGAAGGCGAGCTGGTCTACGACCCGTTCGGCGGCCTCATGACCGTCCCGATGATGGCGCTTCGCATGGGCCGCCGCGGCCGGGGCGTCGAACTGAACCCGGGCTACTTCGCCGACGGCGTGAAGTACCTCGAAGCCGAAGAGCGCAAACAGCACATGCCAACCCTGTTCGACCTCGAATCAGGTGCCGCATGACGATCGCTCAAGCCGCCTCCGGGCGCTGGTGGTTCGCCTGCACAAGACCCTGCTGCACCGCGTATGGATCGGGATACCCAGACGCCGACTCCGCCTACGCGGCAGCCACAAGACACGAAAGGAGGCACCACCAGTGAGCAAGACCGCATCATGCACCTTCGCCGGTTGCGGCCGGCCATCTCGCAGTGGCGGCTTGTGCTGGGGGCACGGAACACAGAAGAAGCGGGGACAGGAACTCACTCCGCTCGAAGTGCATGTCCGGCAAACCAGGCAATGCACGTTCCCCGGCTGCACACATTCAGCGCGGGCCCTCAACCTCTGCTCTGGGCACTACCGCCAAGAGCACGCTGGTGAACAGCTGCGGCCACTGCTCGGCACCGACAAGCACGACCACGAATGCAAGCGCCACGCACCATCTAGCACCTGCTACGAAGTCTGCAAGTGCCGCTGCGACGGTTGCCGGCGGTCCCGAAACCGCATGGTCAAGCGCCGCAAAGCCGGACTCACAGGCCTGGTGGATGCCACCCCAACACAGCGGCGATTGCGGGCATTGGCAGCGATCGGATGGGACTGTCGAACCATCGCCGCGAAGCTGGGCATAGGGACGCGGCAGGTCGTGCAACTCCGAGGTGACCGCAGACTCGTCCGCACGTCGACGGCCACCCGGGTACGCGCGCTTTACGAGGAACTGTCGATGATGCTCCCGCCCGATGGGATAGCTGCCAGATCCGGCAGGACGCGGGCCGCCCGTGACGGCTGGGCGCCGCCGCTCGCATGGGATGACGGGATGGGGCCGCACGGCATCGACAACCCGGCCGCTACGCCCGTCACCGGTAAGCCCCGCAAGACTCGAACGGCTGTCGAGAAGATCGAAGAACTCGAAGTTCTGGCCGGCTCAGCCAGCAGCGACGAGATCGCGCGCCGGCTTGGATACAGCGGCGCTGACAGCATGGCCACATCACTCTCGAGGGCAGGCCACACGGAGGCTGCACGCAAGATCAGATCAGCCCGGAAGGCGGCATGAAGTGGAAGATTCAAGGAGGATCGGATCATGACAGTCACCAAGCGCACCAGGTTCGAAGTGCTCCGTCGCGACAACTACACGTGCCGCTATTGCCGTTCGAAAGAAAATGAACTCACTATCGACCACGTGATTCCGGTGTCGCTCGGTGGCAGCGATGATCCCACAAACCTCGTCGCCGCATGTAAGGACTGCAATGCCGGCAAGGCGTCGGCGGCACCAGACCAAGGGATGATCGCCCAAGTTGACGAGGATTCTCTGCGGTGGGCGCAGGCCATGAAGCTCGCCGCCGAACGCGCCGCCAAAAAAAGATCAGCCGACGCGAAGACGCTCGAACACTTCCGCGACCATGCATGGTACGCACACGAAGACGGCCATGGCCGCACGATGGACCTGCCCAACGACTGGGAACTGGCCATCGAACGACAACTCGCATCCGGCCTGACGATGAGCGATCTAGAGGAAGCGGTAAAGGTCACGGCCTCGAAGCCCTGGGTCAAGACAGACCACTTCCGCTACTTCATGGGCGTCTGTCGGAACATGCTCACCGAGCGGCTTGAGACCGCCCGCACGATCCTGACCGAATACGAGGAAAGCAATGCCGGCTAATCAGGTCCGTCGCAACGGATCGTATGCACCCTTGTCAGCGCACTACTACAAGGACGACGCGGTGGCGATCGCGGGAGAGAAGGCTGAGCTCCTGTTCGTGCGCGGGTTGGCGTTCTGTGCGGACGTACTCAGTGACGGCCTCATTACCGACATCCAACTGGTGCGATTTGTTGGCAGCGGCCTGACTGGCGTCCAGGCGAGAGCCGAGGCACTGGTCAGGGCCGGACTGTGGTCCAGGGATGACGATGAGGGCGGGTATCGAGTGTGCTCGTGGGCGAAGTGGAATCGGTCAAAGGCAGAGATCGACGAACGCCTGCGGAAGGACGCCGACCGGAAGGCAGCGCAGTCCTAAGTCGGATTCCGCTCGGACTCCGCTAGGAATCCGATCCGGCTCCGAGTGGAGTCCATGCCGCTATACAGATACAGAGCCAACTCCACGCCACGACATCACCACATCCAGCTCCAAGCCCCCCGCTGCCGCGCACCCCCAAGGGGGTGCTTGCCCTCGTTTCCTGTCCCCGGCTTCGCCATCGGGAAAAGACCAAACTCAACCCACATAGGTAACTACAGAAAGCGCGCGCTTGCGTTGCGCGGATTTCGTCATGCCCACAACCAACGAGAGAGATGACCATGCCTGAACTACCCACAGACGCCGATCTGCGCCACTGGGACGACCTCGCGGCCCACCACGTCACCAACCACCCGCTCCCGGTCCCACAGACTGAGCAGGGCGCCGCCATCGCCGAACTGGCCCGTGCCGTGCCCCACCTGCTGAAGCTCATCGAGCACGAGCGCCAAGGCCAGGCGGCCGGCTTCGATCAGCACCTCGCCACCCTGCCCGTCCCCGTCGAAGGAGTCCCGAAATGATCACCGACACTGTGGCGTCGATCGCGCCCGGAATCGCCACCGCACACTGCGAGGTGTGTGGATCCAAGCTGTTCGCCTTCGGCGCCGGCGCCGACAACGTGGCCACCAGGGCCGGAATCGTCCACGAACTCGTCTGCCCTGGCCCCATCACAGCCGCCCCCCGCGAGGACGTGAAGTCTGAGCTGCTGGCCGCATTCGAGGCCATCAGGGCGGGCGTGAAGGTCGGGCGGCAGCGCATCCGGGAGGCGATCTCATGACCGAGACCAAGACATTCCACGTCGGAGACATCCTGTCGATTACCACTGGCGCGCTCGTGAGTCCGGATCACATGGCCGGGGTCTACAACATCCTCGGCTGGCTCGTCGATGAAGATCTGATGACGCACCAGCTGCCGCGGGTCTCCCGTGAGTGTGAGGAGTTCTTGCGCGAGCAGTTCCCGGACCTTCCGACCGGAACCCCGCCATTCGACGGTGAGGAGTCTGTGTTCGCGTGGCTAGCCGTCGTCGTCGCCGCGCATGGCGCGACGCGAGAGGTGCCACGCCTACCGAAGATCGACCACACCCACATAGATCCCATCCAAGAGATCGCCCTGCTCCGCCCCGGAATGCAGGTGCTGGTGATCGAGGTAGATGAGCAATGAGCACCGATCCCAAGTCCATCCAACTCACCTACAAGCCAGCCCGGCCGATCCGTCACTGGATTCCCGCTGCCGCCTTCGTCGTGGTCATTGTTGCCACCAACGCCGCGACCAGCACTCTCGGCGTAGTCACCTGGCTAGGCATCACCGTGACCGCTGGCACGTGGCTGGCCGGGTTCGCTTTCGTTGCTCGGGACGCCACCCAGGAGGCGCTGGGCTGGCTCTGGGTGGTTTGCCTGATTGTGGGCGGCGCCGGGGTCAGTGCCGCATTCAGCCCGACCCTGGCGCTCGCGTCGGCCGCCGCGTTCCTGCTCTCTGAACTTGCCGACTTCGCCGTCTATACGCCGCTGAGGCGGTCCGGCCGAACCCGTGCAGCGCTCGCTTCGAATGCCGTCGGGGCTGTGGCCGACTCGCTGCTGTTTCTCGCTCTGGCCGAGTTCCCGCTGTCGCTCGTGTGGGCGCAGGTCGGGGTCAAGTTCGGGGTGACGACCGTTTTCGTGCTGATCGTGTGGGGGTGCCGTGCTGTACTTCGCCAATCCGTGCTCGCCGCGGGTGGTCGCCGCCATGCGTGACGGATTGCTTGGCTACATCGACACTCCAGCGCAGGGAAACGTCCGGCCGAACGGGATGACATGGTGCGCCGATAACGGATGCTTCGGGTCCGGCTATCCAGGAGATGAAGCGTGGTTCGGATGGCTCGAAGCACACGCCAACGATGCCGAGACGTGCGCTTTCGCCGTTGCTCCCGACGTGGTCGGGAACGCGGCCGCGACCCTCGCCCGCTCGCTGCCGTGGTTGAGCCGGATTCGTGACCTTGGATACCCGGCTGCACTGGTCGCGCAAGACGGCCTTGAAGGACTCTCGGTGCCGTGGAGCGAGCTTGATGCGCTGTTCGTTGGCGGGACCACCGAATGGAAGCTGGGCCGCTATGTCCCGCCGCTGGTCCGGGAAGCCAAAGAGCGCGGCAAGTGGGTCCACATGGGGCGAGTCAATTCAGCTCTGCGCTACCGGTACGCCGAATACATCGGCTGCGATTCAGTCGACGGCACATTCCTCACCTTCGGCCCCGACAAAAACCTCCCGATCCTCCTGTCATGGGGTGCCCATCCGCTCCTAATCGGAGAGAAATCCGACGCCCTGCTGGCTGCCGCACTGAAAGGACTCTCATGACCGACAAGACCCGGCGCACGATCAGGCGCTACGCACACGAGCTGTACCCGGATGGTGAGGAGGCGACCCCGCGACCCCTCGCGATGGAGGTTCCATTCCTGTACGCCAGAGCTCAGGGGCTAGAGGTGTGGGGCACCAGCTGGTTTGACCTTCTCGACGCCGACCAGTCTGCCGAGGCGCGGATCATCGCGGTCGATCGTACGAACGCTTTGGTTCAGGCTGCCCGTCTCGCACTAATCACCGACGCCCTTCTTCAGGGCATGTCCGGTCAGGAGGCCTGGGACTGGGCTGAGGTGCGGATGGCGGGCGACTCGATCGGCGAGTGGGTGTGGGAGCGCGGCGAGCACTACGGCGTTGACCTTGCCCGCATCAAGCCGTACCCGTGTGGACCTGAGCCGTCGACCCATGACCACATGGCCAGCACCGGAAACGTCCTCGGTGATGGCGTCATCACGCGCATCAACTGCCCCGAATCCGAATGCCCAGACTGCACCGAGGAGGTCACCAAATGACTCTCGATATGGATGCTATCCGCGCCCGCTATGACCGGGCGATCGAAGCCAAGCCATCCAAGGGCGACTACACCGCTGACGGCATCGCCGCAATCACCGACTCGGTGTGTGACGTGCCGGAGCTGATCAAGGCGCTCAAGGCGGCCAGGGATGACCTGGCAAAGGTCCACGAGATGGCTGAAGCGATCTCGGACCACTTTGGCGACGAATGGCCATGCACGCCCGCCTGCGAGGGGGAGCCGGGCTGCCCACTGTGCGTGATCTTGGCGATCGCGGGAGACGACGCTGCGTCCATCGCGTGGCGGGAAGGGGAAGACCGATGACCGAGATCATCACGACCGCCGAAGAACTCGACGCGCTGCCCATTCGATCAATCGCGATTGACGAAGATGGTGACGCCTACCAGAAGTACAGCGATGGATGGCGTGCCGCGTTCTGTGACCCAGATCCGGAAGAGGCTTTCGACCTGCCGGAGCGCCTGGCGCTGGTTCACCGCCCGGGTCAGCCTGCCCCGTCTCTCCCGCCCACCATGGAGCAGATTGAAGACCTGTTAGTTAGGTGCCGGTCCTCCGTGTCGGGAGAGCTTGTGATCCCAACAGCAGCCATCCACATCCACGCGCTGTACCCGACGTGTCAGCCGAGCCGGGATGCCGCCAGGCGCGCGATCTTCAGCAAGGCACCGGACTATTGGGATGAGATCGACATCGGGACTGCCGCCGATGCCGTCCTAGCGTTGCTTCCGGGCCGCTCTGAGGCTGAAGTCAAAGCCGAAGCGCTGAGGGAAGCAGCGGACGCAGCTGATCGCGAAAAGGTAGACAGTCTTCTTCCTGGCGTCATTGGACTCTCATGGCTCCGTGATCGTGCCGACCGTCTCGCTGGGGGTGAGGGTCGTGACTGACATCCGAGAGCAGGTCGCCGAGCGAGCCATTGAGTTCGCTGAGGCTGAAGCGGGAGTTTCCGGCCCGATCAGCGATGATGCGATTGAGGCCGCCCTTCCCGCCATCGTCAAGGCCATCACCGATCGAGTGCGGGAGATTCACGTCCGCGCCTCTGAACCGTTCGCCGCGACTTCAGCATCTGCCGATGTGGTCTGGCGCTACTTCTGTGACCAATGCGGCCCGCTCGGATCGTGGCCCTGCCCCACCGTGCGTCTGCTTGACCAGATCGACGCCGAGATGGGGGTCCAGTGATGACCCTGCAAGACGAGGCCCGGGCACTGCTCGCCGCGGCCACACTCTGGCCATGGACAGATGGAACCCCCGCTCCTGAGCTGCTAGCCGCCCTGTGCGACCAACTAGACCAAGCCGAAGAAGCTATCTGTGCTGTGCGCAAATTCGGCCCAGTCCCGTGGATCAAGTGGGGAGGCGGGACCGATAGCGCACCGGCAGTGGTGGATCTCGGGTACGGGATCAAGCCATTCCCCGAAGGCTACGGGCTACGGAAAGCACTGTGGGATGCCGCCTACGGATACATCAACGGCTTCCCGATCACCGCGATTGCCTACTACACGCTGACCCGCTCGCTGCACTGGCGCATTCACCGCTGGGCAATGAAGCGTGAGGGCTTCGGATGGGACGACGACCTGCGGATGCCAATCGTCTACATGGACGGTGAGTGATGAAGCTACAGATCTTCTGGCACGACCTCATCGGGCACCGGATGACTCGCCGGCGCCGGTCAGGCATGGAGTACGTGCTGTGCCAGTGCGGACACTGCTGGTGGCTGGAGAAGCGATGAGCAACAAACCGACGATCAAAGCGTCACAGCTCGGCCCAGATGACGCCGGAAAGCGTGTGCGGGTCGAAGACCCGACATGTCGACTCATCGCAGCTGATGGGGTGTACGTCCACCGACCACACCCGACACTCAGGCCGCGATCCTCCGCGCTGCCCGTGGGATACCTCAGCATCCAAAACGGACCGCCGCTGCTGATGTACCCAGACGACACCGTGCAGGAGGCGTGACGTGGCGCTCCGACGGCGAAGCGCTCAGCAGCCCATGACCACCTGCACATGGTGCGGGCACCCACCACACACCAGTGAGTGCCTGCACCGGATCCAGACCAGCGGCGGCCCAAAACCCACCACCGAACCATGCCCGTGCCAGCGAAGGAACACACCGTGAGCACATGCCCCATCACCGAACTACCCACCAACCAGTGCGGCTGCCCCACACACCACCAGGCTGAGACCACCATCATCAGTGCAGCGGCGCTCGAACGCCTCGCCGGCCGCCGAATGCCCGAAGTCCGCTACCGGCGCCGCACCCTCGCCGAAGCCGCATGGCAGCACTACGCCGAACACGGCCCGCAAACCTGGCACTGCCCTCTGTGCGACTTCAGTACCACCGCGCCGCTGCTGAAACTCACCCCAGCCATCACCAGGCACGCGACCAGCAGTCACCCCGCACACCTGCCAGAGAAGCTCACCGTCGCCGACATGCTCGACCTACTACCCGTCCTCATCCGCGAAGCAGTCGCGACCATCGACGCACCCAACCCAGACGGGCCAGCAGGCCAGCGCAAGACGGCCAGCGAGCCGGCACCATTCCGGCAAATCAGGCTCCTCAGGGCCGCGAACGCCACCTCAGAATCGAGCCTGTTCGCCGACCTCGTTTCGTGCTCCCGCATCATCTGGGCAGCATTCGACGACGTGGCCAAAAGCCAGCATCCACAGCCAGAAGGAGTGAGTTGGGCGCTAGAGCTCGCCTGGTTCGCTGCGGCATGGGCAGACGCCCAGGCCTACCTCGCTGGGGACGACATCGCGTGGATCAGCAACGAGATCCGAACCATCCTCGGCAGCTTCGCCGCGTTCGCCAAAGTGCGCCGCCGGCCGAAATACCTGTGCCCAACCGACGGCTGCAACGAGCAAATGCACCTCGCCGACGACGGCTGGCTCACCTGCGGTGCTGGACACCAACACCCCGGGCCGCAACGGCTCGAACGCGAATGGCGCCGCAAACCACCGATGAGCACCAAGGACATCTGCTCCAAGCTAAGAGTTCCCCGTCGAACGCTGATGTGGTGGCAGGCCAATCGCGGGCTCAATCCGACCAGGACTGAGGGTCGCGAGTCGTACTGGTTGCCTTGGGATGTGATCGCACTCAGGTACCCGGACATCGTTGCCGAGATCGACGAGAGAGACACGGCGCAAGAAGTTACGCCGATGTAGTTCGTGCTGATACGATGTGTGCAATCCCTGGGACGAAGTGTGTCCTGGGGATTTCGTGTTTCCGCGAGCGGGTGAAGGCGCGTCAACAGCAGCACCAGCGAGGCACTGAAGGTAGCCGAGGCCGGAACTCTCTTGCCAGGCCAAAGACGCAACCTGCGCGCCAACACCCCACACCCCGGGTTGCTAGCTCATCTGGTAGAGCGCCGGTCCTGCAAACCGGAGGCGTCGGGTTCGAGTCCCGAGCGATCCACGACAGTCCCTCCACCGCCTCTCAACTGAAGCGCATATGTGGAGGCCATGCACGCCCATCGCGCCGCCTATACCCCGGAGCCTTACCTGGCTGACCAGCGTGCCGCGATGGGAAGGCCCGGCAGCATGACCTGCCCTGGCCGCACGGACTAGCCCACCGTGACAAACCAACGGGCCACCTCAAGACTCCCAGCACACCGCTAAGCCACCCCACCGCGTCCTCTCCGTGCCGAGCCCCGCACCACCACCCACTCCACGCCGACGTGAGGCGCGACCCCACAAGGGGAATGAGAGCCGGGCGGGAAACGCCGACGCGGAGAGGACCAGCGAGCCCGACCACCGAGCTGAGGGACGATGGCAACTTCGCGAACTGGAACAGCCAGCTACAAGCGCTGGCGGACGGCCGTACTCCGCGCCGGCAGGAAAGCTGGCGTAACGAGGTGCCCACTCTGTGAGGTCGAACTCGACTACGAGCACGGGCGAAAGCCGAACAGTGCCGAACCGGACCACATCATCGCATGGGCGGTTGGAGGCACCAACACTGTCGATAACGGGCGAGTGATCTGCCGCCGGTGCAACCAGAAGCGCGGAAAGGGCGGACGTGAGAACTCCCAGTCCAAGCGCGAAGCGGCAAGCCGACGAACAATCACCACGCTCATCAACTGGTGACCTGGCGGGGTACCCCGGGGGTCGATGATTCCTCGCTCCCACAGGCATAGCGAAATCGCGAGCGTGACCTTTCCGTTCCGTGACAATGAGCGTCTGACTACGGAAGATGTTCGTTGTCGCGCGCCGACAACCATTGATGCGCTGTAACGTTATTCGGTAGAATCAGCGTCGTGGGGACATGCGAGCGATGTGGGGCGGAGTTGGTGCAGAACGCCGGCCGCGGACGAAAGGCACGGTTCTGCGGGGGTGCGTGCCGCGTAGCGTCACATCGTGCTCACCGGCTACCGGACATGATGACCTCGCGTCGGTCGTGGGCTCGCGCGGACGGTAAGCGTCCTGTGCAACCATCCGGGCGCCCGGCGTCGTCAACGAATCCGAACACGTGGGTGTCGTTCGGCGAGGTGCAGTCTGGGTTTGGTGACGGGTATGGCGTGATGCTGGGCGGTGGGCTGGGTTGCTATGACTTCGACCATGTGACTGACGCTGATGCTCGAGTTCTGGTTTCGTCCGTCCCTGAGCCGATCGTCTGGGTTGAGCGCTCGGTGTCGGGGCGCGGTGTGCATGTGTTCGTTGAGGCTCCCGAAGGTCCTGGATGTCGCCAGGTTGGTTTCGAGCGGTATACGCGGAGCAGGTTCATCAGAGTGACGGGGGTTCGCTTCGAGGTCTAGGGGGTGCCTGGCATGGCTTTGCGGAAATGTGCGTCATGCGGCGGAGATCTCGCAGCCGGCTCGACTGCTCGGGCGAAGTTCTGTTCGGCGACATGTCGGAAGCGAGCGAGCCGTGCTGGCGCCGATTCGCCCACCCTGTCGATAGTTCCCCCTGCTCCGCCGGAGGACAAGTCTCCGCCGTTGATCAGCCGGATTGAGGCGCTGGAGTCGGCGGCGGCGCGCCTGAATCGCCTACTAGATGAGTCAGATCCGCGGTCCGCGGCGAACCTGAACAAGGAATACCGGGAGACGTTGCGCGAACTCGACACGCTGCGAGAGGCGGCTGCGCCGAAGGGTGGACATGAGCGGACGGACGGCGCACGTAGACCGTTCGACGCTGCGGCTGTCTAGCAAGTGAAGAGGGTGCCCGGCGCTGTTGCGAGCAGCCCGGGCGCTGACCGACTCGGGAAAAGGAGTCGATGTGGGAAATGGTATCTGCGCAGTCGATGGATGCGTGAAGAAGGCGCACTCCAGGGGTTGGTGCCAGGCGCACTACCGAAAGTGGTGGCGTTACGGCGACCCACTCGGAGGCGGCAACGCGTTCACCGACCCAGAGGAGGCATTCGCGGCGCGCACGGAATGGCGCGGTGAATGCCTCCTCTGGACCAGTGGGCGGAGATCTGCGGGGTACGGGAGGCTGCGGGTCAACGGCGTGGACGTGCTCGCCCACCGCTACGCCTGGGAGCGGGAACATGGGCCGATTCCAGAGGGCGCGGTGATAGACCACACATGCTTCAACCCTGCGTGCTGCAACGTCGCGCACCTTCGCGTTGCGACACAACGGCAGAACTGCCAGCACCTAAGCAGGACAGCAGGGAGCAATACCGGCCACCGGAACGTCTACAGGCATCGGTCCGGGAAGTTCTACGTCGCCATAGCAGGCAAGCACGTCGGGTCATACGACACCCTCCAGGAGGCGCGAACCGTCGCTGAGGGGGCACGGCGCGCTGCGTTTGGTGAGTACGCGGGCTGTGACTGATCGCTCGTCGCTTCGACTGAGCGAAGTAGCGCGTCATGTCGTGATTCCGGAGGGGATCGTCGAATCGCTCTGGGATGATGTCGCGGCGGTCTGCGAGGAACTCGGGGACGACTTTGATGCGTGGCAGAGCACTCTCGGGCAAATCGCCCTAGGCATCCGTGCCGACAACTCGTTCGCTGCGACGGTCGGCGGGGTGGTCCTGTCGATTCCGCGGCAGGTGGCGAAGACGTTCCTGGTCGGCCGCATCGTGTTCGCGCTCTGCGTGATCTTCCCCGGCCTGAATGCGATCTGGACGGCGCATCGCGTTTCGACGGCACATTCGGCGTTCCGGTCAGTGGTGGCCTTGGCGTCCCGGCCAGCTGCGGCGAAGTACGTCGAGCAGATCCTGACCGGTGACGAGCTGACGATCAGGTTCCGCAATGGATCGACGTTGCGGTACGGCGCCCGTGCGCAGAACTTCGGCCGCGGTGAGACGCAGATCGATGTCGAGGTGTTCGACGAGGCGCAGATCCTGCGCGCGGACACCCTGGAAGACATGGTGCCGGCAGCGAACCAGGCGAACATTCCGCATGGTGCGCTGCTGTTCTTCATGGGTACGCCGCCGCGCCCGAAGGATGAGGGTGACGAGTTCACTGCTCGCCACTCGGAGGCGCTGGACGGCAAGCCGGACGGTGTCGTGGTGCTGCAGCGCGGCGACATGGTGTACGTGGAGTGCTCGGCGGATCCGGATTGCGGTAGGCCGGGTGGACCGGACCTGATGGATGTCCGTCAGATCGAGAAGGCGAATCCGTCGTATCCGAAGCGGACGCCGTGGATGTCGATCTTGCGGATGCGGAAGAACCTCAAGAATGACGACTCGTGGCGTCGGGAGGCGCTGGGCATCTGGGACGAGGTCGCTGGTGCTCGCCGATTCATTTCGAAGGCCAGCTGGGACAAGACCCAGACGGATGTGCGCCCTCCGGAAGGGCTGCGGTATCTCGGGGTGGCGTTCTCTCAGGATGGCTCTCGGGTTGCTGTCGCCGGCGCGCTGAAGCATTCGGCCGGCATTCATGTCGACCTGATCAGTACCCATTCAGGGTCTACCGAAGACGGCGTGGCAGCGCTGGCTGCCTGGATTGTGGCGCGGCAGAAGACGCTGAAGGAAGTGCATCTGTGCGGGCCTGACAGTCCTGCGTTGCTGGCCGCGTTGGTTGAGAAGGGGATGCTCCGCCGGAAGGTGAAGACGCTGACCACGTCGGAGTACTTCGCGGCGTGTTCGCTGCTGGTGGATGCGGTTCGCGAAGGTGTGCGCACGGTGGGGGCGTTCACGCACCCGAAAGCTGATGACGGTGACGCGCTGGACGCATCGGTTTCGGTGTGCGACCAGAAGCGCCGAACGTCCGGGCTGTGGGGCTGGGCGGCTACGACGCCAGATGGCGACGAGACACCGACCGAGGCGATCTCGGTGGCGGTTCGGGCCGCGAAGTTGAGCAGGGCGAAGAAGGGCGACGGCGACGGCTGGAAGGTGGTGACTAGGTGAGCATTTACGGGCTGTCTGACGCCGAGCAGCGTCTGGTTGCTGGGCTGCTGCAGCAGCTAGCTGATCGGCGCGCTCGAAATGAGGTGCGGCGGGCGCACATGGACTGCAAGAAGCTGCCGAAGCCGCCGCCGACGGTGCCGCCGTACCTGCGGAACATCGGCTTGGTGCTCGGATGGCCGGCGAAGGCGCTGGAGGCCCTGGCTCGACGCGTTCGGCTGACCGGATTCGCTATCCCGGGATCCGATCTGTCTTCGTTCGGCCTGGACACCATCCTGGACGACAACGACTATGTCTCCGAGGCGCGCATGGCTCAAATGTCAGCGCTCGAGTTCGGCGTTTCGTGGCAAGTGGTGACTCGCGGTGGCGCCGGCGAGCCTGATGTGTTGATCACCCGCCAGACCGCGTTGGACGGTACTGGCACGTGGAACATCCGCGCGCGTCGCCTGTCGGACTTCATCTCGGTGAACACCCGCGACCAGCAGGGGAACCCGTCCGCGTTCAACCTGTACTTGCCCGGTCAGACGGTGGTGATTGACTCGAAACGGGTCGTTGACCGCGTCGAGACGGGCCTTGATCACGTGCCGGTCGAGCCTCTGGTGTACCGGCAGCGTGACGGGCGGCCGTTCGGATCGTCTCGGATCACCCGGCCGATCATGCAGATCACGCAATCGGCGATCCGCACGATGCTTCGATCCGAAGGTACGGCCGACTTCTACGGCACGCCGCTGCTGGCCTTGTTTGGCCCGGACAAGTCGCTGTTCGAGAGCAATCCTCCGCTTCGGATGCTGCTGTCATCCATGTTCGCGATCCCTGACAACGACGACGCCGAGAATCCACGCGCCGATCTGAAGCAGCTTGCGCAAGGTTCGCAGCAGCCGCACGTCGATCAGCTGCAGGTGTGGGCTCAGCTGTTCGCGGCCGAGGCCAACATCCCGGCGACCAGTCTTGGCGTCAACATGTCACAGGCGAACCCGACCTCCGATGAGTCGTATGAGGCGTCGCGCGAAGATCTGATCGCTGAGGCGGAGGACACGCAGGACGGATTCACTCGTGCCCATGTCCGTACTCAACAGACCGCATGGCTCCTGGCCACCGGAGAACAGGTTCTTCCTACCGAGCTCCGCAAGTTGCAACCGACCTGGCGCGACGCGCGCCACGGATCGAAGGGCGGCGCCGCCGATTGGATGACCAAGGTCGTCTCCGTCCTTCCATGGGTTGCCGAAACGGATACGGCACTGGACCTTCTTGGCCTGGATGAGGGAACGGTCGATCGCTTGCTCGCTGACCGTCGACGGCTCAGGGCCCAGTCGGCGATCGCCGCGCTGACTGGTGATCAGGGGCTGGCCGGTGCCATCCAGAGCGCAGGTTGACCAGGCGCGCCGAGCTCTCGATCGGATAGCGGATCACGCGAAGTCCGACTGGGCGAAGCTCTGGGGCCAACAGCGAACCTCAGATCGAGTGCTCATGTCTCGCGCCCTCGCAGAGGGATGGCTCGGCGTCGCCGGAAAGTACGGCGAAATCGCTGCAGCGCTTGCGGCAGACCTGTTCGACGTTCAGGCCCGCGAAATCGGGGTGACGCCACGGGTTCAGATGGCGGAGTCGGTAAACGACCGGCAGGCCATGTCCAACCTGGGCTATTCACTGTCCGCTATCGATCAGCTCGGGAACGCGATGGTCGCTCTCGATCTGCTGGTCAAGAAGCCTTACCGGCAGACCATGCAGAACTCCGCGTGGGCGTCGGGAGCAGCATGGGCACGGGTGCCGTCCGGATCGAAAACGTGCGCGTTCTGCCTCATGCTGGCTTCTCGCGGGGCCGTCTACCACACATCGCAGAGTGCTGGGGAAGGCCACGCCTATCACGGTGATTGCCATTGCGTCCCGGCGCTGGTCCGGGACGACCGGGACTTTCCAGAGGGTTACGATCCCGCCGCCTTGTACGACCAGTACGACGTCGCTGCCAGTTCAGCGCTCGGCCAAGCTCCACGGTCCGGCAAGGAAGCGACCAGCCAAGTACTCGCCCAGCTGCGGCAGCAACAGGGCATCCACTGATCTACCGCACCCCGGATGGCGACGGGGTGACTGAACGGGACACACGCCAGCCCACTCCACCAGGAGGAATCACCCAATGTCCGAGATCGAGTTCCCGGCCGACCTCGCCGAAATCATCGCCACCCATCGGGGCCTGTTCGGTGGGTTCACCATGAGCTCCAATCCGCCCGAGGGCGGTGAGAGCGGCGACGGTGCCGGCGCGAAGACCTTCACGCAGGACGAAGTCAACGCCTTCCTCGCTGAGGATCGGCGCAAGTCCGCGGCGCGGTACGCCGACTACGACGCCTTGAAGACGAAGGCGGACGAGTACGACAAGGCGCAGGAAGCGGCCAAGACCGAGCTTCAGAAGGCCATCGATCGTGCCGCCGCGGCCGAGAAGGAGCGCGACGACCTCAAGGCCGCCGACAAGGCCCGGATCGACCGGGAGGCGCACGAGGCCGACAAGAAGAAGTGGGCCGAAGCCGCCGCGAAGAAGTTGGGCATCCCGGCCGACGCGATCAAGGGCGAAACCGAGGAGGAGATCAAGGGGCACGCCGAACAGCTGGCGAAGCTCCTTCCTCGCAAGGGGCATGTGCCTCGCGAGGGCGAACTCCCGGCAGGGGAAGGCAACTCCGAGCTGCGCGAGTTCACGCGCCAGCTCTTCAACAGCAACGACTGACAGAAAGGGGCCATCATGGCCGCACTGACCACCGCGAACATCACCATCCCGAAGCAGATCTTCGATCCGTGGCTCGGCAAGGTGAAAGGCGGTTCCACCGTCGCCGCTCTCTCCGGCGCGATCCCCCAGCTCTTCGGGCCGGGCGAGTCGATGACGTTCGACATCGGCGAGGCTGAGTACGTCGGAGAAGGCGCCAACAAGGGCGGATCGACCGTCACCCCGACCGTCGTGACCGTCACCCCGTTCAAGTTCCACAAGACGGTCCGCTGGACCGAAGAGGTCAAGTGGGCCGACGAGGATCACCAGCTTCAGGTCGTCCAGAACGTCCTGGACCTGATTCAGCCGGCGCTGTCTCGGGCGCTGGACTTCGGCGTCTTCCACGGCATCAACCCGACCGGCGGTGAGTCGGTGCCCGCGATGACGAAGTACCTGTCGCAGACCACCAAGTCGGTGGAGATCGCCGCGGCGAAGCCGTACACCTACCTGGACGCCGCCGACGCGCTCGTCCTGGCGGGATCGTACGTGCCGCGCGACATCGCGATCGATCCGACCTGGGCGTCGACCTTCTCGACGGCCCGCGGCACCAACTCCGAGCAGCGCCTGTACCCGAACTTCGCGCTCACGACCGAAGTGTCTGAGCTCGACGGTCACCGGGCATCGGTGTCGAACACGGTTGGTGCGGTCGGGGTTGCAGCCACCCCGACCACCGTCAAGGCATTCGACGGTGACTTCGGCGCGATCCGTTGGGGCATCCAGAAGCAGATCGGTCTGAAGATGATCGAGTACGGCGACCCCGATGGCGGCGGTGACCTGCAGCGCAACAACCAGGTCGCGTTCCGTGCCGAGGTCGTCTACGGCTGGGGCATCGCAGACCTGAACGCGTTCGCGAAGATCGTCGACGCTGTCGCCTGATCCCCGAACCCGGGCCACGTCGCCATTCATTGGTGCGTGGCCCGGGAACCACCATGAGTCCACGATGGAAGGTTCGAAATGGCCGATACAGTGAGGCTCTCGATGCCTGGAACGGGCGTCATCGTGTCTGTTGATGCGGTGACCGCCGATGCGCTCGGATGGCCGTCCGCTGAAGATCCCACTCCGGCGCAACCAGTCGCGAAATCGACTTCAGCACAGGGCCGTCGACGGAAGTCGCAGTCGTGACCGACACCCTTCCCAGCTTCATCGTTCCCGGTGACCTCGATCCGTTCGGGAGCATTCCAGCCGCCAAGGCGGTGGCCATGATCGAAAGCGCTACCGCCCAGGCAGTCTTGGCAGCTCCTTGCCTGTCGGCGACTGACCTCACCGACGTGCAAAAGCTCGCGGTGAAGGGCATCCTCCGGACCGCGATCCTGCGCTGGGACGAAGCTGGCACGGGGGCGAAGTCGTCAACGTCGGTGACTGCCGGCCCGTTCACCCAGTCTGAAACGATCGACCACAGCCAGGAGCGCCGCGGCGTGTTCTGGCCGTCCGAAATCCGTGCGCTGCAGTCAATCTGCAAGACGGCGCCCCGTCCGTACAACCTCGACATGGGCGCTCCGCCCGTGTCGCACGCCCTGTGGTGCGCGTGGTCGATGGGGGCGAACTATTGCGACTGCGGTGTTGAGTTGGGAATGGTCTGACGGTGAACCTTTCGATCGCCGCCACGCTCCCGCATCAGCGGTTCACCCCGGGCCCTGAGGATGACCTCGGCCAGCATGTCCCAGCATGGGGATCCGCGGAGCCGGTTGGCATCTACGGATGGTGGCCGCCAGCGCCGGAACAGATCCTCGGCGTGGAGCCGGGCCGGCGCGCGCAGGAGATCCAGATGGCAGTGCTAGTGCCCCAGGGGACGGCGTGCGGTGACCGTGACCGGTGGACTCTCTCGACCGGCGTCTTCGAGCAGGTGGCCGGGCCGCAGGACTACTCCCATGGCCCGTTTGGAACTGATGTGCCGCTCATCGTCTATCTGAAGGTGGTGACAGGATGACCGAACGCACCCAGCAAGTAGTGATCGAGCTCCCGGTCGCCGTCATGGTGAACGGCGAAGCGGTTGTCGTGGGGCACGCGCAAGTTCCGGTGGAGGTGTACGCCGACTACCGGTACAGCGTGGATGACCAGTTCGCGTTCCTCGAGCTAGTCAATCAGGTGTCGACCAATGGCTAAGGTCAAGATTCAGTGGCGCCGAGGTGTGTTCGCCGAGATCCGCACCTTGCCCGCGGTGATGGCGGAGCTGAACTCACACGCTGAACGGATAGCGCGCGCTGCCGGTAACGGCTTCGAAGCCCGCGCAGCCCAGAAGACTGGTGGCCGGATCCGTGGCCGTGCCGCTGTGGTCGCCATGTCGTTCCCGGCGCGCTACCGACAGGCGCGCGATCACGTCCTGGAGCGAGAACTGTGACCTTCTCGTCGCCAGTTGCGGAAGTGCGCAACTACCTCAACGCCTGCGCCATTTCAGCAGACGACTCGGTTCGCAGCTTCGCGGGGGTTCCTGACCCGCGGCCAGACAGGTTCGTCCGGCTGCTGCTCGCCGGATCGACCATCACCTCTCCTGCGCACCGTGACTGCCGGATCGTCGTCGAATGCTGGGAGCAGTCCGAGAATGAGGCCGAACGCCTGGCCGACCTCGTGTGTGGCTGGCTGTGCGACATGAACACCCCGAATGGCCATGTCCCGCAAGGCGCCGGCGGATGGTTCAGCGGCATCTACGCCCAGCCAGACCCCGACAGCGGCACACCCCGGTACGTCATGACGGTCGTGCTACGGCAACGGAGGCAATCATGAAGATCAAACATCCAACCATTCCCGGAATCGTCCGGGACGTTCTGGACGCCGACGAATGGCTGGCGATGGGCTGGCTTCCCGTCGACGACCAGCCAGAACCGCCCGGCGCGGGCGAAGCCGCACCGCGCAGGCGCACCAAGAAGACCTCTCCGGCGACGGAGTAAGGAACCAATCCCTCGAGGCGGCGCACCGAAAGGGATCAGAAGATGACTAGCTCCAAGTATGTGGTCTCCGGAAAGCCGAAGGTTGGCGGGGCGATCTTCCGGGCACCGACCACGACCGCGATGCCCGTCGACGAAACCACCAGCCTCCCGGCTGCGTGGCTCGAGCAGGGCTACGCCTCCGACGATGGGCTGAAGCGATCGATCGAGAAGGCTTACGAGACGATCCGAGCATGGGGCGGCGACATCGCGGCACAGCCACGCACTGAGCTGACCGTCACGCTCGAGTTCACCCTGATCGAAGCTGCGAACGGCAACGTCGCGAAGACGATCTGGGGTGACGATGCGGTGACCGTCACGGCAGCCACGACCACCTCCGGAACCAAGATCGCCGTCGTGTACTCCGGTGACGACTTGGGCAAGTCGGCGTGGGTGGTTGACCTGGAAGACGGCGGCCATGTGCGCCGCATCGTCATTCCGGACGCCCAGGTATCCACCGAGAAGTTCGAGCAGACGTTCGGAGACTCAGAGGTGATCGCCTACCCGGTCACGCTCACGCTGTACAAGGACGCCAACGGCACCTACTTCTACGAGTACAGCAACGACGGGATCATCGCCGCCTCCTGACAAATCTCCAGCTAGGGGCGGACTTTGCGCGCCGCCTCGCCGCCCCTAGCTGGCCAAACCACACCCGAGGCGCGCAGAGGAAAGGCGCAATCATGGCTGCACAGCCGCAGGACCACAAGACCAAGAGCAAGGACCATCTCACCGTCAAGGTCAGGGATGCGAAGCTCCGTATCCCGCTCGAAGCGCTTGACGACTTCGAACTTCTCGAAGACCTGAGCGAGGCCCAATCCCTTGCCGGCAAGGACGACGACCCGGAGGCGGCCGGTAGGGCAGCTCAGCTGGCTTTGACGACCCTGAAGCGGCTCCTGCCGCCCTCCGAGATGGAGAAGGCGAAGAACACGCTTCGCAGCCCCGAGACGGGCCGGGTGAAAGCGTCAGACATGCTGTCCCTGGTGGAGGAAATCTTCGAGGCGGCGAACAACCCAAACTCCTGACGCTCGCGGCGCTCCTAGCTGAGCATCGCGGGCCGCTCCTGGCTGACTTCCAACGCTACTACCACGGAACCCCGGCCATGCTTTCCGGCCTCGGGATCGGCGCCCGGGATTTGGCTGACATGGCCGTGAACCTGCCCCGAGAAGGAGCGGTGTCGGCCGCGCTCGACCCGGAAGGTGCACGCTGGTGGACGCCAGACACCTACCTGCTGGCGCACATCGCGGACACACTCAGCTGGGCGAACTGGCAGCGGGCAGGGAAGGGGCCAAAGCCGAAACCCACACCGCGTCCGGGAGACACCAAGACCGACACCGAAACGATCCGCGGCGGATCCCACGACATCGCAGAGTTCGACGCCTGGTATCGCGAACAGTTCCCCGACCGGGCTAGCGCGCTTGGGAGTGCTCCGTCCAACGCGCACCATCCCACCAACGGTTCAGGGACGGATTCTGCGGATCCGGATACCACGCAGCCGGCGGAGCCGAGGGAGTAGGGGCGGGCGCGGGAGCGGTCGTTCCGTTGATGCAGCCGAGGATCGCGGCCCTCAGCTGCCCAGCTTCCGCCCGAGAGCACCGCAGATCAATGGAATTGCCGCTGGTGATCACGCTCACCACATCGTTGAGCATCGTGTCGCGCTTCTGGGTTACCGAAGTGATCTGACGCATCGGAATCACTTCCACCCCAGAGCCTTTGCGGGTGTTGATGCCCGTGGCCAACAGCGACATGCCGCCGGTCATTACGCCAGCCGCGATCTTCCCGCCCGAGAGATGTTTTGGGCGCTCCCACTCCACCCGATCGGTATAGACGCGGACCTTCGCGTTCTTCCCGTCGACGTGGCTGGTGATCTCCAGAAGCGGCGCATCCATGTCGCGAATGCTACTGCACCGAATCCCTGATCGGAGGTCATGATGGCAACTGAATTGGGGGTGGCCTACCTGTCACTCGCCGCTTCCACCGGACAGTTCAGCAGAGATGTCAAAGGCGCATTCGGCGACTTCGAGGCGACTGCTGGCAAGTCATCGAAGCGCTCCGGCAGTCTGATCGGCGGCGCCCTGAAGAGTGGCATCGGACTTGGCGTCAAGGCAGTCTCCGCGCTCGGAGTAGCCGTGGTCGGGCTGGCTGCCACGGGCGGAATCAACCGAGCTATTGCCATCGAGGGCGCTCAGAAGAAGCTCGAGGGTCTTGGCCACTCAGCGAAGTCGATCACCACCATCATGGGCAACGCTCTCGCTTCCGTGAGGGGGACCGCCTACGGCCTCGGCGATGCGGCCTCGGTGGCGGCGATGATGTCCGCGTCCGGCGTCAAGGAGGGCAAAGCTCTCGAAGCGACGCTGAAGTCGATCGCCGATGTCGCAGCTATCTCTGGCCGCTCCCTGACCGACATCGGCCTGATCTACGGCTCGATCGCTGCCCGCGGCAAGTTGCAGGGCGACGATATGCGCCAGCTGATGGCGTCTGGAATCCCGGTCACTCAGCTGCTTGGCAAGGAACTGCACAAGACCACCGGCGAAGTATCCGCCATGGTGACGCAGGGCGAGATCGACTTCAAGACCTTCCAGAAGGCGATGCAGGAAGGCATGGGTGGGGCGGCGCTCAAGTCCGGCGAGACGTTCAAGGGCGCTCTCGCCAACGTGTACGCCGCACTCGGCAGGCTCGGAGCAGTAGTTGCCACTCCCGCGCTGGCCGGGCTGAAAACGCTGTTCAATGCGGCGATCCCTGCGATTGACGCCGTCACGTCGAAACTCGGCCCGCTGATGGATTCCCTCGGGCCAAAGTTCTCGGCGGCCATCACCTCTGGCTTGGGACTGCTCCCGAAGGTATCCGGAGCGATGAAGTCTGCAATCGGTCCTGCCGTTGACAGCATTCGTGGAGTTCTGTCCGGATTGCTGTCGGGCATTGACATCGGAGCGCTGGTCAAGTCAGGGACGCAGATCGCGTCGGCGTTCTCACCGCTCGGCCTTGTCTTCAAGGCGCTGCAGCCGATACTCCCGCAGATCGCGTCGGCGTTCGCTTCTCTCGCACAACAGGGCCTCGGTGCACTAGTGCCGCTAGCATCCTCGCTCGGTCCGCTGTTCGCCCGGGTGTCCACGGCGCTGGTTACGGCAGGTACCCAGATCGGGGCGGCGATCATTCCGGTGGTGTTGCAGCTCGCCCAGTCTGCGATGCCGGTCCTCATGCAGGTGATCAACGCCCTTGTTCCCGTGATCTCGCAGATCGCGTCCGCGTTCCTTCCAGTGGCGAGCGTCGTTGCGCAACTCGCCACATCGTTGCTTCCGCCGTTGTCGACTGCGATCCTCTCTTTGCTCCCGGCCGTGGAACCCCTGGTCTCGGCGGTGTTGGGGATCGTGCAGGCGTTGCTGCCTGTCGTCGGCATCGTCGTGAGTTTGGTGCAGCAGCTTCTGCCGCCGCTGATGTCGGTGATCAGCGCTTTGCTGCCTCCGATCGTGAAGCTCGTCTCGACGCTGGCGAGCGCTCTCGCACCGATCATCGCGGCTATTGGCCGTGTCATCACCGCGCTGATGCCAATCCTGTCGCTTCTCGTGACCATCATCGGTGCGGTCGTGTCCGCGGTCGCACCTTTGGTCGCGATCCTGCTCGGTGGCCTGGTCAATGTGCTTTCGGTGGTGATCAGTTGGCTCGGTGTGGCAGTTACTGCTGTTGTCGATTTCCTGGCCGGCCTCATCGGCGGGTTGACAAGCCTGCCGCAAATCATGGGCGGTGCCAGCAACGCGATCGGCGGGTTCTTCTCCGGTCTGTGGTCCGGGATCGCTTCGGCTGCGCAGTCCGTCTGGAACGGGATCGTGGCGTTCTTCCGCATTGTCATGAAGAACCTGCTGTTCGTGATCATCGGGCCGCTAGGCACGCTCGTGCTGTGGGTGGTGGCGAACTGGGATCGGATCGTGGCGCTCACGCAATCGATCTGGAATCAGATGGTCGCGTTCCTCAAATCGATCCCTGCCCGCATTGTTGCGGGCCTGGCGCTACTGGCGTCCCTGCCGGGCCGGGTCGCTGCCTGGTTCGGCGGTGTTGTCACCTCGGCGCGCGCGAAGTTCAACGCCGTGGTGGCCTTCATCGGTTCGGTCCCGGGCCGGGTGACTGAAGGCCTGTCGGCGTTGTCGAGGATCCCATCACAAGTCGGTGCATGGTTCGCGGGCCTCCTGTCTGCCGTATCGGCGAAGTTCTCGCAGGTCGTCACCTACGTGAAGAGCATTCCGGGAAAGATCAAGTCGGCGCTGGGCGGTATCGGCTCGCTGCTCGTCTCATCGGGGCGAGCTCTGGTGTCCGGCTTCCTGAACGGGATCAAGGGCGCCTGGGATGGCCTGGTGTCCTGGGTCAAGAACGGCATGGCCACACTGCGTGGCCTGTGGCCATTCAGCCCTGCGAAGTGGGGCCCGTTCTCCGGCCACGGCTATGTGACCTACTCCGGCAAAGCGCTCGGAGAGGATTTTGCCGCATCACTGGCCGCGCAGAAGGGCCGTGTGCAGTCGGCAGCATCGGGGCTGATGGCATCTGCGCAACTGTCCGGTTCGGCACTGTCCGGATCAGTGTCCGCGGTGGGCGCGGCGTCGGCGGGTGGCGATGCGAAGTCGGTCGCGTTGGCTCTGGCGGACGTGCTGGAGGCGCGGGGCGCGTCCTGGTTGATGGTTTCTGACCGAATCACTGCTGTGCAGCAACTTGCGGGGGCGATGGCATGACGATTGCGCTTGTGGGTCATTCCGATATGACCTATACCGCCGATGGTGGCGTCGCCCTCGCCTGGCCGGACGGCACGGCCGCGGGGGACACCGCGATCGTGGTCACGGCGACGTCTGGGGGTCGCAAGCCAGCCACCAAAGTTCCGGCCGGCTGGCAGCTTCTGCGCAGCAACTCTGCCGGTGAAGCGGTGTACGGAAAGCTGATCTTGACACCCACCGACATTGCGTCGGCCTTGCCGCTGAACGCCGTGATGTGCGGGTTGATCGTTCTATCGGGGGTGAAGTCATTCGGCCCGACGTCAGCATCCGGCGGGGTGACGATCGCGGCAGCCACCGGCGCCATGGTGACGTTCGGTCGCAAGAACGAGTCGACTCCGGCGCTGACCCCGGCCACAGGGCGGATTTTCGGCAGTGACGGCATCAACCCGAAGTTCTCCTCCTACAAGGTGAAGAAGAAGACTCACTGGCGTACGCACCGGTACAACGCGTGGTTGACGATCCCGGGAAAGGCGGGGCACACATCGATCTCGTCGAACTCTGACGGCCTGATGACTGTCGCGCTCGTCGCCGACGTGCTGGCATCACCGGACGCCGCTGCGATGACACCGACCGTGCTCACGCCGGCCGATGATGCGTCCGTGGCGTACGGCCAAGACGTCGACTTCCTGTGGTCGCTGCCGACCGCCTACGCCGAATCGCTGTGGTCGCTGCACCAGATCCAGCTCAAGCTCGCCTCGGCGTCGTCGTGGGGTTCCGTCACGAATGGCCACTGGTACTCGTCTGACTCAACGAAGACCGAATCGGAGTCGGCATCGACCGGCTCGCAAACCACGTCGACGCTCACCGACAACATCGCAGCTGGCGTCTACCAGTGGCGGGTCAGGTGCCAGTTCGCGAACTCGATCTGGTCGAACTGGTCCAGCACCTACGACTTTTCGGTGATCGCCCCGCCGGCGGTCGGCACTGTGACGGTGGCGGCGGGGCTCGCGCCGATTGTGACGTGGACGGTGACCTCCGGGACGCAGACCTATGCCCAGGTCGTCATCTACGATTCGGCGTCCGAAGTGGTCTACAACTCGGGTCTCATCCTCACCGGGGACCACACGCTGACCATTCCACAGCAAGACTGGACGAACGGCGGAAGCTACACCGCGACTGTGCAGGTCATGTCGGCGGACGGCATGACTTCGGTGGTCAAGACGAGCTCTGCATTCGTCGTGTCGTGGACTCCGCCGGCTGGCCCTTCTTCGCTCGAGCTGGCGTTGGGAGCGCCCCCTACCGCTACCGTCTCCGGCCTGTCTGGTGCTGCCCTGGTGCGATTGGAGTGGTTGACCAGCGGCGGTGACACGGTGACCGGAACGTGGACGGTCGCCGGTGATGCGATGGTGCTGAGCCTGCCCCTGCTGCCATTCGGTGTCGAGACGACGGTGTCGGCCTACCGGTCGAACTCTGACGGCACGCTGTGGTCGAACGCCGTCACCGCCACGATCACGTCCGTCGATGACGCCGCCTATCTCGCCGCAGATGATCTGACGAGCTGGGTGCAGGTCAACATCCGGTCGGCTTCAGAACCGGTCGACTCTGAAGCGATTTCGGTCTCGTTTCCGCTGGGTGCTGAGCATCCGGTGGTGGTCCGTACCGATTCGGCGGGCATGTCGGGCTCGGAGGAGTTCCGCGTCGACTCGCTGACAGCCCGGGACGTGTTGTGGGAGTGGATGGCTGATCATCCGACGTGCTGGTGGCGGCGCCCGCCAGAGCGGGCAGATTCCGGCTGGGCGGACGTTCCCGCGTTGCACGTCTCGCGATCCGCGACTCGCTCGGAATCTCGCCTGGTGCAAGCGCCAGTGCAGAACCGCAGCCTGCCCTTCGCTTGGGTGGAGGTGGACTGATGGCGCGCAACATCCTTGACATCGACTGGGATGTGCTGCTGGCGATGCCCGAGTGGGCTGCGCAGATGGCCGCTGGAGACAGGACGGTGTCCTGTCGGGTCGAAGTGATCGACCCTGCCGGCATTTCGCTGGGTGACGCGACGGTGGACGCGGGAACGGTCACGATGACAGGTGGCGGGTCGGAAATGTGGGTGGCCGACCTGTCTGGGACCGCTCCGGACTGGCTCCCGATGGACGATTCCGACCCGCTCGACTCCCGCTCGGGGAACCGCGTGCGCGTGTGGTGGCAGGAATGGATACCCGCCCTGAATGGCTGGGGTGAGGTGCCGGTGATGACCGGGTGGCCACACAATCCGGACGTAACCGACAGCCGCACCGTGTCTTGGTCGGTGACAGTCCGAGACTCGCTGATGGAAGCCAAGCGTGGCGGCTACGCGGGAACAACTATCGAGTGCGGTGGGCTGACGGTCGACCAAGCGCTGATCAAACTCTTCAATACGGTGGCCCCGAAGCTCGATGTGCAAATCCCTACGTCAGCTGTGTATCTGCCATTGACCTACACGCTGGGGCAGAACAGCCCAGAAACGGACTGGATTGCGATCGCGGCACTAGCCAACTGGTATGTGTGGTCCGACCGTGAGGGGACCATCGTCGCCGGCCCGATGTTGGCGCAACGGTCTGTGGACTGGTCTGAAGGCAACGGATGCCGGTTGATCGAACTACGCAAGACGACAACGACGACGGGGATCATCAACCGGGTGGTGGTCCGCTCGACCAACTCTGACGTGTCACCGGCGATCACGTCGGTAGCCGAGGATGACGACCCGGCCTCTGCCACCTACGTCGGGCTCCACGGCCCCTGGCAGCAGGTGATCGAGTCTGATTCGATCGCTAGCCAGCAGGCCGCCGACAATCTTGCAGCGACCACACTCGCAGCCGGTCTGCTGCCGACCGTTGAGGTCACCGGGAAAGCGACACCTCGGCCGGATCTCGGATGGGGCGATCGGATCACAGTCGCGCGAGACCGAGTTGGGATCTTCGGCACTCACGTATTGACCGGATTCCGGCTTCCGCTGCCCGCGCCCGGAACGATACCCGGACTCATGGAACTCACTCTCTCACCGCTGAAAGGAGTCTGATGGGTGCAACAGCGCGAGCCGCCAGAGATGCAGCGGCAGCTTCTCGGTCGTCAGCGTCAGCCTTGACCTACTGGACGGGCATCGTCACGTCAGTTACCGATTCGACTCATTGCAGGGTGTCGTCCGGTGACGTGGAAGTCCCCTGCGTCGTGCCGGCGAGCCTCCTGGTGAATGAGGGTGCATCGGTACAGATTCGCGTCCGAGGTAATGACTATCTGGTCAGCGCGGTGCTCAGCGGAGACAACCAGCCCGCCGATCTCATCGAGCAGATCGCCGCGGCCAACGATCCTCGCCAGGCGTCGGCGCCCACGGGCCTCACAGTCACCCCGTCGCTCGTGCTCGGAGCCGACCGACAGTGGCGCGTGCTCATCACCGCAACGTGGAACGCCGTGAGCACGGCAACCGACACCACCTCTATCGAGGTTGCCCGATACCGGCTATGGGCGAAGTCTGGAACTGGTTCCTGGCGGACGATCGCTGAGACGTCCGGGACGTCGATCGCCCTCGATGGGTTCGCGCCGGGTTCGACCTGGACGTTCGCTGTTACTGCCGTGCCGGCCAAGCTCCGCGAGTCCGACCCTGCAGGCGCGGCCGCCATCATCCTCCCGAGCGACACAACCGCCCCGGAGCGGCCCTCTGATCCGGCGGTGGAGTCCGCACCAGCGGCGGTTTCGGTGACATGGGACGGCCTCGACAAGGATGGCGCCGCCATGGCTGCCGACCTGGCTCAAGTCGACGTCCTCATGGGCACCAGCAACCCGCCAACCGACGTGGTGGCATCACTCCGAGACGCAGGAACCTATGTCGGCATGGGCGAGCCGCACACCACTCTGTGGATCTCCCTCGTCGCTCGAGACACCACCGGCAATGCGTCGACGGCCACGACGCCCGTTAGCGTCGTGGTCAAGTCTGTCCTTGACGACACCGAGCTGGCCGCCGAGCTCGACAACCGCCCACGCTTCTACACCGCCGCCGTCCCGCCCGGCTCGGAGACGCCACCCGAGAACTCCTGGTGGTTCAAGACTGACGCGACCGTCTGGCGCTACATCTCCGGGGTCTGGACGCAGCAGACCTTCGACGCCTCCCAGACGGTCACCGCCGGGACGATCATCACCGCTCTGCTCGCCGCTGCCGCGGTCACCGCCGACAAGATCGCCGCGAACGCAGTGACGACCGACAAGCTGTATGCCTCCGCCGTCACGGCAGCCAAGATCGCTACTGGCGCGATCACCGCTGACAAGATCAGCGCCGGCGCGATTGATGGATTCCTCATCACCGGCGCGACAGTCCGCACGGCGGCGTCCGGCGCGCGCGTGGTGCTCGATTCATCCGGGCTGAAGGCCTACAACTCGTCCGGCAGCGTCGTGTCATCAATCAGCGCCACCACCGGGGCTTTTTCGGCAACCTCAGGCACTTTCACGGGGACCATCTCCAGTTCGGACATCACTGGTGGAACCATTACCGGCACCACCTACAAGACTGCTGGATCTGGGATTCGTGCAGAGTTCAGCACCGACGGCACCTTGACCTACTACAAGAATGACGGATCGCTAGGGACGATGGTGTACCTAGCCGCCAGCCCGGTTGGCCAATATGTAATCCAAAACATCAGCGGCGCGATCAGCGTAAGTGCGGCCAGCAGCGTGGGTATCTCGCCAGGTGGATCAGAGGCGATCTATCTCGATGGGCCGGTGAAGGTCAAGGACAACCCCACCACCAACGCGGCCACCGCACGCCTCACCGCGCTGGATGCCAACGGTCGCTCGACGCTCCAGCGGAACACGTCACTTCGGGCCTACAAGAAGGTCATCGAAGATCTGGACATCGAACCTGCCGCCGTGCTGGGGCTTCGGCCCCGCAGCTGGTTTGATCGCACGGAGATCATCGAGGCCGGCCTTGACCCGGCCGCGGCGACTGAGGGTGAGTGCATCGCGGCGGGGCTTCGCCGTGTGCCCGGTTTCGTCGCTGAAGAGGTCGCCGAGACTGTCCCGATTCTTGCCACCTACGGCCCCGAGTGGCTAGACGACGGCAACGGGAGCCTGGCGCCGCACGAGGCGCTGCAGGGTGTCGCCTATGACCGTGTCTCTGCGGCCCTGCTCGTGCTCGCCAAGGACCAGCAGGCGCGCATCGAAACTCTCGAAGCGACCGTCGCCGACATCGCGGCGCGCCTCGACAAGATCGCCTAGCCCCCTACGGCGGGCGACCGCCAGACAGGACCCCGAGCATGATCCCTGACATCCCCGATCTTGACCCGGCTCAGCCCTGGTGGGTGTGGCCTCTTCAGATCTTGGCGTGGATCGCTGCGATTGGGGTTCTGACCGTGGTGACGTGGCTGATGCAGCGCCCGATCAAGCGCGAGCTGAGGGATACGAAGGCGGCTGCTGAGGCGACGAAGTCGCAGACGGTCAATAGCCACGAGGGCGCCGAGTATCCGAACCTCCGCGAGGAGCTCACGGCAATGCGCACCTCGCAGGACAAGACGCTGTCACAGATCCGTTCGGAGCTGGGCGGCATCCGGGAGGACGCGGCCCGCGATCGGCAGGCGAATCACGAGACCCTGATGCAGGCCATGACGCAGCAGGTTCCGGCGCTGATATCGGCCGCGATTGCTGAGCACGCCAGCACCACCAAGCACTGACCCTCACATCTCTTTCAACCCTCAGAGAGGGGCGCGTTCGCCATGCCCGACAAGCTGATCCATGGCCCGCTGAAGCTCGGCAACGGCCGCGTCCCGCAGGCCATCGCCGTCGACTCCACCACCGGCATGCTGTTCACCGTCCAGCTGAAGGCCGAGCCGACTGCCGACCGCCGCGGTGATCTGCTCATCACCCGCGTCCGGCTCCGCGACGACAAGCGCCAGGGCACGATGACGCTGCGGGGTTTCGGCCACGGGATCGCGCTCGGAGCGGTGCCGGCACCCGACTCGACGCAGACCCCGAAGGGTTCTTGGCTGTGGATTGAGACCGGGCCGACGAAGCTCGTCAAGGGCGGCTCGGGGATCTCCGCGCGCGGCACCCGAGTGGTGCGCCTCATGTTCATGCCGGGCCGCACGGTGACGTGCAAGGCGGGAAGGCTCACCGGCCGCAACCGCGCCGGAGCCACACTGAAGACCTTCTCTGCCCACACCCTGTCTGTGACTGCCGGCCGCCCCACCGCGGTCGCCGTCGACGCCATCAACCGCCGGCTGGCCGTCAAGGACGGCGGCACGTACCGGATCTTCGAGCTCGACGCGAAGGGCTTGCCTGGTGAGAAGCCGATCAAGACCGTGCGGGCTGTGCAGCCCGGCACCTTCCAGGGCTTCACGCTCGCCGGCGACGAGCTGTTGATCCTCCGCGGCGCCGCCGGCGTCCGCCCAACGATCAGCCGCGTCAACTGGACGACCGGCAAGACCGCCACCACATCCACCACAGCAACGGTGGGCCGCCGCGGCTACTTCGAGGCCGAGGGCATCGCCGTGGTCAACGGCGAGATCTGGTGGGGCCTGTCCACCGGCCGCCCCGGCGCCCGACGACTCAGCATCTACCACCACCAGTGAGGAAGCCAATCATGGACATGATCAAGATCGACGCCAAGGGCCACAAGCTCCGCGAGGATGCAGCCGCCAGCTACCGCCGCATGCAGATCGCCGGCATGCCCACTGACGGCATCGTCGTTGGGCTGCGCACCATGGCCGAGCAGCAGCGGTTGTACGACCTGTACAAGGCGGGCAAGGGCAACTTGGCCGCCAAGCCGTCCCCGACCGCTCCGCACATCACGGGTCGGGCGATGGACGTGCAGCGCGGCAGCAAGCAGCACACCTGGCTCACCAAGGGCGGCATCCGGCTCACGACCAAGCTCAACGAGAAGATCCGCGCCAACCGCTTCGGGTTCAAGCGCACCGTGCCGTCGGAAGCTTGGCACTTCTTCTACACCGCCGCGAACGACAAGTACCGCGCTGGCCTGCCGGTGCTCAGCTTCGGCTCTCGGGACATCTTCGTCACCCCACTTCAGCGCGCTCTCGGGATCGCCAAGCCGACCGGCTTCTTCGGCCCCGTCACCCGCTCGAAGCTCAGGGCCGCCCAGAAGAAAGCCGGGCTGCCCGTCACTGGCAAGACCGACCTCAAGACCTGGGCCGCACTCGGCATCAAGGCCTGATCACCAAACCGATCCGTGTGGATCACTGCAGACCCTCAAGTACTCCACAACTACCGCTTCTGGAAAGGAGCACAAAACATGGTCCCCACCATTGGGCGCATCGTCCTCTACACCCTGACCGAGCACGACGCGATCGCCATCAACAAGCGCCGCGCCGACGCGCACGCCCACATCACCGACCACCAACGTCACGCGACCGGCGTCGTCGTCCACACGGGCAACACCGTGTCGGCCGGCGACGTCTACCCGCTGGTCATCACTCGCACCTGGGGCGAAGACACTCCCGACCGACTCGTGAACGGCCAGCTGCTGCTCGACGGCAACGACACCTACTGGGTCACCTCAGTCTCTGACGGCCAGGGCCCGGGCCGGTTCGCCTGGCCGAGCATCGCCACGTCCACGAGCTCGAAGGAGTGACCAAGATGACACGACTGTTCACCGCGGCGTTCTGGCTGGACGCCGGCGCCGCGATCCTGCGTACGTTCCTGGCCGCTTTCGCTCCGGCCATTCCGGCGATCTTCGCCGACCCGTCCAGCGGCACCGCCTGGCTCGTCGCAATCCTGACCGCCCTCCCGGTCACCATCCTGGCCGCCGTCCACGCCCTGGCCGGCCTGCCATCGGTCGACGCAGGGCCGTGGATCTGGGTCGCCGTCCAGCGCGCCGTCCGACAGTTCGCGCAGTACTTCGTCGCCGCGCTCCCGGCAACCTTCGCGATCGACGGCATCAACTGGCCGGCGCTCTTCTGGGCCGCACTCGGCTCCGCCCTGGTGACCTTCTGCCTGGCCGCGTCCACCATCCTTGGCGGCGGCACACTCACTGACGACTCAGACGCCACCGTCGAAGTCGCCAGCGTGGCGACCGATTCATCTACGGCCACTGCCGAAGCCGATCCGAACATGCCCACTGTGGCGGCCGATGAGTCCAGCAGTGATGATCCTCCGGCCGACACGGACGCCAGCACCGACGAAGACACCGAGCCTGAGGCGGACGAGTCCACCGAGGGTGAGGACGCCGCCGAGGCGTCGTGACCGCCGCGTGGGTCTGCCGCCAGTGCGGCGGACTCATGCACACCATCAACGCCGGCCATTACCGCTGCCCGCGGTGTGGGGCCGAGCAGCACCGCCCCGCGTCTTGAGAGATCAGGACGCTCAGTGCCCCACCCTCCCCATTCGGAGGGTGGGGCGCTTTTGTGCGTGTCAGCCTAGGCGTCACTAGCGAGCGCGATCGCGGCCCTCTCCTCGTCAGTGAAGTTGGGCGCCAGGAGGCAGCCAGTGTTCAGGAGACGATGGCGACGCTGATGCCGTCCTCGCGCGCCTCGGCCGCTGCCCTAGCAAGCGCGACCCGGTGCATCGCCGCCGGCAATCGCGCTTTCCGAGCTTCAGCATCGACAGCCCACCAGTCCTTGTCGCTCTCATAGGTGCGCTTGGTGACCATCGCCGAATCCTGCACACCTGAGGCGTGCTCGATCTGTTCGGCAAGGTCGCTGATCAGCCCATCGAGCACGTCCTCCAGCTCGGCGAGCGCAAGCTGGATCGACAGCGGGTCGCGCGGCGACCTGGTTCCGGTTTCCCACGTCGACAGGACTGGCCTCGGGCAGCCCAGCAGGGCAGCCAGCTCGGCTTGCGAGAGGCCGAGAGCTGCCCTGCGGGCGCGGAGTTCGATGGGGTTCATGCGTGAGCCGCGCTGTAGGTGTCGCGGACCGCCTGCACCAGCTCCTCGCCGATCATAACCTGGGTCAGGCTGCCGAAGGTGCGCACGTAGAGCCGACGGAGTTCGGTGGCGTTGCGGCCATGGAACGGGGCGGCGAGCGCGGCGTTGCACGCGTCTGCGTTGGGCTGGCTGTGAGCGAACTCGATGCGGGCGGTCTGCTTGTTGGTGCTCATTGTGGTGCCTTCCTGGCTTGGAGGTTTAGCCTGTGCTGCCCTCCGATGTAACTATTTTGTCAGACTTGGGCGGAGCCGTCAAGAGGTCCAGCCCAACCGTCGCGCCAACCCCATGTACACCGCGCACGGCCAGCGCTCGTGGCACTTCCAGCAGTCCCTCGGGCCGGGCATGTCGCAATGATTGAGACATAGAGACACGGCCCGCTGACCCCGTTTGCTGGTACAGACTGAGTACATGCCAGTCTGGCGCCGCTGAGCGTCGCCCCTTGTGTCCGATATGTACCCAGTACATACGCAGTAAGTGCCAGATGTGGCCGTGTAGGCCAATGTGAAGGTGGTGGCTTACGCCGCGAATCGCGCTCTGACTAGCGTAGATGTGGCGTTGACTTCGGTGTGGGCGCAGAGGGACTCGAACCCCCGACCCCCTCCTTGTAAGGGAGGTGCTCTAACCAACTGAGCTATGCGCCCCGCGGACAGACATCCTAAGGGGCAAACCGGCCCATCAACGACTCCGTCATACGGTCGGGGGTATAGCGGGGTTGCTGAGACTCTTTATCTGAGGTCAGACCGCGCAGATCGTCATCCTCGAACATGCCGCTGGTCAGGCGTTTTGTGGGAGCGCTGTGGACTTACGCGACGTTTCAACTTGTGGCTGTGCCGATCCCGGCGCGTGCGCGGCGCGCGTTGCGTCATGGGGTATTTGCGTGCGGCGCGCGGCCAACGGTTGTCGGCGGGGCCGGGTGGCGCTGGCTATGGTCGGACCAACTCGAGCATTCTCCCTAGTCAGCGCCCAGAGCGAGGCCCTGCTGCCGGGGTTATCTCGCACGTCGGGGGCGCCCTGAGGCAGGGGGATTCGCGTAACTGTCAGTATTTGTAGACGCTGAGAATCTCTCAACCATTTGCTGCGGAGGATGATTGTGGGCGCTTGGCTAACGAGTCATAGCGGCGTGCGTCAATAGCGCAATCATTTCGCTGAAGGATGTCGAATAAAATGCAGCACGGGGTGCGTAAGGCGGGCTTGCTTCGGCTGTGTTTGAAATGCCGAGTCCTGGCGGCGAACGGGGTGTCGTCCCATCTGTGGGCGGGCTGACTGCCGGGTGCTCGGCGCCCGCCTTGAGGGCGCGCAAAGCCGCTAGTGGGAGCCTAGACAGGGAAGGAGCCCGCCACGAACTGGGAGAGTTCTGCGGGCACTGCCGGGGGGCAGCTAGTCCGGCTCGGGGGGAACCGGAGTTTCGTCGAGGAGTTGGCTCGGGGGGAACCTCTGTCCTCGATAGGTACTTTAGTCCCCGGTTTACAGGGGTGCGCAAGAGGCTTTCTGAATGTTCTTTCGCTGTTTCTGAGGTTCATTCCTAAACTGCGGGCCACTGTCCCCCCTGGGGGTGACCGACCTGTCACCCCCAGGGGGGACTTTTCGCGCGACCTTTTCGGATTCGAGCACCATTTGTCCCCCGTGATGGGGACGCGGGGGAGCCGAGTCGTCGGCAGAAGCCTCAACCACAGGTAGAGTTGCCGAGCGTGACTGTGGCAGATCTCCAGGCCGAACTGGCCGACCGTGACCGCACGCTGAGCTCGATCGAGGCGGTGCTTGACCCGGCTGCGAAGAAGGCCGAGATCGCCGACCTCGCCGAGCAGGCCGCCGCACCCGATTTGTGGGACGACCAGGAGCGGGCCCAGCAGGTGACTTCTCGATTGTCCCGGCTGCAGGCGGAGGTCGACCGGCTGACGGCGCTGCGCGGACGGCTCGACGATGTCGCGGTGCTGATTGAGCTGGCTGAAGAGGAGTCCGATGCCGGCGTGCTGGACGAGGCTCAGCGTGAGCTCAAGGCGCTCGGCGCCGACATCGAAACATTGGAGATCCGCACCCTGTTGTCGGGTGAGTACGACCAGCGGGATGCGCTGGTGACCGTGCGGGCCGAGGCGGGCGGCGTTGACGCCGCTGACTTCGCATCGATGGTCCTGCGGATGTATCTGCGCTGGGCAGAGCGTCACGGTTATGCCACCGAGGTCTACGACATCTCCTATGCAGAAGAGGCCGGGATCAAGTCGGCGACCTTCACCATCAAGGAGCCCTTCGCCTACGGATTGCTCTCGGTCGAGCAGGGCACTCACCGTCTGGTACGGATCAGCCCCTTCGACAATCAAGGACGGCGCCAGACCTCCTTCGCCGGGGTGGACGTGCTCCCGGTCACCGAGGAGACCGACCACATCGATATTCCGGAGGCCGACATCCGCGTCGACGTCTTCCGTTCGTCTGGTCCGGGCGGACAGAGCGTGAACACCACCGACTCCGCCGTCCGGATCACCCACCTGCCCACCGGCTTGGTGGTGAGCTGTCAGAACGAGAAGTCGCAGCTGCAGAACAAGGCCGCCGCGCTGCGGGTCCTGCAGTCGCGCCTGCTTGAGCGTGCGCGCGCCGAGAAAGAGGCTGAGATGCGCGAGCTGAAGGGCGACGGCGGCAACTCGTGGGGTTCGCAGATGCGTTCCTACGTCCTGCACCCCTACCAGATGGTGAAGGATCTGCGTACCAACTTCGAGGTGGGCAACCCGGAAGCGGTCTTCGACGGCGACCTCGACGGCTTCATCGACGCGGGCGTGCGCTGGCGCCGTCAGCAGGGTGACCGCTGACACGCCGAGCCACTTGGGTTGCGGGCGCAGCGGCGCCGCCTACACTGCAAGCAGGCCGTCCTTAGCTTGCGTTAAGGAAACTTCCCCATTGTCTACCCGGCCTGTCGCTGAACCGTGATCCGATTCGAAGACGTCACCAAGACCTACGACGGTCAATCGCGCGCTGCCCTGAACAGGGTCAGCGTGGAGATTGAGAAGGGCGAGTTCGCCTTCCTCGTGGGCACTTCCGGGTCGGGCAAGTCGACCTTCATGCGCTTGATCCTGCGCGAGTACCTCCCGACCAGCGGACGCATCCACGTCGCGGGCAAGGATCTGACGCGCATGCACAGCTGGCAGGTGCCGGCTTTGCGCCGCCAGATCGGTACCGTCTTCCAGGACTTCCGGCTGCTGCCGGGCAAGACCGTCAACGAGAATGTCGCCTTCGCGCTTCAGGTGATCGGCAAGCCCGCGTCGCTGATTCGCAAGGTTGTCCCGGAGACCCTCGAACTGGTCGGCCTTGAGGGCAAAGGTGATCGGTTGCCGGAAGAACTGTCCGGCGGTGAGCAGCAGCGGGTGGCGATCGCGCGCGCGTTCGTCAACCGGCCCGCAATCTTGATTTGCGACGAGCCCACCGGAAACCTCGACCCCGCCACCAGCGTGGGGATCATGAAGCTTCTCGACCGGATCAATCGGTCCGATACCACGGTGGTGATGGCGACCCACGATGCCACCATCGTCGACCAGATGCGTAAGCGGGTGATCGAGTTGCACGACGGCGACCTCGTCCGCGATCAGAGCAAGGGTGTCTATGGCTACCAGTGATCAGAACGTCCGCACTATGGAGGTGGGCCGATGAGGCACACCTGGACTGAAGCCTGGTCGGGCCTGCGGCGCAATGCATCGATGACCTTCGCCGTCGTCGTCACGATGTGGGTTTCACTTTCGCTGTTCGGTGTCGGCCTGCTCGCCGCCGAACAGGTGGAGCTCTTCAAGGGGCGCTGGTACGACAAGATCGAGATCAGCGTCTTCCTGTGCGCCCCGCAGTCACGGTCGGTGAACTGCGACCCTGGGCAGTCCACGACTGATGCTCAGCGTCAGGCGATTCAGGACGCGCTGCAGAGCAACCCCGAGGTGGCGCAGGTCTACTACGAGAGCAAGCAAGAGGCTTTCGACGAGTTCAAGCAGGTCTATGCCGACTCGCCGGTCCTGTCGACCATGACCGTCGACATGATGTCGGACTCCTTCCGGGTGAAGCTGAAGGACCCGACGAAGTACGCCGGCGTCGTGTCCGCGGTGTCCGGCATGCCGGGGGTCGACTCGGTCAATGATCTGCGCAAGCTGCTGGATCCTCTGTTCGCCTGGCTCAACCTGGCTCGCTGGGCGACCATCGGTACGAGTGCGCTGCTGCTGCTGGCAGCTGCATTGCAGATCGGCAACACCATCAGGATGGCCGCTCACGCGCGTCGGCGCGAGATCGGCATCATGCGTCTGGTAGGCGCGTCCAACTGGTACATCATGCTGCCCTTCCTCATCGAGTCACTGGTCGCTGCCATTGGCGGCGCCGTGCTCGCTTCGGGGACCTTGGCCGCCATCGAACAGTTCGTCATCAAGGACGGCGCGCGGGTTCAGTTCCCACAACAGTTGTGGGTCGACTGGAGCCACGTCGGCATTGCCATCGCCGGGATCACGGGTTTGGCCGTGGTCCTGTCGATCATTCCCACCCTCATCTCGACCCGGAGGTTCCTCCGGGTTTAGCCGACTGATTGGATCACTATCGTGCGGGTGTCTTCCTCCACCTCAAACGAATCCGGTGCCCAGCGCGGAATGCGGGCGGCTGTGCCGCTCGCATCCATCGCTCTCGCAATCGTGCTCAGCCTGTTGTTGGGCGCGATCACGCCGGCCAACGCCGACGATCTGAAAGATGCCCGCGACCGGGTGCACAAACAGGTCATCGCGGCCAAGAAGCAGGTCGCAGAGGACGAGTCGGTCCTGGTCAAGGCCGAAGCGAAGCTGCGCGCCTCGCAGACAGCCCTGGACAAAGCACGCGCCGATCTCGGCGCTGCTGAAGATCAGCTCGCGAAGGCCCGCGCGGTTGACGCCGACCTGCTGACCCAGCTGCAGGCCGCCCAGGCCGCCGTGCAGTCAGCTCAGGCGACGGAGCAGGCCGCGCAACAGAAGGTTGATCAACAGCGCTCTGTGATCGGCTCGGTGGCACGGGAGGCGTACCAGAACCAGAGCAATCTGACTGGTCTGGCGATCCTGCTGGGTGCCGAGACGCCGCGGGACCTGGCCTCGCGCGACCAGTGGAACCAGACCGTGTTCGACAGCACCACGACGGAGTTCAATCGGTTGAACCAATTGGAGGCCGCCGCCCAGACCGCGCGCCAGGCTCGTGAGGCGAGTGAGGCGACGGTGGCCGACAAGCGCGAGCAGAGCGCGGCCAATGTGGCCAAGACCAAAGCGCTGGCTGACGCTGCCGAGGCGAGCAGGGCGAAGGTGGCCGCTTTGGTGGTCACCAATCAGAAGCTGCAAAGCGAGGCCTCCGCAGAACTGGCTGCCAGCAAGAAGCAGTACGAGAAGGTGCAGAAGCAGGAAGCCAAGATCGCAGCGCAGATTCGTGGCGACAGCGGCGACTATTCCAATCCGAACGGCTTCATCAAGCCCGTCAATGCCTCGGCCGGCTCGCCGTTCGGCATGCGCTTCCATCCGATCCTGCACTACTGGCGGATGCACTGGGGTACCGACTTCGGTGCCGCCTGCGGCATGCCGATCCGTGCCATGGCTAACGGCAAGGTGGTCTCGGCCGGTTGGACCACCTACGGATTCGGCAACTACACGATCATCAGCTACGGGCGGATGTTCGGCGCTAACCTCTCCAGCGGCTATGCGCATCAGTCGAAGGTGATCGTCAAGGCGGGCCAGCACGTCAAACAGGGCCAGATCGTCGGCTACGTCGGGACCACCGGGTTGAGCACCGGATGCCACCTGCACTTGCAGATCTACCGCAATGGTGAGCGGGTCAACCCGATGCGCTACCTGTGACCGCCGCGGGTCGCGCTTGCTAGGCTGACGAGGTTCCAGCCGCAAAGGAGGCCCGGTCATGCCCAGACCCAAAGGTCGGGTGATGGTGGCGCAGAATCGCAAGGCGCACCACGACTATCACCTGCACGACCGCTTCGAGGCAGGGATGGTGCTCACCGGCACAGAGGTGAAGTCCCTGCGATCGGGCCGCGCGTCGCTGGCCGACGCTTTCGCAACTGTCGACGACGGTGAGGTGTGGCTGCGAAACGCCCACATCCCGGAGTACGCCTTCGGCACCTGGACGAACCACGCCACCCGACGCAATCGCAAGCTGCTTCTGCATCGCAAGGAGATCGCGAAGCTGGAACGAGAGACCTCCGCATCCGGTCGCACCATCGTGCCGCTGGCGATCTATTTCTCTGACGGCTACGCCAAGGTCGAGTTGGCCGTGGCCACCGGCAAGCGTGAGTGGGACAAGCGGCAGACGATTGCTGCCCGTGACGCCGATCGAGACGCGCGCCGCGAACTCGCCGAGCGGAACCGCGGCCAACGCTGAGCCGCCGCGGCTGAGGGTGCCGACTGGTGGTGAGCCGGCGCCGGGCGAGGCCGATCGTCGGCGGTCATGACAGTGGCCGTGGAGCGATTTCTCGCTGCACGGCCACTGCGGGGTCCTGTCGTCGGGTGGTTACTTCACTCCGACAAGATCACAGACGAAAATCAGGGTCTCACCGGGCTTGATCACACCGCCGGCGCCACGGTCGCCGTAGGCCAGGTGCGGGGGGATGACCAGGCGTCGGCGTCCGCCGACCTTCATACCGACCAGGCCGTTGTCCCAGCCGGTGATGACCCGACGGGCGCCCAGGGGGAAAACCAGGGGAGCTCCGCGTCCATAGCTGGAGTCGAACTCCTCTCCACTGGAGTAGGCGACACCCACGTAGTGCACGGCGACCTGCTTGCCGGGGAGGGCCTCAGGGCCGGTGCCGACCTCCAGGTCGACGATTTCGAGGTCGGTCGGTGCAGGACCCTCAGGCGGGTCGACGAACGGCTTTTCCATACTCCGAACCCTACCAATGTGGCTCAGTCAAGGGGGTCCGTCGGACCGTACGGCGTCGGTCGGCCGCGGCGCGGGGCCGGCGAGGAGGGCAGGGCGCTGGTTGGTTTGCCTCAGCTCGATAGGCGGACTAGATTCGGTGGGCTGGACGTTGAGACGTTCAGAACAACTCAACAGGGGGTGACTGGTTTCGACTCGGGGCGGTAGTCCCAGGAGAAGCGGGCCGAGGATCGGGGACATCTCGTTAACGATTCCCGAAAACCAATAAGTGCCGATTCCAATCGCACTGACTTCGCTCTCGCTGCCTGAGCAGTGACCGAAGGGTCAGCCCGGACACGCCTTCGGTCCGGTTCCTGGCCTCATCTAGAAGGCTTGCTGTGCTGACCTCGTTCTAGGGTCGGCGCGGGACTTTCATAGAACTGGGCTGGTTCACCACGTGCCGGTGAGAGGGTGACAGCCAAGCAGAACGCCTAACCGGATGCGCCCGGAGAAGTCCTGGGTCACCTCTTGAGGACGCGGGTTCAATTCCCGCCACCTCCACCACCTGCTGACGGCGGGGGCCACAAGCCCTCGCCGTTGTTGTATGTCCGACCCCGGTGCGAGCCGTCGTCGAGTCCCCACGGCCCGCGGTGGAATGCCAGACTGGGGGTAGGAGGTAGGCATGGCGAACTGCCGAGTCGGTGATCTTTTGGTCGCCAGCGTCACGGTGGCCGACGGAGTGTTCGACGGCACCGTCATTCTGCTGCTCGACATCGACGAGACGGGCACCGTCGGCGTCGTGCTGAACCAGATCAGCCCCATCGAGCTCGCCGGTGCCCTCCCGCCGTGGGCTGAGCTGGTGTGTGAGCCGGCGGTCCTGTTCAATGGCGGGCCGGTCTCCCAGCAAGGCGCGGTGTGCCTCGGTGAGACCTGGAAGGACGAGGACGAGCCGCCGGGCTGGCGGCGGCTGTTCGGCCGCATCGGCCTGCTGAACCTCGAGACGCCGGTGGAGATCGCCGACGGTGCCTATCGGAACCTGCGGGTCTTCGCCGGCTACGCCGGTTGGGACGCGGGGCAGCTGGAAGGCGAACTCGACTACGGCATGTGGCATGTGGTCCCGGCGCTGGGCTCCGACCCGTTCGACCCGGAACCCGCCACGCTGTGGCGGCGGGTGCTGCGTCGTCAAGGCGGCGAACTCGCCTTGTACTCCACCTGGCCGACAGACTCGGTTGAACTCAACTGAGCACGGCGCTGGGCATGGGAGCATAAGATTCGTGACTACGGGAAACCGAGGAGGGGTGGACGTGTCGGAGGGTCACCGCGGCGCGCCTGCGAAGATCCTCGTCGTCGATGACGACGAAGCGCTGGCCGAGATGCTGCAGATCGTGCTGCGGCAGGAGGGGTACGACCCTGTCCTGTGTCATACCGGCCAGGCTGCCCTGAGGACCTTCCGCGACCACAAACCCGACCTTGTCCTGCTCGACCTCATGCTGCCTGGACGCGACGGCGTCGACGTTTGCCGCGATATTCGGGCCGTTTCGGGCGTACCGATCATCATGCTGACCGCCAAGAGCGACACCAACGACGTCGTGGACGGTCTGGAGGCGGGCGCGGACGACTACGTGCCCAAACCGTTCAAGACGCAGGAGCTGATCGCGCGAATCAAGACTCGACTGCGCCGGCGCTCCGCTGCCGAGGAAGGCGCCGGCACCATCAGCATCGGCGATTTGAGCATCAACGTCACCGAGCACACGGTTCGCCGCGGTGAAGAAGAGATCACCCTCACGCCGCTGGAGTTCGACCTCCTGTTGGCCTTGGCTCGCCGGCCCAAGCAGGCATTCACCCGTGAAGTTCTCCTGGAAGAAGTCTGGGGCTATCGCCACGCCAGCGACACCCGGCTGGTCAACGTTCACGTGCAGCGGTTGCGGTCGAAGGTCGAAAAGGACCCCGAGCGGCCGGAAATCGTCGTGACCGTGCGCGGCATCGGGTACCGGGCCGGAGAGGCGAAGACCGCCGGATGAGGCGGTGGGCGGCGCGTCTGAACCCGCGGCAGCTGTGGGCGCGGTCGTTGCCGTTCCGGGTCGTGCTCAACACCATGACCGCGTCGGTGGTGATCCTTCTCGCGACGGGGTGGTTCCTGTTGGATCAGTCCAGCCGCGGCATCATCGCCGGAAAGACCCAGGCCAGCGTCGCCGAGGCGTCCTCGGTGGTGGCGACCATGCAGCGCGACCTGTCGACGACGGATCTGCGCACGACGTCGCTGGGCGAGCGCATCACCCGGCTGGGCAGAGACGCCACCAATCGCGGACAGGCGGGCAACCAGTACCTGCTGATCATCGAGACCCCGATCTCGCAGATCGGCAGCGCAGGCCTGGCATCGACCAGCATTCCGTCCAGCATCCGCGAGGCGGTCGGGTCGGGCGACGGACTGTGGAGCACGCCCACCTTGATCACGTTCACCGACAACCGGCCGTCGGTCCCCGGCCTGGTGGTGGCGACCAAGCTCACCGCTCCTGGCCAGGGCGACTACCCGATCTACTTTCTCTTTCCGACCACTCAGGAGCAGCAGACGCTGGCCGTTGTGCAACAGGCGACTCTGGCCACGGGGGTGTTCCTCCTGGTCGGCCTGGGTGCAGTGGTGTACCTGATGACCCTGCAAGTGCTGCGGCCAGTGCGTGCCGCGCGGCTGGCCGCCGAGCGGCTGGCCGCCGGGCACCTGGACGATCGGATGGCCGTCACAGGCGCCGAAGACTTGGCCGGTCTAGCCCGCTCGATGAACCACATGGCCCGCGAACTGGAGCACAAGATCAGCGAGTTGGAGAACCTCTCGACCGTCCAGCAGCGGTTCGTCTCCGACGTGTCGCATGAGCTACGCACGCCGCTGACCACGATCCGTATGGCCAGCGAGGTGCTCTATGCGCACCGCGACGAGTTCGACACCACCTCGGGCAGGTCTGCTGAACTGTTGTCCAAGGAGCTGGATCGGTTCGAGTCGCTGTTGGCCGACCTCCTGGAGATCTCGCGCTTTGATGCCGGCGCCGCGAAGCTGTCGCTGGAGGTCGTCGACCTCGACGCGCTCACCGGTGATCTGGTCGATGCGCTCCGGCCGCTGGCCGATCGCGTCGGCAGCACCGTCACACTCCACCGGGGCGGCAATTGCATGGCTGAGGTGGATCGCCGGCGAATCCAGCGGATCCTGCGCAACCTGATCACCAACGCGATCGAGCATGGGGAGGGCAAGCCGATCGATGTGTACGTTCGTGGCGACGCCGATGCGGTCGCGGTCGCCGTGCGCGATCACGGCGTCGGTTTCACCCCGGACGAGGGCGAGCAGGTCTTCAACCGCTTCTGGCGGGCAGACCCCTCGCGCGGGCGACGTATCGGCGGCACCGGTTTGGGTCTGTCGATCTCTTTGGAGGATGCCCGCCTGCACGGTGGGTGGCTCACGGCCTGGGGTCGCCCTGGCCAGGGCGCGCAGTTCCGTCTCACCCTGCCTCGTACGTCTGGCGGGCGACTCAAGAACTCGCCGCTGTCGTCGGTTCCTCCCGAGGCGAAGGAGGCCTTCGATGCGTCGCGCTGAACGAATCGCGCTCATGCTGCTGCTGGTCGTCCTGACCGGTTGCGCTGCGGTGCCGACCACCGGGCCGGTGCTGCATTACCAGCCGGCCCAGGCCGGGGCCAGCAACGGCGTCCAGGTGGCACCGCTGCCTCCCGTCGACGGGGCCACCCAGCTGCTCATCGTGGAAGGCTTCCTGCACGCCATGAGCACCAACGACGGCGACTATCGGGTTGCTCGCCAGTACCTGACGACGGAGGCCGCCGGACGCTGGCAGCCGGAGTCTGGTGTGCAGGTCTACGCCGACGGCTACCCGCCGACCGAGACCGATCAGAGCGTGGTCTTGACCGCTCCACTCACCGGAACGATCGACTCCTCAGGTGCCTATCACGCCACCGCCGGGCAGCTGCGCCTGGACTTCGGGTTGGTGAAGGACGAAAACGGTCAATGGAGGATCTCGAACCCACCGAACGGCGTGGTGGTATCGCGCTACTTGTTCACCGATGCCTTCCAGGCGGTGAACCTCAACTTCCTGGCGAGCTCTGGTGACGTGCTGCTGCCGGATCCGCGCTACTACCCGAGCGGTTCGGATGAGGCCCGGCTCGTCGCAGAAGGGGTGCTGCGCGGGCCGTCGGCGTGGCTGCAGCCCTTGACGGCACCGCGGACGACCCGCGACATCACGGTCACCTCGGTCTCGATCGATCCCGGGGGGATCGCGCGGGTGCAGTTGAGTCCGAACGCGATGCAGCTGTCCCGTGAGCGCAAGGACGCTTTGCTGGCTGAGCTGGTCTTCACGCTGTCGGGCCTGGATCCGGTCGTGACGGTGCAGGTGAGCGCCGGTGCTGAGGCGTGGTCGTCAAAATCTGGGCGCTGGGACCTGAACCAGTCGAACTACAGCGACCTCGATCCAGCCGATTCGATCACGCCCCGGCCGGTGTATCTGGCCCGAGACGGCAAGCTGCAGCGGCAAGCGACCCAGGCGGGCTGGTCGGATTTCGTCGATCTTCAGACTGACCTGCCCAAGGTGCGTCAGCTCGCGATCTCGCGCAACGCCCAACAGTGGGCGGCCTTGGGCGAGAGTGACGAACGGCTGCTGTCCGGCGTCATCGGCGAGAAGGGGTCAAAGGTGCAGCGCTCGGCGACGGGGCTGCTTCGGCCGGCGTTCGACAGATTCGGCCAACTGTGGTCGCCGGTCGCGAGCCTCAGCGGGCTTGCCGTCTTCCGGGAGGGCGCCGCGGTGCCGGTGACGGTGAGGGGTGTTCCGGCCGGTCGAGTCGTTGCGCTTGCGCTGGCGCCGGACGGCGCTCGGGCCGCGGTCGTGTTGGCGACTGCCGGCCGGACCGTGGTGGGCCTGCTGCGCGTCCATCGCTCCGATTCTGGGGTCCTGGTTGATGGCTGGCAGCCGATCGACCTGAGTCTGGCTGGTGCGAGTACCTCGAAGCTGCTCGACGTCGGATGGAACTCGGTCACCGAGCTGGCGCTTCTCCGTGTGGATCCGGATCAGCAGACCAGCGTCCTGGTGGTCAGCCAGGACAGTGCCGAGCAGACCGATACCGGACCGAGTGACGCGCGTGGCCTGACCGCCCTCGCCGCCGTTCCCGCCCGCCCGCCATTGGCACTGTCGGTCGCCGGCGATGTCTATCGATTCGACGGGGAGTTCGACTGGCTGGTCAGCATCAGCGGTGTGAATGCGGTGGCTTACCCGGGTTAGGGCTGTGGATAGTGGCAGGCGGCCTCCTCGGGTGCCGATACTGCTGCCTGTGGGAGAGCCAACTACTCGATGACGCGGCCGAGCTGCTGCTGGGTGCCCGATGTGCCGGATGTGGGCGCCCGGGGCTGGGGCCGTGTTCGACGTGCCGGGTCGTGCTGCGCCGAACTCGGCCCGTCATCGTCGAGCTGTCGCAACCGCAGCTGGTGGTGGTCTCGGCCGGCAGCTATGCCGATCACCTGCGGCGCTTCCTGATCGAGGCCAAGGAGCGCGCCGCTCTGGGACTGCTGGGGCCCCTCGGCGAGCGCCTCGCGGTGGCCGTCGTCACTGTTTTGGCACAGCCCATCCCTCACCAGCCGGTGGTTCTGATTCCGGTGCCGTCGGTGTCGGCGGCGGTGGCGCGGCGGGGAGTGAACTTCACCGGCGCGCTGGCCCGCCACGCTGCCGGTCACCTGCGTCGCGCGGGGGTGCCGGCGATCGTCGCCGCCGGCTTGGGTTTGACCCGACGGCCGCGCGATCAGGCGGGGCTTGATCTGCAGGCGCGGCAGCGCAACCTCGCCGGCGCGTACCGGGCCCGGAACGTGCCGGCAGGCGCGGTGGTCGTCGTGGATGACATCGTCACGACCGGCGCCAGCCTGGCCGAGGCGGCACGAGCGCTCGGCGCGGTCGGTCGGCGGCCGGTGGGGGCAGCCACTGTGGCGGCAACGCCGCGCCGTTCGCAGCCTCCTCCTCAGACCAGCTCGACGGGGTGAGTTTCGCCGCTGCACGGCCGGTCGTTCGATTCAGCGGTGAACGCCAGCAGGGGCGCCCGATGACTCGGACGCCCCTGCGTGTGTGTTGGTTCAGATGGCCCCAGGACCGCTCTCTCCAGTGCGAACCCGGACGATGTTGTCGACCGGCACGATCCACACCTTGCCGTCGCCGACCTGACCGGTCTGCGCTGCCTGCACGATGACACCCACCAGAGCCTCGGCGTCCTCGTCGGCCACCAGGACCTCAAGGCGAACCTTGGTGATGAAGTCGATCGTGTACTCCTCGCCGCGGTAGACCTCGACGTGGCCGCGCTGGCTGCCGTATCCGGAGACCTCGCTGATGGTCATGCCTCCGACGCCATGGCGAACCAGGGCCTTCTGCACGGTCTCCAGCATTTCGGGCTGAATGATGGCGGTTACCAGTTTCACTTCGAAGCTCCCGTCTTCTCGGCCTCGGCGAAGTCGTCCTTGGTCAGGACGAGGGTCCGCTGGACCTTGTTGGTGTAGTAGACCGGGCTGAGGTCGTAGCCGACCTCGGAGTGCTCGGCCAGGTCGATGCCCGCCAGCTCGTCAGCGGAGCTGACCCTCCAGCCGAGGGTCTTCTTGATGATCCACGCGATCGCGTAGCTGACCACGAAAGCGTAAACCGTCACGACCAAGGCACCGATGAACTGACGGATCAGCTGGTCGAAGCCGCCGCCGTAGAAGAGACCGGCGGGACGGGCGGCCGGATCGAGGGCGGCGAACAGCGGGCTGTTGGGATCGGCCAGGAAACCGATCATCAACGTGCCGACCCAGCCACCAACGAAGTGGACGCCGACGACGTCGAGCGAGTCGTCGTAGCCGAACTTGTACTTCAGGCCGACCGCGAAGGCGCAGGCGATGCCGGCGATGACGCCGATGATGACGGCGCCAACCGGGTTCACCGAGCCCGCAGCCGGGGTGATCGCGACCAAACCGGCCACGACGCCCGAAGCAGCGCCGAGGGAGGTCGGGTGACCGTCGCGGATCTTCTCAACGATCAGCCAGCCCAACATGGCAGCCGAGGTGGCGACCAAGGTGTTGACCCACGCGAGCGAGGCGGTGCCATTGGCGGCGACCGCGGAACCGGCGTTGAAACCGAACCAACCGAACCACAGGATGCCGGCGCCAAGCATGACCAGCGTCATGTTGTGCGGACGCATCGGCTTGCTGCCGAAACCGATGCGCGGGCCGAGGACCAGCGCGAGGGCCAAGCCGGAGATGCCTGCGTTGATATGGATCGCAGTGCCACCGGCGAAGTCGAGGACGCCGAGCCAGTTCGCGATCCAGCCACCGTGGAAGCCGCTGCCGGTGAAGTTGTCGAAGGAGAACACCCAGCCGGCCACCGGGAAGTAGATGAGGATGCCCCACAAGATGGTGAACAGGGTCCAGCCACCGAAGGACGCGCGATCAGCGATCGCACCGGAAACCAGCGCCGCGGCGATGATCGCGAAGCCCGCCTGGAAGGCGACGAAGGCGAGAGCGGGGATCGTTCCCGCTGCCGCATCCGGGCTGAGGATCTGCACCAGGCCCGCGAAGTCGAGCGGGTTGCCCAGCAGACCGATGTAGTCGGTCTTGCCGAAGCCGCCGGTCGGAACCGAGAAGCCGAGAGAGTTGCCGAACGCCATGCTGTAACCGAACAGCACCCAGAGCACACCGATCGTGCCCATGCTGATGAAGCTCATCATCATCATGTTGAGCACGCCCTTGGCGCGCACCATGCCACCGTAGAAGAACGCGAGACCGGGGGTCATGAACAGCACCAGCGCGGCACTCGTCAGGACCCAGGCGGTGTCGCCTGCACTGATTTCCAACATGTGCATGAGCCTCGCTCATGGCTGTTACATGGTGGTTCTGTCCATGTTACGAAGCGGTTATGCCGTGTTACAGGCTCGTTGCGGGCACGGGGACCGACACAGGAACTTCATGGTCGATTCCCTGGCGAAGGTTGGTTGCCGCGACTAGTTTGGAGCTATGGCACCGGCGGCCTCGAACCCAGCCTCGTGGGATGGGTCCGGGCCGCGGTGCTTTCGTATTTGCGCTTGTCCCTGAAGGGTGGGCGCCTGATCCTAGGAGGTAGCCATGGACGTCTTGGTCACCGGTCGTCACTGCCAGATCCCCGATGATTTCCGCTCTCGGGTCCAGGAGAAGATCGCTGCGGTCGAGAAGCTCAAGGACCGCATCATCCGGGTCGAGGTTCAGGTGTCCGCGCATGGCTCTCGTCGTCAGCCGGACGAGGCTACCCAGGTCGAGATCACGTTGCGGGGTCGCGGGCCGGTTGTTCGGGCCGAGGCCTATGCCGAGGACAAGATGGTCGCCTTCGACCGTGCGTTGGATCGCTTGATGGCGCAACTGCGTCGTGCCTCGGATCGTCGCAAGACCCACAGGGGCCTGCGTGGTCAGATGGCGCCCGAAGAGATCGCACTGTTCGCCCAGGCGATGGCCGCCGAGAACGACGACAAGCCGGCAGTGCACAAGATCGCGGGTTTGGAAGTGACCGGGGACGGTCCGCTGGTGGTTCGCGAGAAGCACTTCGATGCCGTTCCGCTCACGCTGGCGCAGGCTCTCGACGAGATGGAGCTGGTCGGCCACGACTTCTTCATCTACGTCGATGCCGAGACCGGAGCGCCCAGCGCCGTATACCGCCGCAAGGCCTACGACTACGGCGTCATCCACCTCAAGGTGAACGCCGCAGGAGAGCAAGCAACTGCGTGAGTTGATCAGCTTTCTCGGGCCCTCCCCGCCGCGGACCGCGTGTCACCTTCGGGTGGTGCGGTCGGGCTGGGAGGGCCCGGCTGTCAGCGGTGCGGGCTAGGCTCGCGCAGGTGAGTGCAGTGATCACGGCGGCCCAGGCTCGGCGCATCGCCTTGGCTGCTCAGGGTCTCGGCGGTGTCCGTGACCGTTCGGTCACCATGCGCCACGTGCAGCGTGAGCTCCGGCGCCTGGGGCAGTTTCAGATCGATTCGGTGAACGTGTGCGTTCGCGCGCATTACATGCCGTTGTTCAGCAGGGTCGGAGCCTACGACCGTGGCCTTCTTGATCGCGCGGCCAACGCGGCGCCGCGTCGGGCCTTCGAGTTCTGGGGACACGCCGCTTGCCTGATCGACGTCGAGTTGGAACCCGCCCTGCGCTGGCGCGCCGCGGCCAACCGTGAGCGTCCATGGACGATGATGCGCGAGCTGTTGGCCTCCAAGCCGGAGGTGGTCGCCAAGATCGGTGAGCAGGTCGCCCAGCGCGGACCGTTGACCGCGCGCGAGGTGGAGCACGAACAAGACCGCCTCCCGGGGTCTTGGTGGAACTGGTCGGAGGCGAAGTCCGCACTGGAGTGGCTGTTCTTCATCGGCGAGCTCACCAGCGCTGGACGAAACAGTGCGTTCGAGCGGCGCTATGACCTGCCGCACCGCGTGCTGCCGCCCATCGTCGCGACGGCCCCCACGCCGAGTGAGGAGGAGTCCCGGCTGATCTTGGCGCGCCGGGCGGCCGGGGCACTGGGCGTCTTTACCGACAAGTGGCTGGCCGAGTATTTCTACACCGAGCGCAAGGCGACCTCCGTCGCGCTGGCGGAGTTGGTCCGCAGGGGTGAGGTTGAGCCGGTGGCCGTGCGCGGCTGGGAGCGTCCGGCCTACCTGTGGGCGGCTGCGGCACGGCCGCGCCGGGTGCACGGCGAAGCCCTGGTGGCTCCCTTCGATCCGCTGGTGTTCGACCGAGATCGGCTGGCGCAGGTCTTCGGGGTGCATTACCGGATCGGGTTGTACACCCCGAAAGAGCAAAGGGTGCACGGCTACTACGTCTATCCCTTCGTTATGGACGAACACTTCGCGGCCCGGGTCGATCTCAAAGCGGATCGAAAGGCGGGGCAGCTCGTGGTGAAGTCGGCCTGGCTTGAAGCGGGCGCGCCACCGGATGAGACGGCGCGGCGGCTTTCGGGCGAGTTGCATCGGATGGCCGGCTGGCTCGGGTTGAGCTCGCTGTCGATCGAGCAGCGCGGTGACTTGGCTGAGAGCTTGGCCGCTGTCAGTTGACCGGCGTCACGATCACCAGAACGCCGGCAAAAGGGGCCTCCAGCACGCGATAGGTGTGCGGCTGGTCGCTCACCCAGGTCAGGACCTGCCCAGGCCCGCCGTCAGCTTCGGCCCCGATCTGGCCGGCACGGATCCGGCCTTCTGTGACCACGATGTGCTCGGTGACTCCTGGTCCATGGGCGGGGGAGTGCCGTGCGGCATCGGCCTCGCCCTCGATGCGGTAGGTCTCGCGGGTTGTGGTGGGAGTGCGACGCACGTCGATGAGGTGGTGGGTCAACCCACCCGCGACGATGCTGGTCCCGATCTCATCGCCCAGCAGACTTGCCAGCGGCACCTCCAACTGGCCGGCCAGGGCGTACAGCGTGGCCAGGGTCGGGTTGCGGTCGCCGGCCTCGAGCTCGGACAGCGAGCCTTTGCCGATGCCGGCCGCTGCGGCCAACGCCGACAGGCTGAGGCCGCGGTCCTTGCGCAGTTCTGCCACGCGCTGTCCTACCGCTGAGCTGAGGGCGCCGGTGTCCATGGAGTCAGGCTACTATCCGTTCCACAAACAGAACGTTCTGTTTGTGGAACGGAGTGAAAGATGCGCCGCGCCCTGGTGGCAGGAGCTGTGACGGCTGTAGTGGGCTATACCGGTGCCTTCGCCGTTGTTCTCACGGGTCTGCAAGGTGTGGGCGCCACGCCCACCCAGGCGGCGTCCGGCCTCGCTGTCCTCTGCCTGACCATGGGTCTCGCGACGATCGGGTTGGCCTGGCGACACCGGATTCCGATCACCATCGCGTGGTCGACCCCCGGGGCGGCGCTGCTGGCCTCCAGCGGCGCGCCGCAGGGTGGGTGGCCGGCGGCCGTGTTCGCCTTCCTGGTCACCGGGGCGCTGATCGTGATCACCGGCCTGGTGCCGTGGCTGGGGCGACTCGTTTCAGCCATTCCCACCTCGCTCGCGCAGGCGATGCTGGCCGGCGTGCTCGTCCCGATCTGTCTGGCGCCGGTGCAAGCGATGCTGAAGATCCCGACCATTGTCGGGCCGGTCTTGCTGGCTTGGCTGGTGATGATGGCGTGGAAGCCGAAGTGGGCCGCGGCCACTGGCGTCGGTCTCGCCCTGATCATTGCGGTGGTGTGGGTCGCGGCGGGGCCCGGCCTCGGCTCGCTTCCGGCCGTCGGTACAGCGTTGGAGTTCACCATGCCGACGGGCTCGTGGACAGCGGTGGTCGGGCTGGCCATACCGCTGTGGCTGGTCACGATGGCCTCGCAGAACATCCCTGGGGTGGCCGTGCTGGGCAGCTTCGGCTATCGAGCACCCTGGCGGTCGGCGATGCTGGTCACCGGGATCGGCACGATCGTCGGGGCGCCGTTCGGAGGGCACGCGATCAACTACGCCGCCATCAGCGCCGCACTCGCGGCGTCGTCCGACGCGGGCGATGATCCGTCGAAACGCTGGCGGGCCGCCGTCACGGCGGGAGTGGGCTACCTGATCTTCGGCGGCATCACCGCCACCGTTACTGCTCTGGTCTTCACCGGGCCGGCCGGGCTGTTGCCGGCGGCCGCCGGCATCGCGCTGCTGGGAACCCTCGGCTCGTCGCTGGCCGGAGCGATGGGGGCGGCGGAGGGAAGAGAGGCCGCAGTGGTGACTTTCGTCGTGGCGGCATCGGGAATCAGCGTCTCCGGGATCGGCGCCGCTTTCTGGGCTTTGGCCGCTGGGCTCCTCGTCCGCTGGCTCACCGTCGAAATGCGGTCGCGCTCACCGCGCTGACAAGGTGTGTTTCTGCGAGCGGACGCTCCCTATCTGGCTTGCCGCTCAAGGGGTACTGTTACGCCACCTTCACATGGGGTGGGTAACGTCTGCGCCGTTCTTCGCCCATGGGGGTGAAGTCCGACACTCTCCCAGAAAGAAGCATGCGTCATGCGCGTCACGAAGACACTGACCTTGGCGGCAACGGTGGCCGCCCTTGCTCTTGCGTTCACCGGTTGCGCTGGATCGTCCACCCCGACGCCGTCGGCCAGCGGTGCCGCCAGCCCGGCTGTCGATTACAGCCTGGTCACGCCCGGCACGCTGACCGTGTGCTCGGACATTCCCTACAAGCCGTTCGAGTTCGAGGATGCGTCCAGCCCGAGCGGCTACACCGGCTTCGATGTCGAGTTGGTGGATGCGATTGCGAAGAAGCTGGGATTGACCCTCAAGGTTGTGGTCACCAACTTCGACGCTCTGCAGTCGGGAACCGCACTCGAGGCGAACAGCTGCGACTTCGCCGCATCGGCAATGACGATTACTCCGGAGCGAAAGAAGAACCTCGACTTCGCTGACGGCTACTACGACTCGCTGCAGTCGCTGCTGGTGAAGGCGGATTCCGGAATCGCCAATCTGGCTGGGACTTCGGGCAAGCGGGTTGGGGTTCAGAAGGGCAGCACCGGCAAGCTCTACGCAACCAAGAACGCGCCCAAGGATGCGACCTTGGTCGACTTCGCCGACGATGGAAAGATGTGGATCGCCCTCCAGTCCGGCCAAGTGGATGCGCTGCTTCAGGATCTTCCGGTGAACCACCAGCACGCGGTCGATGACGCGGACTACAAGATCGTGGAGACCTACAACACCAACGAGCAGTACGGCTTCGCCTTCGCGAAGGGCAAGAAGCCTGCATTGTTGGCCGCGGTCAACGAGCAGCTGAAGGCCCTGCGCGCTGACGGCAGCTACGACACCCTGTACAAGAAGTACTTCGGCTGAACCGTCTTGGTGGGTCGGGCATCGCTCGACCCACCTCGATGGCGAGCAAAATCTGGAGCAACGTGAGCGTGCTGCCGTATCTGAAACCTACGACCCGTAAGCGCCTAGGGCGGCTTGCGTCCTACGTCGTCGGTCTGGTGATTCTCGTTCTCATCGTCAGCTTCGCGGACTGGCACAAGATCCAGAAGGTCTTCTTCAACCCGGCCGTGGCTCTGCAGATGTGGCCGGCGATCGTGACGATCGCGCTGAAGAACACCCTGATCTACACCATCGCGAGTTTCGTCTGCGGATCGATTCTCGCCGTCGTGATGGCGATCCTGAAGCTGGCGGGCGGTCCGCTCGGAGCGTTCGCGACCGCCTTCATCGAGTTCTTCCGGGGTATTCCGGCTCTGCTGACGATCTTCACGGCGGCGTACGTTGTGCCGCTGGCTTTTGGATTTCAGATTCCCGGTGAGGGGCCGGGAGCCGGCATCGTCGCCTTGACGATCGTGACTGGTGCGTATGGGGCCGAGATCGTGCGAGCCGGTATTCAGGCTGTGCCCTCGGGGCAGAACGAAGCGGCCCGCTCCCTCGGAATGACCTCGGGGCAGACGATGTTCTGGGTGATCCTGCCGCAAGCCATGCGCATCGTGATCCCGCCGATGACCAATGAGTTTGTGATGCTGCTCAAGGACACCTCGTTGTTGTACGTGGCCGGCTTCACGCTCACCCAGAAGGAGCTCACGACCTTCGGCCAAGACGCCCTCAGCACGACGGGCAACGCGACGCCGATCGTGATGGTGGCGGTGGCCTACTTGATCGTCACGCTGCCGTTGACCTGGCTGGTCGGCAAGCTCGAGAAGAAGCTGGATCCGAAGCGATGACCAACAACCTGTTTCCTGATCTGAACTCGACTCAGCCTCCCGTGGTGGTCACCGGCCTGCACAAGAGCTTCGGTGATACCGAGGTGCTGAAGGGCATCGACCTCACGGTGAAGCAGGGTGAGGTCGTCTGCATCATCGGTCCGTCGGGCTCAGGGAAGTCGACGCTGCTGCGCTGCATCAACCTGTTGGAGCAGCCGACCGCAGGTTCGGTGACGCTGCTGGGTGCGGAGATGACCGACCCCGACGTCGAACTCAACCAGGTTCGCACCCACGTCGGCATGGTGTTCCAGTCGTTCAACCTCTTCCCGAACATGTCCGCCATCGGCAACTGCATCATCGCCCAGCGCCAAGTGCTCAAGCGCTCCAAGGCCGAGGCGATCGAGATCGCGAAGAGGAACCTGACCCTGGTGGGGCTGGCGGATCGGATGACCTACCGTCCGGCACAGCTGTCCGGCGGACAGCAGCAGCGGGTGGCGATCGCCCGGGCGCTGTCGATGGATCCGAAGGTGATGCTCTTCGACGAGCCGACCGCCGCGCTCGACCCCGAGCTGGTCGGTGATGTGCTCGCCGTCATGCGCGATCTCGCGGCGGCCGGCATGACCATGATCGTGGTGACACACGAGATGCTCTTCGCTCGCGACGTTTCCGACAGGACCGTGTTCATGGACGGTGGCGTCATCGTCGAGGAGGGTCCATCGGCCGACGTCATCACCGCACCACGCGAGCGCCGGACGCAGGTCTTCCTCAAGCGCGTGCTCAACCCGACGGCGATCGAGGACGCAGAACTCGGCGAGACCGAGCCGGACTGATCGGCCTGGGGTCAGGCGACCTCGGCTACGGGGGCCCCGGTGAGCGCGACCAGTTCGGCGGGGCTCAGCGGGAACACCGCGTAGGGGTGGCCGGCGGCGGCCCAGATCTGCTCGAAGCGGAACAGCTCCCGGTCGATAAGCATGACCGGCGGTGTGGTGTGGGCCACCGGAGAGACCCCGCCGATCGAGAAGCCGGTGCTGGCCTTCACGAAATCGGCGTCTGCTCGACGGAGCTTTCCCACCAGTGCAGCCACCTTCTTCTCGTCCACGCGACGATCGCCCGAGGTGACCACGAGCACAGCTGCGTCATCGTCGGCGCGGCGGAAAACGATGCTCTTGGCGATCTGACCCAGTTCCACTTCGAGGGCGGCGGCGGCGTCGGCAGCGGTCCGTCCGGTGACCGGGAGCATCACAACCTGATGCGGGTGGCCGGCCTCGGCGAGGTATTCGGCAACTCTCTGGGCGCTGGGATGGATCTGGGAGCTGGTCACAACGGCCATCCTGCCAGCCGCGACAGTCGGCCCGGCTGCAGCCCAGGGCTTGACCGCCGCGGTCAGCGCTCCACTACCGGGCCCTGAACAGTGCCGGCCGACGCGGACGATAAGATCTGCGGCGTGATCACCCGTCTCTCTCAGCTGTTCTTCCGCACGCTCCGCGAGGATCCCGCCGATGCCGAGGTCCCCAGCCATCGCTGGCTGGTCCGCGCCGGCTACATCCGGCGCACGGCTCCGGGCATCTACACCTGGCTGCCGCTGGGGCTTCGCGTCCTGCAGAACGTTGAGCAGGTCGTCCGCGAAGAGATGGACGCGATCGGCGCGCAAGAGGTTCGTTTTCCCGCGCTCCTGCCGCGGGAGCCCTACGAGGCGACCAACCGCTGGACCGAGTACGGACCCAATCTCTTCCGATTGCAGGACCGCAAGGGGTCGGACTACCTGCTCGGCCCCACCCACGAGGAGATGTTCACCCTGCTGGTGAAGGATCTGTACTCCTCCTACAAGGATCTGCCGCTGTCGCTGTACCAGATTCAGACCAAGTACCGGGACGAGGCACGTCCGCGCGCCGGCCTGCTGCGCGGACGCGAGTTCGTGATGAAGGACTCCTACTCCTTCGACGTGGACGATGCTGGCTTGAACGCGTCCTATGAAGCCCACCGCAAGGCGTACATCCGCATCTTTGAGCGCCTGGGGCTGGAGTACGTGATCGTGAAGGCAACCTCGGGCGCGATGGGGGGCTCGGCCTCCGAGGAGTTCCTCGCGGTCTCGCCGACCGGTGAGGACACCTTCGTCCGTTCGCCCGGTGGCTATGCCGCCAATGTCGAGGCGGTCAGCGTGGCGGCTCCCGCGGAGATCGATGCGTCGGCGGTCGCGCCGGCCCACACCGTCGATACACCCAACACCGGCACGATCGTTGAACTCGTGGACGTCGCGAACGCGCAGTTCCCCCGCCCGGACCGCCCCTGGACTGCGGCCGACACGCTGAAGAACGTGGTCTTCAAGCTGGTCAACCCCGACGGCACTGCCGAGTTGCTCGTTGTGGGTCTGCCTGGCGACCGTGATGTCGACCTCAAACGGCTCGACGCCGCGATCGCTCCGGCCGAGGCTGCCCCGGTCACCGACGAGGACTTTGCCGAGCACCCCGGCCTGGTCAAGGGTTACATCGGTCCGGTGAAGATCGTCGACGGTGCGGTCGTTCCGCACCTGGGCGCCGAGGGGCCGCTCAAGGTGCGCTACCTCACCGATCCTCGGGTGGTGGCCGGCAGCGCCTGGATCACCGGCGCCAATGTGGTCAACACCCACATGGTCGACGTGGTCGCCGGCCGCGACTTCAGCTCCGACGGCATCCTCGATGTGGCCGAGGTTCGCGAGGGTGATCCGGCCCCCGACGGCTCCGGTCCGCTGAGCCTGGCCCGTGGCATCGAAATGGGCCACATCTTCCAGCTGGGCCGCAAATACGCCGAGGCGCTCGGGCTGAAGGTGCTCGATGAGTTCGGCAAGTTGGTGACCGTCACTATGGGTTCCTACGGCGTCGGCGTCTCCCGGGCGGTTGCCGCGGTCGCTGAGAGCAGCTGCGACGAGCGCGGGCTGTGCTGGCCGCGGGCCCTGGCCCCCTACGACGTCCAGATCCTCGCTGCGGGCAAGGGTGACGAGATCGCCGCCGCTGCCGAGAAGCTGGCCATCGAACTCGACCTGGCCGGTGTGCGCGTGCTGCTCGATGATCGCAAAGCCAGCCCGGGGGTGAAGTTCACCGATGCCGAGGTCATGGGCATGCCGACGTCGGTCGTGGTCGGTCGCGGTCTGGCCGACGGCTTGGTGGAGGTCCGCGATCGGGCCACCGGCGAGCGCACGGAGGTGCCGATCGGCGAGGCCGTCGAACGTGTGATCGCGCTGGTTCGCGGGTGAAATGACCGCAACGGCCTAAGATGGGCTGAACGTGGTCGCGGGCGCGGCCGACAATCGCAGGACACAACCGGATCGAGGCAGGGCATGAACGCGACTGACATTGACAAGCTCCTGATCCCGGTGGTGGCCGCCCACGGTCTGGAGATCGACCGCGTCGAGGTTGCGGCCGCCGGCAAGCGGTCGGTGATCCGCGTGTTCCTGGACGGCGACGGCCCCGACGGCCTGGGGCCGTCCCTCGATCAGATCGCCGACGCCACCCGCAGCGTCTCGGTTGCCCTGGATGATGTCGACATCACTCGTGGGCGCCCGTACACCCTCGAGGTGTCGTCCCGCGGTGTGGGGCGTCCGCTGACTGAGCAGAAGCACTTCCATCGCAACCGGGGCCGCCTGGTCATGGTGGCCACTGTGGATGGCCAAACGACCGGAAGGATCGTCGCGGCAGACGCGGATGGCCTGCGACTGGACGTCGATGGCGCCATCGAGGAGTTGAGCTGGCCGTCGGTCAAGAGCGCTGCGGTACAGGTGGAGTTGAACCGCTCGATCGCCGAGTTCGGCGACGAGGACGAGGAGGACTGAGATGGACGTTGATCTGAGCGCTCTGAAGGCGTTGGAGCGCGACAAGGAAATCAGCATGGAAGTGCTGCTGGGCGCTCTCACCGAGGCCCTGGTCAATGCCTACGCCAAGACTCCTGGTGCCATCGAAGGTGCTCGAGTCGAGATCGACCGCCGCAGCGGCAAAGTGAGTGTGTTGGCGCCCGAGCTCGACGAGGACGGCACCCAGATCGGTGAGTTCGATCACACCCCCGACGGCTTCGGGCGCGTCGCGGCCGCCACGGCCCGCCAGGTGATCACCCAGCGCTTGCGTGAGGCAGAGGACGAGCAGAAGTACGGCCACTTCGCGGGCTCGGAGGGCGACATTCTGGTCGGCGTCGTGCAGCAGGACCGTGACCCGCGGGTGGTGCGCGTCGACCTCGGCCCGATTGAAGCGATCATGCCCGCCGCGGAGCAGGTTCCCGGTGAGGACTACAGCCACGGTCGCCGGTTGCGCGTCTTTGTGGTCAGCGTGCGTCGCGAGTTGCGTGGCCCGCAGGTCGTCGTTTCGCGCACGCACCCGAACCTGGTCGCCAAGTTGTTCGCCCTTGAGGTGCCCGAGATTGATCAGGGTGTCGTCGAGATCAAGGCGATCGCCCGCGAGGCGGGGCACCGGACGAAGATCGCGGTGGTCAGCCACAACAGCGATGTGTCGGCCAAGGGTGCCTGCATCGGTCCGATGGGTCAGCGCGTGCGGGCGGTCATGCATGAGCTGAACGAAGAGAAGATCGACATCATCGACTACTCCGACGACCCGGAGGTCTTTGTGGCGCAGGCATTGAGCCCGGCCAAGGTGTCCTCTGTCACCGTGGTCGACGCTGCGGCGCGGTCCGCGCGGGTGGTCGTGCCGGACTACCAGCTGAGCCTGGCCATCGGCCGAGAGGGCCAGAACGCTCGTCTGGCCGCTCGGCTGACGGGCTGGCGCATCGACATTCGACCGGACACGACGGGGTAGTCGGGGCGCTGAGGGGTCAGCTCGGCCGGCCGCTTGCCGGGCCTGCCGATTGCCAGACTTCGGTGAGAGCCGCCAGAACCTTCGCTTGGTCGAGATTCAAGTCCTTGGCGACGGAGGAGGCAACGGCACTGAGCATCTCGGTGCGTCGGGCCTCGTTCGGGCCTGGCGTACGACCGGAGCCGGGGCTAGGCATGCCGCTGGGCATGTCACCGGGGCCGGTGCCGCCGGGCATGCCTGCGCTGGGCATCGATCCCTGGCCAGCCGGGCGATTCGCGGCCAGTGCCTTGTCGAGCGCAGTCTTGACAGCGCTCTCGTCCACGCCGAGCTTGCTCGCGAGCGCCGCCGCCATCTGGGTGGTGTCGATCTGCCGGCCGCCCTCGCGTCCATAGCCTGGGCGGTTCTGGCCGGCCGAGCCGGTGTCGGTCGTGCCGGCCAGTTGGGCTGCTGCTGCACCGACCCCGACGGCTGCGCCGATGGCGAGAACGCCGCCGACAACCGCCACGATGATGCGCTGCTTGCTGTTCACTGGGTTCCCCTCGGCTCGATGTGATGCCAGAAAACGGCGCCGCGCTGTGGCCGAGCCAGGTCGTGCCTGAGTTCCCGCTGTGGATTTCCGTGAGGCCGACCCGCAACGGTGATCGGGCCGGCCTCACCCGCGTTAGCCGTTTGCTGTCGCCGACGGCTGGCCGCCCGGGCCGTAGCTGCTCCAGACGTCTTGGAGCGCGCTCTGCACCGTCGCCTGCTTCAGATCGAGCTGGCTGGCCATCGACGTCGCGACCGCAGCGAGCATCTCGGTGCGGTCGCCTCCGCCACGTTGCCCGCCACCCTGACCCCCGCCGCCGGACGGCGCGCCGTCCGGCGCTGCGCCGTTCCCGGGAGCCCCAGAGGGTGCGCCGCCTGACGGGGCGCCACCGCCTGCTGACGGCATCGCCGACTGCAGGGCCGTGTCAAGCGCGGCGGTGACCTTGCTCTCCGGGACCCCGAGCTTGGTGGCCAGTGCCTTGGCCATGGCGGTGGTGTCGATCGGAGGCCGAGCCTGTTGGCTGGGACCCGCCTGACTGGTGCTGTTCGGAGTGGTCGTGGCGCACGCGGCGAGGCCAAGAGCGGCCGAGACTGCGAGGATGCCGCCGCCGGCGATCGCTGCGATTCGCCGTTTGTTGATCATGTGGCTCCTTTTCAACGGGGACGGAAATGAGCACACCAGGACGGCCTTTGCGCGGCCCCCGGCGCGACTTTGCGTCGGCTGTGCGTTCGGCTGTGGGCCTACACTCGGTGCTCATGGAGCCGCAGCGAACCTGTGTCGGCTGTCGAGGCCGCAGCGACAAGACCGATCTCGTCCGCTTGGTGTGGGATCCGCGCTCCGCGGTGGTGCTCATCGACACTGACCAACGGCTGCCAGGGCGCGGCTGTTACGTCCACCCCGACTGCGCTGCCATCGCCGTGAAGCGTCGCGCGATCGGCCGAGCGCTGCACACGAGCGTCGATCCCGAGCAGGTCGCCGCCATTTTGGCGCCGCTGGGCTCGCCAGCCGTCGCGCGCGCCTGAGCCGATTGAGTCTTTGCGGCGGGAGCGCGATAGACTGCACGCTGCGCGTTCGCTGATCCGTGGCGAGCACAACCTGAAAGTGGGCTAACGCTCATGACCACTCGATGAGTATCTCGAAATGAGCATTAAACCGAACTAGCCGGTCCGACGCGCCTGCGCGGACCTGAAGGAGAGTAGTGGCCAAGGTCCGCGTCTACGAGCTCGCCAAAGAG
>DAIQNZ010000005.1:0-287772 GCA_036788135.1 Propionicimonas sp.
AGCGGTTGACCACCCGGTTCACCAGGCGGTGGTTCATCGCGATCATGATGCCGCGACCGGGCACGACCTCGACTGGGTGCGCGCCGGCCATGGCGGCGATCTGTCCGGCCCACGGGCCGGCGCAGTTCAGCACGAAGTTGCAGTCGATGACGACCTCTTCTCCGGTCTTCTCGCCGATGCAGCGCACCGCGGTGACATGGCCGTCGGCGGTCTCGATCTTGGTGACCCGGTGGTAGGTCAGGATCTCGGCGCCGTAGTGGCGGGCGGAGTTTGCGGCGCCCCAGACGAGCTGCCAGCCGTCGACCGTGCCGTCGCGCACCTCGATGGCCCGGCTGATGCCCGGGTTGAGCCGCGGCTCATTGCGCAAAGCCTCACCGACGCTGACCTCCCGCGCCCAGACGCCGGTTGCCGCGGCGCCGGCGAGGAACTTGTCGGCGAACTCGGGATCGTCGCCAGGGCAGGTCACGAAGTACCCGCCGGTGGTTTCGACCGCGCTGGACTGGATGCGGCTCAGGATCTCGTTCTCCTGCGCGCACTCGGTGGCCGACAGCGGGTCGGAGACGACGTAGCGTCCGCCGGAATGCAGCAGACCGTGGAACCGGCCGGTGGTGCCTTGGCCGAGGTCGGCCCGCTCCACCAGAACAGCGCTATAGCCACGCATCGCTACGTCGCGCACCACGCCGGCACCCGTCGATCCCCCACCGATGACCACAACGTCAACAGCGAGTTTTCTCACCAGGACCTCCTCAGACTCGGCGGCATGCACCCGGCTTCCACATTGACTCCGGGCGTGGGAACGATGTCCGCCATCGATCGACAGCCTAAGCAGCGCGAAGGGCCCTGCCCATCGCCGGAAGGGCAGGTGTGGCAGACGTGCACAGATCACCACGGGAGCTGGGAAATCGCGCTGCGACCCTGAGCTCGGAGCGGATCTGGTCGCTGGCGACGTGCACACCAGCCGCGACCGGGAGCGCTATCGCGAGGTCGGCAGGCAGGCCGTCAACGCTGTGCGCCGAAGGCCTAGACCCGCAGCCGATCCAAGACTGCGCGAGCCGTGCCTTCGTCCAGGACCAGGTCGGTCGCGGTTCCGGCGCGCAGGGCCCCGACGACCGCGGCCGCGCGAGACGGATCGGCGACGACGCACAGCCGTCGCGGTACCCGCTGAAGTTCAGCAGGGGTGAGGCCGGTGGCGCGAGCGTTGTGCGGAATGTCGGCGTAGGTGCCGTCTTCGCGTAGCAGCACCGTGCACACGTCCCCGACCACCCCGTCGGCGACCAGCTGGGTCATGTCGTCGTCGTCCAGGTAGCCCGCGGTGTAGACGTGCGAGGGCACCCGACCCTGCAGGCAGCCGACGCCGAACACCGCCAAGTCGAGCTTGTCGTGAAGCTCCAGGACGTTCTTCACCGAACGTTCCCGCCACATGGCGTCCTTGGTGGCGGCGTAGTCGAAGAAGGCCGGGACCGGGAACAGCACCACCCGAGCGTCGAAGGCGTCACCGAAGGACTGCAGGATCTCGCCGATGTAGGGGATCCCCGAACCGCGCTGATTGGCACCGCCGTTGATCTGCACCACGGTCGAGTCGATCAGGGGCCGACGCCCGAGGTGCTTGACCAAATGCGACAAGGTGACGCCCCAGGCGACGCCGATGAGTTGATGGTCGTCGACCATCTCGGTGAGCAGCCTGCCGGCCAGGCGCGACACCTGATCGAAGCGGCTGGCCTCGTTGGCGTTCTCACGCACCGAAACCATGTGCACGCGGACGCCGAAGATCTGCGCCAGTGTCGCCGCCATCGGCGATGACGAGCCTTGGTGATCAGCCAAACTGATCCTGACTAGGCCGGATTCGCGCGCGTCTTTCAGCAGGCGCGAAACCGAAGACCGCGACAGCCGCAGCTGTCGAGCGATGCTCTCCATGGTTTCGCCCTGGATGTAGTACCGCGAAGCGGCCTGATACATGTCCTCGTACCGGTCGTTCATCTCGCCCACCTCCCCGTGCACGTTCGTGCACCGGTCTAGCGCATGCGTTCACTGATAAGCAAGATGAAGCCATCGGTGGCGACCGCGCTCGGTTCCACCACAACGAAGTGTTCGAGTGGCAAGGGAGTCCCTCATGAGCATGACCGCGCAAGTGGTCGAGCCCGCACGGCTTCCTCGCTTCGCACCGGTAACCCGGGTCGCCTTCCGGGCGGGCCGGCTTTGGACCACCGAACGGCTCTGGGCGCCGATCAGTGGACAGATTTCAGCGCAGCCCAGCTGCCGGCCGACCGCGACGTTGCGGGCGGAGACGGCTACGACCCACCGGACCTTGCACCCCCAGAGCCGGCCGGCCCTGGGCCATGTCCTCCCTCCACCCTGGACGGACACGCGGGAGCCCATCCCGTGCGCACACCGGTGAGCCTGCCCACATCTCCAAGTCGTTCACGTTTCCCCTAGTGGAACCAGTTTCAATATGCGTCCATGGCGGACGCCCAACTGACACCGTCGAGTGTCGGAAAGTGAGTTAGAAGTGGGAGCAATTTTCCTCTCTGAGGTGGTCGGCACCGCGATGCTGCTCCTCCTTGGTGTTGGCGTTGTGGCCAATGTGATCCTCGCCAAGACCAAGGGCAACGGCGGGGGCACCTTGATGATCAACTGGGGATGGGGTCTCGCGGTCTTCGCTGGTGTCCTCGTGTCCCAGAAGTCGGGCGCTCACCTGAACCCCGCCGTCACCCTCGGCCTCGCTGCTCAGAAGCTGGCCAAGGGCATGGCTGTGGACTGGGGCATGGTCGGCGTTTACCTGATCGCCCAGCTCATTGGTGCTTTCATCGGTGCCGTTCTCGCCTGGCTGGCCTACAAGGATCACTTCGACGCCGAGCCCGACCCGGCCACCAAGCTTGGTTGCTTCTCGACCGGCCCGGCCATCCGTAGCTACGGATGGAACCTGGTCACCGAGATCATCGGCACCTTCGTGCTGGTGTTCGTGATCCTCGCCGCCGGCGGCATCAAGACCGTTGACCTCGGCTGGCTGAGCGCCCTCGGCGTTGGCCTGCTGGTCGTTGGCATCGGCGCCTCCCTCGGTGGCCCGACCGGATACGCCATCAACCCCGCTCGTGACCTCGGTCCGCGTATCGCTCACGCGATCCTGCCGATCAAGGGCAAGGGCGATTCCGACTGGTCGTACTCCTGGGTTCCGGTTGTTGGCCCGATCATCGGCGGCATGCTCGCTGGTGCTCTCGCCGGCGTCCTGCTGCCTGCCTGATACGCATCAAACGGGTGGGCGGGCACCGGAGCGCTGCTCGCCCACCCGACATCAGCCGCTCCAAGCATCCCGGAACAGGACGCTGACCGTCGTCCTGCTCTCAGCACAACATTCATTCGACAAAGGTGTGGAAGGAACTATCCATGGCTGACAAGTACATTCTCGCGATCGACCAGGGCACGACCAGCTCTCGCGCGATCATCTTCAACCACGAGGGGCGCATCGTCTCCGTCGGGCAGAAGGAGCACGAGCAGATCTTCCCGCGGGCAGGCTGGGTCGAGCACAACCCGGTCGAGGTGTGGGACGCGGTCCGTGAGGTCGTCGGAGAGGCACTCTCCAAGGCGAGCCTGAACAAGGACAACATCCACGCGGTGGGCGTCACCAACCAGCGCGAGACCGCCGTGGTGTGGAACAAGGAGACCGGTGAGCCGGTCTACAACGCGATCGTGTGGCAGGACACCCGCACCGGCAAGATCATCGAGGAGCTCGGTGGCGGCGACCAGGACAAGTACAAGGCTCGCGTCGGTCTGCCGCTGGCCACCTACTTCTCCGGCCCCAAGGTCAAGTGGATCCTGGACAACGTCGAAGGCGCCCGCGCCGACGCCGAGGCCGGCAAGCTGGTCATGGGCAACATGGACACCTGGGTGATCTGGAACCTGACCGGCGGTGTCGACGGTGGCGTGCACGTGACCGACGTGACCAACGCGTCCCGCACCATGCTGATGGATCTGAACACCCTGTCCTGGGATCCCGAGATCGCGGCCGACATGGGCATCCCGATGAGCATGCTGCCCGAGATCAAGTCCTCCTCTCAGGTCTACGGCTACGGGCGCGAGCAGGGTCTGCTCGGCGGCATCCCGATCGCAGGCGACCTGGGCGACCAGCAGGCTGCAACCTTCGGCCAGGCTGCTTTCGAGCCCGGCATGGCGAAGAACACCTACGGCACCGGCTGCTTCATGATCATGAACACCGGCGAGGAGATCGTTCCCTCCAAGAACGGCCTGCTCACCACCGTGTGCTACAAGATCGGCGACGACAAGCCGATCTACGCCCTCGAGGGTTCGATCGCGATCACCGGCGCCCTGGTGCAGTGGCTGCGCGACAACCTGAAGATGTTCTCCTCCGCCCCGGAGATCGAGGAGCTCGCCGCGTCCGTCGAGGACAACGGTGGCGCCTACTTCGTCCCGGCGTTCTCCGGCCTGTTCGCGCCGTACTGGAAGGCTGACGCCCGCGGTGCGATCGTCGGTCTCACCCGGTTCGTCAACCGTGGCCACATCGCCCGCGCCGTCCTGGAGGCCACCGCCTTCCAGACCCGCGAGGTGCTGGACGCCATGGAGGCCGACTCCGGCGTGAAGCTGGCTGAGCTCAAGGTGGACGGTGGCATGACGGCCAACGACATCCTGATGCAGTTCCAGGCCGATCAGGTGGGCGTGCCGGTTGTTCGTCCGGTCGTCGCAGAGACCACGGCGCTGGGTGCGGCTTACGCCGCCGGTATCGCCACCGGTTACTGGGATGGCGAGGCCGACGTCATCGCCAACTGGGCCGAGGACAAGCGCTGGGTGCCTTCCACCGAGCAGGACGAGCGCAACCGCCTCTACCGCAACTGGAAGAAGGCCGTCACCAAGACCTTCGACTGGGTGGACGCTGACGTCGTCGAGTGACGATTTCGCCAACACACACACGTGCCGCCGGGTTCGCCCGGCGGCACGTGTGCTTTTCGGGACGAGCACCGTTCGGGCGAGGCGGCTGAGTCCTGAGCAAGCGCCGTTGTGACGGGATCAACATCAGCAGGCAGCGGCGCGTAGCGGCCTGTGGCCACGGTGGCCCTGAGAGAGCGGTGGCAGGGAACCCCGCGCGTGGCGGTCGCGGCGCCGCGCGGGCGTCCCGGTCGCGAATCGGCTGCCCCGGATCGGACGAGAATCAGCTGCCGGTGACCACGATCTCAGCGATTCCGCCCTGGTACTTGCCGCCGCCGATCGCGGGCAGGTCGGTCAGATAGACCAGCAGGAAGCGCTGAGTGCTGCCGTGCAGATCGAAGGTGGCCGTGTCACCGGCGTTCTTGGTGCCCGTGACGACCTTCCAGCTGTCCACGGTCTTCATCGGGGCGCTGTCCTTGGGCGTGGTCGGCACCCGAAGGTCGAGGTCGGTGCCCTGGCCGGTGAGATGGACGGTGACGGTGTTGACCGTCCGCGGCGCACCGAGATCGACCACCAAGCCGACACCATGCTTGGCAAGCTTCGCCTTGCGGTACGCCTCGGTCGTCCAGGCCGTCTGCAGATTGCCGTCGATGGCCAGCAGCGCCTGGGCGGAGTGCTCTCCACCGCTGCCGCCGTCCTGCTTGGGGTCGAAATCGTCGACATTGGTGATGGCCAGCACAGCGACCGGAGACGTTGCCGCGGCCCGGATCGACAACACGCCGGCGCAGAGCAGTCCAATGGCGATCACCAGCAGGCTGGACAGCAGCATCAGCGGGAGCTTGCGCTGCGGAGTGCTCGGCCTGGGCGGCGGGATCGGCGTGAAGGCTTCGCCGTGGGCCAGCGCAGAGTCGACGAACGCCTCCTCGTCCTCGTCATCAGGAACCACAGCACTGACATGGACGTGGTTGGCCGCCGGCGTCGGCACCGCCGGCGCGGAGGTCTGCCCGTCCGCTCTTGGTGTCGCCGTCGGTTCGGCGGCGTCGGACTGGGTCAGTCGCGCGCGCAGCGAATCGGAGGCATTGGTGGCGCCGAGAATGGTCGACAGCTCGGCGACGATCGCCTGTGCGGTGATCAGCCGCGAACCGCGGCCGCGCGGGTTGGCCGAACTGATCCGCTCGACCACCTGATCGAGCGCCGGGGCGACGCCGCCGCGGACGGCGGCCGGCGGGACCGCTCGTCCGTGTTCTTGAGGCGCGGCGGGGAGCCCGAATCGGGCGCCGTGCGGCCAATGCGCCACCAGGCAGGCGTAGAGCAGGTCGCCCAGCGCGAGCACGTCGACCGCCGTGCTGGCGCTGGTCGGTGCTCCTTCCGAGCGCAGTGCGGCGTCAACCTCGAAGCCGAGGATCTTCACGTTGCCGGTGCTGTTGATCAACACCGACGCCGGGCTCAGGTGCTGATGGAAGTGACCTTGGGCGTGCACCGGGACCAGCGCGTCGGCCACTTCACGCACGAGCCAGGCGGTTTCGACGGCGGTCAGTGGGCCGGTGCGCAGCAGCTTCTCGACCGTCTGGCCGGCCTCGTACTCGTAGACCACATAGGCGCTCACACCGCGCTGGGCCTCGACGACATCGAGGACCCGCAGGAAACGCGAGTCTGTGGCCACGGCAGCCGAGCGAGCTGCGGCCAGCACCCGCTGGGTGGCCGGGGCCGCGGTGAGGAGATGCACCAGGACCGGACGACCCAGGACGGGGTCCTTGGCGCGCCAGGTCTCGCTGCCTTCGAAGACGGCCAGCTGCTCGACAAGCTCGTAGCGATCAGCCAACACGAGACCGACGACGGCTCCGGTGTCGGGCTCGGGGTAGTCCAGCGGATCCGCATTGCGGATCGCCACGAAGACTCCGGTTCCGTCGGGATCGTCGTTCGGCTGATCGACGGCCACTGCGTCGCTGGGGACGACGGCGGCGGTGCGCTCACCATCCTCCTCGTCTTCCTCGTCGATGATGGCTTCGGCGGCGTCGGCCTCACCATCGTCAGGCTTGCGGCGACGCAACAGGTCGAGCAGGGTGGCGGCTTCGGGAATCCCCATGCGCTTGGCCAAGAACACGAAAAGCAGCAGAGCCAGCGCGGCCGCGGCGGTGAAGCCCCCCAGACGCATGAACGTGCTCGAGCTGCCGGCAGCGAACCAGGTGATCGCCCACGCCGGCAGAATCGCCGCCAGCGAGGGGATCAGCAGCTTGCCGACGTGCTGCAACACGCTGCGTCCGGACAGCTCAGGGAGCCGCCGCTTCAGGGCTCGATGGGTCAAGAAAGCGCCCAGGAAGTACGACAGTGAGTACGACAGCGCGAGCCGGGCGGCCACCGTCGGCGGGTTGCTCCACGCGGCGACCAGCACCACGGCGCCCACCATGTTCACGCCGCTGATCCAGATCTGCAGCAGGAACGGCGTCCGGGTGTTGTCGAGGGCGTAGAACGCCCGCAGGTAGAGGTACTGGATCGTGTAGGGCACCAGGCCGACACCAAAGGCGGCCAAGGTCCAGGAGACGAAGTGGTAGTCGCTCGCACCGGACCCGTTGCCGAAGATGATTCGGGCGATCGGGTCGGCCAGGGCTACGAACGCGGCCGAGGCCGGCACCAGGAAGGTCAGCGCGAGCCGGAGCGCCCGGCCGGTCTCCAGACCCACCCCGGCGAGGTCGCCTTCCGCAGCGGCCTTCGATGCTGCCGGCAGCATCGCCGTCGCGAGCGAGACGGTGAGCAGTGAATGCGGCAGGATCCAGATCAGATAGGCGTTCTGGTAGGCCGTCACTCCGGCGCCGGCCTGGCCGGTGGCCGCCCCCACGGCCGCGGCGCTGGTCGCCAGGCTGGTGACCACCACCTGAGCCAACGACGTCAGGGCCACGAAACCCACCATCCACTTCGCGATGTGGAAGGTGTGACCCAGTCCGGTGCCTTTGAGATCGAAACGCGGCCGATAGGTGATGCCGACCCGTCGCAGCACCGGGAGCAGGATCACCGTCTGCGCGATGATGCCGACCGTGGAGCCGATGCCGAGCAGCCACACCTGCTGGTCGGTGAAAGCGACCTGCAGGTCTGTCTGGGTGCCCCACACCGACAGATAGAGGGAGAAGACGCCGATCGACACGATGTTGTTCAGAATCGGAGCCCACATCATCGGCCCGAAGTTCTCCCGGGCGTTGAGCACCTGGCCGATCAGGAAGAACAGGCCGTAGAAGAACAGCTGCGGCATCGTCAGGAAGGTCATCATCACCAGCGAGCGCCACTGGTCAGCCAGCGCGGGTGCCTGCCAGCTGCCGGCGTAGATCGCCAACACCAGCGGCGTCGCGATCGTGAAGATCGCGGTGACGGCTGCCAGAGCCAGCACGAAGCCGGTGATGATCCGGTCGATGAAGGCTGCGCCGCCGTCGTCGTCATGCTTGACCGCGCGGACGATCTGCGGAACCAGCACATTGTTCAAGGTGCCGCCGGCGAGCAGCAGGTACAGCGAGTTCGGGATCAGCATCGCGAGGTTGAACACCTCGACCCGCATGGTGGCATTGCCGAGGATGAACGCGATCAGCATCGTTCGCACGAGTCCCAGCACCCGGCTGACAGCGGTCCCTGAGGCCATGATGGCCGTCGCGTTCAGCAGGCGACGGCCATGGCCGTCCTGATCCGACGGTGAGGTCTGTGGGGTGGTGGACGGTGGACTGACGGTCATGACTCCCCGGTCGTGCTCGACACGTTGTGATGATGGTCGGTGCTGTCGGTCGAGGCCGCCGGTTCGGCGCCCTCGGTGGCCGCCTTCTGGCTGTCGCGACGACGGACCTGACGAATGCGCCATGCGGTGGCGCCGACCAGCACCACAGCGGACACGGCGACGATGATCCAGGCCACCACACCGAGGTCGGTGACTTCGATGGTCACCGGGACGTCGGCTCCCACGCGTCGCCCGGACGCGGTGACCAGATGGGCATCGGCTTGCACCAAGCCGTTGGCGCTCGCCTCGGGACGGATGTTCACCGTCTGGCTCTGACCGGGATCGACGGTGATCAGATCCGACGGTGGCACGCTCAGGCGCTGCGGGTTGTCGGTAGTGATCACCACGCGCACCCTGATCGTCTCCAGCGAGTTGTTGGTGACCGTGACCGGGAACTGGTTGCTGCGGGCCGACATGACCAGCCGTCCGCTGATGCTGAGGCGAACCCGGCTACTCACCGCGGAGCGCCCGATCAGTTGGAGCATGGCGTCGTCGTAACGGTCCGAGGCCTGCTGGTGACCCACCCAGGAAGTCGAAACGCCGCGGAGGTAGGCGCCCTCGCGCTGGCCAGTCAGCACCGACGCCGGGACGAGGTCGTCGTAGGCGTCCAGGTCGGCGGCCAACCGGTTCAATTCGGTGAACTGCTGTTTGCTCAGCCGGGTCACCTTGGTCGCCAAGAGATCTGCCTGCCGAGTGGGCGTGGTAGACAGCACCTCGCCCAGGCTCCGCTGGGTGGTCCATTCGGGCGTGCTCGCTGCGCTGGCAGCGACGTCCTGCGCCGACGTGAGCAAGCGGAACTGCCCGGCCTTGCCGCAGATGACGGTCTGGGCCAGCACCAACTGTCGCTGGGTGATGGCCAGGGTGGGATCGGTGGACGCCGGGTCCTGCGGAAACACGGTGGTGCCGAGGACCGGTGTTGTGTTGGTGCGCTGCACTGCGCCAGCCGTACGGCTGTTCGTGGCCACGACCGCGTCGGCGTCCGCGGGTGCGAGGAAGCTGAGCGACGAGGTGGTGGCCACGCTGCCGGTGGGCACGATCACCAGGGGCAGATCGTCCAGCCCGCCGACAGCATTGGTCGCCTTGGCTGACCAGCTCAGCAGATCGGTGATCTTGTGATCCTGAGCGCCGAGGGTGTCGGGGTTGGCGAAGAGCGTTCGCCCGCCGTGGGCATTGTTCAGCCGAGTGAAGCGGGACAACCAGTCGGCGGCGACCTGCTGGCCAGTGCCGGCGACCAGCTGGGATCCGTTGAAAACCTGATAGCCATCGGCTTGATCGCGAACCTCGTCGAGCAGAGCCGGATCGATCAACCAGCTCATTCCGGGGCGACCGGCGGCGGTGAGCAAGGCGCCCAGCGGACCGGTCAACTCGGCGGTGAGATCGTCGTTGGCGAAGACGTTCGGGCCGAGCTTGGTCGGTGTCGCGGTGAGCAGCACCGCGGAGGTCACCGGCACGCGGGTCTTGCCCGGCATCGGGATCACCGTGCGGATCTTGGCAACGATGCTGTTGTTGCTGCTCTGGTCGGCGGTCGCGACCACATCGAGCCCGAAGGCGTAAGCCACCCCGGTCTTCACGAAACCCAGCTGCGCCATGGTCGCGGTGATCGAGAACTGCCGGCTGGCGCCGGGCTCGAAGGCGGTCGTCGCGCGGGCGACCACGTAGTAGCCGCCGCTGACCCAACCGCCCCAGGTCGAACCGCCGGCTGCGGCCGTCTGCAGACTGAGCTGGTCGTGGATCGGATCTTGCGAACGCCATAGGTGGGCGACCACACCATAGGCAGGCACGGTGCCGGTGTTCGTCAGGGTGAAGCGGGCGGTGACCTGATCGGTGGGGCTGGTGCCAGTGGTGGCCAGCGAGGTCATCGCCACGGTGAGCTTGACCGGATCGTCGGCCTGAGCCGGCGCGGCCACCGGAATCCCGAGTGCGAGGGCCGCAGCCAGGGCCAACCCCAGCAGGCGGGTCAGCCGTGCAGCCTTCGGCGCGCCTCTCGTCACCGTCCCATGGTACGGGGTGGCCGAACTCGCGTCGGGCAGCAACGACCAGGCGACCGGTGCCCGGCGAACCGGGGTGCTCGGGGGTCGGGTCGAAGCACCTGAAGCCGAACCCGCCTGACCGGTAGACTTGCCCGCCGTGTCAACCCTCACTCGTGACCAGCGCAGCGCCCTTGATCAGGCGTTGATGCCCGGGCCGAAGCTCGCCGCGCTCACCGCGGCTTTCGGCGAGGCCGGCTACGAGCTCTACCTGGTCGGCGGATCGGTGCGTGACGCGATCCTCTCACGGCTGACCAGCGACCTGGACTACACCACCTCCGCTCGTCCTGATGAGATCGAGAAGGTGGTCCGCCGCTTCACCGCCGCGGTGTGGGATGTCGGTCGGGCGTTCGGCACGATCGCTTGCCGGGTGACCGAGGACGACGGCACCTCGTGGGTGGTCGAGATCACCACTTTCCGCGCTGATGCCTACGATCCCGACTCACGAAAGCCGATCGTCGAGTTCGGCGACCACCTGGGCGGCGACCTGATCCGACGCGACTTCACCATGAACGCGATGGCGCTCGATGTGCGTACCGGCGAACTACTCGACCCCTTCGGCGGGCTGGCCGACATCGAGGCGATGCTGATCCGGACGCCGTCCGCGCCGGAGATCTCCTTCTCCGATGATCCGCTGCGGATGATGCGGGCCGCGCGCTTCGCCGCACAGCTGAGCTTCCGGCCCGCGCCGGAAGTGGTCGCGGCGATGAAGGCTGACGCGGAGCGGATCACGATCATCTCGGCCGAGCGGGTTCGCGATGAGCTGGTCAAGTTGATGCTGTCGGACCATCCGCGGCTCGGCCTGGACCTGCTGGTGGAGACCGGCCTGGCTCAGATCGTGCTGCCGGAGCTGCCGGCATTGCAGATGGAGCGCGATGAGCACAACCATCACAAGGACGTGTACCAGCACACCCTCACCGTGATCGAGCAGGCGATCGAGCTGGAGCGGGCCCGGGGTCATCAGCCCGATCTGATCAACCGGCTCGCCGCCTTGTTCCACGATGTCGGCAAGCCGCGCACCCGCAAGTTCGAGCCCGGAGGCAAGGTCTCCTTCCACCATCACGACGTGGTGGGCGCGAAGATGACTCGCAAGCGGATGCAGGCGCTGCACTTCTCCAATGAGGAGATCCGTCAGGTTTCCAAGCTCGTCGAGTTGCACCTGCGCTTCCACGGCTATGGCGAAGGCCAGTGGACCGACTCCGCCGTCCGGCGCTACGTCCGTGATGCCGGCGCCGAACTCGAGCATCTGCACATCCTGACTCGCGCCGATTGCACCACTCGCAACCAGCGCAAGGCTGAGCGGCTGCGTCGGACCTACGAGGAGCTGGAGTGGCGCATCGACGAGTTGAGCGCCCAGGAAGAGCTGGACGCGATCCGTCCCGATCTGGACGGGACCCAGATCATGGAGATTCTCGGAATCCCCGAAGGACGCGAGGTCGGCGCGGCCTACAAGTTCCTGCTGGAGCGGCGCATGGAGGACGGCCCACTGGGCGAGGAACGCGCCCGGCAGGTGCTGCTCGACTGGTGGGCACAGCACCAGGCCGGCCAGTCCTGACGATGGACTGTCCGTGTGCGGTGGCATGCCGTCGACCTGTTTCCCGATCGAAAGCCGGAGCATGACTGCGTGGCAACCCCGAAACCATCCGGTCGAGGCGATCGCCTTCGACTGTGACGGCCTGTTGGTCGACACCGAGACCTGCTGGACGGCGGCCGAGGCGACGATCATGGCCCGGCATGGCTGGGAGTTCACTCCCGAGATCAAGGCGCGCTTCATCGGGACCACCATCGACTGGACGGTGGCCCGGATGGCCGAGTGGTTCGACCGGGTCGGAGAAGAAGCGGCGATCAAAGCCGAACTCACCGACACGGTGGCGCAGATCATTGCCGACCAAGCCGAAGCGATGCCCGGCGCGCTGGACTTGGTGCGCGCCGTTCACGGGAAACTCCCGGTCGCTGTGGTGAGCAACTCCGAACGGCGGCTGGTCGAGCTCGCCCTCACCCACGGTGGCTTGGCGGATGCGTTCGAGGTGATCGTGCCGGCCGAGTCCGTCGCCCACGGCAAGCCTGCCCCTGACCTGTATCTGCGCGCCTGTGAGCTGCTCGGCGTCGCGCCGTCCCGCACGCTGGCTTTCGAGGACTCGCTGGTGGGAGTGAATGCGGCCAAGGCCGCCGGGGTGACGGTGGTCGGCGTGCCGACCGTGGGCCAGGACGGCTTCGCTCCTGATCATCTCCTCACGACGCTGGCCGACCCAGGGCTGCAGGCATGGGCTCGGGGGCTGCGGGGCTGAGCCTGGCTTGGTTCGACGGCGAAGTTCGCCGGTTCACACCTTCTTCACTGACCGCGGCGCGACAATGGAGCCATGGCTGGCCAGATCGCGCAGCCACCCCGCCGCAACGCGTCGACGGCTTGGTTGTCGCTGGTGCTGTTCGCACCCTGCTTCGTCGCGGCGTTCGGGATCGGTGAGGGTCTGGTTTCCGCCTTGGGGTATCCGGTCGGCGGCCCCGTTCGGCCTCCGCTGTGGGTCGGCGTGAGCGCGACCCTTCCGGCGGTGGCGGCCTTCGCGCTGCCGCTGTGGCCCACCTGGCATTTCGGACGGCGAGCCGTGGCCGACGGGCGCCGAGCAGGAATGGTGCCGTTCACCATCGCGGGCGTGTTGGTCGCGCTCTTCGTGGTGATCAACACGGTCCCGCTGGGGCAGTAGCAACCAGGCGGTGCTGGAATAGTTAGCTTGTCTAATGAGTTAAGCTAAACATCATGAGCACAACGACGATGACCTCCCTAGCCAGCGACCTGCGCATTGCCTGCCAGCGGGTGAGCCGTCGGGTGCGCTTCGAATCCAGCGCGGAACTCCCTCCGCATCAGGTCAGTGCGCTGTCGAACCTGCGCAAGCGCTCGCTGACCCCCGGCGAGCTGGCCGAGATCGAGCGGGTCAGCGCGCCGAGCATGACCAAGACGGTGAACTGCCTGGTCGACAAGGGCCTGGTGGCCCGGGTCGATCACCCCGACGACGGACGCTCCAAGATGCTGAGCCTGACCGAGGACGGACGCGCCGTACTCGATCGGATCAGGAGAGCTCGCGACGACTGGATGGTCCGCCGGTTGAAGGGTCTGACCAAGGACGAGCGCGCCCTGCTCGGTGAGGCCGTCCAGATTCTGCAGAGGGTGGTGGCTGAGTGACTGCGACCACTGCTGAGCGGGTGCCGCTGTTCTCGTCGCTGGCCCTGCGCAACTACCGCCTGTTCTGGATGGGCGGGTTCGTGTCGAACATCGGCACCTGGATGGCCCGCGTAGCCCAGGACTGGCTGGTGCTGACCATCCTCACCCAGAACTCGGCCCTGGCGCTCGGCATCGTCACCGGGCTGCAGTTCCTGCCGACGGCGCTGATCTCGGTGTGGGCCGGCTCGCTGGCCGACCGCTTCGACAAGCGCAAGTTCTTGATGCTGACGCAGGCCGGCATGGCTCTGACCGGTGTGGCCCTGGCCGTCCTGGTGCTGGGTGGCTGGGTGGCCCTGTGGCATGTGTACCTGCTGGCCTTCCTGCAGGGCATCGCCGCGGCCTTCGACGCCCCGGCCCGGCAGGCGTTCGCTCCGGAGATGGTTCCCAAGCACCTCATCGGCAACTCGGTCGGTCTGAACACGACCAGCTTCCACGCCGCCCGCCTGATCGGTCCGGCGGTCGCCGGCCTGACCATCGCGGCCTGGGGCGTCGGACCGGCCATCGCCCTCAACGCGATCAGCTTCATCGCCGTCCTCGCGGCCCTGTCCGCCATGGACCCGAGCGAGCTGAACCCTGCGCCCCGCGGTCCCCGCGAGGGTGGGGTGCGCGAGGGGCTGCGCTATGTGCGACAGCGTCCCGACATCATCTTGGTGATGTTCATGGTGTTCATGTTGGGCACCTTCGGGATGAACTTCCAGCTCACCAACGCGCTGATGGCGACCTCGGTCTTCCACGTCGGCCCGGAGGAGTTCGGCTACATGAGTTCGGTGATGGCGATCGGATCGTTGACGGCCGGTCTGCTGGCCGCTCGCCGCACCGAAGTGCCGATGCGACTCATCGTCGCAGCGCTGACCGGCTTCACCGCCGTGATGATCGTGATGGCGCTGGCTTCGGGCTTCTACCTCTACCTTGCGCTGCTGCTGCTGGCCGGCTTCACCGCGTTGACCACGATGACCGCAGCGAACACGTCGGTGCAACTGAGCGTCGATCCGCAGATGCGTGGACGGGTGATGGCGCTGTACATGACGATCTTCCTCGGCGGTACGCCGCTGGGTGCACCGCTGGTCGGTTGGGTCGGCGATGCCTGGGGGCCGCGCTGGACGATCGCGATCGGCGCCATCGCCTGCGGTATCGCCGTGGTGGTCGCGGTGTTCTACCTGATGCGCCGACGCGGGTGGTCGTGGCCGTGGCGTCGCGCCGTGGACGAGATGGCGTACATCGCCATGCCGGAAGAGGTGCGGTGACGTCGGCAGCAGCGACGTCGGTGTCGGGCCTCAGTGCAGCTCGGAGACCTGCTCGCGCACCTGCTTGCGGATGACCTTGCCCAGAATCGAGCGCGGCAGTTCCGGCACGGCGATGATCTGCCGCGGAACCTTGTAGGCGGCCAGTCGCTCCTTGCACCAGGCGCGCATCGCGACCTCGTCCAGCGTCGCTCCGGAGCGCATCATCACCGCGGCGACCACCGACTCGCCGCCCGATGCTGCCGGCATTCCGACCACGGCGGCCTCGATCACGTCGGGGTGCCCATGCAGCACAGCTTCGACCTCGGACGGGGACACATTGAAGCCGCCGGTGATGATCAACTCCTTGACCCGGTCGACGATCGTGGTGAAGCCGTCGGCATCGACGGTGACGACGTCGCCGGTACGCAGCCAGCCGCCGGGCAGCAGCGTTCGCTCGGTGTCGGCGGGGTTGTTCCAATAGCCGCTGAACACTTGCGGGCCCTTGATCAGCAGCTCGCCGCGCTCGCCCTGGGCGACCTCTCGGGTCGGATCCTCGACGTCGACCACCTTCATCAGGGTGCTCGGGAACGGGATGCCGATCGTGCCCGTCCGCCGGGAGGGGTGGAAGGGGTTGCCCAGGCATACCGGCGAGGCTTCGGTCATGCCGTAGCCCTCGACCAGCAATCCGCCAGAGACGCTCTCCCACAGCTCGACGACCGCGTCGGGCAGGTTCATTGCGCCGGAGATGCAGTACTTGGCGCTGCGCAGGCTGATCCCTCGTTCTTTGGCCCGTTCGGCGGTGCGCTGATAGATCGGAGGGACGGCGCAGTAGACCGTCGGCGGCGTCTTCTTGGCGGCGTCGAGCACCATGTCGACGTCGAAGGACGGGAAGATGACCAGCCGCGCCTGCTTGAGAACGCCGTAGGTCAGGAAGAGGGTCATCCCGAAGGCGTGGAACATCGGCAGGATCGCGTAGAAGTTTTCCTTGCGGTACTGCGCGCCATGCATCCACGCCTCGCCCTGGCGCGCGTTGGCGAACAGGTTGAGGTGGCTGAGCATGGCGCCCTTCGGGACACCGGTGGTGCCCGAGGTGTACTGAATCACCGCCAGGTCATGGACGCCGGGGCGCGGATGGTCGTTCGCGATGGCCGGGCCGGAGAGAAGCTCCTCCCAGGTGGTCGTTCCGGACACGGCCGCGGTGAGCTTGGCCCGAGTCTTGCGCAGTGCCGGCAGTGGCAAGCCGAGCGCAAGGCGCTTCACCGTGGGGAAGGCCTTGAGCAGGTTGACCGAAACGATCTTCTCCAAGGCGACGTCGGACGGCATCGCTTGGAGCTTGGCGACCGCGACGTCCCAGCAGATCGCCACCCGAGCGGCGTGATCCTCGAAGATGTGACGCAGCTCGCGCTCGGTGTAGAGCGGGTTGTGTTCGACGACGATGGCACCCAGTCGCAGGACCGCGTAGAAGGCGACCACGTGCTGGGGGCAGTTCGGCAACACCAGCGCCACCCGATCACCGGCGCGGACGCCGAGACGCCGCAGACCCTCCGCGGCGCGCGCGATTTGACTGCCGAGTTCGGCGTAGGTGGTGGTCCGCCCGAAGAACTCGGTGGCCACGCAGTCGGCCGCTTCGGCGACGGAGCGTTCATACAGGGAGACCAGTGACTGGGTGGGCAGCTCGATCTGCGCCGGAACCCCTGGTTGATAGTGCTTGACCCACGGTGCGTCCACGACCCAGACCATAGACCCGATCGGCTCCGCGTGCAGGCGCTGTGAGTGGGCGGCCGGGCCGACCGCTGCACCGAGTATTAGTGGTTGTGGTCGGGTAATAGACAAAACTGCGCGTTTAGCGGCACTATTAAACTGCGTGAGTTTGGCGCACGAGCAGGGGAGTATCGATTTACCAGCGCAGGTGAGTCAGCGAAACGACTCCGCTCCCGCCGCGGGCGAGGAGATGGCCCGATCATCCCTGCGATGCGCGAAGCATGGCCATTGGCTACGCATTTTGACGCCCCGAGCTGCGTCGGCGCTACAGAGTGCGGCTAGCCTTCAGGGGGTGCCGCTGCGCACCGCCGCCAGCCAAGGGTCATTTGGTAGAACATTCTCTCTTTATGAGAAGTAAACAAAACCGTGCATTTCTGTAACACGGCGTTAATACCCTAGAATCCGAATTGCCCGCCCAATGAGGGCCGCAGAATCCGGTGCGCCACGAGCGCACGCCGCAAGGAGGATCATGAACTCAGCCGCCATAGCGCTCCTTCCTTTGGAGGCTCTCGGCGCCACCAGCACGATGATCATGGCGGTGATCGCCGTGGTCGCCGTGGTCGCGCTGATCATCGCTGCCGTGCTTGCCCGCCGAGTGCTGGCAGCCGACGAAGGCACCACCTCGATGAAGACCATCGCGGCCGCCGTCCAAGAGGGGGCTTCGGCCTACCTGGGCCGGCAGTTCCGCACCTTGGGGATCTTCGCCGTGCTGGTGTTCGGGTTGCTGTGGCTGCTGCCTGGCGAGGCGGGCATCAAGGTCGGCCGGTCGATCTTCTTCCTCGTCGGTGCGGCCTTCTCCGCCGGCATCGGCTTCCTGGGAATGTGGCTGGCGACGCGGGCCAACGTTCGGGTGGCCGCAGCGGCCAATCTGGCTGATGGTCGCAGCCGTGGCGCGCAGATCGCCTTTCAGACCGGCGGCGTGGTCGGGATGAGCGTCGTGGGCCTCGGCCTGCTGGGCGCCTCCGTGGTCGGTCTCGTCTTCGGGGACGCCGCTCCCGGCGTCCTGGAAGGATTCGGCTTCGGAGCGGCCCTGCTGGCGATGTTCATGCGGGTGGGCGGCGGCATCTTCACCAAGGCCGCCGACGTCGGCGCCGATCTGGTGGGCAAGGTCGAGCAGGGCATCCCCGAGGACGACCCGCGTAACGCCGCCACCATTGCCGACAATGTCGGCGACAACGTGGGCGACTGTGCCGGCATGGCAGCCGACCTCTTCGAGTCCTACGCGGTGACGCTGGTGGCGGCACTCATCCTCGGCAAGGCCGCCTTCGGCGAGCAGGGTCTAGTGTTCCCGCTGCTGATCACCGCGATCGGCGCGCTGGTCGCTGCACTGGGCATCGTCATCACCCGGGTGCGCGGCGAGGAGTCGGGTCTGACCGCGATCAACCGCGGCTTCTACATCTCCGCGCTGGTCGGCGTCATCCTGGCGACCGCGGCGGCGTTCTGGTACCTGCCCGACAGCTTCACCAAGATTGCCGGCGGCAGCGCCGAGCTGACCAATCACGCCGCTGGAATGGCGGTGCTGTCCAACCCGCAGCTGGTCGCGAGCTTGGCGGTCCTGATCGGCGTCGCGCTGGCCGGCATCATTTTGTGGCTGACCGGCTACTTCACCGGAACCACCTCCAAGCCCACTCTGCACGTTGCCCGCACGACCTTGACCGGTCCGGCGACCGTGGTGTTGTCCGGCATCGGCGTCGGCCTGGAGTCGGCCGTCTACACCGCAGGCATCATCGCCGCCGCGATCTGTGGACTGTTCCTGCTGGCTAACGGCTCGGTCTCGTTGGCACTGTTCCTGGTCGCCCTGGCCGGCTGCGGCCTCCTCACCACCGTCGGCGTCATCGTCGCGATGGACACCTTCGGGCCGGTGTCGGACAACGCTCAAGGCATCGCCGAGATGAGCGGTGACATCAGCGAGGACGGCGCCCGGATCCTCACCGACCTCGACGCGGTCGGCAACACCACCAAGGCGATCACCAAGGGCATCGCGATCGCGACCGCGGTACTGGCCGCGACGGCGCTGTTCGGCTCCTACCGTGACGCCGTCGAGAACGCCCTGCGCGGACTCGACCCGTCCGCGGGACCGGACATCGTCCAGGCGATGCTGCAGTACGACATCATCTCTCCGGTCACCCTGGTCGGCGCGATCCTGGGCGGGGCGACCGTCTTCCTGTTCTCTGGCCTGGCGATCGATGCGGTCACCCGCGCTGCCGGGGCGATCGTGTTCGAGGTGCGGCGTCAGTTCCGTGAGTTCCCCGGGATCATGACCGGCGAGGTTCGTCCGCAGTACGGGAAGGTGGTCGACATCTGCACCCGCGACTCGCTGCGCGAACTCGCCACTCCGGGCCTGCTGGCGGCCTTCGCGCCGATCGCGGTCGGCTTCGGCCTGGGTGTCGGCCCGCTGGCCGGCTTCCTCGCCGGTGCGATCGCCACCGGCGTGCTGATGGCGGTCTTCCTGGCCAACTCCGGCGGCACCTGGGACAACGCGAAGAAGATCATCGAGGACGGCAACCACGGCGGCAAGAACAGCCCGGCTCATGCTGCTGCCGTGATCGGCGACACCGTCGGCGACCCCTTCAAAGACACCGCTGGTCCGGCCATCAACCCGTTGATCAAGGTGATGAACCTGGTCGCGCTGCTGATCGCTCCCGCCGTCGTGGCCATCAGCATCGGTGCCGGCGCCAACCACCTGGCCCGGATCCTGATCGCCCTGCTCGCCGCCCTGATTGCCTTCGGCGCGGTGATCATCTCTCGCTTCCGTGCAGCCCGCGTTGACCGCACCGGCCCGATCGAGCCGGAGGCCTACCAGCGCCAACTGCACACCGAGGAGGAGGCCGCGGCGGTGCTGCGGGAGGCCACCAAGGTGAAGGACGAGGCTGCAGCCGCGGCGGTGTCACCCAGCGAAGAGTGAGCGCCTGCTGTAGGAAGGGGCCGATCCTGGCGGGGGTCGGCCCCTTCGCCTCTTTGCGAGGGCGTTGACCAGATCGACGCGCGCCGGCCGGGCCGTGGTCGCGGGGATGCGCCCCGCGTCGACGACGGAGGACGTGTCTGCGCCCCGGTGCCTCGGCCGAGATCGGTCACCAGGGTGTCAGTGCGGCGGCCTAGCATGATCGGCGAAGGGGGCGTGGCGTGGCTGAACGATGTGGGTGGTGCGGCGATGATCCGCTGTACGTCGCCTACCACGACGACGAGTGGGGGGTGCCGGAGCGCGACTCCCGGGCCCTGTTCGAGAAGCTCTGTCTCGACGGTTTTCAGGCCGGCCTGGCCTGGATCACCATCCTGCGGAAGCGAGACGCCTTCCGCGCCGGCTTCGCCGGCTTCGATCCCGACGTCATCGCCGACTGGGGTGAGGCCGAGGTGAGTCGCCTCGTGGCGGATGCGGGCATCGTCCGGCACCGCGGCAAGATCGAGGCCACGATCGGCAACGCTCGCGCGTGGCAGCGGCTCGAAGCCGAGCACCCCGGCGGCTTCAGCGCCTTCATCTGGTCAGCCGTCGGCGGGGCGCCGATCGACCATCGGTTCACCGAGCTGCGTCAGGTTCCGCCCACCGATCCCCGCACCGATCTGTTGTCCAAGCAGTTGAAGAAGGCCGGCTTCGGCTTCTGCGGACCGACGATCGTCTACGCCTTCGCGCAAGCGGTGGGCATGTTCAACGATCACCTCGTTGATTGCCCCGCGCACGACCGCTGCGCGGCCCAGGCATGAACAAGGGCCTGCCCAGTTGGCTCAACCCGGTGTGGTTGGTGATCGGCAGCATCATCTCGGTGCAGGTCGGGGCAGCGGTCGCCAAGTCTTTGTTCCAGGTCACGGCGCCCACAGCCGTCGCCTGGCTGCGGATGGCGATCGCCGCGGTGATCCTGCTGGTGATCGCGCGGCCCCGGGTCCGCGGACGCAGCGGACGGGAGTGGCTGACCGTCCTGGGTTACGGCGTGATGCTGGCCACCATGAACTGGTCGATCTACCTGTCGTTCTCGCGTATCCCGATCGGGCTCGCGGTCACGATCGAGTTCCTCGGGCCGCTCGTCTTGGCGCTGCTCGGCGCCCGGCGTGTGCGCGATCTGCTGTGGGCGGTGCTTGCTGCCGTCGGCGTCGCCTTGCTGGGGGTGTTCCCGGTGACCGTCGACTGGATCGGCGTCGGATTCGCCCTCCTCGCGGGTGCAGCGTGGGCCGGGTACATCGTGCTGGGTCGTCACACCGGCCGCAGCTGGGAGGGTGTCACGGGGGTGAGCATGGGCTCGCTGGTGGGTGCGACCGTCTTCCTGATCCCCGGCCTGCTTGCCGGGGGCGCCACCCTGCTGGACGTCCGGGTGCTGCTGCTGGCCGGCTTGGTCGCGGTGATGAGCTCGGTGATTCCCTACGGCCTGGAGATGGTGGCGCTGCGCAGCATCCCCGCCGGCACCTTCGGGATCCTGATGAGTCTTGAGCCGGCGGCGGCGGCGCTGGCGGCGCTGGTCGTCCTCGGCGAGCAGCTGAGCATGGTCGAGATGGCCGCCATGGCCTGCGTGATCATCGCCTCGATCGGAGCAACGCGCGGTCTGAGCACACCGGCGGCCGTCGACGCCTGAGCGCCGCAGTCGCGGCCGCCGATCCGACGCCCGCGGACGCCGGAACCTCAGCTCGTGGGTGCAGGTTCGAGCACGAGCATCGACTGGTAGACCGGTGTTCCCCAGCTGGCCATCGTCGCCAGGGCGTCACGGGTGACGGCCAGTTCGTGAGCGTCCACCCAGCTCTCTCCGAGGTCATGATCGGTCCACGGATCCTCGACTAAGGCGACGTCGCCGTGCGCAGCGTGAACCGTGACCCAATGGGCGCAGGCTTCGGCATGCATGAGCAGCTGGTCGATCAGCAACACCACGACCTGTCCGGCTGCGACCCGAGCGAAGATCTCATCCACGTCGAACTCGCGGTGCTCCAACACGACGCCGGCGGCCTCGGCCTGCAGGCGGAACTCCGTGTTGACGTACTCGCGCATCTCGGCCAACCACGCCGCAGGAGTCTCCTCCAGCTGCATTGCGGCGGTCGTATTGACCACCACCGTCGCCGGGATGGCTCGGCTGGCGAGGCCCGTCGCTAGACCGTAGGGACCGCAGCCGGGAAAGGTGGTTGCCTCGCGCCACAGTTGCAGCTCTTCGCCGCGCACCAGCTCCTCGGCCCACCCGGTGGCGTGAGCAGCCGTCGCAGACGCGACCGGTCCGCAGGTGATGTCGGTCGTCTGCCGGTAGTAGGCCAGCTCTGGCGCAGTCCAGCCGCCCAGCCGTCGGACGAAGCCGCGCGGCGCGGAAGCTGCGTCCACCGTCGCTGGACCGGACGAGAGCGGCGAGCGAAACGACGCGAAGCCGGCCTCAGTAGCCGCCGTGAGCCAGTCGATGGCGCTGCTCGGCACCTCCAGCTTGAGGCTGATCGCGCCCCAAGACGCCACTTGCTCTGCCACCCGATCAGCTAGCGCAGCCAACAGGGTCGGATCGCCTGCCCACGCGGTGAGCTTCTCCTGCGCTGTGCCCGGCCGATGCAGCCCCAGCGCCACGATCCAGCGATCGCCGTCGTCGAGGCGGTAAATGGTGCGCACCAGCCCGCCCTTGGCCCTCTCCAGTGCGACAGCCACCGCCTCCGGCGCATCGACGTCGTTGGGAACGGTGCCGCCTTGCGGCACGGTGACGCTGCGATAGTCCGCGACAGCAGTCATGCTGACGTCCTTTCTGAGGCGACCCGGTCGATGTCCGACCGGAGTTTGGGGATGGCGTCGACCAGGACGCGGGTGTATTCGTGCTGAGGGTGGGTGAGTACCTCGTCGGTGCGGCCCGTCTCGACGATGCGCCCGCGGTAGACCACGCTCACCCTGCTGGCGATCTGATCGACCACGGTCAGATCGTGGGTGATGAACACGATGGCCAGGCCGAGCCGATCGCGCAGGTCCACCAAGGTGGTCAGGATGCGCGCTTGCACGGCGGCATCCAGGGCAGACACGGCCTCATCGCAGAACAACACCCGCGGACGGGGCGCCAGCGCCCGCGCGATCGCCACTCGTTGGCGTTCACCGCCAGACAACCGGAACGGCTTGCGTTCAGCCAGAGCGCGGTCGAGCTGGACCAGTTCGAGGAGTTCGTCCACGTCGCCAGCCGGACGCCCGACCGTGCGCAACGCCTCCACTAGCGTCGCGCGGACGGTCATCGAAGGATTGAGCGAGGCATACGGGTTCTGGAACACCAGCTGAGCCTGGCGTGGGGACCAGCCGTGTTCTGAGCTGCCTTCGAGGTACCCGAAGTGACCCGTGTCCGGTTGCTCCAGACCCAGGAGGCAGCGGGCGAGGGTGGTCTTTCCCGACCCTGATTCGCCCACGATCCCGACGATCTCACCGCTACGAACCTCGAGGTCGGCGTCAATGAGTGCCGGACGGTCACTACCGAGGTAGGTCTTGCCGATGCCGCGCGCGATGAGCACCGGTGTCGCCGCCGCGGCGGCTGGGTGTGAACGTTGGCGCCGGAGCCCGACGGCGATCAGCTCACGGGTGTGCTCATGCTGGGGGTTGGCCACGACGTGTGCGGCAGGACCGTGTTCCACGACCCGCCCGTCGTGAAAGACCGCTAGCCGCTCGCAGCGCTCCTGGGCCAGCAGCAGATCGTGGGTGATCAGGACCAACGACATCGCGCGCTCGCGGCGCAACTCGTTGAGCAGGTCGAGAATGCCCGCCTGACTGCTCGCATCCAATGCGGTGGTGGGTTCATCTGCGAGGAAGAGCTTCGGGTCGGGGGCCAGAGCCGAGGCGATCGCCACCCGTTGGCGCATCCCGCCGGATAGTTCGTGCGGGTAGGCCGTGGCGATCCGCGACGGGAGTCCAACCTCGTCCAGGCGAGCGGCGACTTCGGCTTCCCGCTCGCGGCGTCCGAGGGTGCGCAGGTCGCGATGTCCCGCAAGGATCTGCGCGCCGCACGGTCGCAACGGATCCAGGGAGGTGAATGGGTCCTGTGGGAGCCACACGACTCCTTGACCGCGTAGGCGGCGCCAACTGGACGCACTACTCCCCAGTGGGATCGCGACGCCGTCGAGCTGATACTCGCCGCTGGCTACGGCCTCGGCGGGCAGGAGTCCGGACAAGGCCTTCGCGGTCATGGACTTGCCCGAACCGGACTGGCCGACGACGCCGAGGAAGCCACCGGTCTCGAGCTCAAGATCCACGCCGTGCAGGACGGTGGTCTGCCCGATCCGCACCTGCAGCGCGCGCAAAGCAAAGGCGAGAGTGCTCATCCTTCGGCCACCCCGCTGCGCTCGGCGAGCCAATCCCCGATCAGATTGAGAGCCACGGCGGTCGCGATGATGGCCAGGCCCGGTGCGATGGCCGCCGCAGGGTTGATGAACAGCAGCGCACGTGCGTCATTGAGCTGCCGACCCCAGTCGGCCTGCTGGGGAGAGACGCCTAGGCCCAGGAAGGAGAGCGCCGACAGTGACACCAGCGCCAGCGAGACATTGAGGAAGAAGTTTGCTCCGACAAGGCCACGGATCACCGGAAGGAGGTGCCGGAACATCACCCGGATCCGGCCGAGGCCCAGCAGCTGCGCCGCTTCGAGGTAGGGCTCATGGATCCGCGCCAGCGCGGCGGAGCGGATCAACCGAATGTCGTAGGGCGAGTACAAGACGATCATCACCGCGACGCTGACGCCGTAGCCGCCGCCGATGACACCAGCAGCGACGATGGCCAACAGTAAGGACGGCATGGCCAACGTGAGATCGACATACCGGCAGATCAACCAGTCCACAAGCCCGCCCACATAGGCGGCAGTCAGCCCCAGCAGCAGCCCGAGGACGATCGAACCCAGCGCGATGGCGACCGGTCCAACCAGCGCGGTGCGGGCGCCCGCGATGGTGAGGAGGGCGACGTCCCGGCCGAGAGCATCGGTACCGAGTGGGTGGCCCGGTGTGCCCGGTGGGGTCGCGCCGAGCAGGATCTGTTGGTCAAGTGCTCCTTCGCTCAAGGCCGGAACAGCGCCCCACGCGACGACCACAGCCAAGACGCCGAAACTGACGATCACCGGCACGGGCGGACGGGCAATCCGCGTCGCCGGAAGGCTGATCCGTTCTGAGATCGCCGTCATGAGGTCGCCGCCGAGATCGGCGTGACGCTAGCTGCAGTCTGTCGACGGCGTGTGCGTCGCAAGCGAGGATCGAAGGCGGTGACCACGGCGTCTGCCAACGCTGAGATGGTGCAGATCACCGCGGCCATGGCCAAAGTGATCGCCTGCACCACCGGGATGTCCTTGAAGGTCACCGATTCGGCGAGCAGGCTTCCCAGTCCGCCAACAGCGAAGGTGGTCTCGACCAGCACCGTCCCGCCGACCAGGCCGGCCATCACCAGGCCGCTGGAGGTGACGATCGGACCGGCGGCGTTACGCAGCTGCGCTGCCGTGATCCGCCGTTCGGCGATCCCGCGGGAGCGCGCGAAAGCACTGTAGTCAGCCCCGAGCTCTCGGATCATGCTGACCCGAGTGACCTTGATCACGCTGGCCACCGCTCCCAGGGCGAGGGTAAGCGCCGGCAGGGCGAGATGCCACAACCGGTCCAACCCTGAGCCATTGCCAACGCCGTACACCGGGAACCAACCCAGCCAGACTGCGAAGACGTACAAGGCGAGCAGGCCGACCGCGTAGCTCGGGGCGCTCACCCCGGTCACGGCGACCGCGTTGATCGCATGATCGGTGCCACGTCCGTGACGGCGCGCGGCGAGGACGCCCAACGGCAACCCGATCGCCACCGTCAGCAACCCGGCGAGTGCGGCCAGCTCGATGGTCACCCCGGCGCGGGGGGCGATCATGCTGCTGACCGGCAGTCCTGTGCGAATCGACGTGCCCAGGTCGCCGTGCAACAGGCCGCCCAACCACAGCAGGTACTGACGCCACAGCGGCTCGTCGAGGTGGTAGGCGGCCCGGATCGAAGCCAGCAGTTCCGGGCTCGCCTGCCGCGTGCCCACCAGGAGCCGGGCAGGGTCGCCCGGCGCCAGGTAAAGCAGCGCGAAAACCACGATCGACAGCACCAGCAGCAGAAGCACCAACTCGCCGATGCGACGAGCCACCTCGCCGAGCGCCTTCATCGCCTCAGGACGCCTTGGTGAAGGCGGCAGCCCAGTTCGTTCCCAGCGTGAACGAGCCGAACTCGCTGGCGGTGATGCCGGGACGAACAGCGAGGGCAGCCTCTCCCCAATACACCGGAGCGTAGATGCCCTGGTTGAGAGCATCGGAGGTGGCCGACAGGATCGTGTCGAACTGCTTCTGCTTGTCGGCGATCGTGCTCACGCTGGCCTCCTTCGCCGCCACCGCGGCGTCCTTCCAGCCGGCCGGGTTGGTGCCGGCGCCGCCAGCATTGAGCAGCCAGCTGCTGATCTCGTTCGGCGTCGGGGTGGTGGGGATGTAGCTCATCCAGGCCACGCCTTGCTTGCCGTTACCCACTTCGCTCAGCCACTGGTCGATCGAGATCTCCTTGACGTTGACGGTGACGCCGATCTTGGCCAACGATTCCGCGATCGCCAACGACGCCTTGCCCATGGACGAGTCGCTCTTCGGGTAGGTGAGCGTGGTGCTGAAGCCGCCCGGCACGCTGGACGCTGCCAACTCGGCTTTGGCCTTGTCGAGGGAGTAGTCAGCGGCGGGTAGTGACGCCACCCCAGCCTTGGCCGCGTCGAGGCCGACCAGAACGGAGAGCTGCTGCGGCGAGTCGATGCCGGTTGCCGCGCTGCCGTGCCCCTTCAGGATGCCGGCGACGATGCCGCTGGTGTCGATCGCGTGGGCGAACGCCTTGCGGACGTGCGGGTCGTTGAACGGAGCGATGTTGGGGTCGAAGGTGAGGCCCTGGTAGGAGCGGTCCGAGTAGTACTGCACGGTGCCGCCTTGCGCCGTCCACTGATCTGCCTGCAGCAGCGGCACGGTGAGCGAGACGTCCGCCTGGCCCTGCTGGAAGGCCAGCTGACGGGTCGCGTCGTCGGTCACGAAGTTGATCCGGACCGTCTTCGGGCCGGAAGCTCCGCCCCAGTAACTGTCCACCCGTTCGAGCGAGACGTGGCTGCTCGGATCGAACTCGGTGACCTTGTACGGGCCGGTTCCCAGGATCAGGTCGGTCGAGGATCCGTAGTTTTTGACCTTGTTGTAGAAGGCCTGCGAGGTGACGGTCAGGCCACCGGCGTTGGATAGTTCCGGTCCGAAGCCGGGGTGAGACCCGTCCAGCTTGACGGTGATCTCCCAGTCACCGGTCTTCTTGACCGACGTGAGGTAGCTCGGCCAGTAGGAGACCAACCCCGGGGACTTCTTGGGGTCGCGGGCCAGTTCGATTGAGAAGATGATGTCGTCGGTCGTCAGCGGGGTGCCGTCGGAGAAGGTGACGCCCTGGCGGATCTTGTACACCCAGGTGCTGTAGTCCGTGTTGGTCCAGGACTCCGCCAGTGCAGGCACCAGCTTGCCGGTCCTGTCGATGCCGACCAGGCCTTCCTGAATCAACGCGGCGATCTTGTAGTTCGCCGTCCCGCCTTGCTGGTTCACCGACAGGGTGGAGATCTCGCTGCCGAGCAGAACGGTCAGGTTGTCGAGCTGGCCCCCGGGAGTGGTGGAACCGCCGGCGGCGGGAGACGGAGTGGAAGCGCAGCCGGTCAACAACAGTGCTGCCGACAGCAGTGCTGCCGCGGCTGTCTTGAGTGCAGTTCGGCGATGCGGATGTCGCATGGTTGTTCCTTCGAGTCGAGGTGGAGCGTGACGTCGCCGCGCCTGCGCGCAGGCGGTCACAAAGGAGGTTCGGCCGTGGCCGGGTGCCGGGTGCCTCCGGCGAAGATGGCGCGGCGCGTCAGGCAGCAGGACAGGGACGCGCCGAGCAGAGCATTCGCCTGTCCAAGCCAACGAGGGTGCAGCCGTAGACGGAACTGGCGGGCCAGTGGTGCGAACGCATGGTTCTCTCGACTTTCAGCTGCGGGCCTGTCGGGGCGGGCAGCTGGAGTCTAGGGATATTCGTGTATACGCGTGTACCGCGTCTCACGCACCGGAATGCATCTTGTTCAACTGGGCATCACGCCGAGCGGCACCGGGCTCTTCACGCCGGCCTGACCGAGCTCCGACATGGCGTGCTTCAGCAGCCAGCGCTGCACCGGCCAATGCTGGTTCGGCAGGGTCTTGGCGATCATGCGGACGGTCATCGTGGTCGCTGTCACCGCATTCACCCCGACGACCGTGGGCCGCTCAAGCAGCACCCCGTCGAGACTCTCGGCCGTTTCGGCCTCGGCGGCCACCGTTTGCAGAATCCCGATCACCTTGGTCGGATCCTCGTCGTAGGCGACCGGTACGTCCACGATGGCCGTCGACCAGCCCTGGCTCTGATTCCCCAGTTTCAGAATCTCGCCATTGCGGACGTACCAGACGGTGCCGGAGAGATCACGCAGCCGCGTCACCCGCAGGCCGACGTCTTCGACCGTGCCCTTCAGGTCGCCGGTGTCGATCAGGTCGCCGACGCCGTACTGATCCTCCATCAGCATGAACATGCCGGAGAGAAAGTCCTTCACCAGGCTCTGGGCGCCGAAGGCCAAAGCCACACCGCCGACGCCGGCCGAGGTCAACACCGGGGCCAGCGGGATGTTGAGGATCGCCATGATCGTCAGCACCGCGATCGTGCCGAGAGTCGCGGTGATCAAGCTGGAGCTCACCGAACCGAGCGCTGCGGTCCGCTGCTCATAGCGCTCCTGCCGACCCAGCGTGATCTCCGACAGCAGCCGTTCGGCGACTGAACCGCCGGCTTCGCGGCGCTTGCGCGCCCGGTCGATGGCCCGCTTGGTCATCAGGCGCACCAGCCGCACCAGGACGAAGCGGCTGACCACCGTGATGACGACCACCAGCCCGATACTGATCAAGTCGGAGGTGGTGACGAAACCGAGGCTACCCATGGGTGCCATTCTCGCCGATCAGAGCTGCTGTGAGCGGGAATGCCGCCGCCGGTCGTCCGCGTTGACGCGATGAAGGGAGCGGAATGGAACTACTCGTTGTGACAGCAGGGGCCGGCGACCCGTCCAGCAGCAGACTGCTGGGGGAGAGGCTTGCCGAGGCCACCCAAGCGGCGTTGGCCGACAGCGCCTGCTCGGCGGAGACGACCCACCTGGCGCTGCACACCTTGGGAGCCGATCTCATCGAAGCCCTGACCGCGCACCGGATCAGCCCGGCGCTGGCAGCCGCCAGGCAGGCCGTGTTGGCCGCGGACGGTGTGATCGCGGTCACCCCGGTCTACAACGGCTCCTATGCCGGCCTGTTCAAGCTCTTCTTCGACGCGCTCGACCCCCGTTCGCTGGTCGGACGCCCGGTGCTGCTCGGCGCCACCGGGGGCAGTCCACGGCACTCCCTTGTGGTCGAGCATTCGCTGCTGCCGCTGTTCTACTACTTCAAGGCGGACGTGACGCCGCTGGCCGTCTTCGCTGCCTCCGGCGACTGGCAGGCCACCGGCAGTGAACTGGAGTTTCGTATCGAGCGTGCGGCGCAAGCCTTCGCACACCGGATGTCCGATGCTCGTCCGGCCAAGCAACTTCCCAGCGAACCGGTTCTCGACTACGACGACTTGCTGCGCGGCTGACCTACTTCTTGGCGCCCTTCACGCTTCCGGTCACCTGATCGGTGGGCGATCCTGCGGCGCAGACGATGCGGTGGTCGAGCAGGCTCTTCCATTGCTTCGGCGGCACCATGAAGGCGAGCAGCTCATACTTCGACTTGCCGACCGTGACGCCGACGAACTTCTTGAACGCCGGGACGCAGAACGAGCGGTACAGCTTGCTCTGCTGCGCGTCGGTCGGCACCGTCGAGCCGGTGAACGCGGTCGCGGCGAAGGCCTCGTAGGAGTGCGGCTTCGAGCAGTCCACGATCTCTGCCGAGAAGGTACCTGAGGTCTGCTTACTGGTGCATTGGCCGACCAGGGGGAATGACAGGTGGGTGCCCTTCAGCGAGGACGTCAATCCGCCGGCCGCCGTCCCCACCAGGCAGGCGAGCTTGTGGTTGGCCGGATCGGCCCAATGGCTCTGGTTGGCGGTGACGAAGCTCATTCCGAACATGCTGCGATTGCTGGCGACCCCCACGTACTGCTGGAAAGCGGTTGGGCAGTCGGTGGCGGCGCGCTGCCGGAGGGCGACCTCGCCCGGGTAGGCGTCGCCGTCGATGGCGATCACCTCAGCCACCTCCCAGGAGTGCTCGGAGGCGCAGTTGACCACGCTCAACGTCTGAACCGCCTCGGGATCGACGGCGCTGGTGCATTGCCCGACGGTCAGCGAACCCAACGGCGACAAGGCCGCGGTGCTGCTGACCGCAGGCGACGGCGGCACGCTTGCCGGGGTGGCGGCCGCGCACCCGGACGCGAGCAGTGCGGCGCCCAGGACGACGCTTACGAGTCGGAAATGCATGCTGACCTCCTCCGCTTCGTCCCTCACCCTAGCGACGGGTCGATGCGGACGCCGAGCGCGGGGCGTCTGCGCGAGGCACATCCCGGGCTGGCTCGCGGTCTTGGTCCACCTGCCGTGCGGCGTGCCACCGCCTAGGCTTGGCCGCGATGGAGATGCGCGAACTGCTCTTTCCGCCGGGCGCTAGCAGACACGACTGGGTGTTGGATGCGGCGTTGGCCGGCGGCGTCGGGCTGCTCACCATCATCCCCTACGGTCTGCACGGTTTGGATGTTCCGACCAATCGAATGCAGTTGATCGCCGCCGTGCTCATGGTCGGCCCGCTGGTACTGCGACGGCATTCGCCGTTGCTGACGTTGGCCCTGGTCACGGTGGCCGGTCTGGTGCAACTGTTCGTCTCCGACACCCCGATGGTGACGCTGGCTGTGATCCCGATCGTCTCCTACACCGTCGCGCGGTGGATTCCGGGACGGGAAGCGCGACTCGTGGTGGCGGTGGGCGTGGTCGGATCGTTCCTCGGGCCGGTCCGCTGGCTGATCGACGATCCGGCCTATGTCAGCGTGCGGACGGCGGTGTCGTTGGTGCTGGCCTGGTTCGTGTGTCTCGGGCTGGTGATCACGCCGTACGCGATGGGTCGGCGCATTCGGGAATCCCGGGTTGCCGACCAGGACCGTGCTGCGGTGGCCGAGGAGCGTTACCAGCGCCTGCTGGCGGCGCGCGAGCAGGAAGCGCGACTGGCCGAATCGCGCGCGCGTAGCCAGATCGCCCGCGAGCTGCACGACATCGTCGCGCATTCGCTGTCGGTGATGATCGTCCAGGCCGAGGGCGGGCGCGCCGTGGCGGCGAAGAATCCGGACGCGGCCAAGGAGGCGCTCACCACTATCGCGGAGACGGGGCGCGAGGCGCTCAGCGAGATGCGCCGCCTGGTCGGCGTCTTGCGCGACGAGCCGTCCCAGGCCCAGGTCGACTTCTCGCCGGCCCCGACGCTGAGCGACATTCCCGAGCTCGTCTCCCGAGCCAGCGATCGAGCCTCGCTCGACGTGCGCGGCCAGCCCCCGCGGGTGCCCGCGGCTTTGGCTCTGACGGTCTACCGCGTGGTGCAGGAGGCTCTGACCAACTTCCTCAAGCATGCCGGCCCGGAGGCCACCGCCCAGGTGACGATCACCTACGGCATGCGCGACATCACGGTGGACGTGCTGGACAATGGCACCGGGCCGGAACCGTCGGAGTCAGGCGGCCATGGACTGCAGGGCATGAACGAGCGGGTGACCTCGATGGGCGGTCAGCTGCTGACCCGGGCACGGCCCAGCGGTGGGTTCCAGGTGACAGCGGTGCTGCCGATCCGGCCCGGTTCGGCGAACTAGGAGGAATGACATGCCGATCAAGGTTTTCCTTGCCGACGACCAGGCCCTGGTGCGCAGCGGGTTCCGGATGCTCATCGAAGCCGAGGACGATCTCCAGGTGGTCGGTGAAGCAGCCGACGGTGCCTCCGCTGTCGAACAGGTGCGCCGGCTCGACACCGACGTGGTGCTGATGGACATCCGGATGCCGGTGCTCGATGGTGTCGAGGCGACCCGCCGCATCGTGGCGGAAGGCCTGCCCACCAAGGTGCTGGTGCTGACCACCTTCGACCTGGACGAGTATGTGTTCAGCGCACTGAAGGCCGGCGCCAGCGGATTCATGCTCAAGGATGCTCGTCCCGACGATCTACTCAATGCCATCCGCACGGTGTCATACGGTGAAGCGGTGATCGCGCCGTCGGCCACCCGCCGCCTGCTCGATCACGTGTTGCCGACCCTGCCGACCAATCCCGAGGGCTTCGACTCGCGCCTCGACCTGCTCACCGAGCGTGAGATCGAGGTGCTGCAGGAGATCGCCGCCGGCGCCACCAATGCAGAGATCTCGGCGAGGCTGTACATGGCAGAGGGCACCGTCAAGACCCACATCGGCCGGCTTCTGTCGAAGCTGCACTGTCGCGACCGGGTTGGTCTGGTGCTCTTCGCCTACGAGTCGGGCCTGGTCCGCCGCTGACCGTCGGTTTGGGCTGGCCGCGATCAGCTCACAGGAGGGCCAGCAGCGCCTCGGGCCGGTGCCGGTAGGTCTCGATGCTCTGCTCGCCGGAGCTCAGCGCCTCAAGGGTGTCGGTGAGCACGCGGTTGACCGGGGTCGGTACGCCGAGTTCTGCTCCGGTGTCGGCGACCGCGCCGTTGAGGAAGCGCACCTCGGTTCGTCCGCGTCCGGAATGCAGATCGATATGGAAAGACGGCATCTTGGCGCCGCGGCCGCCGCCGAGGGCCTTGGTCAACGCCGGCTGAGCGATGAAGCGCGGCAGCTTTGACGCGCCGAAAGCCAGCGCCCGCACCGGAGTCCCCGGCAGATCGACCGGACGCAGGCCGAGCGCGGCCATGACGGCGAGGCACTCGCGCAGGACAGCGATCTCGACGTCGTAGATGCGCCGGTCGGCGAACAGAGCCGAGACCGGCTCGTCCAGGATCGCCGAGGTGGCGTTGCCGGTGAGATTGGTCAGCAGCTTCGACCACTTCATCGCGCGGGCGTTCGGGTAGCCGATCGCCTGCAGCTGGGCGGAGTTGAGCGCGCCGACGAGCTCGCCGCCGAGCCGGTGATCCACCGCGATGCCGATGCCGCGCAACTTCTCTTCGACGACCTGGCCGACGCCTGGCTTGCTCACCGCCGTCGTCACGGTTCCGGTGATGACCTGATCGGCTCCGAGCTTGGCTGCGATCAGCGGCTCGTTCGCGACGCCGTTCTGCAGGCTGAGGACCGGCGGCACCGGCTCGCCGGTGGCCAGCAGTGCGTCGATGGCGGTGGCGGTGTCGAACGACTTCAGCGCACAGACAGCCACGTCGTACGGGCCGGCAGCCAAAGCCTCGGCGGCCGAGCCGAAGATCGAGAACTCCCGGACGGCATGCGGTTGGCCGGCCTTGGTGACGCGCAGACCGTCGGCGGCGATAGCCGCTGCTGCGGCCGGCTGCTCGCTGAAGGTCACGTCGTGCCCGGCCAGGGCCAGCGACCCTCCGACATAGGTGCCGATGGCCCCGGCACCGAGGAACAACAGGCGCATCGCGGCATCCTCCTGCGATCTGAGAAACCTACGCGGCAACCCTGCCACATCGCCGCGAGCGCCGCCGGGGTGTGCGTTCACCGGGCGGGGTGTTGGACGAAGAAGCTCCAGATCGTGGTGGTGGCGTCCACTGCGTCCGAGGGGGAATCGGCGCCGGGGTAGCTCCGGGCGGTGGAGCCGGGCCACTGGTGGCCGGCGTCGGCGACGATGATCCAGGTCACCGTCCGGTGCTCTGGGCAGGCTGTGGTCCGCGTGGTGACGGCACCGTCGACCAACGTCGTGAAGGATGGACAGGAGTCGCGCCGCCTCCAGCCGTCCAGCACAGAAGCCAGCGCAGGCCCGACCACGTGGACCGAGCCGCTGCCGGGACGTCCATCGAGCCGGACGGTGTCGTCGTCGGCACCGTGGATCGCAAGCAGGGAGGCGGGTGCCGCGTTGTCGCAGTCGCTGAGCTGGGTGCCGGCTACCGGCGCGAAGGCGGCGAAGAGGGTGGTCTGGCAGGCCAGGCGGTAGCTCATCATCGCGCCGTTGGACATGCCGGTGACGAAGCGCCGCCGCGGGTCGATCGCCAGCTGCTGCTCGAGCGTGGTCACCATGGCGCTGAGGAAGGCGACGTCGTCGACGTCGTCACGCTGGGCGCGTCCGCAGCAACTGCCGGCATTCCAGGTTCGGTCGATGCCGTCGGGGTAGACCACCACGAACCCCTGCTGGTCGGCCAAGGCGTCCCAGCCATAGCTGCGTTCGGCCTGGGCGGCGCTGCCGAGGCCACCATGCAACATCACCACCAGCGGATAGCCGCCGACGGGCGGCGGAGTGGCCGGGCGATGAACCAGATAGCTGCGGGTTCGGCCGTCACTGGTGAGTTGTCGGCTGCTCGTGCCGACCGGCACGACGTCGGCCGTGCTCGGGCGGCTTGCCGGCACCGGCCCACAGCCGGCGAACAGGGCGGCCAGGACGGCGACGATGAACCACGAACGACGAACCATGAGCCGAGGCTATGGCCGAGGTCGCCCGCAAGGTCGCCGCCGTCCGCCGATCTCCAGCAAACCGTCAGGCACCGACCAGCAGTGTCAGCGCTTGACGGTCACCTTCAGTGAGGTCTTCGCCGACGTCACCGTGCTCGAGCCCTGATAGCTGATGGTCAGCTTCTTGGATCCGGTCGCGGTGAACACCGGCAGCTTGATGGTGCGCTTTCCCTTGTCGTCCCGGTCGAAGGTGACCGAGGTGAGCACCTTCGAGCCGAGCATGATCCGGACAGTGCCCGTGGGTAGCACGCCGGTGGCCGAACTCAGCTTCACCGTCAGCACGACCTTGGTCTTCTTGCGTTTGGGTTTCGTCGTCGACGCCGTGACCCGCGCCGTGCCCGAGGCCTTCACCACGCTCACCGAGAATGACGCCTTCTTGGTGACCTTCTGGCTGGTATAGGCGACGTTGATCGTCGGCTTGCCGACCTTGGAGGCGTCGAAGCCGCTGATCTTGACCGCGTTGGTCACCGGGAGCTTGCCGTCGTTGTAGACGGCGGTGGCGACCAGGTCCGACCGCGAGAAGTTGCTGCCGACCGGGTAGGTGGTCTTGGTCGGCTTGACGCTGAGACTGGTCAGCTTCGCCGGGGCGGGTGGGTCAGCGATCACGGCCTTGTAGTTGGAGGTGATACCCCACACGCTGGCCACATTGCTGGCGATGACCGACATGGTCTGATCGTTGGGGGGGTTCGTGATCGTCTTGTCTTTGTAGGCGACGTTCTTGATCTGGCGAATGCCCCAAGGCTTGCCGGTCGTCACCTCTACCTTCACTACGGCGGCGTTGAACAACACGCTGGCGCGGCGGATGTGTGAGGCGTCCGAGATCAGGGTGTAGCTGGTGATCGACGGCATCGTCTTCAGGATCGCGATCGACTCGTTCGCGTTGCCGACCGTGCTGGACGACTTGGCTTCGCTGATGATCCGGCTCGACTTGATGCCGTTGTCGATCAGCCACTCGCGCATGCGCTCGGCCTCGGTGTGGCCGTTCTTCGGTGCCCCGCCGGAAACCAGAACCTTGGAGTTCGGGTAGGCCGAGAGGGCGGCCAGCGCGACCTTGAGCCGATTGATCACCTGCGTGGTGATGTTGCCCTTCGACGACAGTGAGCCGCCGAGCACGATGAAGACGTGGCCGCTGGTGGGCAGATCCTTGGGCGGGCTGTAGTTCAGCTTCTGGGCAGAGTTGGCGGTGTCCCAGGCGCTCAGGAAGCCGCGCCACAGGTCGGCTTCGAAGTCGGAGCGCGCGTCCAGTTCGGTCAGGGTGAGGGCGCGATCAACGCCGCGATCGGCGCGCACGAAGTAGATCAGGCGTGAGCGCAGTGTGCTCAGCGAAACGGTGCTGGCCGCGTCGGCGGCGAGCGGTTGCGGGGCAACCAGGGTGAGCAGCAGCGTGATCGCCACGGCGATGACTCGCCAGCGTCGGAGCATATTCATAGCGACCCTTCGGGTTCGGGGGTACCCGTCGGAGGAAGACGGTGTCGCGGGAACGCAGGATGCGAACAGTCGGGAGTCTTACACCACGACGTGAACGGCGCACCCGCTTACTTGAGGGTTTGCGCTGCCGCGATTTCACCTGATCTCAACCAAATGGACGCCGAACGCGCCTCAGCGAGCGGTCCGAGTCGACCTCGAGCCTGCCGTGCATCTTTAGTGTCAACCGGTTGACAAGGTCAGTGTTAACCGGTTGACTCAATGCATGGCCGAGCAACTCATGCTGACGCTTCACGAACTGGTCGCCGTCATGGACGGCTACGCCGACGCCTTGCTCCGTCTTGACTACGACCTCAGTTTCAACGAGTTCGAGTATCTCGCCGTCCTGGTCACCAACCCGGGGGCCGACGTCACCTCGGTGGCGGCCTGCCTGCAGGTCACCAAGGCAGCAGTCAGCAAGCGGCTGCCGGCGCTGGAGACGGCGGGGCTGGTGCGGCGCGCGTCCGACCCGAGCCACGGACGCCGCGTGTTGATCCACATCACCGAGCTCGGCGCGCAGCGCTATCAAGCCGCCGCCGAACGGCTGGCCACCGAGCTTGCCGGTGTGCTCGGTGCCGGTGCCGACGGCCATGACGTGCCAGCGGGTCGGCTGACCGCCGACCTGGTCACGCTCTGCTCACGAATCAAGAACAAGGAGCTTCCACGATGAATCCCCGCCGCATTTTGGTCGTGATCGGCCACCCGATCGCCGACAGCTTCAACCACCATCTCGCCCGCGCCTATGCCGAAGCCGCGACGTCCGCCGGAGCCGAGGTGCGCGTCCGCGACCTCAGTGCTGAGCAGCCGGCGGTGCCATCCTCCCGCGAGCAGCTGCGCGCCCGTCCGGGGGCCTACGAGCACCTCGAACCCGTTGTCGCAGCCGACCTCACCGACCTGCATTGGGCAGAGCACATCGTGATCGTCTATCCGCAGTGGTGGGGCACCTACCCGGCGGTCCTCACGGCCTGGATCGATCGCACCTTCCTCGCCGGAGACGCCTTCCGCTACCTCGCCAGCCCGCGCTGGAGCAAGCAGCTCACCGGTCGGACCGCCCGCCTGGTGATGACGATGGACAGCCCCGGCTTCTACAACCTGCTGGCCTATCGAGATGCCGCCGTCACCGCGCTGCGCTCGGCCACGCTGGGCTACTGCGGGGTGAAGACCGTCGGTGTCAGCCGCTTCGGGCCGGTTCGTGACTCGTCGCCGGAGCGTCGTGAGCGGTGGCTGCACGCCATCGCCGCCCGCGGCGCGACCGATGGCGGCGTGCCCGGCAGCCAGCCGGCCACGGTGCTGGCCGCCACTGCCGGCTGACTGCCGACTCGATGTGCGCTGTCGACCGCCGATTCTGGCCAGATGCTGGCCGATTTCGACCGATCGCGCGCACATCAGTTCACGGCCGCCCAGTCTTGCGCTGCATGGTCATCGCTGCGTACCCGGCCGTGGCACTCGCCGCCGGCAGGGCTAGGCTCGCTTCGGTTGACGAGGAGAGAACTGCATGCCGAAGAGCGAGACCATCCATCACGAGCCCCGCGGAATGTTGGTGCTTCGCACACTGGCGATGCCGGCCGACACTAATCCCTGGGGCGATGTTTTCGGTGGCTGGCTGCTCACCCAGATGGACATCGCTGCCGGTCTGATGGCCGGTGAGGTGGCCAAGGGGCGTTCGGTGACGGTCTCGGTCGAGGGTGTGGTGTTCCGCCGTCCGGTCAGCGTGGGGCAGACGATCTGCATCTACGCCGAACTGACCCAGGTGGGTCGCAGCTCCATGACCATCCAGCTGCAGGTGTGGGCGCGAGACCTCGTCCATCGCTACCAGGACGATCACGAGTTCGTCACCGAAGGCACCTTCCACTACGTTGCGGTCGATCACGACGGACGCCCGCGGCAGATCCCGGAGAACCCCGAGTTCTTCACCGCCGACCGCACACCGGTCATCTCGCCGACGGGTTCGGCCCACGAGCTCAGTAGCTGAGGACGGCCTTCACGGTGAGTGACCGGCTGCTGAGCGCCTGAAGCTCAGCGACCTGGGCCAGATAGAGCTCGGCGCACGCCAACGCATCGGTGAGCGCGTCATGTGCGCCATAGCGTGGCAGGCCGTACTGGCTGCGCGCACCCCACAGGCGCAAGCTCCCCGGTGGCGGTTCGTCGTCGAAGCCGTGGCTCAGCAGCCGGTGCTGCAACCGCAACGTGTCCACCACCCCGAAGCGCGGACGAGCACCGAAGAGCCGCTGGCAAGCCATGCCGAGAAAGCCGGTCTCGATTCGGGCGTGATGGGCCAGCAGCAGGCGCCCCTGCAGCGCGGCGAACACGACCTCGAGCGCCTCCGGGAGTGGCAGGGCTGCGGCCAACGCGTCGTCGGTCAGACCGTGAATGACCGCGCTGTCGCCGACCGCGCCCGTCGGTCGCACCAGCACTCGTCCGGCTCCGGCCAGCTCGATCACGTCGCCGTCCACCGGGACGAAGCCGATACTCAGCAGCTGATCGTTGCGCGGGTTCAGGCCGGTGGTCTCGACATCGACGGCGAGCAGCGGGGCCTCGGCGAGCGCGGTGTCGGGGCGGGGCTTGTCGCTGAGCACATAGCGGCGCACGGCCCCGTCGGGGATCGCAGCCAGGAGTCGCTTCCAGGAGCCGGCGGTGAACAACATCGCAGGCCTCAGGACATCAAGTGGGTCTGGTAGCGGTACGCGACGCCCTGCTGGGCGCGCCGGATGATGCCGAAGGCATCGCGCAGGTGCTTCTTCTCCAGGCTCGACAGATCGTCGGGATTGAGCTGGTTGTCCGGAGTCGAGCCGGACGCGACCTGCTGCGCCTGGTGTCGCAACCGCAGATAGGTGATCAGCTCGAAGGCGTCGCGCAGAGCGCTTTCGGTGTCGGCCGTGATCGCCTCAGCCGCAGCAGCCGCCCGCAGGCGATCGATCGTGTTGACCGCCGGCACTGCCTGGGACAGGGCGAGCACCCGGGCGAGTTCGACGATGCAGTGCACCGACGACTTGAGGTCAACCCGGGGCTGCGGACGTCCGCCCCGTTCGACGACGAAGCCGCGAAAGAACCCGATCGGCGGCTGGCGCTCGACGGCGTGAGCGGCCAGATGACCGAGGAAGCGGGGGGCCTTCGGCGCCGCCGTGCGGATGGTCTCCCGCAACGCGTCCGAGCGGGCACTGCCGCCGTGGATGCTGCGGAAGTCGAAGAAGATCTGCGCCCGCAGTACCGCCTCCGCGTCCGGCTCGACCAGCCAGTGGCGGAAGTCGTCCTGCCAGCCCGACAGCGACTGTCGCCAGCGCGGATTGGTGGCCATCACGTCGCCGGGGCAGCGCGGGTAGCCGCAGCCGGCCAGACCGGAGGCGACCCGTTCGGCCAAAGCTGCGAAGTAGCTGTCGTCGTCACTGCTGGCGGCATCGTCGAGGAGCAGGACGTGGTCCTGATCGCTGCCCAAGCCGTGTTCGTGGCGACCCTGTGAGCCGAGCACCAGCCATTCGTAGGCCACGGGCGGCTCCCCGAGCTCTGCCTGGGCCAGCTGTAGCAGCCTGCGGGTGGTGGCGTCGCTGACGGCTGTCACCAGCCGGTGGATCTCGGCGGCGCTGGCGTCTTGGGCAACCAGCTGCGCGACCAGTCGCGGCAGACGTCCGGTGATGGTGGCCAGGCCGTCTGCGGTGGTCTGCTTGGCGATATCGCCGACCAGGAAGACCGGGTTGGCCGTCTCCAGCCGCATCAGATCGCCGGACGAAACCAGGCCGAGCAGCCGGTCGTCATCGACAACCGGCAGATGATGGACGTTGGCAGAGAGCATCTCGAGCATGGCTTCGACGGCGAGCGCGCTGCTGGGGATCGTGATTGGTTCAGCGGTCATGATCGTGGTGATCGGCTCGTCGTAGGCACGCCCGGCTGCCACCACCTTGGTGCGCAAGTCGCGGTCGGTGACGATGCCACCGATGTGCCCGTCGGTGACCAGGAGCAGCGCGGAGACCCGATGCTCGGTCATCAGCTGAGCGGCCTGGCGAATGCTGATCGACGGCGGCGCGGTGATCGGCTCGCGCTTGACCACCTCAGCCACCCGGGTCTTGAGGATGATGCGGCCAGAGGCGTCGTTCTCCAACCGGGCCACCGCCCGCTTCATCACCGCCGAGCTGCCCTCGGCGAAATACTCGGCGAAATCCGGCTGGGTACCGAGCAGCCGGTGGAACAGCTCACCGGGAAGGACCAACACCAAGGAGTCCTCGATCGCGGTGATCCGGAACGCCGACGGCAGGTGGCTCAGCACCGACGAGGTGCCGAAGCTCGTGCCCGGATCGGCACGCTCGACCAGGTCGCGTCCGTCGCGATAGATGTCGACCGCTCCCGAGCGAAGGATGAACAGCGAGTTGTTCGGCTTGCCCAGTTCGACGATCACGCTGCCGCGACGGAAGTAGCGCAGGTGGAGGCGGCCCGGCAGCTCGTCCAGAACGCCGGCGGGCAGCGTGGCGTACGGCGGGTGTTCGCTCAGGAAGTCGCGAATCTCACGCAGCTCGACATCCATTCGCGCAGTGTGGCAGCCCGGGACCGTCCTGAACAGGGTCGAGCGGTCGCCGCCTAGACGTTGAAGGCCGAGAACTGCACCCGTAGCGATCCGTCGGGCTGGATGGTGGCGGTGGCCGACGCGTAGTCGGCACCGCCGGCCGCGCGGGGGACGAACTCGATCTGATCGGTGCACAGGTCGACGCCGTCGCTGCAGCCCTGGTCGTCCAGGGACGGTGCCGTGGGCAGCCCGGCCAGCCAGCTGGTGAAGGCTGAGCGCGAGACCGTGGCGTCCATGGTGTACAGGGTGTCCTGGAAACCTTCGCGGGTGCAGCGGGCGTCGGCCAGACCGGCGGGGAGGCTGGTCTGGTCGACGAAGCTGGCGACCTGCTGGCAGGGCACCTCCTGGGCCTGGGTCGCTCCGACCAGGCCGTTGACGAACACTGAGACGAGCACCGCAAAGGCGGTGAGCACCGCCGCCACCGCGAGCAGCACCACGGCGCCGATCCGTGCGTCGATCGGGGCGGCCACATCTTCCTGGCGAGGCCGCCAGCCGATGATCGCCAGCGCGATGGCGGCAAGGGCCGCGATCGTCGCAACGGTCACGACGGCGGGGATCAACAAGGCGCTGCTCCTTCCTCAGCGGGGCGGCGGTGTCGCTTCAACGGTAGGTGGGTGTTGGTAACTCGGCATCGACAGTCCCGGTGATGTCCGGCGGCGGGTGCGCCGCGATGGGCGAGGTCGTCGGTCGCGGGTTCAGCGCGCCGTGGCCGGCGGCGGTCGTCCTCGTCGCGGGCATAGCCTGACCCTATGCACGTAACCACCGAGAGCCTGCCCGGACTGACCATCACCAACCTCACCCTCGACGCGCCGCTCGATCACTCCGCCCCCGAGGGCGAGAGCATCGAGGTGTTCGCTCGGGTGGTCACCGGTGAAGGTGGCAAGGACAAGCCGTACCTGGTGTTTCTGCAGGGCGGACCGGGCCATGAGGCGCCACGGCCGCAGGCGGGGACGCCGCCGTGGCTGGAGCGGGTGCTCAGCGAATACCAGGTGGTCATGCTCGATCAGCGTGGAACCGGTCGCTCCACGCCGGTGGGCGTGACGGTCTCCCGCACCGACGGACGCCTGCAGGCGCGGCCCACCGGCCCCGTCGCCGGCCGTAGCGTCGCTGAGCAAGCCGCCTACCTCACCCACCTGCGCGCGGACGAGATCGTGAACGACGCCGAGCGGGTCCGGGAGGCATTGGGCGCGGAGAAGTGGACCGTGCTGGGGCAGTCCTTCGGTGGCTTCACCAGCCTGCATTACCTCAGCGTTCACGCCGAGTCGCTGGCCGGAGCGGTGATCACTGGTGGGCTGAGTGCGGTACGTCGTCCGATCGACGACGTGTACGCCACAACCTGGCAGATCATGATCGACAAGTCCGAGGCCTACTACCGGCGCTTCCCGGGCGACCGTGAGCGAGTGCGTGAGCTCAGTGCCCGGTGCGCCCGCGGCGAGATCACCCTGCCCAACGGTGATGCCGTCTCGGCTGAGCGGTTCCGTACGATCGGCCAGCGCCTCGGCATGCAGGGCGGCGCCGAGGCTTTGCACTACCTGCTCGGACTCGATCACGCGTCGTCTGCCTTCGCCCACGACCTGGCTGCGACGCTGCCGTTCGAGGGTCGCAACCCGCTGTATGCGGTGCTGCACGAGTCGAGCTACGCCGACGGCGTGGTCACCAACTGGTCGGCCGACCGGACGATGCCCGACCGGGTCCGCGAGGACGTCACCTTGCTGGGCGGGGAACACATTCATCGCTCGGTGTTCACCGAAGACACTGAGCTGGGCGCTTTCGCCGAGGTGGCCGACGTCCTGGCAGCGCACCAGTGGAACCAGCTGTACTTCCCTGAGCGCCTGGCGCAGGCGGACGTGCCGGTGGCGGCGTCGGTGTACTACGCCGACGCGTTCGTCCCGCACGAGTTCTCGATGGAGACCGCCGCACTGCTGCCGGATTGCCGTCCGTGGGTGACCAATCAGTACGAGCACAACGGTCTGCGGATGGACACCGCGGTGATCGATCACCTGCTGGGTTTGCTGAAGCAGCGCCGCTGGCTATGAGCCGAGCGTGAGCTGCTCGGCGGGCGGAGGGTTCCGCCGAGCAGCTCGACCCACGAGGCCGCCCGGGCGTGTTCACGCTGTGACCCTTCGCCCGCAGTGCGGGCCGGCCGTCGGCATGCCCGACTACAGTCCCCAGCGAAACACCCCACCGAGAAGGACGCGCATGACCGAGGAGATCACCAGCAATGTCGATGACGTCGCGCTGATCTTCGAAGGCGGCGGCATGCGCGCGGCCTACACCGCCGCCGTGGTCGACGTGCTGCTGGCCGAGGGCATCCATTTCGATTGGGTGGCCGGCATCTCTGCCGGATCGAGCAACCTGGCCAACTACGTCTCGCGCGATCCTTGGCGGGCGAAGGCGTCGTTCGTCGAGTTCGCCGCCGACCCCAACTTCGGCGACTGGCGCACCTTCCTCCGCGGGAAGGGCATGTTCAACGCCGAGTACATCTATGAGCACACGTCCGAGCCGGGGCAGGCGCTGCCCCTGGATTTCGCCACCTTCACTGCGAACCCGGCGCGAGTGCGCATCGGCGCCTTCGAATGCGACACCGGCCGGCAGGTCTACTGGACCAAGCAGGACGTGCCGACGCTCACCGATTTGGTGAAGAGGGTCCGCGCGTCCTCGACGATGCCGCTGGTGATGCCGAAGGTCTTCCTGGGCGATCATGTCTACGTCGACGGTGCGTTGGGGCCGTCGGGTGGGATCGCGCTGGACGCGGCCCAGGCTGACGGCTTCACCAAGTTCTTCGTCGTGCTCACCCAGGAGCGGGGCTACCGCAAGAGCCGACCGGCCTCGCCGCTGGTTTTCAACAACTACTTCCGCCGCTATCCCGCTGCGGCCCAGGCCCTCAATCAGCGGCACCTCAACTACAACCGCACCCGTGAGGAACTGTTCGACTTGGAGTCGTCCGGGCAGGCCTACCTGTTCGTGCCCGAGCGGATGGAGATCGCCAACGGGACGCGCTCGGTGCCGGCATTGCAGGCGGCCTTCGACCGGGGACGGGACCAGGCGCGACGCGAGGTGCCGGCCTGGCGGGAGTTCCTCGGACTGCACTAGTCGTGCGGGATCAGCGGACGATCAGCCGCGGCGTCACCAGGAGGTGACGCCCACTCACCTGGTTCGCGGACGCGTCATCAAGCAACAGGCTGAGCACCGCGTCGGCCACCTGTTCGGGCTCCTGTTCGACGCTACTCAAGCCGAGTGCCTCCGCGACCGGAGTGTTGTCGAAACCGACCACGGGCGTCGCTGCTCGCCCGAGGGCGGCCAGTGCCAGGTGAGCGCCGACCGCCAAGGTGTCGCTGGCACAGACAATGGCGTCGAAGGCGGACTCGTCGGCGACCAAAGCCTGCGCAATCACGGCTTGAGCCTCGCGCACGACGTCGTTGGCGGTGAACGCCGGAGCCAAGAGCCTGGCTTCGCGCATGGTCTCCCGCCAGCCGCGTTCCCGTTCGCCACCTTGGCCGGAGCCGTCCGGCCACCCAAGGAAGGCCACTCGCTGAGCGCCGCGGTCCACGCAGTGCTGGGTGGCTGCCCTGGTGCCGGTTGCGCCGTCGACGTCCACCCAGCGGATCGCGGCCTGTTCGGACGCCGAAGCGCCCCACGGGCGTCCGAACGAGACGAAGGACTGATCATTTGCGATCAGCCAGGCGGTCCGATGGTCATCGTGGACGGTGCCGGTCAACACCACCGAGTCGATCTCGCCGGCCTCGAACAGCTCGCTCAGCTGGGCGATCTCTTCGTCCTGGCCCCGGGCGGCGTACACCAGGATCCGATTGCCGCGTTCGCCGGCGCGCTCAATCAGGGCGTGGACGAAGCGGTCGAGGATCACGCCGGAGATGCCGCCGGCGTACGGGTCGAGGTGGATCCCGATGGTGGAGCTGCGCTGCGTGCGCAGTCGGCGGGCCGCCGCATGCGGGCGATAACGCAACTCGGCGATGACCTGCTCCACGCGGGTGCGGGTCGTATCGCGGACGACATCGGGGGAGTTCAGCACATTGGACACGGTCTGCCGCGAGACGCCGGCAGCGCGGGCGACGTCTTCAAGGGTTGGCGTCCGTGGCATGAGGGCTCCCGAGTGGTGCGGCACTGATTTGAAGGTTCAAAAGTGATCCTATTGTTACCCGCTAACCGTTTGACAGCCCTGCGCCACGGCCATAAGTTGACGAGCACCGAACCGATTTGAACGATCAAATCTTGGCCGATCGCTCATGTCTTCGCCTACCCGGCCTGATCAAAGGAGTTCAGACAGATGGCATCTGTGAAGAGACTGACCCCGCTGCGTTGGGGTGCGCTTGTGTTGTGTGGAGCACTGTCGTTGACCGCCTGCGGTGGTGGCGGCGGCTTCGAGTCGCCGTCGGCCAGCCAGACCGGCGGCCCGATCACGGTGCTGATCGGCTCGTCCGGCGATGCGGAGACCAAGGCCGTCACCGACGCGGTCGCCGCCTGGTCGTCCCGCTCAGGGGTCAAGGCATCGGTCGACACCGCGACCGACCTCAATCAACAACTCTCCCAGGGTTTCGCCTCAGGAAGTCCGGCCGACGTCTTCTACCTCTCCACCGACGCCCTGGCCGGCTACGCCAAGAACGGCTCGCTGGAGGCCTACGGCGACAAGCTCTCCAACAAGGCCGACTTCTACCCGTCCTTGGTGCAGAACTTCACCTACAACGGCACTTTCTACTGCGCACCGAAGGACTTCTCCACGCTCGCCTTGGTGATCAACACCGCCGCCTGGAAGGACGCCGAACTCACCGACGCCGACATCCCCACCACCTGGGATCAGCTCGCCGCCGTCGCCAAGAAGCTCACCACCAAGAAGCGGGTGGGTCTGGCCTTCAGCTCGGAGTACCAACGCCTGGGCGTGTTCATGGCCCAGGCCGGCGGAGGCCTGGTCAAGGACGGCAAGGCGATCGCCGACAGCGACGCCAACGTGACCGCGTTGAACTACGTGAAGAGTCATCTCGCCGACGGCAGCTTCGCCTACGCCAGTTCCCTGGGCGCAGGATGGGGCGGTGAAGCCTTCGGCAAGGGACTGGCCGCGATGACCATCGAGGGTAACTGGATCACCGGAGCGATGAGTTCCGACTACCCGAAGGTCGATTACACCGTGGTGGAGCTGCCCGCGGGCCCGGCAGGCAAGGGCACCATGCAGTACACCAACTGCTGGGGGATGGCCGCCGACTCCGACAACAAGGACGGCTCGCTCTCCCTGATCGAGTACCTCACCTCAACCGAGCAGCAGCTGGCCTTCTCGAAGGCCTTCGGACCGATGCCGTCCATCACCTCCGCGGCGGATCAGTGGAAGGCGGCCAACCCGAAGCTGGTCTCCTTCCTTTCCGGGGCTGACTACGCGCAGTTCATGCCCAACCAGGCCGGAGCAGCCGACGTCATCTCCGACTTCAACTCCCAGCTGGAGAACCTGGCGAAGTCCGATCCGAAGAAGATCCTGGACTCGGTCCAGGCGAACCTGGCACCGGTTGTGGGCTAGCGATGTCGACCGTCGCGTCGATGCCGCGCCGCGTCGGATCCTCCGCTGGGGGCGTCCGACGCGGCGAGGCGCTGGCCGGGTGGGCGTTCACCGCACCGATGATCGTGATCCTCGGGCTGTTCCTGCTACTGCCGGTGCTGATGGCGTTGTGGGTGAGCTTCTCCGGCTGGACCGGACGCGGCAGCCCGTTCGCCCCCACGGTGCCGTTCGTCGGCTGGGAGAACTACCGTGCGGTCACCACCGGTGGCGGGCTGTCCGAACGCAACTTCGGGATCGCGCTGCGGAACAACGCCTGGTACGTCCTTCTGGTCGTGCCGCTGCAGACCGCGCTGTCGCTGCTCCTGGCCGTCGGCGTGAATCGGGCGGCCCTGCGCGGGCGCGGCTTCTTCCGTACCGCCTTCTACTTCCCCTCGGTCACCAGCTCGGTGGCGATCACTGTGCTGTGGCTGTTCCTGTTCTCCACGACTGGCGTGGTCAACACCGTGCTGGCGGCGATCGGCATCGCCGGACCGAACTGGTTCAACGATCCCAGCGGGGTGCTGCACAACCTGCTGGGCGTCTTCGGCGTAACCGAAGCGCCGGCTGCCCTCAGCGACAACGGCTTCTTGTCGGTGTCGTGGTGGGATTGGCTGGCCGGTCCGTCGGTGGCGATGTCGGCGTTCATCCTGATGGCGGTCTTCACCACCAGCGGGACCTTCATGCTGCTGTTCATCGCCGCCTTGCAGAACCTCAGTTCCGAGGTGGACGAAGCCGCGATGGTCGACGGCGCCAACGCCTGGCAGCGGTTCTGGTTCGTCACGCTGCCGCAGCTCAAGCCCACGTTGTTCACGGTGCTGACCCTCGGCCTGATCGGCTGCTGGCAGGTCTTCGACCAGATCTACACCGGCACCCAAGGCGGTCCGGGCAAGACCACGGTGACTCCGGCCTACCTCAGCTATCAAGCGGCCTTCGTCTCGCAGGAGTGGGGTCAGGGCGCAGCGATCGCCTTCATCCTGTTCGTGATCATCGTGATCTTCACGCTGCTGCAACGGTGGATCCTGCGCGATCGAGACGAGCCGCGCCGGCGCTGGTTGCGGCGCGTCCCGATGGTGAAGGGGGTTGCGCAGTGAGCACGACCTCGGTCACGCCGTCCGCGGTGAGCCGCCCCGAGCCGAGAGCCCGGCGTCGACGCGTCCACGACCGCCGGCAGTGGGGGCAGGCGCTGCTGTACGCCCTCCTCGTGGTGCTGGCTGTCTTCTACATCTTCCCCTTCCTGGTGCAGGTGGCGACCTCGTTCAAGACCGAGCCGGACGCCGCCGCCGACCCGCTGTCGCTGATCCCGGACCCGTTCACCTGGGCGGCCTATCAACGCCTACTGGTCTTCTCCGACTTCCCGATCTGGTTCCTCAACAGCGCGGTGGTCACGGTACTGGTGACCCTCGGACGGGTGCTGTTCAGCTCGATGGCCGGCTACGCCCTGGCCCGCCTGCGGTTCCGCGGACGCCAGGTGGTCTTCGCCGCTCTGATCGCGGTGATGGCGGTTCCGAATGTCGTCCTGCTGATTCCGAAGTTCCTGGTGATCAAACAGTTGGGCATCTACGACACCTACGCCGGCATGGTGCTTCCGCTGCTGGTCGATGCGGCCGGGGTGTTCATCATGAAGAACTTCTTCGAGTCGATCCCTCGTTCCATCGAGGAGCAGGCTCGCATCGACGGCGCCGGCACCTTCCGCACCTTCTGGTCGGTGGTGTTGCCGATGGCTCGTCCGGCGTTGATCACCATCATCATCTTGTCGTTCCAGGGGTCGTGGAACGAGCTGAGCCACTTCATCGTCTCGACCCAGTCACCCGAGCTGACCACCCTGACCAAGGGCGTTGCTGCCCTTGCCAGCGGCCAGTTGAGCCAGGGCAGCCAGTACCCGCTGAAGCTGGCCGCCGCGGCGATCATGACCATCCCGGTCGCGGTGCTGTTCTTCATCTTCCAGCGCCGCATCATGAACTCCACCGAAGGAGCCGTCAAAGAATGACCGCTGCCGGCCACAGCCATCTGCAGCCCCTGCTCGACCGCGCGGTGATCGCCTTGCGTGCGCCCACTCAGGTGTGGAGCGATACCGGCGGCGACATGGGCGAGCACGCCATCGAGGGCGTCTACCACGGTGACGTGCGACACCTCGATCGAATGTGGCTGAGCTGCCCCGACTCGCCGATCGAGTGGATCTCCAGCGGCGAGCGCGGGCCGGATGTACTCACCTTCATCGGGTTGCTGCGTGGGATCGACGATTCCGGTGCCGATCCGCGGGTGCGGCTGGTTCGTGAGCGCGTGATCGCAGCCGGGCAACTGTCCGAACAGCTGTCGCTGGCCAACCAGACCGCTGCCCAGATCTGCACCAGCCTCGAGCTGCGGCTGCGTCCCGAGTTCGGCTCGATGCAGGACGTTAAGGCCGGGCTGAGAGCGGCGACTCGACCCGACCTGGCCGTCGTGGACGACGCCGTCGTGGCGTCCTGCGGCACGGCCCGCTGCTCCGTTCGAGCTGCGGGGGCCGCGTTGTCGGTCGAGAGTGACCAGGTGGTGCTCCGCTGGCCGGTCAGCGTCGGTGCCGGTGAGCAGGCACTGCTGAGCTGGAGCCTCGAGCTGGCCGACGATGGTCTGGTCGTTCGTGCTGCGTCTGGTCCGGCGCCGTGGAGCTCAGACGGACGGCTCGAGACGCTGCTCGCTCAGGCGCGGACGTCCGACCCGCGGGCGGAACAATGGCTGCACGCGGCCTTGGGTGATCTCGACGCGCTTCGGCTCTGCCTGCCCGAGCATCCCGACGACCAGTTCTACGCCGCCGGAGCGCCATGGTTTTTGACCCTCTTCGGCCGGGACTCGTTGTGGGCTGCGCGCCTGCTGCTACCGGTGGACCTGTCGATTGCGGCTTCGACGCTGCGCGTCCTCGCTCGCCTGCAAGGCCGCATCGACGACCCCGCGACCGCTCAGCAGCCGGGCAAGATCCCGCACGAGTTGCGGTCGACCGCGCTGAGTCTGCCCGGGGAAGGCGTACAGCTTCCGCCGCTGTACTACGGCACGGTGGACGCCACCCCGCTGTGGGTCTGCCTGCTGGTGGACGCTTGGAAGGCCGGGCTCGCTGAAGAGCAGGTGCGTGCGCTGCTTCCGCAGCTGGACGCGGCGCTGCGCTGGATCGTCGAGCTCGGCGATGCCGACGGTGACGGCTTCCTCGACTATCGCGATCAGACCGGGCACGGCCTGGCCAACCAGGGCTGGAAGGATTCCGGCGATTCGATCCAGTGGCGCGACGGACGGATCGCTGAGGGCCCGATCGCGTTGTGCGAGGTGCAGGCCTATGCCTATGAGGCGGCGATCGGCGCGGCCGAGCTGTTGGACGCGCTCGACCCCGATGGGTCGGTCGTCGACTCCGAGGAGCTGCGGCAGTGGGCGGCCACCCTGCGGGCACGCTTCCGTGCGGCCTATTGGGTTGAGACGGCCGAAGGTCGCTATCCGGCGATCGCGCTGGACCGGCACAAGCGTCCGGTCGATTCGCTGACCAGCAATATCGGCCACCTCATCGGAACAGGCCTGCTCGACCCAGCCGAGGAGACCGGGCTGGCTGCCCTGCTGCTCGGGCCGTCGCTGAGCTCGGGGTACGGCATCCGCACGCTGTCGACCCACGCTCGCGGCTTCTGGCCGCTGTCATATCACGGCGGCAGTGTGTGGACTCACGACAGCGCCATCGCGGTGTTCGGACTCGCGCGCGCCGGATTGCACCAGCCGGCACGTCAGGTGGCCGAGCAACTACTCACGGCCGCAGAAGCCTTTGGCTGGCGGGTCCCCGAACTGCACGGTGGTGACGCTGCCGATGCTGTTCCTCGTCCGACGCCCTACCCGGCGGCCTGTCGTCCGCAGGCGTGGTCTGCGGCGGCTGCGGTCACCGCAGCCATGGCGATCGTTCGGCCGTAGCGGGCGACCGCGACCGCCGGTTTCTCCGATCGGCGGTCACGGTTAGGTCTCGTCTTCCGGTGACCCGGGCCGATGCCGGCATGGCTGCTGCCATGCTGGCGCCATGAAGCCCGCAAGGCCCCTCGCCGTCGGACTCCTGGCGGTAGCGACGCTCGTGCTGACCGGATGTTCGGCCTATCCCGACGGCTTGGTCGTGCGCCGGGCCGACCGCTATTTCGCGCGCTCACACTGCCCGTCCGGATCCGCGCCGCAGGTGGTCTCGGTGAAGGTGTGGGAACTGCCCAAGAACCCGGACGGATCCGACGACGGACGACTCATCTGGGCGGCACAGGCACGCGATGAGGCGGTCACCGAGATTCGGTTGTTCTCCCCGGCCGACGGCGTCGTCGTCACCGCGGACGCGGGTCGCGAGCCCCCGACAGGGCGAGCTGTGCGCGTCGAGGTCAACAGCATGCATGCGGCCTGGGGCGGAGCCGACTTCGTCGTCGGAGAGTTGGAACCAGGGCAAGCGATCGATGTGACCGGTGAGATCGTCGCCGAACAGGAAGTGCCGGCGCCGCCGCTCTTCTCCGACGCCTGTGGCGGGTTGCGCCAGCAACTCGCCACAGCATTGGTTGGCGTGGGTGGAGTCGCTGTGCTCATTCTCGGCATGGTGGTGCCGCTGGGCCTGGCGGTGCTGATCATGTTGGGGCTGGCGTGGGCGTGGCGCTCTCGGCGGCGGTGATCGGGCTGGTCCTGCCGGGGAAGTGGCCGTCGACTCCTCAGCGCGTCCGGCGCCCGCGGCTGCGTCCCCGCGGCGACGGCGGCGCTGACTTCGGGGCTTTCGCGGGCTTCTTCGGTGCAGCCGCGCCGCGTTCGCGGGTGGTGCGGGAGCTGTTCGCCGTCCGTCCGCGAACGATGCCGATGAACTCGGCGATCAACTCGTTGGGGTTGTCGACCTTCCAGGCCAAGCCGACGGTCGTGGGCTCGGCATCGCGGATCGGGCGGTAGACCAGGTCGCGACGGCTCTGTGATCGGGCCACCGACATCGGCACCAGCAGCACGGCCTCACCGATCGCGACCAGGTCGATCGCATGTGCGGTCACCTCGGTGAGGCAGTCCTCGTCGGCCAGATCCTCCAGGCCGACGTCTTCGACGGCGGCGACGGCGTGATCCTTGGCCGCCCACACGACCGGCACCTCGTCATAGAGCCGGATCAGATGCAGTTCGTCGGTGTCGAGTGGCAGCCGAGCAAAACACAGATCGACCTCGCCCTGGTCCAGCACGGTGCGCTGCTCGGCCTGGGGGACTTCTTGCACCTCGAGCGGAACCCGCGGGAACCGTTCCTGCCAGATCGTGCGCCACTTGGTGAGCGTCACCCCGCGCACGAAGCCCACCCGAAGGACGGGTCTGGCCGGCTGCTCGTTGCTCACGTCTGCAGGCTAGCTGCTGCCGGCCAGCTACGCTTCACCGGTGAGCCAGACGATGAAACCGCAGACCGCCGCTGCCAAGCTCGGCATCTACCTGCCCGCGGCTCCTGAGGAGTTCCGCACCTCGCCCATCACCCGCGACGAGCTCGACGCCCTGCGCAACGATCCGCCGGCCTGGCTGGTGGAACTGCGCCACAACGGACCTTTCCCTCGTGACGTGGTGGCGCAGAAGCTCGGTGTCTCCCGGTCGGGGCTGGCGCGCGGTGGCATCACCGAGGCGTTGACCGCCGATCAGATCGGTGAGTTGATCGCCGAGCCGCCGGCCTGGCTGACCCGCGAACGGGAAAGCTACCGCGAGGTGGTCGCCGAAAAGCAGCGCCTCAAAGAAGAGGGACGCGCCTGAGGGGCCGTCCTCACGCCACCACGTGCAGCGTGATGGTCTGCTGACCGTCACTGATCTCGACCGTGGCGCCCACCGGAACTTGGCGCCCGCGGCGGGTCTCGACTTCGCCGTCGACGTGAACGCCGCCGCTGGCCAGGAGCGCTTTGGCCTCGCCGCCGTCACTGACGATGTTGGCGAACTTCAGCAGCTGGCCCAGCCGGATGACATCTCCACCGATCGCGATCTCCACTACACCAGTGTGGACCACCCGCCGCTTGGGAAGTGACCAGGGCCCCTCACGAGCGCGGCTGACGCCCCGGCCGGGACTCCGCCGAGGCGGCTTCGTTCGGCGGCCGGGGGTCCGGGGTGCCCGCGGTGGTGCCGATCGCCGGTCTCGCCTTCGCCCGGGCGTAGCCTGACCAGGTCGGCAGTCATTCATGCAGGAGCACCGTGAGCACCCAGACCATCCACACCCAACTCAGTCATCGCAGCATCCGCGCTTTCACCAGCGAGCCGGTGGCTCCCGAGGTCATCGAGACCTTGCTCGAGGTGGCCAACCAGGCGCCCACCAGCAGCTTCTACCAGCAGCGCACCGTGATCCGGGTCATCGACCCGGCCGTCCGGCAGGCTGTGTATGAGGCTTCCGGACAGCCCTATGTCGGTGGTGACAAGGGCGAACTGTTCGTCTTCGTGGTCGACCTGTATCGCAACGCCCGGATCCGCCAGGAGGCCGGCCTCGACACCCGCGTCCTGGAGTCGACCGGTCTGTTCTTCCAAGGTGTCGAGGACGTTCTGATCTCTGCCCAGAATGTGGTGATCGCGGCCGAGAGCCTCGGACTGGGCACGGTTTACCTGGGCAGCATCGGCGGCGACCCCCAAAAGGTGATCGACGCGCTCAAGCTGCCGCTGTACACCTTCCCGCTGATCGGCCTGCTGGTCGGGCATGCAGCGCAAGAACCCGCCGCCAAGCCGCGACTGCCGCTGACGTTGGCCGCTGCCGTCGACAGCTACCCGCAGATCGACGACATGCACGGCGCGCTGGCCGAGTACGACAAGGTTGTGAAGACCTACTACGACCTGCGCGACACCTCCAAGCCGGTCGACACCTTCACCCGCCAGATTGAGACCAAGCCCGGCTCGGGTCGTGCCGAGCAGGCGCCCACCCGCGAGGTGCTGACCGCTCAGCGGCTCGCCCTCTACTGAGCTGGTCGTTCCCGGTTTGCCGGGGTTTTCACGGCCCTCCGCCGAACCCTGGAACCTCGCCATCGAGCGGGCGAGGCTCGCCATAGGAACAGCAAGTGGGCCCCCGGAGATCTCCGAGGGCCCACCGAATGCCGGCTGTCAGCGCTTGTTGCTGGCCATCCACTCCCAGACGTGGACGGTCTTGGAGTTGCCGTAGGCGTTCTTCACAGACTCACTGGGGTCGTTGTGAGCGGTGAAGATCCAGCTCCAGTGACCGTTGTAGGTGACCCCGTCCCACACCACCGAGTCGTAGGTGGTCAGGTGCGCCTTGCCGAAGGGCTTCAGCAGGTCGTAGGCCCACAGCGCCGACTTGGTGTAGTCGACGGTGCCGTCGTTGCTGGCCTGCACCAGCCAGGTCGGGGTCGTCTTCAGCTTCAACAGCTGCGCCTCCGTCATCGTGTAGGCGCTGTTGCGGTTGACGTAGATCGCCGCGGAGCTGGTGGTGGCCGCCGCGAAGAAGGACGGGTAGCGTCCGGCCATCTGCAGGCTCATCATGCCGCCGGCAGAGGCGCCCATCACGTAGATGCGGTGGGTATCGATGTGGTGCTTCTTCACCAGCGAGTCGATCAGCGCCTTGATCTTCTTGTCGTAGCCGGCGGTGTCGATGTTGTACCAGGTGTCCGGCACCTGCGGTGCGACCACGTAGGCGTTGTGGAAGATGCGCTGAGCATCCTTGCCGGTCATGGCCAGCGCCCCGCGGTTAGCGCGCAGCGGCGATTCGTTGTTGTAGTTGAGGCCGGCGACACCGCCCTCGCCGTTGCCGTGCAGCCACACGATCAGCGGCCGCTTGCCGCTGTGCCTGGCCGGGGTGAACAGGCGGTACTTGATGCCGTCCTTGCTGCCGGAGCTGAAGGCGTCCACCTCAGGATCGGAGAGCGTGCCCTGCGTGAACGATCCGATGGTCAGGCTCTTGCCGTTGGCCAGGGTGAGCGGGCTGTTCTGGGTGATGGTGTAGGTCAGGTTCAGCAGCAGATTACGGCCACCGCCGAGGTCGCCGTTCGGCACGTAGTAGCCCAGCGTGCTCGCACCACTGACGCCCTGGCCGGTCTTGAAGCTGATCACCACGTCGCCCTTGGACAGGCTCACCCCGGTGATGACCCGGTCCTCGTCGTACAGGCTGTAGATCGCGTCGGTGCTGCCGAGAGTCACCGGGCTGGTCGCCTTGGCATGGACGGTGAAGGTGCCGACGGTCAGACTCGACGCCTTGATCTTGCCGAGTTTCGACGTCTTGATTCGGACGGAGGTGACCTGCTCGCCGCCGTCTAGAACCTTGGCATTGAGCGTGAAGCCGACCTTGGGGCTCGTGGACGCCGACGGGCTGACGGCCTGGGCAGAGGCCGGGATCGCCCACAGCGCCGCTGCGGCCACAGCCGCCACGACTGTGCGGAATTTCGCCATTGATACTCCTTGTCAGGTGGGTTTAGGGGTGCGCGGGCAAAGAAAAAAGGCCTGAGTCCTGAAGCTCGACGTGAAGACGTCGAACTTCGACTCAGGCCTTGCCTCTTGCGAGTTGCAACCCTGGGATCCGAAGATCCTGGCGAAAAGATAGGCCCGGCTGGCTTGTGGGGTCAAGGCCGACGCGGAGTCGCCCAGGTCTCGGACGCGCCGGCTGGCGCCCGGTCGTTCGACGGGCGGGATTGGGCAGGCCCGTCCTCGTCGGTGAGGATGGTGCCATGAGGCTCGCCATCGTCGGCACGGGCAAGATCGTCGCCGAGTTCCTTTCTTTCGCTCCCGCTCTGGACGGCGTTGAACTTGTCGCCATCTACGGGCGCTCGCTGGAGAAGGCGACCGCCCTGCAGGCGTCGGCCGGGATCGCTGCCGCCTACGACGACTACGACCAGTGCCTGGCCGATCCGGCGGTCGACACCGTCTACGTAGCGGTTCCCAATCAGTTGCACTACGAGTTCAGCCGGCGAGCACTACTGGCCGGCAAGAATGTGATCTGCGAGAAGCCGTTCACGACGGCGATGGCCGATTTCGACGAGCTCTGCCGGCTGGCCGACGAGCGAGGGCTCATTTTGGTCGAGGCGATCAGCAACCAGTACCAGGCGAACTACCGCGCGATCGCCGAGCATCTGTCCAGCCTGGGGCGGATCCGCCTCGTCCAGACCGACTACTGCCAGTACTCCTCCCGCTACGACGACTTCCGCAGGGGCGTCGTGCAGCCGGCCTTCGATCCGGCGGCCGGCGGCGGCGCGCTGATGGATATCGGCATCTACAACGTCCACTTCGTCGTGGGGTTGTTCGGCGCCCCGCGCCGAGCGCGCTACGCCGCCAACATCGAGCGCGGCATCGACACCTCCGGCGTGTTGCTGCTGGAGTACGACGACTTCACCGCGGTATGCGTGGGGGCGAAGGACTCGTCCTCCCCGGCGCGCCAGCTGATTCAGGGTGACGATGCCACCTTGCAGATGGACGCGATCCCCAACGGCTGCGGACCGTGGACGATCACCGATCGGCATGCCGATCGCGTCCGGGTGGCCGAGCCGCTGGCCGCTCATCGGATGGTCGAGGAGTTCGTCGCCTTCGAGCGGATGATCCGCGAACACGATCTGGTCGGCCGCGACCGTGCGCTCGCGCACAGCAGGACGGTGCTGACGATCGTGCTGCAGGCCTTGGCGGACGTCGGGATTCGCCTGAACTGAGGTTCAGCACCGCACCCAGACAGATGCAGCGGCCCGCCACCAGGGAGTGTGACGGGCCGCTGCGGCTTTGTGTGACCTGGTCGGTCTCGCAGGGCCGGTCGCCGTCTCAGCTGCACCAGTTTCTCAACGAAACCATGCGTCGAGAAGGCGAAGGACCTACACCAAGCATGCGTCAGCGAGGCAAGAGGCTGGCACCGTTGGAGCGAATCACCTCGGCGTACCAGTCGAACGACTTCTTCTTGTAGCGGGCCAGCGATCCGCTGCCGTCGTCGTTGCGGTCGACGTAGATGAAGCCGTAGCGCTTGCTCATCTGCGCGGTGCTGGCCGAGACCAGATCGATCGGACCCCAGCTGGTGTAACCCAACACCTGAACGCCGTCCTGCACAGCCTCGCCGACCTGGAAGAGGTGATCGTTGAGGTACGCGATGCGGTAGTCGTCCTCGACGGTCAGACGACCGTCGACCTCGACGAGCTGATCCTTCGCACCCAGACCGTTCTCGACGATGAACAGCGGCTTCTGCCAACGGTCCCAGAACTGGTTGAGGATGATCCGCAGGCCGACGGGGTCGATCTGCCAGCCCCATTCACTGGCCGGCAGAGTTGGGTTCGGCACGCCGCCCATGATGTTGCCTTCGCCAGCGGCTTGCTTTGCCGGGTCGGCGGACTGGCAGACGCTCATGTAGTAGCTGAACGAGACGAAGTCGACGGTGTTGGTGAGGGTCTGGCGATCCTCATCGGTGATGTCGAGGTCGATGCCGTGATCGCGGAAGTAGCGCAGCGCGTAGCCCGGGTAGGCGCCGCGGGTGTGCACGTCGGAGAACATCAGGTTGGCATGATCGGACTCCATCACCTTCAGCAGGTCGGACGGGTCGGGGGTCAGCGGGTAGATCGGCATGGCGATCACCATGCAGCCCACCTGGAAGTCGGGATTGATCTCGTGGGCGATCTTGGTCACCGCGGCGCTGGCGACCAGTTCGTGGTGCGCGGCCTGGAACAGGTCGGACGCCGACAGTTCGTCCTTGGCGGTGGCGATGCCGCCGCTCATCAGCGGCGCGTGCAGGATCGAGTTGATCTCGTTGAAGGTCAGCCAGTACTTCACCTTGTCGCGGTAGCGCTCGAAGACGGTGCGCGCGTACTTCTCGTAGAAGCCGATCAGCTCGCGGCTGACCCACCCGTTGTACTTCTCGGTGAGATTCAGCGGGGTCTCGTAGTGCGACAGCGTCACCAGCGGGGTGATGCCGTACGTGGCGCACTCGTCGAAGACACGGTCGTAGAAGGCCAGGCCCTCTTCATTGGGCTCGGCGTCGTCGCCGTTCGGGAAGATCCGGCTCCACGCGATCGACAACCGAAACACCGAGAAACCCATCTCGGCGAACAACGCGATGTCTTCCGGGTAGCGGTGGTAGAAGTCGATGCCGGCCAGCTTGAGGTTGTCGGCGGTGGGGGCATCCGTCCGCGGAGCCATCAGACCCTTGGGCATGACGTCCTGCACAGACAGGCCCTTGCCGCCCTCGTTGAAGGCGCCCTCGATCTGGTTGGCTGCGGTTGCGCCGCCCCACAAGAACCCCTGCGGGAACGGGGTGGACTGTGACATCTGTAGCTCCTTCGAACGACGGTGTTCAGGGCCGAAAAAGAAAAGACCCGAGTCAGCCCCCGGTTGCGTGCAGGCAAGCCACAGCTGGCTCAGGCCTTGCCTCTTGCGAGTTGCAACCCTGGGGAACCGCTCGGTTCCTGCTGGGAGGTTATCTCGGGCCTTCGACGCGAGCAAGCGTCGCCTGCCTCGGCTGCGTCCGGCCCGCCGAGAGCGAACACCGCAGGAAGAGCGCGGAGGGCAGCTGAACGGCGGTAGGTGAACTGCGCAGCGATCGGGCCTGACCGACCGGTGCAGCATTAGCGTGAGCGCAGAGGTTGGGATCGACGAAAGTGAGCCGCGATGCCGGAGAGGAACGGGCTGTCCGCACAGGAGCAGGCAGCGGTCAAGGCGCGCGCCGCCGAGCTCCGCGCCGAGAAGAAGAGCGCGAGTGCGGCAGCCAAGCGCGAGCAAGCACTGCACGGCGTGCTGGACGCCATCGCCGCCCTTGAGGGACGCGACCGCGAGTTGGCCGAGAAGTTCCACGCCATCGTGACCGAGGTGGCCCCGCAGTTGGAACCGAAGACCTGGTACGGCATGCCCGCCTACTCCCTGGACGGCAAGGCGCTGTGCTTCTTCAAGGCGTCCAGCAAGTTCGGCGCGCGCTACGCCACCTTCGGCTTCAACGATGTGGCAGCTCTCGACGACGGCGAACTGTGGCCCACCGACTACGCCGTGATCGAGTTCACCCCTGCGGTCGAGAAGACCGTCCGAGATCTGATCGCCAGGGCGGTCGGCTGACTGAGCATGCCGGTGGTGCGGGGCTCGGTGTCGGCTGCGCCATCAGGCCACGGATGCGGGCAGGCGCACTCGTGAACGAGCACGGACGCGCTGGTCGACGAGCTTCGAGTTGGCCGGCCGTCCGCTTCAGTGAGTGATGCCGCTCGTGACCAGCGGCAGGAAATGGTGTCGGGTGAGCGGGGCCAGCGGGAGTTCCTCGGCCTCGCTGATGGTCACCCAGCGGGCCTCCTCGATCTCTGCGGCGTGCCGGGCGGAGGTCGCCTCTTCGGCCGTGAGCAGCACGCTGAAAGCGTGCGCGGCGACGCGGTGATCGGGCTCGTTGGCGGCCTGCTCATCGAAGCGTCCCACGAAGCGCAGCCGTTCCGGTGACAGATGCAGGCCAAGCTCCTCCGACACTTCCCGGACGGCCGCCTCAAGGGGCTGCTCGCCGGGCTCCGGCTTGCCGCCGGGCTGGATGAAGCTGGTCGTCCCGCGCTTGCGTACCAGCAGCAGCCGTCGGTCCGGGTCGAGCAGGATGACGGCACTGATCTGGATCGTCGGCATGGCCTGAGACTAGCCGGGTGCGGCTGGGTCGCCGGCGCGGCGTCGGTTCGCGAGGCTCAGTCGAGCGGCGAGACTCGGATCAGGTTGCCGTCGGGGTCGGCGACCACGAAGGTGCGGCCGAACACGTCGTCGTGGGGAGCTTCGACGATCCGCAGTCCCGGCAGGTTCGGTGCGGGCATAGGAACTCCTTCGCGCTGGTGGCCTTCCGATACCCGGCCGCCCGTGTCGCGCCGCCTGCGTGGTCGGGCGGCCCCGGCGCTCGTGATCCGGCGTCCGTGACGATCGCGCTCGATGCCAGGCAACTCGTCGGCTTATATGCATCGCGTGCCGAAATGTCCAGCGTTGAGGGCCGGGTCGTACGGGTAGTCTTCCGGCCTTGTCGGGTAGTTGTCAGCACAAAGTGTTCGGTGGGTCTGGTCGGCGAGTAACACTGAGAAGTGGTCGTCTGTGTCGGACTGAGGGGTCCTTGACCGGCGATCGAACTACATAGGGGGGAAACATGGATTGGGGTAGCGGCGGCGCTACGCCCGGAGATTCCGGGCTGCCATCAAACAGATCATCATCACCGGACGTCCTGACGGCCAGCGGCGCCGCAAGGCCGGCTCGCCGGTTCCGGACAGTCGCGGTCGGTCGCGCATTCACGATCGCAGTCACCACTGAGGGTGCTGCCGTCGGCTGGGGCGACAACTCCGTCGGATCTCTCGGCGATGGCCGGGGGCTGACCCACCGCGGACCGGTAACGGTCGCCCTTCCCGAGGGCGTCACCGTCAGTGCCGTGAGCGCGTCTTGGGGGAGCGTCTTCGCCCTCGCCTCCGACGGCTGGGTCTATGGCTGGGGCGACAACAGTTTCGGCCAACTCGACGATGGCACGACCTGCGCCTCGCCGTTGCCGCGGCAGCTCACGCTGCCGCCGGCGATCACTTCCGTCGCCGCCGGCTACTGGCATGGCTTGGCGCTGACGGTCACCGGCGAAGCGTTCGCCTGGGGTGACAACTCGGCAGGACAGCTGGGCAACGGCACCACCGACCGGGCTGACGCGCCGGTCGCGGTGACGCTGCCGTTGAACGAACGGCTGACCCAGGTCAGCGGTGGCGGGGTGCACTCGCTGGCGCTCAGCGCCGACGGGCGCGTCTGGGCCTGGGGCGACAACTCCCACGGCCAGCTCGGTGACGGCACCACTGTCAGCAGCTCCAGCCCGGTCGCGGTCCGCCTACCCGAGGGGACGTGCATCGTCCAGGTCGCAGCGATGGCCAACGCCTCGCTCGCGCTCGCGAACGATGGACGGGTCTACGCCTGGGGTGACAACACCTTCGGCCAGCTCGGTGACGGGACGACCATCACTCGGCAGACGCCGGTGCGGGCCTACTTCCCGCAGGGAGTGTCGATCCAGCGCATCAGCGCAGGAAGCGTGCATGCCATCGCGCTCGATGCCGACGGTGAACTCCATCTGTGGGGACGCAGCCAGGGTGCTCATCCGGGAGCGACCACGGCCGTGTCACGGTCGATCCCGGTGCAGATGGTGGTGCCGTCCGGTACCCGGTTCGCACACGTCTCGGCGGGCTTCGCGCATTCGGCCGCGATCACGACGGACGGTCGGCTGCTCTCATGGGGCGCCGACTGGGCCGGCCAGCTGGCCGGTGAGGTGCTACCCGGGCGGGCGCAGGTGACGCCGGCAGCGGCCGGCGCAGTCGTCCGGCTGGGGTCGCGCACCGCCGAGGTCTCCGCGTCCGAACGTGAGACCCAGCCGGGCCGCTGGGTGTACGTCGAATCCCCGATCGAGGCGACCGCCGGCTGAACCGGCGCTGTGGCTCTGCGCGCCGCGATCGCTGCGCGCACGTGACCATCCATGCTCGCTGACCGGGGGGTTGGTGAGCACGGATCGGAGCCGTTGGTCCGCCGCGGGGGGCGGCGGCCATCGGTGCCTGCCGGCGGCGTGGCGGCAACCCCGCCGTGCGCTCGCGGGGCTAGCGCGATCCGCTGCGTACCCGGCTGGAGCGCTCGGCTCGCAGCCGCGTCACCAGGGGCGATCGTCGGGCCCAGTTCGTTCCCGCGTCGGTCAGGCGGCTCGGACGCAGCCAGGCCGCCGCGGCCCGAGCGGCATCGCGCAGGGTGGCGGCGTCGTCCGCCTCTGCCCGAATCAGCCGACGACGGTGAATGAACCACGCGATCAGCACGGGAGTGAGGGCACCCACCCACGCCAGCGGTGCAGCCAGGCAGGCGCCGAGGAAACCGATGCGTTCGATCAGCACCAGACCGACGGTGCTGCGGGCGACCAGCTCCATGAAGCCGGCGATGGTCGGCACCACGGTTGCTCCCAGGCCCTGGACGGCGGCCCGCACCAGGAAGAGCACCGCGAGAATCCAGTACAGGCTGCCGTTGATCACCAGATACTGGTGCGCCATCGCGACCACCTGGTCTTCACCGTCGCCGAGGAAGAGCCGGGTCAGATCGGTGCCGAACCAGGAGATTCCGGCGCCCAGCGCGACCGCGAGCAGCATGGCGAGCAGCGCGGTACGGAAGACGCCGACGCGAATGCGCCACCACTGCCGGGCGCCGCGGTTCTGGGCGACGTAGGTGCTGATGGCCACGCCGACCGAGGCCAGTGGTGTGACGGCCACCTGGTCGACGCGCATGGCGGCGGTGAAGGCGGCAACGGCGTCGGTGCCGAGTTGGTTGATGCCGAACTGCAGAATCGCCGCGCCGACCGCGATCACCGACATCTGGAAGCCCATGGTCAAGCCGAGACTGCCGGCCTCCCGCAGCTCCTTCGCGCCGATCCGCCAGTCTTCGCGGCTGAGCCGCAGCACCGGCATCTTGCGGGCGATCAGGATCAGACACAGCACCACGGAGATCGCCTGAGCGACGACCGTGGCCGCGGCGGCACCGCCGACGCCGAAGTGGAACAGGCCGATGAAGGCGACCACCAGGGCGGCGTTCAGCACGCAGGCGATCACCAGGAAGAGCAGCGGCGTCCGGCTGTCCCCCAGCGCGCGGATGATCGCGCTCAGGAAGTTGAACGCCACCGTGGCGAACCCGCCACTGAACAGCACCATCAAGAAGGTGCGCGCCTGATCCATCAGCTCCGGCGGTGTGCCCATCCAGCCCAGGAGGGTGGACGATTCGAGGGTGCCGACCACGACGATGGCGATGGCCACACCGACGCTGATCACGATGCCGGCGGTCACCGCGCGACGCATCGCCGGCAGATCACCGGCACCGAAGGCGCGAGCGACCGGAATCGCGACACCGGCAGAGGCGCCCATGGCGAAGCCGACCAGCAGGAACTGCAGGCTGCCGGACGCGCCGACGGCGGCCAGCGCGTCCACGCCGAGCATGCGTCCGACCACCATGGCGTCGGTGACGGCATAGAGCTGCTGGAAGAGGTTGCCGATCAGCAGCGGCACGGTGAACAGGACGATGAGGCGGAGCGGCGGTCCGACGGTCAGGTTTTTGGTCATGCAGAAACTTCGGAAGAGAAATGAATGGGAGTCGGGCGGCCGAATCGGGCCGTGGTCGCGAAAGGGCGAGCCGCTCGAGGTGCGTTTGAAACGTTACCGCAAACAGCAAGCGCGCTTGGCAAAAACCAGTCGCTGATCAGGGCACGAGGTGGCCGGCTGTCCGGAACAGCTCGTACCACTCGGGCCTGGTCAACTCGATATCGGCCCCGGCAGCCGCAGCGGTGAGACGCTGCGGGTTGGTGGTGCCGAGGACGACCTGCATGCCCGCCGGGTGGCGCGTGATCCACGCGGTGGCGATGGCTTCGGGGGCCACCGCGTATTTCGCTGCCAGTCGGTCGATCACCGCGTTCAGCTCGGCGAACTCCGGGTTGCCCAAGAACACTCCGGTGAAGAATCCGGCCTGGAAAGGCGACCACGCCTGCACCGTGATGTCGTGCAGTCGGCAATAGTCGAGCACCCCCAGATCGCGGCTGATCGATTGATCCAGGGCAGCCATGTTCATCGCCACCCCTTGCGCGATGATCGGCGAATGCGTGATCGACAGCTGCACCTGGTTGGCCACCAACCGCTGGCGCACCGAGTGCTGCAGCAGCTCGATCTGGCCGGGCGTGTGGTTGGAGACCCCGAAGTGATGCACCTTGCCGGCGGCGTGCAGGTCATCGAACGCGCGAGCGACCTCGTCCGGTTCCATCAAGGCGTCGGGACGATGCAGCAGCAGGATGTCCAGATAGTCGGTGCGCAGCGCGGCCAGCGACTCGTTCACCGAGCTGACGATGTGGTCGTAGGAGAAGTCGAAGTACGGGCCGTCCGGCACGATGCCGGCCTTGCTCTGCAGGATGATCTCCGCGCGCTGTGAGCCGGTCAACTGCAACGCCTCGGCGAATCGACGCTCGCACCCGTGCAGGGGCGAGCCGTAGATGTCGGCGTGGTCGAAGAAGGTGATTCCGGCTGCCAGCGACGCGTCGAACAGGGCGCGCACCTCGGCATCGGACTTGTCCTGGATGCGCATCACGCCGGTGACGACCGCAGGAACGGCCAGGTCGGTGCCCGGCAGGGCGAGGGTCTTCATCAGCGTGGTCCTTTGTTGGTGTCTCAGGCCTGCGAGAGCAGCGCGACTTCGTCGGCGGTGAGCTGCAGGTCGGCGGCGTGCACCGAGTCCTGAACGCTTGCCGGACGCGAAGCGCCCGGAATCGGGATGACGATCGGGGCCAGCGCCAGCTCCCAGGCCAACGCGACCTGCTGCGGGCTGACGCCGTGGTCGGCGGCCACTCGTCCGAAGGCCTCGTGACGCTCGCCGAGGCCGGCGGCGTTGCGGATTCCGCCCAGCGGGCTCCACGGCAGGAAGGCGATGCCGAGTTCGGCGCAGTGCTCGAGTTCGCCCTGGCTGGAGCGGAAGGCCGGCGAGAACTGGTTCTGCACCGACACCAGGCGTCCGCCGAGAATCTGGTTGGCCTCGTCGATCTGGGCGACATTGGCGTTCGAGATGCCGGCCAACTGGATCACGCCCTCGTCCAGCAGTTCGCGAATGGCCCCGACCGAATCGGCGTAGGGGACCTGCGGGTCGGGACGGTGGAACTGGTACAGACCGATGGCCTCCACGCCGAGCCGCTTCGCTGACGCCTTAGCGGCCTCCTTGAGGTACTCCGGACGCCCGTTCTGCGTCCAGGTGCCGTCGCCGGGGCGAAGGTGTCCGCCCTTGGTGGCGACCAGGACGTCGGAGGTGTCGCCGCCGTAGCTCTTCAGTGCCCGAGCGATGAGTTCTTCGTTGTGGCCGACTTCGCCGGCCAGCAGGTGGTAGGCGTCGGCGGTGTCGATCAGGGTGACGCCGGCATCGAGAGCGGCGTGGATGGTGGCGATGGACTGTTGGGCGTCGGGGCGGCCTTCGATCGACATCGGCATACCGCCGAGACCGATGGCGCTGACCGTGCGCGGGCCAAGGTTCCTCTGAATCATCTGATTGCCTCACTCGGTGACGACTGCGGCACCACGACGGGCCGCTCGTGTGTCACGATAGGCGCGGACCAACCTAGAAGTCCAACAACTGTTTCTTCTCCATTTCAGAAGGAAACCCGATGGATCTGCGGCAGATGGAGTACGTGCTGGCGCTGGCTGACGAGCAGAACTTCACCCGGGCGGCGTCCGTGTGCGGGGTGTCGCAGTCGGGCCTGTCAGCAGCGATTCGCTCACTGGAGGACGAGCTCGACACCGAGTTGTTCGCCCGCACCACTCGACGCGTCGAACCGACCGAGGCCGGCCTGGCGCTGCTGCCGCACGCCCGCGAACTGCTCTCCCAGGCGCGCGCGGGGCGCGACGCCGTCGTCCGAGCGAGTCGGACGCTGTCGGGGCAGCTGCGGGTGGGTGCCGAGCAGTGCCTGGGCGTGGTCGATGTGCCGGCGTTGCTGGAGCGATTCCACCGCTGCTACCCGCAGGTCAGCATCCACTTCTCCCAAGCCGGCTCCTACGAGCTGCTCGACATGATGCGTAACGGCACTCTCGATGTCGCCTTCGTCGCCACGGCGTCGCATCTGGGAACGTTGAATCGCACCGAGTTGGCCCGCAAGCCGATCGTGCTGCTCTGCCCACCGTCCCACCCGCTCGCCGGACGCGGACGGCTGCAGTGGTCGGATCTCGACGGGGCCGACTTCATCGACTTCCAGGAGTCGTGGGCGGTCAGGGCGATCAACGACGAGGTCGCCCGCGCCCGGGGCATCCACCGGGTGGTGCGCTGCACCGTCAACGACATTCACACTCTGCTCGACCTGGTGCACCGCGGACTGGGCATCGCGATGGTGCCGCACTCGATCGCAGCCAAGCCGCAGGCCGCCGGTCTGTCGGTGGTGCAACTGCCGCAACAGGCCGGCGAATGGGTGGTCTCGGTGGTGACGCCGCCGAACGCCGCGCCCCCGGCCGCCGTCCATCTGCTTGAGCTGCTGCCCGGCAGCGTCACCTGCGGCGCGGAGTGCGCACCGGCGTCCGTCCGAGCCGAGGACGTGGTGGAGGCTGGGGTCTGAGTTCGGCGCATCCCGAAGGGGCATCCATGAAGACCGATTACGACGACGAAGCCGGCCTGATCGCGCTTCGCATGCACGGACGTGACCTGTGGCGAGCCCGAGCATTTCCCGCCGACCCGGAGGCGCCCGAGGTCTACGTCCATGACGGTCGAGTTCTGTACGAAAGCCGGGATGCGCTCTTGGCGGACCTCGCTGCTGACGGCCTGAGCGTCGATCACGACCTGACCGGAGCCGTCGACATCGATGCGGCGCGATCCGTGCTCAGCTCGAACATGTCGATCGATGAGTTGTCGGGCGTGATAGACGCCTGGAATGAGTTGGACGATCTGTTGCTGCTGACAGCCACTCCGCTGGGCTTCCATGGCGTGCGGGCCAATCTCTGCTACGACAAGGCGTTCTTCGGGCTGAACCTGCCAGCTGTGACGCCCCCGGGCGAGCATTACCGTCCGGCTTGGCGTCCGCGGGAGCTGCGAAAGATCGATCAGGTGTTGCGTGAGGGAACAGCTCGCGTTCTGAGGACGCTTGGTCCGTCACTGGCAGTCACGCTCTGTCGGTGCGCTCCGCGATGGCGACGATGATGCCGTCGGGTCCGCTCACGTAGGCCATCCGCCAGATCCCCTCGTAGGCTCCGATTCCGCCGACCAGACCGTAGCCCTGGGTTGCTGCCCAGCTCACGACGGCGTCAAGGTCGTCCACTTCGAAGGCCACACTGCGGAGCCCGACGTGATGCACCGGCACGACCGCGCCGTCCGTCACCGCCGTCGGGCGGGTGAAGCAGGACAGCTCGAGACTGGTTCCGCCACCGGGAGGACTCAGCATCACGATCTGGGTGCTGGCACCGTGAAGGCCGGTGACCGTGTCGAGGAAGTCGCCGGAGATCGGCATCCGCCCCTCGATCTCGAGGCCGAGGCCGACAAAGAAGGCGACGGCGGCCTCTAGGTCGGTCACGGTGACTCCGACGTGATCGAAATGTGGTGCAAAGGGCATCTGGCCAGGCTAGGTACTCCGGGGTGCGTGGCTGAAGAGCGGTACTCACTGTTTCCGAGATCTGCCCAGCACCGTGTCGGCGAGGGCTGGCTGGGTATGCGGTCACCAGAAATGAGGAGGACGCCATGTCAGGCATGGAGGAGTGTGTCGACGCCGACGGCGGCCAGGTGCGCATGCCGAGCGCGGCAGCCGCTGACCACGAGGCCGACAAGGAAGGACAGCCCCGAGCGGACGGCGGCGAGCACGTAGACAGACGCACTCGTGTGCTCGAAGGCTACGTCGACCCCGGCGATCGCGAGGCGCATCTCGACTGACTGCCCGCTGTGCGCGGGTTATCAGGCGGGGTCTGGCGACCAACCCGGCTCGCCTGCTGGCTGCCTATGGTAGGCATCCGACGACAACGTGGGGAGCAGCCATGAATGAGCCCGAGGACTTCACCCCGGTCACCTACGAGAACTGTGCCCGCATCGAGGGCCCGTTCTACCACGGCACCAAGTCGGCGGTGCCGCTGGGCACGGAGCTCGTCCCCGGGTTCGCGTCCAACTACCAGGACGGTCGGGTCTCGAACAACATCTACTTCTCGGCACTCATCGAGACCGCAGCGTGGGGTGCGGAGTTGGCCACCGCTTTGGCCGGCAGTAGCGAACGTGGCCACATCTACCTTGTCGAGCCGACCGGCCCGTTCGAGGATGATCCCAACGTCACCAACAAGCGCTTCCCCGGTAACCCGACGCAGTCCTACCGCACCCGGGCAGGCCTGCAGGTCGTCGCCGAGGTGGACGACTGGCAGGGCCACCCTCCCGAGGTGCTGAAGACCATGCTCGACAATCTCGCCCAGCTTCGCGAGCAAGGGCTGGACGTCATCGAGGACTAGCCGATGCCGATGGCGACGGGAAGCGGGCTCAGTCCGTCCACTCCCGCGTCGTGATCCACTTCGGTGTCGCGGTGAGGTCGTTGAGTTCCTCGGCGAAGAAGGTTGGGAAGGCTGGTCGATCGCGACCGTAGCTTTCGAGCTCGACCCACTCGCACCACTCGGGCTCGCCGGTGGCGCGAGGGCCAGTCCGCACCGGCGCCTGCGGCAGGTAGCGCATCAGGAAGTAGAAGCAGATCTCGTGGCACCGCGTCGATGAATCTCGGGTGGCTGAAGACTCGGTGAAGAAGTTCTCGTGGACAAAAGCGAGTCGGTCGACCTCCATCCAGACCCCGGTTTCCTCGGCGACTTCGCGACGAACGGCATCTTCAGCGCTTTCGCCATGGTGAACAGCCCCGCCGACCGAGTAGAAGTAGGCGTCCCTGGCGTTGCGGGCCATCAAGACCTGATCGCCGTTCCGAATGACGGCCGCTGCCCGATAGCGAAACCAGCGGCCGTCCTCGTCGAAGGCGCAGTCGCGAGGGGCGGATATGTCCGGTGAAGTGGGCATTTCGTCAGGCTAGACCCTGGCGCCGGCCTGCCTCATGGGAGTGCCCTGCCGCTGCCCTCACGGAATCAGCCCCGGCACCCCGGAGCGCTGCCACAATGCGAATGACCGGGAGTCGTCTCAGAGGAGACCGTCATGAATCGGAAGAGTGTCGCAGTCGCAGCGATCGTCGTCGCGGTGATGAGCCTCGTCGGGTGCGCGCAGACCGCGCCGCAGCCCGGGCCGTCCACGTCCGCGGGGCAGCAGCTGCCGGCGCCGATCATCCGTGAACCGAGTGCTCTCTCCGGCAAGCAGATCCGCATCTCGCTCCAGATCCCGCTGGTGGTGAAGATCGACGACACCACCGCCCTGGCCGCGTGGACGGGTTCGGTGGCCGACTCCTCGGTGGCGACCTTCGTCGCCGGCGGCGAACGCAATGGAGCGAGCTTCAACCCTGGCTTCAACGGGGTCAAGGTCGGCACCACCCAGGCCACCCTGACCGGCCCGGACGGCAAGGTGATCGCATTCACGCTCACGGTCGTCGCGGACAACAAGGACGTCACCTCGAGCGCCGGCTAGCCGCATCACGCTCGCTGATTCGTCATCCAGCTGGGCGGCGCAGCGCAACGCCGACTCCCGGAGGTGGTGGGAGTTGGCATGTCGCCGGCGAGGACGCCCTGGCTACGCTGAGCCCGTCCCGGGGCTGGGCAGGCGAACCGGGCGGGAAGGCACGCATGAAGTCAGCGACGGCGACGGCCGACGATCAGAACCCGAGCGGCGAGGGCCGCGACGAGTGGCTGATGCGGGTGCTCGGATCGTTGCGCGACGGCGTGCTGGTGTTCGACCACACCGGCTTGGTGATCGAGATGAACGACGCCTTCACCGAGCTGTTCGGGTACGGCCTGGCCGATGGCCCGATCCGTCCGCCATATCCGTGGTGGCCCACTGCTGACGAGGACGCGGACACCCTGAGCGCCATCAGTGCGCACAACGGTCGTGCGTTGCGCGGCGCCGTGGGATCGGCGGAGTTCGAGTTCCGGGATCGCGATCGGCGCCCGGTGTGGGTGTCCTGTGTGGACGCCACCGTCACCGACAAGGACGGCGCGGTGACGGCCGTCGTCCGCACCTTCCGCGACATCACCGGCGAGAAGCGAGCGCAGGCCCGTCGGGCGGAGGTGGCCCGACTCAGCGTCGACTTCACCACAGCCGATGATCTGGCCACCCTGCTGAGCATTGGCCAACGTGGCTTCGAGACCCTCTTCGATGGCGGCAGCACCACGCAGTTGGTGGTCAACCCGCGGCCTGGCGCGGAGCAGGCCGCCGCCCCGGCCGAAGGCGACGACAACCTCTATCTGTTCGCCGAACACCGCCGGCTCACCAGCGCTGAACTGCCTGAGCTCGTCCGAGTGGGCCTCGGTGGCACGATCAGTGCGGACGCGGTGAGCCGGCGTCCGGGCATCCTGCTGGTGCCGCCGAGCAGCACCACGACCTGCCGCGTGTGGGTGCAGTTCGTCAGGCCGCGCCGGATTCGCCCGGACGAGATGATCGTCGCCGACCTGCTCGCACAGCTGTTCGGCCTCGCAATCGACCGCATCCTTATGGCCGAGAAGGCCGCCGAGGACCACGGGAATCTGCAGCAAGCGATCGAAGCACATCGCAACATCGGTCAGGCCATCGGGATTCTGGTCGAGCGGCACCGCATACAACCGGGCGTGGCGTTCGATCGTCTCCGCAAGGCCAGCCAGGATCGCAATGTGAAGCTGCGCGAGCTGGCCGCTCGGGTGGTCGAGACCGGCGCGGAGCCCGAGCACGCCTGAGCTGCCGCGCTCAGCTGACGCTGCGCACCACGGCAGCGTCAGCCGCCGGTGGTCGTGACCGGCCGGGCGGTCGTCGGGGGTGTGCCGATCTCGTCGATGCTGTGTCCGGTGCAGGCGATCGTGGTCACGCTCGCCCGTTCGACGCGGCTGACCGCGAACCAGCGGACGGCGCTGCGCAGCCGGCACCAGCCGATCAGATACCACTGGCCGTTGGTCGAGCCGAACATGATCGGCTCGACGTCGCGCCCGGTGGTGGCGCCGGTGGCCGAGCGGTAGCGGATGCGGACGACACGTTGCTCGGCCATCGCCTGTTCCAGGGCTGAGCGGACGGCGCGACGCGGCGGTGGGGTCGTGTTCACCCAGATGCGATCGGCGAGTTCGTCTGCGCGTGCCCGGGTGCGGGGGTCGAGGACGTCCAGGATCTTCTTCATTCCGGCCGACGCGAGATCGGCGTAGGGCGCGTCCGGGGCGGCCGACACGGCGGCGAGCAGCGCGACCGCCTGAGCGGGGCTGAGGTTGACCGGCGGCAGCGTGGCGCCGGCCGCTACGCCGTAGCCGCCGCCCGGACCTGGACGCGACCAGATCGGCACGCCGCTGTTGTCGAGGGCACCGAGGTCTCTCTTGATCGTCCGCACCGAGACGCCGAACTCCGTCGCCAGGCGCTCGGCGCTCAGGCCGCGTGTGCCCGCCCGACGCAGCATCTCGGACACGGCGTGGAGGCGTTCGGCCCGCTTCACTGTCGATCCGGCCATGAATTCATGCCAGAAATAGTGACACACCATTGTCCAGCGGGCGCGGGAGTATCGCTCCATGACGATCACAACTGATAACGCAGCCGTTCTCCTGATCGCCGGCCATTGGCTGGGCGCATGGGCGTGGGACGAAGTCGCAGACCACCTCACGACTGCAGGATTCCGGGCGATCCCGATGACGCTTCCCGGGCTGGACGAGCGCGACGCGCACCGAACGGCGAGGACGCTCGATGACCAGGTTGCGGCGATCGAGACGGTGGTGGCCGCGGAGGACCGCCCGGTGGTCGTGGTGGCGCACAGCGGAGCCAACGCCCCGGTCAGCGTCGTGCTCGATCGACGCGCTGACCTCGTCCGGCAGGTGGTGTGGGTCGACAGCGGCCCGGTCGCGCCGGGAACGGTTTTCGCTCCCGACCTGCCGGCCGAGGTGGACGAGTTGCCGCTGCCGCCGTTCGACGCGCTTGCTGCCCAGGCCAGCTTGGAGGGCCTGAGCAGCGAGATCCTTCAGCGCTTTCGCGAGCGTGCCGTTCCCGAGCCGGGCCCGGTGCTGCGTGCGCCGGTGGAACTGACCAACGATGCTCGGCTGCGGGTGCCCACCACCCTGGTGTGCTGTTCCCTCCCCGGTGCGCGGGTGGCGGAGTTGGCGCGCGCCGGGCATCCGATGTTCGCCGAGGTTGCCAGCCTCGAGCAGGCAGAGTTCGTTGATCTTCCGACCGGTCATTGGCCGATGTGGAGCCGTCCTGCGGAGCTCGCCACCCTGATCGCCGCAGCGGCGTCACCGGCGGAGTAGGCCGCGGCCGGCACGCGAGGTCGGCAGGGCCGAGGCGCCGTGCGGTGGAGTTTCCCGGTGCCCCGCGGCTGACGCCTGGAATACGTCCACGCCGGTGCGCGGTTGGTGCTGACATGAAAGCTCTGCACTACAACGAGTTCGGCGGCCGCGAGAAGTTCCAGTTCGGCGAGGTGGCTGACCCGCATCCGGGCCCGGACTCGCTGGTGGTGAAGGTCGTGGCCGCCGGCATCAACCCGGTGGACTACAAGATCCGGGAGGGGTACCTGGCTGGGCTGATCGACACCACCTTCCCCGTCGTCCCGGGCTGGGATGTCGCCGGCGTGGTTGTCGCCGCGGGGCTGGACACCCCCGAATACGCCGTGGGTGATGAGGTGCTGGCGTATGCCCGCAAGGACGTGGTGAGCGGCGGCACGCTGGCTGAGCTGGTGTCAGTCCCGGTCCGGACGGCCGCGCACAAGCCGGCCGGCGTCTCCTTCGAAGCTGCTGCGGCTCTGCCGCTGGCCGGCCTGACGGCGTTGCAGAGCACTCGACGGGCCGGTCTGCGGGCTGGGCAGACGGTGCTGGTTCACGCTGCGGCGGGCGGCGTCGGATCGTTCGCGACCCAGTTGGCTGTGCTGGCCGGCGCTCGGGTGATCGGCACGGCCGGCGCGGCGAACCACGATTATCTGCGCTCCTTGGGTGCCGAGCCGATCAGTTACGGCGACGGGCTGGTCGCGCAGGCGCGCGAGCTGGTGCCGGACGGATTCGACGTCATCCTCGACTATGTCGGTGGCGAGGCGCTGGACTCCGTCCCGGAGTTGTTGAAGCCCGATGGCACGGTGGCCTCGATCGCCGACCATCGAGCGCTGGCCCTCGGCGGCCACTACGTGTGGGTGCGTCCCGACCATGACGACCTCGAAGAGCTGGTTGGTCTGGTGGCCGACGGCAAGCTCGACGTGAACCTGGGCGGCGTGTACCCGTTCGAGAAGGCGATTGAGGCCTACGCCGAACTCGAGGGCGGACACGTGCGCGGCAAGCTGGTCGTCACCATCTGAGAGATTCCCATTCACCGAGGAAGGACGGCCGTTGCGCAGATCCCGGGTTGAGGCCTTCTCCGACGGCGTCTTGGCGATCATCATCACGATCATGGTGCTGGAACTGCGCGTGCCGGACGGGCATGCGTGGGCCGACCTGTTCGTGCTGTGGCCGAAGTTCCTCAGCTATGTGCTCAGCTTCGTCTACGTGGGCATCTACTGGAACAACCACCACCACCTGTTCCAGCTTGTCGAGCGGGTGAACGGCTCCATGCTGCTGGCCAATATGCACCTGCTGTTCTGGCTGTCGCTGTTCCCGTTCGTCACCGCGTGGGCTGGCGAGAGCCACTTCGCCGCCGCGCCGATGTCCGCCTACGGTGCGGTCGCGCTGATGGCCGCGATCAGCTACTCGATCTTGCAGGCCGTCACCACCAAGGCGCACGCGGCGAACAGTCGGGTGGTGGTGGCGTCCGGCACAGACTCCAAGGGCGTCATCTCCGTGGCCAGCTATGCGCTCGCCACCGTCGCCCCGTTCTTCGGGGAGGTCGGCGTGATCATCTCCGGCCTGTGTCTGTTGGGTGTCGCTGCGCTGTGGATCGTCCCGGATCGTCGAGTGGAGCACGTCTTCGACGACGAGTGAGTGCCCCGGCAGAGCCGAGGCTCAGCGAACACCCTTCATCAGCCTCAGCACGACCGGCGCCGCCACCAACAGCGCCACCCCCACCAACACTGCGACCAGGCCCAACGTCCCGAAGTAGGCGGTCTCGGGCACCTTCGTGTAGTACTCGCCGAGCGTCCCGGCGATGGTGGTGCCCAGGGCGGTGGTGAGGAAGAACAGCGCGACCATCTGGGTGCGGTAAGCCTTCGGCGCGAGCTTGGTCGAGGCCGACAGTCCGATCGGCGAGAGCAGCAGTTCGGCGATGGTGAACACGAACAGGATCCCGACCAGGGCCAGCACCGGGGTGGAGTTCGGGCCGCCGTTGGCGAAGGGCAGGAACAGCCAGAACGCGACTCCCATGATCACCGCCGCCAGCCCGAACTTCACCGGGGTGGACGGCTGCCGCGACCCCAGCCGTCCCCACAGCGCCGCGAAGGCGCCGGACAAGGCGATGATGAAGATCGGGTTGATCGACTGGACCCAGCTCACCGGAAACTCCCACCCGAAGATGGAGCGATTGAGTCGGGAGTCGGCGTAGAAGGTCACCACCGTGAACTGCTGCTGATACAGCGACCAAAACGCCACCGACACCAGGAACAGCGGGACGAACGCCCACACCCGCGAGCGCTCGGTGGCGTCCACCTTCTTGCTGGTCAGCAGCAGCGCGAACAGGCTCACCGCGGCAATGACCGTGGCGACGATGACGACCTCCGAGAGGTTGGACGGACGGATCACCTTAGTCAGCACGAGGGCGACGACGACCACCACGGCGACGACGCCGATCAGGGCGGCGGGCAGGTAGTGCTGGCGAGGCAGCGGGTTGGGGGCGACCCGGGCGACGTCGGGAATGTTGCGTCGACCCGACCAGTACTGAATCAGGCCTGCGGCCATTCCGAGAGCGGCCAGAGTGAAGCCCCAGCGGAAGCCCGCCGTGCTCTGCAACAGGCCGGTGAGCAGAGGGCCGAAGAACGCTCCGAGGTTCACGCCGAGGTAGAACAGCGAGAAGCCGGCGTCGCGGCGGCTGTCGTCCGGTGCGTACAAGGTGCCGACCACCGAGCTCGCGTTCGCCTTCAGTCCGCCCGACCCGAAGGCGATCAACGCCAGCCCAACGCCGACGCCGGCCAGGCCGGGAATCAGCCCCAGCGCGAGGTGGCCGGACATGATCACGAAGGCCGAGATGAACAGCACCCGTTCGCTGCCGAACAGTCGATCGGCCAGCCAGGCGCCCAGCACGGTGGAGAGATACACGGTGCCGCCGTAGGCGCCGACGATGCCCGAAGCCACCGCTTTGTCGATGCCGAGCCCGCCCTGGTCAACCGAGTAGTACAGGTAGAGCAGCAGGATGCCCTGCATGCCGTAGAAGCTGAATCGCTCCCACATCTCCACGCCGAACAGATTCGCCAACGCCCACGGGTGCCCGAAGAAGGTCCGCGCCGGCTTGCTGGGGGTGGAGCTGGAGGGGGTGTCGACAGCCTCGGTCATGCCAGGAGGCTATCGAGGACGCAGGTGCCTGAGATGGAGGTTCGCCGGGGGGCATGGCCGCGTCGGGGACGTCCGGGGGTCGGAGCCAGTCCGGCTGGCGGTGAGGAGGTGAACTCGGGCCGTCCGAGGGTGCGAGAGTCGGCGATAACGACGGTGTTATCATGCCGGCGTGGCCGAGGCAGCCTTCGCTGATCGACTCCGTCTGCGCCGGGCGGCAGCCGGATTGACGCAGCGCGAGCTCGCAGAGCGCGCAGGCGTGAAGCAGCCGCTGATTGCCGCGATCGAACGAGGCACGCGCAAACCCACCGAGGCTGTTCGGCTAGCCCTCGAGGCCGCGCTGCCGGTTCGTCCTTCGCAGTTGCTGCGCGTCGCTCGCGAGGACGTGTTGTGGGCGGTCGGCCAGGCCGGAGGTCGCGATGTGCGAGTGTTTGGCTCGGTGGCTGCCGGTAGTGATCAGGCGGATTCGGACCTCGACTTGCTGGTCACCTTCGGGCCTGGAGCCGACATCATCACGCTTCTGACGCTCCAAGAAGAGTTGAGTGCTCTGCTTACCGTGCCGGTGGACGTCGTGTCTGCGGGCAGTACCGGACCGGTGGTTGAGCGAGCCCGAGCGGAGGCCCGGCCACTGTGAACGACGAGCGCGTCGCCCGACGTCTGGCCGACCTCACGCAGATCGCTGCTGAAGCCGAGTATCTGGTGGGCAAGGGGTGGGAGGCGTACGTCGCCGACACCATGGACGGTGCCCTGCTGCGAAACGCCGGCGAACGGATTCTGATCAAAGCGGCAACTGTTGCCGAGAAGCTCCCCGAGGAGTTCAAGGCCCAGCATTCTGAGGTCGACTGGGTCGGCATCAACCGGATGCGCAACCTCGTCGCTCACCACTACGACAAGGTCAATGACGACCTGCTGTGGCAGGCCCTGGTGGCGCGAGTCCCGAGGCTGGTCAGCGACTTAGGGCTCGGCTGACGCCCTCATCGGCTGGTCGCTCGGCCACCGACACCCTTCGGATTGCGACGCTATGTCGCTAAACTGTCGGACGAGTTCACCGCCATCCGCCACGAAAGGTCGCCATGCGCAAGCTCTACCTCGCCGCCGTTGTCTATGTGGTCGCCGGCCTCGGCGCCGGACTGTTCTCCCGCGAGTTCACCAAGGCGAACGCCTTCCCCGAGGGGTCCTTCACCCAGCTTGGACTCGTGCACACCCACCTGCTGGCCCTGGGCATGCTGGTGATGCTGATCGTGATGGCGCTGGAGAAGACCATGAAGCTGTCGGACGATCGTCGCTTCGCCTGGTTCTTCTGGTTCTACAACGCCGGGGTGGCCCTGACCGCGGCCATGATGATCTGGCACGGCGTGCTGACCGTTCTCGGTCAGGCGTCGTCCCCGGCGATCTCCGGCATCGCCGGCCTCGGCCACATTGCGGTGACCGTTGGATTGGTGTTGTTCTTCCTCGTCCTGGGACGCGCGGTGCGGCGCGACCAGCAGGCGCAGTAAACGGCACCGATCGACCTCGGTTCTTTCGGTTCGATCGGCAGAGCGTTGCTTCATCTTCGGCCAGTCCGCGCGTTCAGCGGGTTCGCTTGAAGCCTTCGTGGCTGGCCGCGTAGCCGACCTTGTTGTAGAAGCGGTGCGCGTCAGTTCGCGACTTGTCGGACGTGAGTTGGGCGATGGTGGCGCCGTGTTGCCGTCCGTACTCGTGTGCCCAGTCGAACAGGGCAGTCCCGAGCCCGCTGCCGCGAGCGTCGTGCGCCAAGCGGACGGCCTCAATCTGCAGCCTCTTTGCGCCTGCGCGGGAAAAACCTGGCACCAAAGGCAGCTGCATAGTGCCGACGACGGTCGATCCGCTCCCCAGCAAGTCGTCGGTGAGCAGCCTCACGGCTGGTACGTCATGGGGCGGGCGCCGCCATTCAGTGTTGGTCGTCCACCTTCTTGCGAAAGACAAGAACCGCGCCAATCACGCCTACTGCCATCAAGACAACCCCGGCCAACGGCACGAACCAGAGCGACGTATTTGCCTCCGCGCCAGCGTCGGCCCGATACCCCTCCAGTTGGAGAAGTACGGCACCAACTCCGACCAGGACCAACCCAACCAGCGTCGCACCAACCATGGCAACGACCTTCGCGCGCCTACTCACGGGTTGCACAGCTTCGCAACGGTGTCGGCGTAGCTCACGTTCGGGCGGAACTCATCCAAGTTCCAGCTGTCCTTCCCGAAGACAAACTGCATGTGGCATATGTATTGATCCTTCATGCCGCCGAGATTAGTGTTCAGTCCCTTGTTCTTGTACTTGGAGTAAAGCTCATCCCACCCAAGTTGTCCCGCGATGAGCGTCCCCGCAGGCGTGAGCGTGTACTTCAGGGACTGCGCCCACCCCGTCGGGATGACCTTAAGAGTCCAGCCACTTCGCTTCCCCACTGAGGTGGAGACGTTCTTGGCGTACGACCATGATGCGGATTGGATGAGATCGAGGCTGAGGTAGGGGTCGGCCACCACCGGGAACTTGATGGATGGATCGGTGACATCGACATGCTGCGTGATGGTGGAGGCGTTGATTGTGTACCACGTGCGAACCCGCAATCCGGAGGCGTCAATGGCCCATGCTGGGGCGATGTATGCGCGCGGATCGTCATTCGCGTCGCGAACCACCAGGAGGCCGGACTCATCCACGATCCGCTCGCCCGACTCAAGGCTCAGCGTGTAGTCACTGGACGAACTCTGGCTCGACGCAGAGATCACGGTGTGGATTCTCAAACCGCCTTCGACAAACTGAACGGCCACTGCGGGACTGTCGTGAGTGCCTCTATAGACGACCGTATCTCCGTCCGCGTTGGCGGCCCCGTCGTGAATCGAGTCGGCATCAGGAAGGGACACGCTGATCCCCTCCTTGTCTCCCGAAGCGCGAGAGGTGACGCCGCCTTCAGGGTCCTTCGAAATTATCACGCTACTGTCTTCATCCGGAGAGGCGATGTACTTCCCCCCACTGGGAGCTTCTGCCAATTGTTCGGATCCAGACACACCAGCTGACTCGCCGCCAGCCATGACAGCATCTGCGCGATCAACGGCTGCAGATATCGCCAACACTGACGGAGAATCGTCAGCTGAAGCGCCAGATGGGACCGAGGTGAGCGTTCCTAGAGTGACTCCACTGACAATGAGCGCGACGAACGCTGAACGAGAACGGATGATCAAGATCATTCTCCATTCGAGGGTGGGGTGGTAGTGCCGGAACTGTACCAACGCATCGCCGCGTTTGGGAAACCCTGTTCTCGCGCGACGATTTCGGTCGGATGACAAGAGGGAACGCCGGGCGCTCGTCTCTCGGGCTCCTGCCGACTGTCTTGACCCAGGCACTGCAGTTTCCGCTGAGGGCCGGGGCGAGGATCGACGCTGTCAGCGCAAGATGCAGGACGTAGCTCGAGTGATGGTGTCACGGTCCGGGCGCCGGTGTGATTGGCGTCCTCGCCGAACGGCGGCTGTCTGGTGTAAACGAAGACGAGACGGGGATGTGCTCAACCGCGGCAGTCTGAGGCAGCCGGGGCTGGCGATACGAGATGAAACAGCGTTATGACATCAGGCTGCAGCCTCAGTGTCTGCCGCATGACGCGTTTCAAGCTTCCCGCAACTTTCCCTCAGCCTTCCCGGGTGAGAAAGGTGTTGTTCAGCTCTTGCGGCTTCTTGCAGCTCTCGAGCGCCGCTCGCCAGCCCGGAAGGGACGAAATTCTCACCGTGTCGCGAGATCAGCCAGGTTTCGCATTTTCGCCCTCGCCGGAGAGATGTCCGGCATGGGGCGAAATGAGACCGGGACGTGCTCACGCGCGTCAATCCGAGACGGTCTTGGTGAGGTGATAATGAGACGCGCCGTGTTATGACACGGGCTGGTGATTAGTGGCCTCTGCCGTGAGAGTGTCTTCCAATGAGCAGCGGGCACGATCGATTGGATGAGCAGATCGCGCGCGCCGTGGTGGAGCAGGTGACCGGCGCGAAGGTCGTGCGTACGGATGATCGGAACGCGCCGCCGGGCACTGTGGACGCACGTCTCAGCTACTCGGATGGCAGGACGGGCGCTCTCGAAGTCACCACGCTCGGCCTTCCGAGCCAGTTTGATCTAGAGGCAAGAATCCGCCGACTCGATGGAAGGCTCCTGATGCCGGGACGCTGGAAGTCTATGTGGTCGCCGGCCTCGGCGCCGGACTGTTCTCCCGCGAGTTCACCAAGGCGAACGCCTTCCCCGAGGGGTCCTTCACCCAGCTTGGACTCGTGCACACCCACCTGCTGGCCCTGGGCATGCTGGTGATGCTGATCGTGATGGCGCTGGAGAAGACCATGAAGCTGTCGGACGATCGTCGCTTCGCCTGGTTCTTCTGGTTCTACAACGCCGGGGTGGCCCTGACCGCGGCCATGATGATCTGGCACGGCGTGCTGACCGTTCTCGGTCAGGCGTCGTCCCCGGCGATCTCCGGCATCGCCGGCCTCGGCCACATTGCGGTGACCGTTGGATTGGTGTTGTTCTTCCTCGTCCTGGGACGCGCGGTGCGGCGCGACCAGCAGGTGGCGGCGTAAGCAGCGCCGAGCCATTGGAGGCAGGCTCGCCTCGGTTCGAAGGATCTCTGGCGATGAGCGGTTTGCGAGCGCCAAGCACGATTCCACCCCACGGGATCGGGCCTGTTCGCCTGTCTGTCCGAGAAGTACGTTGTTCTCAGGCAGACGTGCGGGAGGCGTGGGGACGTGAGCGACGACATGGCTTCGAGACGATCCTCGCGACGCGTCTGGATCATCGCTGCCGTGCTGGGTGTCGTCGGTCTTGCCTTGATGATGTTGGCCGCGCAGGCAGCCATCGCCAGGGGTGATATCTGGTGGCCCGTGGTCCTCAGCCCACTGGGCACCGCCGCGATCGCGGGCCTGCTGGTGTGGCTTCACGGTCGGCAGCAGCCGCAGCCGGACGAGGCGAAGCGACAGACCTGGATGGTCGTCGCCGCTCTGCTTCTGATTGGGCTCGCGCTCCTGGCCGTCGCGCTCGTATTCGTCCTCGCCTGACTGGACGTGTCGATCTGGGCGGTAGTCGGTTGGGCCAGTGCGCAGGTCGGTCAGTTGCCTCGTGGCTTGCCAATTGTGGTTGCTCCGTCTTTAGCAAGTGCGCGCGTTCAGAGGGCTCGTTTGAAGCCTTCGTGGCTGGCCGCGTAGCCGACCTTGTTGTAGAAGCGGTGCGCGTCAGTTCGCGACTTGTCGGACGTGAGTTGGGCGATGGTGGCGCCGTGTTGCCGTCCGTACTCGTGTGCCCAGTCGAACAGGGCAGTCCCGAGCCCGCTGCCGCGAGCGTCGTGCGCCAAGCGGACGGCCTCAATCTGCAGCCTCTTTGCGCCTGCGCGGGAAAAACCTGGCACCAAAGGCAGCTGCATAGTGCCGACGACGGTGTCGGCATCGTCGCGCACGATCACCAGCAAGTGATGCGGATCCGCATCGATTTCAGCGAACGCTTTGAAGTACGGGCCCAGCTCCGACGACTCTCGATCCGCTCCCAGCACATCGTCGGCGAGCAGCTTCACCACGGCTGGGACGTCGCGCTCCCGTGCGCGGGTCACCGCAAACCGATGCCCACCGACAATGAGGATTTCGCTATAGGCGCCTACAAGATGGGCATGTGGTTCGACTCCGCAGCCTTCACCCACACAGCGATCCTCGCGAACCACGCACTCGTAGCCAATATCAACGGTGGCGGCCCGGAGGCCCTGCCGAGCCTCGACGCTCACGCCGCCTACACCACTCTCGCCGCCAGCCGGCAATGACCACAGGCCGCCGCGCAGGACCGCTGCTCAGCTCCCCTGGGGGAGTCCTTCTGGGGCCCGGTGTCGCCACTCGCCGAAGGCTTGCGGGCGGCTGACTGTCTGGGGTGGAGGGGTGGTCCTCTGGGGCACCGCCTCGCGCTTCAAGCCGGGTGACCGGCCTATTGGCCGATCCTGCCTGGGGCGACGTGGATCAGTCGGGCGGCGACGCGGTTACCGTTGCCAGCCTCGCCATGCCGCCACTTCCTGCGCTTGGTTGTTCGCGTCGCCGAGACTCATCTGCACCTTGCGGTCGTGGAGGTTGGTTAGCGTCGTTGAGCCGACCTCAAAAGACCAGTTGGGCACGTACTGGGTCTGGCCAGACTCGGGGTCGTGGAACGCCTTTCCACTGAAGATCTGGACGAGCGCTCCGGACGCATAGTCTGAAGGCTCGGCTGTGATCTTGTTGACCGTAGTTCGACCCCCTGTTGTTCCACCGGCCACGCGCAGCGTGACTGTCTGTCCCACTGTCACGGACTCTCCTCCCGCCTTCAGTACCTCCGTGACGACGGCGGTGATCGGCGTGTACACGTAGGTGCCGCGCACCCCACCAGAGTCGGAGATAGTCCCTACCTGTGGGGATTCAGCCTTGACGATCCGAACGGTGAATACGGCATCGTTGCCAGCGAAGTCGAGTGCGCCAGCGTACTGGGGCTGGAGTTCATACCCGTCAAGCACCTGAACATCCCCTTGGGAATTCGATGAGCAGCCAGTCAGGATGATGGCCGCAGACATCACTGTCATACACAGCACGCGCAACTTCATTGGTCGCTCCTCCGTCAGTACCTGGACGCGATTCCGGCTTTGTCGTCGGCGTTCGGGTAGCGCTTCTTGGTCCAGTCTACGTACATCACCGATGCCTTCTCAGCTGTCGTCGGATGCCCGCTGCCGCATACGGAGGCGTATGGGTGGGCCAAGCCACTCGCGTGCCCCATCTCATGGACGACAATTGTCCATACATCTACCTTCCGGCCAGATTGACTCATGGTGCCGGACGTGTTCCAGGTGAAGTTGGAGTTCAACGCGATGGAGACCGTGGAGTGTTTGGCCACATCAGCGCCGAGCGAGATTCCTGGAACGTCGGGAAGTCCCGCGTACCCGAAGTCCGCTAGATACAGCTGGAACTCTGGGTTTGCGATGTTCGAATTGAAGGTCGGGGTGTAGTAATGCAACGTCGAGCCCGAGATGCCGTTCCATTGGGCGCGGGCGCTAGTGATCGCGGTATTCCAGGTACTCGGGACGCTCGGCCGAACGATCGGGGTGTAGTCCGAGTAGAGCCATCGACCGATTCCGGTTGTGCAGTAGGCGTTGGCCGGGGGCGCCGGCAGCGCTTGCATGGCGGCGACGATACCGACAGATGCTACTAGCGACAGGAGACGCTTCCACTTCATGATTTTCCCTTTTGGGTTCGCGCCGAAAATGCTGTGCGCTTCGGGGTGGTCATCGGCTATCCGATATCGTCGCAGTCTAACTACGGCACCGACCCAGGGCAACGCCTCCTCGAGCGAACTCGCGAGGCCGGCAGCCGCAAACGTGTTTCGCTGACCGGACTGTCCCGGCGAAGCCTCAGCGAATTGCGACGCAGTGCCCGCCTATGTCGGAACGGCCTCATTCTGATGGAGACCGGAGCGGCGGCTACCTTTCGCAGCCCGCCCAGCGCGCCAACTCTCCCGGTGCCCGCGCGGTCCGCCAGTATTCATGACGTGAACAACCCGAGCTGGGCCGACATTCTTTCGGCCGTAACCGCAGCGGCCTCTGCGGTCTTTACGCTAGGTCTTCTGATCCTGGCAGTGGTGGCCTGGCGCACCGCGCACTCGACTCTGGAGGAGTCCCGCAAGGCGAGCCTGGCCGCCCAAAAGTCGGCTCTCGCCGCAGAGGCCGCGAACGAGCAGCTTCGGCGGGATAGCGCTGAGCAGACTCGTCCATATGTGTTCGCGGAAGTGGTGCCCGGCCTTGCGGGTGTAGCCACTTGGGACATCCGCATCACAAATGCTGGACGGTCGTCCGCGCGGGAACTCACCATCAAGCCAAATAGCTGGCCCGACCGGGACGACGTTGCGATCCAATCGCTGCGCGAGTTGTGTGAAACGCCTCGCACGCTTCCGCCGGGTTGCTCGATCCGGGCGCTGTGGGGTGTTGAGAAGCCGGGCCCGGGCGAAACGGTCGTCGGCGAAGAAGAGATGGGGATGATGCCTGAGCGCGGATCGGTCCAGATCTCATACCGGGGCGATGGCGACGGATCTGAATGGTTCGAGGACCGGTTCGACATCAATACCCGCGGGGCCGGCCTTTGGCCAGTCCCCGAGGATGGGCCCGAACCAAACGGGCTCAGCGGCGACCTTCGGAAGTTCTACCGACTCGGACAAGCACTTACACGCCGAGTCGGCGAACTGGGCCGCTGACAGGACGCGGGGCAGTACGGCACGACTCGCGGCTGGCGGCAATGCGTACCGCTCTAGAGCTCAGCCTCAGTCCGCGCGGTGGCCGTCGCCCAACTCTCACCGCGGCCAATCCGGTCCTTTCGGGCAGTCCACGCATCCTCTTCGCGCTTGAGAAGCGTCGCGCCCGAGTCGCCGGTTTTGAACCAGGTGAGAGCGAGGTGCAATGCGCCACGAGAGGTCGCCTCGGCGTAGTCACGGACACTTCCTAGCGTCGTCGCATCGAGGGGCAGCCCATGGTTGACGGCGTTTCGAACTCGCCGAAGCCGCTTCTTGAGCAGCTCTGTATCGGCCAATGCCTCATCAAGGAGCTGTTCCTCTCGAAGCGGGTCTGTGCAAACTGCGATGGCGTCCTCAAAGTCTGCACGCTCCAGATCGGACATGGGGAGGTCGCGGATCTCGTCCTGGAGTTCAACGGCTTTGGCAATGGATACGAACGTTCCAGCGCGGCTGTGTGTGATGATCGCTCGCGCGAGTGCGTCCCGACCCGGATGGGGCTCGCGTGACCATGTTTCGGCGAGCGGCGCACTCAGTTGAGTACCAACGCGACGGCTCGCATAGCTGAGGGCCTCTCGTTTCTGGAGAGCATCTGCCAGATCGCCCGCCTTCACATTCAACACCGCCGCGAGGAGCTCCAAGGCGTGGTCTTCAAGCGCTGTTGCTAGGCGGAGGGCGACGGGGCGAACGCCGCCGAAATGGACGTCCCGGTGGTCGGTCATCCGCGCCTCACGAAGCGTTGTCAGCGCCTCGACAAGCCGCTCGGGCATGGGTCCTCTGTTCAACGCGTCGTCGAGCTGTTCGGCGACGCTGCTGAGGATCTCGGCCGTGGCACCCATCCCGTAGCTGTCGTCCTCGAGAGTCGGCGCCGGCCGCAAGTTCAGGCCTATCGAGGAACGCCGCACCGTGCCGTCAAGGAGAACCGCCGCTACGCCTGCATTCCTCCAGGGGGCACCGCCAGCGTCCACCGTGATACTGAGGACGGCGTCGACTCTGCGCCGCGCCTCATCCACTGCGCCGGCGAGCTGCCGCTCTCCGAGGTCGATGCGCGCCAGGACCAGTTGGTTCTCGGGCTTCAATGACTCGGTGTGAAGGTCATCGAGCCAGCGCGCTTCCTCGCGGATCGTGCGGAGTTCGGCGCGTTCGGGGAAGTCCTCCAGCCCGGCGTCAAAGGCGTTAGGAAGGGCCCAATCTGCCTGGAGGAACGTCATCGACCCCGCTGCCTCGCGCACTTCCCACACCCTGGCGCGGGAATACGCAGTCCAAACAACGATCCGACCCACCGGGGCTGCCACGAGGGTGCTTGTTGCCAACTCAAGCCGACGCGCTTCAGTGAGTTGCCCTGAGGGAGAAATGTGGCGAAGCCGGGCCAAGTGCGCTTCGGTATCAACGAGAATGCTCGCCGCCTCGCTGAGCGGTGAGAAGCTGTCGTACGCGGCTGGGCCTACTTGTGACGCGATGATTGCCGAGAGCTTCCGCAAGGAGTGGCTTGTCGCGCCGGCGGTCTTGGCCTTGTCGCACAGATCACTGAACGCTTCAGTGATCGCTGCTGCTGAGTGCCATTCGTTGGAGAATCGTGCCGCTGCCGCAACGGTGTCTGCAGGGTCGGAGTCATCGCGAAGGTCATCGAGTAGGAATGCCAGTAGCGTGTTGAGGCGGCTCCCGAGCATTGCAGACTGAGCCTCGATCTCCTCCCTCAGCTTCGAACGCTGGCCTGGGGCAAATCCCTGGTCCCAGTTCGAAGGGTCGATTGCCTGGGCGTATGCGCCGAGTTCTGCAACTGCCTCGCCCAGGGTGTACGGAGGGCCAGCTAAGTGAGGAAGCGGAAGAACCTCAGCCACCGACAGAAGCCAGCCACTGACATCTGCAGTCGGACCAACTCGCACTGGCGCCTCCGTTCGTTGGCTTCGCCAATCTTCGCATCGATCCAGCCGGTGCCGACCGAGCCCAGTCGGGCTAGGTCTCTACCGCAGAAGCCCAAAGGCAACTTTGGGCCTGTTGACGGCTGTGGCTGGGGGTCTCCGACACGGTCGGAGCGTGAGCTTGCCGGGGCCATTTCAGTGTTGGAGCTCTTTTCGGCCTCACCTGACAAGACGTCGTTCGCTCGCCGCGACGTCGAGCGAGTTACATCCATGTAGTTATCCCCACTGTGGACAACACCTGTGGACGAAGCCCCGCCTCAGCGCGCCATGGGCCCCGGAGGCCGCGCGTTCAAGGCTTCGCCACCCGATCGATCATCAGTGCTACGCCTCGGTTCGCACCCACGACCTCCAGCCGCACCTCGGGGTGCTCGGCCTGCCAGACGCGGAACAGCTCGTCGGCGAAGCCTTGCCCGAGTAGGTCGACGCCGGTGAAGTCGAGCTCGACATCAGAGAACTGTTCCAAGCCGAGAGCGAAGCGCTTGGCTTGAGAACGGCTGAGGAACTCGGTGCCGTACTGCGCGAGCTGCACCCGTGGCGTCGTCCGGACGAACTCGCCGTCTTCGGTGTGAGCGGCGAAGACCTCCACCAGGTCGCGGGCCGTGTCGAGGTCGAGCGTCAGCACGACGGTGGTTCCGACCGTGGCTCCCTGGCCGAGCGCGATATCTGCCTCCAGGTTGTTCACGGTGAACCGGTAGCCGTTCGCCTCCAAGCTGAAGGAGTCGACTGCCTTGGAGGTGAAGAAGATCCCCTCGCCGGAGTGTCGGTCGGGCGCGGTGGTCCGCTTCCCTTTGGTCAGATCGACGATGGCGTCAGCGACGTCCTCGTAGCCGAAGGTCGTCGCCATGCTCTGGAAGGCGCCGATCCCGTCGTCAGCCAAGGTCACCCGCGCGGCCCGTTCGTGAACGCTGAGCGTGACTCGCAGGCTGGTGCCGCGTGAGTGGTCGATCGCGTTGTTGGCCATCTCGGTGATCGCGTAGCCCAGAATCTGGCGAGCCTTGGTCGGAAGCTCACCGAGCTCGGCTCGGACGTCTGCCCAGACGGCGTCTTCTTCCAATCCGGCGAGCCGGTACTCACGCGTCCAGCGGGTGGTCGCGCGCTTATGGCGGTCGCTGTGCAGGGCAAGCCACTCGCGGCGCAGCTGCTCGGGTTGGAACCGGCGGTGGCCGCCGGGGCTCAGCTCAGTCGTAAGCAAGCCCTGGTTGGCGAGCTGACGGACGCTGCTCACGGAGATCCCGAGGGTACGGGCGGCTTCGCCGATACTGATCAAATCTGCACGACCCATGCAGAAAATCTACATCAATGTAGATTCTTGGTGAAGAACCGCGGCGCTCGGGGCCACAAAATCTACACAGATGTAGATTTCAGCCTCCGGAACCGCCTCGGAATCTACATCTGTGTAGATTTCGCACCTCCCCGTCGACCCCACCCCAAAACGCAGCGGTGCCCGCCCCCACCAGGGACGGGCACCGCCAACCACAACAAAGCTCAGCTGATCGCGGCCTTGGTCTCGCGCGCCATCGCCAACTCCTCGTTGGTCGGCACCACCAGGATCTTCACCGGCGAACCCTCCCGCGAGATCACCCGCGGCTCCTTCGAGCGCACCGCGTTGGCTTCCTCGTCGATCCAGAAGCCCAGCGGCTCCAGGCGCTTCAGCGCGGCCAGCCGCACCTCCGGGGAGTTCTCGCCGACACCGGCGGTGAAGGTCAGCGTGTCCACCGTGCCCAGCACCGCGAGGTACGAGCCGATGTAGCTGATCAGCCGGTGGATGTACACGTCGAAGGCCAGCTTCGCGTCCGGATCACCCTTCTCGATCAGGGCGGTCAGGTCGCGGAAGTCGGTCACCCCGGACATGCCGAAGATGCCCGACTTCTTGTTCAGCAGGTTGTCGATCTCGCGCAGGCTCAAGCCCAGACGCTGCTCCATGAAGTAGTGCAGGCCGGGGTCGAGATCACCCGAACGCGTACCCATCACCAGGCCGGCCAGCGGCGTCAGGCCCATCGAACCCTCGACGGCCACGCCGGCGCGAATCGCCGAGATGGACGCACCGTTGCCCAGGTGGCAGACGATCTGGTTGAAGCTGTCGTAGTCGCGTCCGATGACCTCGGCCACCTTGTGCGACACGTAGCTGTGCGAGGTGCCGTGGAAGGAGTACTTGCGCATGCCGTGAACCTCGGTGAGTTCCTTCGGGATCGCGTAGGTGTACGCCTCCGCCGGCATGGACGAGAAGAACGCGGTGTCGAAGATCGCCACGTGCGGCACTCCCGGCAGCGCCTTCTGCGCCGCCTCGATGCCGGCGATGCCCGGCGGGTTGTGCAGCGGAGCCAACGGGCTGAGCTCACGCAGCTTCTCCAGCATGTCGTCGTCGATCACCGTGGTCTCGCGGAACCCTCGTCCACCATGGACGGTGCGGTGCCCGACGGCAACGATGTCGGACAACTTCGGCCCGACCTCGTCGAAGAGCTTGACCAAGTACGCCAGCGCGGCGGTGTGATCGGCGAAGCCGTGCTCGTCCTGGAGGGTCTGGCCGCCGTACGTGTGCGAAATGGTGCTCTCGCCGTCGCCGATGCGCTGAATGATGCCGGTAGCCACGACCTCCTCGGAGTCGGCGTCGATCACCTGGTACTTGATCGAGCTCGAGCCACAGTTCAGCAGCAGGATCGGAGTCGTCATGCTTCACCTCTTTTCTCGGATTGCGCCTGAATGGCAGTGATGGCCACCGTGTTCACGATGTCCTCGATCAACGCCCCACGAGACAGGTCGTTGACCGGCTTGTTCAGCCCCTGCAGCACCGGGCCGATCGCGACGGCGCCGGCAGAGCGCTGCACCGCCTTGTAGGTGTTGTTGCCGGTGTTGAGGTCGGGGAAGATGAACACCGTCGCCTTGCCGGCCACCGCCGAGTCGGGCAGCTTCGTCTTCGCCACGGTGGCGTCGACGGCCGCGTCGAACTGAATCGGACCCTCCAACGCCAGATCGGGGCGCCGGTACTTCACGATCGAGGTCGCCTCGCGCACCTTGTCCACATCGGCACCCGAACCGGAGCTGCCGGTCGAGTAGCTCAACATCGCCACCCGCGGCTCGATGCCGAAAGCCACCGCGGTGTCAGCCGAGCTGATCGCGATGTCGGCCAGCTCCTCCGCGGTCGGATCGGGGTTCACCGCACAGTCGGCGTACACCACGACCTTGTCGGGCATGCACATCAGGAACGAGCTCGACACGATCTTGACCCCGGGCTTGGTCTTCACGAACTCCAGTGACGGACGGATCGTGTTCGCGGTCGTGTTGACCGCACCCGACACCATGCCGTCGGCCATGCCGAGGTAGACCATCATCGTGCCGAAGTAGCTCAGATCGGCGAGCTTGTCCTTGGCCATCTCCAGCGTCACACCCTTGTGGGCGCGCAGCTGGGCGTAGACCTCGGCGAAGTGGTTGAGCAGCTCGGGCTTGGTCGGATCGACGATCTGGACGTCCTTCAACGCCAGGCCCAGATGGTTGGCTCGCGCCCGAATGTCGGCCGCATCGCCCAGCAGGATGATGTCGGCCGCACCCCGGCGAAGGATGATGTCGGCCGAAGTCAGAATGCGATCGTCGGTCGACTCGGGCAGCACGATCGTCTGCCGATCGGTGCGCGCCTTCTCCTGCAACTGGTGCTCGAACATCAGCGGCGTGATCACCTCGGACTGATGGACGTGCAGCTTCTCCAGCAGCTTGTCGACGTCCAGGTTCTCCGCGAACAGGCGACGCGCGACCTCCACCTTGCGCGGGCTGGACGTCATCGCCCCTTCCAGGCTGAACAGCCGCTCAGCCGAGCGGAAGGTGCCCAGATCGGTGAGACCGATCGGCAGATCGGAGTGAATGCCCGAGATCAGCTGCGCGATCGGCTCGGGCATCTCGTAGCCGCCGACCAGCAACAGCGAGGCCAGCTTCGGGAACGTCCCGGACGCGTGAGCGAGCAGCAGCCCGGGCAGCAGGTCCGTCCGGTCACCGGGCAGGATCACCGTCGATTCGGGGGTGAGCCGCAGCAACACGTTCGGCAGCGTCATGCCCGCGACCAGCACCTCGACCGATTCATGCGCGAGCATGTCGGCGTTGCCTTGCAGCAGCTGGGCGCCGACGGCCTCGAACTGGGCGCCCACCGTCGGGGCCACCAGCAGCGGATCACGGGGCAGTGCGCAGGTGACCATGCCGGGAAGCTGCGCGAGCAGCGTCCGCACCTCGTCGATGACGCTCGGCTCCACCCGGTTGGCCATCACCGCGATCACCTTGGCGTGATTGGCGGCGAACTCGGCCAGGGCGCCGTCGGCGGCCGAACGGATCTCGCCCGCGCCGCGGTTGCGTCCGGACACGACCAGCAAGACCGGAGCGTTGAGATTGGCCGCCACCCGCGCGTTGAACGTCAGCTCGGTGGGGGAAGCGATGTCGGTGTAATCCGAACCCAGAATCACCACGGCTTCGTGGGCTTCGCGGATCTTGGAGTACTTGTCAACCAGGACGGCCAGGGCGGCGTCCGCGTCAGCGCGCACATCGTCGTAGGTGACGCCGACGGCCTCGTCGTAGGTCTGGGTGACGCCGGGCTCGGCGAGCAGCGTGCGCAGAACGCCGTCATCGACGCCTGCCCGAACCACCGGACGGAAGACACCGACCGAACTCACCGTCCGGGTCAAGGCCTCGACCACCCCGAGGGCGACCATCGACTTACCGGCAAGCCCCTCGGGTGAGGCTACGTAGATGCTCGTACTCATTGGGGAAGGGTAGCGATCAGCCGGCGGTGTGGCGATAGCTCCCTCGCTGCTTTTTTCGGCGGATGAACTGTCTGTCGGGGGAGCTTCACTATGGGGCATCAGCCCAGCGCCTTTCCGCGGTCAACCACGACCGGAGCCCGCTGTTGTCTGCTGTTACAGACATTCTAGAACTCCTGACATGGCCTCCTTGACGCGCCCGCAGGCGAGGCATCCGGTGCCGCAGCGTCGCCGCTATCCGGCGCTCAGGACTGCTTCCAGGTGGCCAAGGCGAGCACGACGCTGTCGAGGGTCTTGCGATAGCTCCGCTCCAAGTCAGCCGGCAGTCGGAACGCTCCGGCCGTCTCGAGACTGACAAACCCGTGAATGGCGGCGCGCAGGAATCGGGTGGCGTCGATCGCGTCGGTTCCGGTGAGCTCGTAGCCGGCCAGCACGGTGTAGATCACGTCGAGTGCGGCACTGCTGGCTGCCTGATCGTCTGCATCGTCGGGCTCGGGTGCCCGGACGGTCAGCGGATACTGCGCGGGGTTCTCCCGGGCCCAGCTGCGGTAGGCCGCTGCCAGGCCGCGGATGGCCTCGTCGCGAGCGCGGCCGATGGTGGCCTGCGCCAGTGCGGACGCCAGATCGCGTTTGGCGCGCAGCATGATGCCGCGGCGCAGGCCACTCAACCCGTCCACGTGCTTGTACAGCGACGGCGTGCGGACGCCGAGGCTGTCGGCCACAGCGGCCAGCGTGAGGTCGCTGGACGGATCGGCCTCCAGCAACTCCGCTCCGCGCTCGATCACCGCCTCCGAGGTCAGGCCGGCCCTAGGCATGGTGCGTCCGTCCGAGGAAGTCGAGGATCGCGGCCGCAGTGAGTTCGGGTTGCTGGGACTGCGGATAGTGGCCGGCGTCGGGCACCATCGTCACCTCCGCGTTGAGCCGCGTCCCGATCCAGGCTGCCTCTTCTGCCGGGTCACCGAAGTCGGGATCGCGCTCGCCCATGATGACCAGCGTCGGAGCGGTCACCTCCGCCAGGCGAGCCTCGGCAACGGCGTGGTCGGTCTGTCTGGTGGTCTGCGAGAACGCTCGGCCATAGGCGGGCTCGCGCAGCTTGGCCACCACGGCGTCGCGGTACTGCGCAAAGTCGGCGGGCTTGGCGCCGGCGTACAGCGACGGCAGATAGGCCTTCCACACCGGGGCCACCCACAGCGGCGCCATCAGCACTCTCATCAGTGTCTTCATTCCTGGTGCAACCTTGGGATTCCGCACGAACGGTCCGACGAGCACCAGCCCGGCGATCAGCTCCGGACGGTCGGCTGCCGCGATCACGCCGGCACCGGCGGCGAGCGAGTTGCCCACCACGACCGCCGGACGTCCGAGCTCTGCGATCAGCGCCACGATGTCTGAGGCGGTGGCATCGTCGCCGTAGCGGGTGAAGGTGGCGTCGCTGTCGCCGTGTCCGCGCAGGTCGGTGGTGGCGACGGTGTACCCGGCCGCGACCAACGCCGGGGCGAGAAGACGGTAGGACGAGCGCAGGTCGGCCATGCCGGGGACGAGCACCATCAGCGGCCCTGCGCCGCTGAGGTCGTAGGCGATGCGTCCCTGGTCGCGCTGCAGAAAACGCGTGGGCGAGCTGGAGCTCCGAAGATCGGTCATGTGGCTAATATAGCTAGGTATCTAGCTAATATCAATAGCTAAGTACTCAGGCGACGTTTTGGCGCAGCCACTCCAGGTCGGCGCGGCGGGCGTCCAGGTCGCCGGGGGTCTCCAGCATCACCGGAGCGCCGGCGGTGGCGAAGACCTCGGCCAAGCCCTCCGGGTCGCAGAAGCCGGCACCGAGATTGGCGTGCCGATCAGCCCCGGAATCGAAGGCATCGCGGGAGTCGTTGCCGTGCACCAGATCGATCCGTCCGGTGATCGCCCGCACTCGGTCGACCAGGCCGGACAGCTCGTTGCCGCCGGCGTGGGCGTGGCAGGTGTCCAGGCAGAAGCCGACCCGGTCGGCGTTCGGCGAACCCGAGATCGCCTCCCACAGCTGGTCGATTCGCTCTAGCGTCCTGGCCATCGCGCCGGCACCGCCGGCGGTGTTCTCGATCAGCAGCGGCACGTCGATGGTCAGCCCGTCGATCGCCTTGCGCCAGTTGGTGAAGCCCACCTCCGGCTCCTCGGACGCGAGCACGTGGCCGCCGTGGACGATGACGCCGGCGGCACCGATCTCGGCCGCCATCGTCAGCTGCTTCTGCAGCTGCTGCCGACTCGGGATCCGGATCCGGTTGTTGCTGCTGGCGACGTTCAATACATAAGGAGAGTGGATGTAGAGGGCCACTCCCTCCTGTTGGGCGAGCTCCCTCAGGGCGTCGCCGCCGCCGGGGTAGCCCACCTTGGGGCCCTTCCACCCTTGCGGATCGCCGAGGAAGAACTGAGCAGCTCCGATTCCCAGTTCGAGGGCCTCAGCCACCGGATCGGTCGAATCAACATGCGCGCCGAACACCATGCCGCTCAGTGTAGGCAGACCGGCCCGTCCCGGTTTCGGCGGGTTGTCAGGCTCCGGCGGTGGCCGGGTCGAGGTGCGTCCCGGTTTGTGGTGGTTATCAGGCGCCGATCGGGGGCCATAACCATCACAACTCGGGAACGATCTGCGCCGATGGTCGTGGGCCTGCGGATAACCCTTCAAACTCGGGAATGACCTGCTGACCCGCCTCAGCGCCGCGGACGCTGGGGCGGGCGAAGCCGGCCGGAAGCTGTGGGTTCTCCGTGGAACTGCTGCCGTCCCCTCGGTACGGTCCGCACACAACCTACGGTGGAGTAACTTAGAGCTGGAGCAACGAAGGAGTAGCGATGGATTCAGGACACCTGGCCGGACTATTTGCCCGGTCGGTGGCTGAGTTCGGCGACCAGCCCGCCGTCCGGTTGTACGACGGTGAGCAGTGGCAGACCAGCACCTATGCCGAGCTTGCCGTACAGGTCCGCGCGTTGGCGGCCCGGCTGATCGACCGGGGTCTTGAGCCCGGAGATCGGGTGGCTATCTTCTCCGGCAACCGGCCGGAGTGGACCGTCGTCGATTTCGCCTGTGTCTGCGCCGGACTGGTCTCGGTTCCGCTGTATGCCACCAGCACTCCCGAGCAGGTGCGCCACATCGTCGCCGACTCCGGATCGCGGCTGATCTTCGTGGGGAACGCCCATCAGGCCGACGTCGTGACGCAGGTGCGCGAACAACTGCCCGCGCTGGAGGCCGTGGTCAGCCTGGTCCCCGTTCCCGACGAGATCAGCGTGGACGACGAGATCGCCGCCGCACCCGAAGACACCTCCGCTGTAGACGCCAGAAGTGCGGCCGGTAAGGCCGATGACCTGGCCACCATCATCTACACCTCCGGCACCACCGGTGAGCCGAAGGGTGTGATGCTCAGCCATCGCGGCTTCACCCACCAGGTCACCGCGTTGAACCGCTTCTTCCGGATGGGCCCCGGCGACATCTCGCTGTGCTTCCTGCCGCTGAGCCACGCGCTTGAGCGCGCCTGGACCTACATGGTGCTGTCCCACGGTTGCCTCAACACCTACGTCCTCGACCCGCGCGACGTCGCCCGGCAGCTCGTTCTGGCCCAGCCCACCCTGCTGGTGAGCGTGCCAAGGCTCTACGAGAAGGTCTTCAACACCGCCAAGGAGCGCGTTGCCGACAGCCCGACCAAGCAGCGGATCATGGCCTGGGCGCTGAAGACCGGCACTACGTATCACGACGCGCTGCGCTCGGGGAAACGTCCGAGTCGTTGGCTGACCGCACGGCTGAACATCGCCGACAAGCTGGTGCTGCATTCGGTGCGCGAGGCGATCGGCGGCCCGAAGAACGTGCTCGCCTGCGGCGGGGCCCCGATGCGGCGCGACGTCGAGGAGTTCTTCTACGGCTGCGGACTGCTGCTGCTCACCGGCTACGGCCTGACCGAGGCCTCGCCGCTGGTGACTTTCCCGCCGCCGCTGGACTACACCTTCGGCAATGTCGGCAAGGTGATGCCCGGCGGCGAACTCAAGATCGCCGAGGACGGCGAGCTGATCTACCGTGGCCCGAACATGATGCTGGGCTACTGGAACCGGCCAGAAGACACCGCCGCCACCATTCGCGACGGTTGGCTGCACACCGGCGACGTCGGCGAACTCGATGGCGATTGCGTGCGGATCACCGACCGCATCAAGGATCTGATCGTCACCAGCAACGGCAAGAACGTGGCGCCCGGTCCGATCGAGAACATGCTGGCCGCCGACCCGCTGTTCGAGTACACGCTGCTGCTCGGTGACAACCGTCCCTACCTCACCTTGTTGGTCGCGCCGTCGTTGCCGCATCTGGAAGAGATCGCCAAGCAGCTGCAGGTGACCTGGGCCAAGCGCGAGGAGCTGCTGGCCAATCCTGAGGTGATCGCAGAGATCAAGCGCCGGATCGCCGCCTTGACCGAGCGTCTGCCCAAGCACGAGCAGATCCGGGATCTGCGGGTGCTGCTCGAGGGCTTCACCCAGGAGAACGGCATGCTGACCCCCACCCTGAAGGTGAAGCGCAAAGAGGTCGAGCACCGCTTCGCCCAGCTCGTCGACGACATGTACGCCCGGGCCGGTCGACCCCGCAACTAGTCCGGGCCGGCCAGCCTGCGTCTCTCCGGCGAACGTCGAGTAGTGGGAGATTCGCTCCATGGGCCGGCGTCGGTGATTTGACCGACAAGATACCCCGGGGGGTATAGTTCCAGCCATGAAGACCGTCATTGTGGGAGGTGTGGCCGGCGGCATGTCCGCTGCCACGCGGTTGCGTCGTCTGGACGAGTCGGCCGAGATCGTCGTCCTGGAGAAGTCCGGCTACGTGTCGTTCGCGAACTGCGGGCTGCCGTACTTCGTCGGCGGCGTCATCACCAACCGGGATTCGCTGCTCCTGCAGACGCCGGCGAGCCTGAAGGCCCGCTTCGACCTCGACGTCCGCGTCGGCTCAGAGGTGATCTCGATCGATCGTGCGGCCAAGACGGTCACCGTCCGTGACCTCGCTGGCAACCGGGAGTACACCGAGTCCTATGACGCTCTGATTCTGGCTCCCGGTGCCGCCCCGTTCATTCCCCCGACGCCCGGCATTGAGCGGGCCCTGAGCTTGCGCAACATCGCCGACACGGACGCCATGAGCGCGGCCGTCGCTGAGGTGCAGGCCGCAGCCAACCCGACTGCGGTGATTCTCGGCGGCGGGTTCATCGGCATCGAGCTGGCCGAGAACCTCACCGATCGCGGGATCAAGACCACCATCATCGAGCTCGCCGGGCAGATCATGGCCCCGCTCGACGTCGAGATGGCGGCCCTGGTCGAGAAGCATCTGGTCTCGCACGGCGTGGACGTGATTACCGGGGTTTCGGCGACCGCTATCGGCGCCCATGACGTCACCTTGTCCGACGGACGCACCCTGCCGGCGGAACTGGTGATCGCAGCCATCGGCGTCCGACCGGAGTCGGGGCTGGCGAAGGCCGCCGGGCTCGAGGTCGCCGAGCGAGGCGGCATCGTGGTCGACGACCAGCAGCGCACGTCCGACCCGTCGATCTTCGCCGTCGGCGATGCCGTCGTGAAGCGCGATGCGATCACCGGCGATCCGACGATGGTGCCGCTGGCCGGCCCCGCCAACCGCCACGGGCGCCTGGTGGCCGACGTGATCGCCGGGCGTCCGGTGCATGCCAACACAGTGCTCGGCACCGCCGTGGTCGGCGCGTTCGGTCTCAGCGCGGCCGCGACCGGCTGGACGGAGAAGCGTGCGGTCGCAGCGGGTCGCAAGATCCGGGTCATTCACAGCCATCCGGCCAACCATGCCGGCTACTACCCCGGAGCCGAGGGCATGAGCCTCAAGCTGGTGATCGATGCCGATACCGATGCCATCCTCGGCGCTCAGGGTGTCGGCGGAACGGGAGTCGACAAGCGCATCGACGTCATCGCGACGGCGATGCGTGGCGGCATCGCAGCCTCGGAGTTGGTCGATCTTGAGCTCAGCTACGCGCCGCAGTTCAGCTCGGCGAAGGATCCGGTGAACATGCTCGGCTACATCGCGGAGAATCTGCGCGATGGGCTGGCCCAGACCGTCCAGTGGCATGAAGTGGCCGACGAAGTGGCGCGCGGTGTTCAGCTCATCGACGTTCGCACCGCGGCTGAGTACGCCCGCGGCACGGTCGACGGCGCGGTCAATATTCCGGTGGACGAGCTGCGTGAACGCCTGGACGAGGTGGCCGAGGACGTGATCGTCCATTGTCAGGTGGGCCTGCGCGGCTACATCGCTGCGCGAACTCTTGCCCAGCACGGGCGTCGGGTGCGCAATCTTGATGGCGGCTACCGGACCTGGGCGCGCATCTAGCAGGTTGGACGGAGGTCCGCCGGTACTTCGGCGGGATATCGCCACACCGGTGTACGAGTCTGTACGAACTGGTGCTCTCGATATCTCAATTCATGGTGAACAGGCGTTCACTAGTACCGCAGGCACTGACGGCAAGCCGAGGGGGGCACTGGTGCGCTCGGGTCGACCGAAGAGGGGTGCGATCATGGCGGTGATCGCCTATCAGGTTGACTCGACCTCAGTCCACGGGATGTGTCAGTGCCTGCGCCCCGAGCATCCAGGGTGGGATTGAGTCCCACCCGCCATCCATCCCAGGAGAAAATTTGCACGACCGGCCTACTCGCGCGGAGATGGCCGCATTGGTGAACCAGGCACGTTTGGATCGGCACCTGTCGGTGCGCGGTGCGGCGCAGATTTCGGGTGTTCCGGCATCAACGATGCAGGGATGGCTTCAGGGACGACATTTTCCGACACCGGCGCTGCGTCCGAAATTCCTCGCTTTGGTCGAGCATCTGGAACTCAATCACCTGCTTCACGCCGGGCTGTGGCTGGAAGACGAGGACCCCACCCTCACGTAAGGCCTGCGCGGTTTGCCGGGTGTTGAGACAATGCTGTTATGCCCAGTGGGGTGATCAGCAAGGACTTCGCCAAGCGGGTCAACGATGCGCGACTCGCTCGGCACCTGTCTGTCCGGGCCGTGGCGCGGCTCGCCGGCGTCCCGGCGGCCACGGCACAAGGCTGGCTCAGCGGGGAGCACCAACCGTCGCGGGCTCTGCGGATCAACTACCTGAATCTGGTCGGACACTTGGGTTTGCTCAATCAACTTCCGGAGGAGTTCCTCCGCGAATTTCCCGAAGGCGCCATCGGCCACCACTAATGAGGTGTGGCCGCCGGGACCGCCGGGACCCAGCCGGGGCGCCGGCGGCAGGCCGCGGGCTTATCCGAACGCGCGGATCGCGAAAAGCGGCGCGTTGGAGCTGCGGGTGGCGTAGGCGCGCCGCCTTTCGTCCCACCGGGAGAGTCGGTGCCACCGCCGCATTGTCCATTCGACAGCAGGGCTGTAATGCGTCGGGCGGGTGGGCCGAGAAATGTCAGCTGCCGCTGATCGGTCCGGTGGGCGCAGAGCGAACTGCCGTGGTCGCATAACCGCTGCGACGCCCGGTGACTTCCACGGTGATCACCTGACCACGGTAATCAGCGGTGAGTTGGAGTTGAGGAGCGGTCGCATTAGCGATGGCGACCCCGTCGGCAAACCATTGATAGCCCAGCACGGCCGCGGGGATCCAACTGCCGGCATTAGCGGTGAGCTTCGAGCCGACGCTGGCCGAGCCGATGATCAGCGGGATTGGAGCGGCACTGAATGCTTCGACGATCTTCGTCCGCTTCGAGGTGACCGTTCGGGTGACGTAGCCGGCGAGTGAGGCGGTGACGCGGACGCTGATGCCGTGACCGCGATCACTGCGACGGACCGCATAGGAGCGGGTGGTAGCGCCGGGGATCACCGTGCCGTCGCGAAGCCAGGCATAGCCGAAACGGCTCGGCGTCGGCGACCAGCTGCCGGGGTCAACGGTGAGCGTGCCTCCCGGCGCAGCCGTGCCCACCAGGTGGGGCTCGACGGCGGCAAGGACGCCGGGATAGACGTCGGCGATGTTGCTCGATGAGCGGCGCAGCACCCGGTTGCCGATGGTCGCGATGACGGTCACCTCGACCTCATGCCCGACCTGCTGGGGTGGCAGCGGGTAGGTGGAGCCGGTCGCGCCGGCGATCGGACGTCCGTCCGAGGTCCATTGGTAGCTGAGCACGGCACCGGCGGGAACCCACGTGCCCGGCACGGCTCGCTGCACGATCCCCACCCGTGGGCTTCCCCCGACTCCGGGGACGACCCAGGCGGCCGGGGTGAAGCTGGCCGGCACGCTGGTGTGTTGATAGGGCCACGGCTTCGACGTCCGAGCGATGGTGGGAAGGCAGGCGTGGGCGCCCCCCACGCCGCAGCGTGAGTTGAGCGGCGAAGTGACCGGGACGCCCGTCCACCAGGAGGTCTGCTTGTAGGCGCCGTCCCACGACAGCGAGATATGAACGTGATCCTTGTGGTTGGCAGTGGCCGAGCCGCGCGAAGCCATCTTCCGCCAGCCGAGTTCGGGGTAGTACACCGACCAAATGCGCTGGTTCCAGATCACGTACATGATGCCCAGCCGCAGCGCGACCTCGCCGTTGTTGGCCGTGATCCAGCGCAGAGCCGCATCCACCCTTTTGCGTTGCGACGCCTTCTTGACGCTCATGTGCCAATCGAGGGCGCGTCCCTCATTGTGCTCCGACCGGCCGGCCGCGTTGCAGCTTCGCGAGATCCCGGACGAACTTCCGCCCCAGGTCTGGATGAGCAGCTTCAGCAGGGCCTTCGCTCCAGGCTTGGCGGACGGGGAGCAGCTGTCTTGCGGCTGATAGCCCAGGTGCGCGTCGATCGCGGTGGAGGCGAGCGCGCGCGGCGGAGGGGGAGTTTTCGCTTGGGCGGGCGCTGCCACTGCGGTCAGCGCGAGGCAGATGCCCAGCGCAGTTGCGAGACAACGGTGGCCGATCCGAGCCGCAGGGTTCATCGCCCCAGGCTATCGGCCGCTGTGCTGACTCAGCGGCGCCTCGGGGAACTCGCGTCGAGGCACCACGGCCGGGCCTGAAAGACCGACCGTCGCGAAGCCGTCGCAAGGGGTGCGGAGTGCTGCGGCGGTGTCGCCGGACTGATGAACCGCTCGGCAATGAGCGTCGAGTCGAACTGAGTAGCTTTGCGCACAGTCGCGCCGACCGAGCTGCCGTGAGCCTCGAGCTGTGGTTAAGTGATTTGCACCACGCCTGCGCGCCACGACTAGGCCAAATGCGGTGTGTGGCTGATCACGTGCTCGGCAAAGCCGAGCTGTTGGGCTCAATCGGTTGCCGTCGAGGCGCTGGTGGGTCATCCTAAGAGGCGACACCCGTCTGGGGGACAGGTGCCGTTCGGCAAAAGAATCTCGGGGGGATTTTCTTGAAGCCTTCACTTGTACGCAGTCGCGGCGCGATCGCCGCTCTCGTTGTGGCGCTGGCTTGTGGCGTCACGGGGATGAGCGCAGCCGAAGCGCACGCCGACGATGCCGTGGCGACAACCATCGCCGGCGTGGTGACGATCGACGGAACCCCGGCCAGCGGTGTCGAGGTGTGCGCCTATGTTCCTCAACAGAGTGAGACGGGCCCGGACGTCAATGCGGCCGGCGACACCTGTGTCACCACCGACTCCGACGGGTCTTACTCGTTCAGCTTCACGCTCACGACGACCACTGACCTGGCGTCCGCGTGGGCGAAGACCAGCGACGGCGACACTTGGTCGGCCGGCGCGTCGGGTCGCAACATCTCCGGGTACTTCCTGATTGCGCCGGGCGACGCGCAGACCGGACGCGACATCGCGATCGTCACCAAGACGGTGGTTTCGCCTGCGCCGGCTCCGACTCAGCCTGAACCTGTGCCCGCTCCGAATGCCGGGCCTGCAGCCACCTATGCCGCGCCCACGATCACCGGTCACAAGAAGGTGGGTTCGCTGCTGCGGGCGCACGTTTCTTGGGCTCCGGTCGCAACCCAGCTCAGCTACAGGTGGGTGCGCGGGCATCAGACCATCAAGGGCGCTCACGGCAGCACCTACCGTCTGACGAAGAAGGACCGCCGTCAGCGGATCTTGGTCGTGGTCACCGCGAAAGTGAACGGACATCCGGTTGCGGTGGCCTCGGGGAAGACCAAGAAGATCGCTCACCGCTGAGCGCGCTGATCATTGGCTCGCCTCTCGAACCACGCAATTCGCCCGGCGTCCTCCTCGACCGGTAGGCTTCTCGACTGGTGCTCTCTTCTGAGGGCATCGTGATACGCCCTCCTGCCACGGGAAATACTCGTGGCCGCCCAAGACCAGAGGAGGTGGAGTTCGCGTATGCGCAAGTACGAAGTCGTAGTGATCATTGATCCTGACGTCGACGATCGCCAGGTGAACGGCTTGCTCGACAAGCCTCTCGCCGGACTGACCAAAGCCGGTGGCACCGTGGACAACATTGATGTGTGGGGCCGGCGTCGCCTGGCCTACGACATCAGGAAGAAGTCCGAAGGCATCTACGCCGTTCTCAACGTGACCGCAGAGCCGGCCGTTGTGAAGGAACTGGATCGTCAGTTCACCCTGAACGAGCAGATCATGCGGACGAAGGTCATCCGCCCCGATCTGCACTGATTCGCCGGACCCCTCGCAACTGTCAGCCGCGGCTGACAGTCTTGTCGAGGAGACCAGCTCACGTCCGATCGAAAGACAGCAACTATGGCAGGCGAAACCATCATCACCGTCGTCGGCAACTTGACCGCCGACCCGGAACTGCGATTCACCCCGTCCGGGGCGCCGGTGGCTAACTTCACCGTCGCCTCCACCCCGCGCACGCTTGATCGTGCCAGCGGTGAGTGGAAGGACGGCGATGCCATGTTCCTCAACTGCGCTGTGTGGCGCCAGGCCGCCGAGAACGTCGCCGAGTCCCTGACCAAGGGCATGCGGGTGATCGTTCAGGGTCGGCTGCGGTCGCGCAGCTACGAGACCCGTGAAGGTGAGAAGCGCACGGTTTTCGAGATTGAGGTCGAAGAGATCGGTCCCGCCCTGAAGTACGCCACCGCGAAGGTCACCCGCAACTCGGGCGGCTCAGGCGGCGGCAACTACGGTGGCGGCTCGTCGTCCGGTGGCGGCTCCGGTTGGAGCCGTGGCGGTGGCGGCGGGCAGGATCGCGGCGGCGTCGACCCCTGGGCTGGCGCCCAGAGCGAAGAGCCTCCGTTCTGATCCTCCAAGGGGCGCTTCGGCGCTCCGGCAACCGAAGTCATTCCGGCGTCAGCCGGGCTTTCGTAACTCAAGGAGAGCACCACAATGGCCTCACAGCGTAAGCCTGTGAAATCGAAGAAGGTCGTGCCGGCGAAGTCCATTCGCATCGGCAACATCGACTACAAGGACACCGCCACCCTGCGGAAGTTCATCTCCGAGCGTGGCAAGATCCGCGCCCGCCGTGTTACCGGTCTTTCGGTGCAGGAGCAGCGCAAGGTCGCGATCGCCGTCAAGAACGCGCGTGAGCTGGCCCTGCTGCCCTACGCCTCGAACTCGCGCTAGTCAGGAGGGATCTGAGATGAAGTTGATTCTCACCGCTCCGGTCGAGCACCTGGGCGTCCCCGGCGACATCGTCGAGGTCAAGGACGGCTTCGGCCGCAACTACCTGCTGCCGCGTGGTTTCGCCATTCGGTGGACCCGTGGTGCGGAGAAGCAGATCGAGGGCATCAAGCGGGCGCGTGACGCTCGTGAGATCCGTGGCACCGAGCACGCCGTGCAGGTGCGCGAGCAGCTCGAGGCTCTGCAGGTGAGCCTGCCGGCTCAGGCTGCCGAGTCCGGCAAGCTGTTCGGCGCGATCACCTCGGCCGACATCGCTCTGGCCGTCAAGAAGGCCGGTGGCCCGGCCCTGGACAAGCGGTCGATCGACATCGCCAAGCCGATCAAGACCACCGGCGCCCACATGGTCGGCATCAAGCTGACCGCCGGCGTGGTGGCCCACATCAGCGTGACGGTCGCCGCCGCCTGAAAGTCGTACCACCGCACGCCGGTCTTCCTTCGGGAAGGCCGGCGTGCAGTGCTTTCCGCCCGGCCCTCCGCGACTGATCCAGCCAACGCCTGATGCCGGGCATGCGGCCGGGGCCCGGCCATCGGCGTTCAGGCGTGCCCTCGGCGAGGCAGGAGGCGTCTGGCTAGGCTGACGGGGTGAGTGACGACCGCCGCAGCCGAGCCTCCGCTGCCCGACGCTGGCTCCGTCCGGACGTCGTCGTCGCGATCGTGGTCGGAGTGGCTGTGGTCGCGGCCGGTGCCCTGTGGGCGCGGGCCTTGGTGGCCCCGGCGACCCGAGTGGGCGAGCCCACGATGACGCTCGGGCCGAGTAGTCCGGTCACCCTCACGCCGACTCCCACGCCGACCCCCTCGGCCACGCCCTCGCCCAGCGCCTCGCCGAGCCCGAACACCACCCCCACCGCGCCCCCGACGATGACCTCGTCGGGCCGGTTCGCAGCCACCACGGTGAGTGCTGCAGCTGCCGGATCATCGGGAACGCTGCGGGTCTACACCGTGAACGTCGAGACCAGCGCGGGGCTCAAAGTCGACAAGGTCGCCACCCAGATCGCGGGCGTGCTCAACGACCCCCGCAGCTGGGTCGGTGCCGGCACGGTGCGCTTCCAGCTCACCGCTGACCCTGCCAAAGCCGCACTGACGGTGGTGTTGGCTTCACCGAAGACGCTGTCCGGCGCATGCACGGCGTCGGCGGGCAGCTGTCTGGCGGGCGGCAAGCTCTATGTCGACGCCCTGTCGTGGAAGAACCCGCCGAGCAGCTACGCCGGCAATGCGGCAGCATGGCAGCAGTACCTGATCAATCACGGAGTCGGCGTCGTGTTGGGCAAGAAGCCGACCGAATGCACCAAGGGCGGAAAGCCGGCCCCAGTGATGATGCCGCAGCAGTCCGATCTTCGCGGCTGCACCGCCAATCCCTGGCCGTTCCCCTGATGGTGATACTCGGTCGACGGCGCCGGTGGAACGAGCGGGTGCGCACCTGGGGCGACGAGCCGCCGACGCCTTGAGGACGGGCAACCGGGCTCGCTGGTTACTGCCGGGAAGCCCGAGCCTCAGCGCCGACCGTCGGCGAGGAGCTCGGTCTCCAGTTCGACCGGCAGCCCATGAACCGGCCGATCGCTGCGCTGCTCAGGGAAGCCGTCAGCCTGCAGCCAGGCCCAGGTGTCGGTGACCGTCTCGGTCACCGGGCGACAGCGCAGGCCGGTGCGGGCGGCGAGGGTGGTGTCGGCCCCGAGGAAGCCGGCGAACTCGCCGGTCGTCGGCACCCAACAGGGCAGCTGCGTCCACGGCTCGACGCCGGCGGCGGCCAGCCGATCCTGATCGATCCAGACGAGTTCGGCCGCAGACCCGGTGGCGTCGATGCAGGCCCGGAGGAGGCTCGCAGTCGTGGCATGGCCGGACGGACTGATCACGTCGACCGGGCCGCTGCGTCCATTGACCAGGCCCGACAGCAGCCACGAGGCCAGGTCGCGAGCGTCCACGTACTGCAGCCGACGATCGGGGTCGCCCGGAGCGACCACCCGGCCGCCGGCGGCGATCCGACCCAGCCACCAGGGCAGCCGGCCGATGTCCTCATGTGGGCCGAGGATCAGGCCGGGTCGTGCGATCAGGGCGTCGGGGAAGGCGGAGAGAATGCCAAGCTCGGAGCCGCGCTTGATGGCCGCATAGTCGCCGTCGGCGGCATCGGGATTGCCCTCGACCAGCGGCGACCCCTCGCCGTGGTGCTGACCCCACACGTAGACCGAGGTGGTGGAGACGTAGCCGTAGCGCCGCGCCCGTCCGCGGAGCAGGGACGCAGCCAGCGTCGCCACCCGCGGCGCGCCCGACCAGGTATCGACGACGGCATCCCAGGAGTCGTCGCCCAACGCCTGGGAGAGGGCGGCGGGATCGCTGCGATCGGCAAGACGGGCCTGGACATCATCGGGGAGCCGGCCGGTGCGTCCCCGGTGGATCGCGGTGACCTGCCAGCCGCGAGCCAGCGCCTCGCCGATCACCGCCCGACCGACGAAGCGGGTGCCACCGAGAACCAGAAGCTTCATGGCTCGATCCTCATCGGTTGCGCGCGCGGGGACAAGGACGTTCACTCAGGGCGCAGGGCCCCACATCGTCGCGGCGTCGGGTGCGTCCAGTTTGGCGCCGGCCGTGCGACCAGCAGCGGTCGGACCCAGCGGTGGCGAAGGGAGCAGGGCGGCGTCGGCTTCGGCTCGGTGGTCTTGCCGCTCGTCCGCACCTCCGGGCGTGAGCCGACGAAGGCGCCGCGACCACTCACTCTTTGATCGGGGCGTCAGGGAGCGCCGTCGAGGGCAGATCGGCTTCGGGGCCGGGCTGCCCACCGAGGCTACCCACCAAGAGCTCACGCGCCCGCGACAGGTGCTCGTCGAGCATCGCGGCCGCGCCGGCCGCGTCCCCGTTCTCGATCAGTTCGAGGATCTTGGCGTGCTCGGCGATGATGATCCGCGGGCTGAGCGCTTGGCGCCCCTGCAGCTGGGCCATGCACAGCTTCACCTCGAAGGCGAGCGCGTCGTAGGCGGCGCTGGTGCGCGGACTGTGTAGCGAGTCGATCAGGCCGGTGTGGAAGCGCATGTCCGGGTCAACGATTTGATGCGAACCGGACGACCACAGTTCGGCGATCTCGGCGTTCGCAGTACGCGAGCTCTGCGGAACGCGCTTGAGCGCGGCCAGCCGGCGCAGGACCTCCGACTCCAGATAGATCCGGGTGTTGTAGATGTCGCGGACGTCGTCGGGGCCGAGTTCGACCACGCGTGCGGTCTTGTGGTTGCGACGGACGAGGACCTTCTCCGCGGTGAGCCGCTCAATAGCCGCCCGGGCGCTGGCGCGCGCCACGTCGTAGCGGGTGGACAGTTCCAGCTCGGTCAGCGGCGTCCCCGGGGAGAGCTCACCGGACACCACCTGCTCGCGCAGATCCTCCGTGATGGCATCCACCACCGACGTCACCACGATGTGCCGAACCACGTCTTCCACCTCCTCAAGTGCGGCAAGCCTAGGGGAAGATCACTCGGCAGGCTTGTGCAACGTGTCTACTTGTCCGACAATAATCCCACCGGTGCCCCCCGGTCACCGACGATGTTGTCGAGAAAGCAGAGCGTGTCCCCCTTGTCTGTTGAAGAGTTGCTCGCCGATTGCCTCAGCGAGCCGAGCCGTGTTCGCACCAGCGAGTTGGAGCGGCGGGCGATGGCCCATGACGCCTCCCACTTCCTGCTGGTGCCTCAAGCCGTCGTGGTGCCCAAGGACGCCGACGAGGTCGCCCGCCTGCTGCGGGCGACCGCCGCCGCCGGCCTCGACCTCACCTTCCGCTCCGGCGGCACCAGCTTGTCCGGTCAGGCCGGTACCGACGGTGTGCTGGCCGACGTCCGTTCCCACTTCAAGGACGTCGAGATTCTGGACGACGGCGCCCGCGTCCGGGTCCAGCCCGGCGTCACCGTCAAACAGCTGAACGCCCGGCTGGCCCGCTACGGGCGCAAGTTCGGGCCGGACCCGGCCAGTGAGGCCGCCTGCACCATCGGCGGCGTGGTCGCCAACAACTCCTCCGGCATGGCCTGCGGCACCGTCGAGAACAGCTACCGAACCTTGGAGTCGGTGGTGGCGGTGCTGCCGTCCGGAACGGTGATCGACACCGGTGCCCCCGACGCGGACGACCGGCTTCGCACCCTTGAGCCGGAGCTCTACCGCGGGCTGTTGGACCTGCGGCAGCGGGTGCTGACGAACCCGGCGTCGATGGCCAAGATCGCCCAGCAGTTCTCGATGAAGAACACCATGGGCTACGGCTTGAACGCCCTTGTCGACTACCAGACAGCGGCCGACATCCTCACCCATCTGTTGGTCGGCAGCGAAGGAACCCTGGCCTTCGTCGCCTCGGCCACCTTCCGCACCATCGAACTGCGCACCCACACCACGTCCGCCCTGCTGGTTTTCGACGACCTGTACAGCGCGAACGCGTCGCTGCCCGGCCTGGTCGCCACCGGTGCGGCCACTCTGGAGCTGATGGACGCCACCAGCCTGCGGGTCGGGCAGGCCTTCGACGACACCCCGCAGGTCATCAAGGCCTTGGAGGTGCAGCGGCAGGCGGCGATCCTGCTGGAGTACCAGGCCACCTCGGCTGCCGAGCTGGATCAGCTGGCCGCCGATGCCCAGCCGACCTTGGCCGGACTTCCGGTAGGCGAACCCGTCCGGCTCACCACCGACGCGGTGCTGCGCGGCAAGCTGTGGAAGCTGCGCAAGGGCCTGTACACCTCGGTGGCTGGAGCTCGCCCGTCCGGCAGCACCGCGCTGTTGGAGGACGTGGTTGTGCCGGTGGCCAAGCTCGCCGACACCTGCACCGACCTGTCGGGCCTGTTCGACCGCTACGGCTACCGCGACTCGGTGATCTTCGGCCACGCCAAGGACGGCAACATCCACTTCATGCTCACCGACCGCTTCGAAGGCGACGAGCCGCTACAGCGCTACACCGACTTCACCGAGGACATGGTCGCCCTCGTCCTGGCCAACGACGGCTCGCTGAAGGCCGAGCACGGCACCGGACGGGTGATGGCGCCCTACGTCCGCCGGCAGTACGGCGACGAGCTGTATGCGGTCATGGTCGAGATCAAGCGGCTGTTCGACCCGCAGCACCGGCTCGGCGTCGGCACGATCATCACCGATGACGCCGACCTGCACCTGAAGAACATCAAGCTCGCCCCGACCGTGGACGAAGAGGTCGACCGCTGCGTGGAGTGCGGCTACTGCGAGCCGGTGTGTCCGTCCAAGGACCTGACGCTGACGCCCCGCCAGCGGATCGCGCTACGCCGCGAGATCGAGAATGCCGAGCTGGCCGGACGCCACGACCTGGCAGCCGAACTCGAGAAGGATTACCGCTACGCAGGCGTGCACACCTGCGCCGTCGACGGCATGTGCGGCACCGCCTGCCCGGTGCTGATCAATACCGGCCTGCTGGTGAAGAAGCTGCGCCGCGAGCAGCTGCCGAAGGCCAAGGACGTGGCTTGGACCACGCTGGCCAAGCACTGGCAGGGCACGACGAACACGTTCAGCCGGGTGCTGAACATCACCGATGCGCTGCCGGCGCCGTTGGAGACTGCCCTGGTCGGCGTCAACAAGCTGGGTCGCGCCGTCCTCGGCAGCGACAACATTCCGCTGTGGTCGCGTGAGTTGCCCGGCGGCGGTGCACACCGCGGTCGCCCGGCGCCGGCCGAGACCCCGACCGCGGTGTATCTGCCGGCCTGCGTGAACGTGATGTTCGGTCCTGCTGAAGGCCCTGGTGTCCAGGTGAGCTTCGAAGCGCTGTGTGCGGCGGCGGGGGTGACTCTGCTGGTGCCCGACGAGATCGAGTCGGTCTGCTGCGGCACGCCGTGGTCGAGCAAGGGGATCCCCGACGGGTACCAGGCGATGCGCGAACGTGTGCTGCCCATGTTGGAGCGGGTCACCGACCATGGACGGCTGCCGGTCGTCTGTGACGCATCCAGTTGCACCGAGGGCTTCCGGCACATGATCGAGGCCGCTCCCGAGTTGGGCATCACCGTGATCGATGCGGTGGCGTTCACCGCCCAGCACGTCCTGCCTCGGCTCGCTGATCACCCGAAGCTGGGCTCGGTGACCTTGCACGCAACCTGTTCGTCCACCCAGATGGGGCTCAACCCCGACCTGGTGAAGGTCGCCCACAGTGTCGCCGATCAGGTCAACGTGCCCCTGGACACCGGCTGCTGCGCGTTCGCTGGCGACCGCGGCATGCTCCACCCCGAGCTCACCGCCTCGGCCACTCGCCGCGAAGCCGCCGAGGTTGCACAGCTCGATGCCGAGGCGCACGCTTCCTGTAATCGCACCTGCGAGTTGGGCATGACCAGGGCTACCGGCAAGGAGTACCGCCACATCCTGGAGTTGCTCGCCGAAACCGCCGGCTTGATGCCGGCTGCACAGACTCCCGCCGACGTTGTCGTCGGTGGGCCCACCCCCCAGATTGGCAGTGACTGATCCGTCCGGGAACCGCCCGGCCGGTCGACCAGAAAGGAGTAGCGATGAACCCTGCAACCACGGCGCTCGTCCTCATCGAGTTCCAGAACGACTTCACCAGCGAAGGCGGGACGCTGCACGGCGCCGTCGCCGAAGTGATGGCCGCCACCGGCACCTTGCCCAACGCGCAGCGCGCTCTGCAGGCCAGCCGCGAGGCCGGCGTGACAGTGATCCACAGTCCGATCTCGTTCCAGCCGGGCTACTACGAGATCAGCTCGCACCCGTACGGCATCCTCGCCGGTGTGGTCTCGTCCAGCTCCTTCATCAAGGGCGGCTGGGGCGCGGAGATCGTCGGTGACGTCGCCCCGATCGACGGCGAGATCGTGCTTGAAGGTAAGCGCGGCCTGGACGCCTTCGGCTCCACCAATCTCGACTTCATTCTGCGCAGCAAAGGCATCCAGACCATCGTGCTGGGCGGCTTCCTGACCAACTGCTGCGTGGAGTCGACCATGCGGTCTGCCTACGAGAAGGGCTTCGAGGTCTACACCCTGACCGACGCCGTCGGCGCCACCTCGCTGGAGGAGCACGCCAACGCCATCAAGTTCGACTACCCGATGTTCTCCAAGCCGATCACCGTCGAGGAGTACGTCGCCGCGCTCGCCGGTGCAGAGGCGACCGCTGACACCTCCCGCGGATACTGAGCCGGCTCAAGAACGTGCCGGGGCGATGATTCGTCCCGGCACGTTGGCCGCCTGCCCCGTGCACCACGGCGGCCGGGGTGGCTGCGTCCGTCGTGGACGCGTCCCGCGGAGTCGGCAGGCACCGATCGTATGAAGTCGTATGAAGCAGTCCGCCGCCCGTCAACCCGCCATTCACAAGCGGATCCGCACTGTTAGCCTGCGCCTGCCCGGCCGTTCAGCGCAACGGTGACGGGCCGAGGGAGGGGGCCGCATGTCCGTGTCGATCGAGCAGGTCAAGGCCGAGCTGTGGGAGGTGGAGGCCGAGCTGCTTTCCTACGTTCCCAATGCCGCTGTTCGGCGGCGCTGGCCACACGTCGAGTCGTCCTATCTCATCGAATGTGAGCACGGGGGTGCCTACTTCTGGCCGGGTGCGGCTCAGATCGAGATCGACCCCGAGACCGACACCGCCGCGATCATCACCGCGATCTTCCTCGCCTGGGACGGCCGCGCCGGATGGACGGTCAGCCGGTCCACCCAGGCCGGGGGGCGTCGCCATCACCTGAAGCTGGTTCGCGACGACGGGCTGCACTTCTCGGTGATGAACCTCGAGGGGAACAGCATGCTACGGATCGTCTCCTATACCGGCTGCCTTCCGGTCGAAGGTGTCGACCCCAACCGCCGCTACTAGAAGCTCACCGCGAGCTGTACTCGACGAACGCTCGCTCCAGGAAATCTGCCAGATCACCGGTCTCACCGTCGCGCCCGCCCCGTCCGATCACCGTCACCGGCGCGCTGGGACTCAGGGACACCCCGGTCAGCCGAGCCAAGGCAGATCCGGGGACCACCAGTCGATAGAAGCCGCCGTCCGGGGTGACCGCGATCGTCCTCGCAGCGTTCACGTACCAGCCGACCAGGGGAGTGCGGGCGCGCCCGCCGCTGGCCAGCTGCGCACGCAGGGGTTCGGGTTGCGCCCCCGCCTGGGTCATCCGGACGACAAAGGCGTCGAGCTGGCTTTGCGCCTGGGCCGCCTCCGCTCGTCCGGCGGCGTCAGCCAGTTCCTGCCGCCGGCGGGCATTGGCCTGGCGGTCGCTCTGATCAGCCATGTGCTCAGGGTAGGCGAGTCCGAAGCCCGCCGAGCACGCTGACAGGATGCCGCAGTGCGGGTGCTCGACCTGCCCAGCGTGCTACTCGGCGACCGCCGGGATCCCGCCGGTGGTGTCGGACGACGCCTCCAGCGGCTCGTTGCTCCCCGGCAGCCGGACGGTGAACTCGGCACCGCCGGTCGCGGCGTGACCAGCCTTCACCCAGCCGCCGTGCGCCTTGATGGTCTGCGCGACGATCGACAGGCCCAGGCCCGAACCCGGCGTGGTGCGGGCCTTGTCGGAGCGGTAGAAGCGGTCGAAGACGTGCGGCAGGTCCTCGTCGGCGATGCCCGGCCCCTCGTCGGAGATGCGCAAGCGATCGCCGACCAGCCGCACCTTGATGCGTCCGCCGGCCGGGGAGAACTTCACCGCGTTGTCGAGCAGGTTGGTGATGGCTCGCTCCAGGCTGTCCGGCTCGCCGACCAGGTACAGCGGTTCAAGTTCGACGTCGAAGATCAGGCCGGGTCCGCGGCGCTTGGCGCGGGTGACCGCATTGTTGACCACATCGCGCAGGTCGATCGGCTCAGGATGCGCCTCGACCTTGTCGTCTCGCGACAGGTGCACCAGATCGCCGATGAGCTGGGTGAACTCGCCCAGCTGGGCGGCGATATCGCGCAGAATCTCGCCGCGGGCACCGTCGGGCAGCATGCCTTGACGGTCGTCGGCGATCAGCAGCTCGACATTGGTGCGCAACGAGGTGAGCGGCGTGCGCAGCTCGTGACCGGCGTCGGCGATGAGTCGGCGCTGACGTTCCCGCGACGAGTACAGCGAGCGCATCATCGTGTTGAAGGCTCCGGTCAAGTCGGTCAGCTCGTCCATGCCGCCGACCTCGATCGGCTCCAGCTGGTCGGTCTCGGTGACGCGGGTGACCGCTTCGGTCAGACGCTGGATCGGACGAAGGCCCGAACGGGCAATCGCCCAACCGATCGCGCCGGCCAGCAAGACGGCCAGCAAGCCAAAGGTGAGCAGCGAAAACGCCAGGATGCGCAGAATCTGATCCCACGGCCCGAGCGGACGGCCAAGCACCAGCGCGTAGTAGGTGACCTTGCCGTCCTTGGCGGACACGTCGGTGAACGGTACCGCGACGATCCGGTAGGGCTCGCCGTTCGACGCCACGCCGGTGCGCGCGGACGTCCCGATCTGGGTGCGGGCGATAGCGAGCTCGGCCGACGTCGACTTCAGCTTCACGCCATCCCCGGACGGGGCGATCTCGCGACCATCGGAGCGGACCAGCATCACGGTGACGTTGGCCGTCGCCAATGCTTCGCTGTTCAGTCCGCCGAGGGTCTCGGCGTCGTTGGCGATCCACTTGCTGGTGACGCCGGCCACAGCCAAGAGCTCGTTGTCGAGCTGGTCATAGATCGCGAAGGTCGTGATCAGGTACGCGGCGACACCGGTGATTGCCACGGCGGAGGCCACAGCCACCGAGATCAGCGCCATCAACCGGTCGTGAAGAGGCCGGTTCGTTACGGAGAGAACCGAGCGCAGCCAGCGGATCACGGCGGCGTCTCGCGCAGCACGTAACCGATACCGCGCACGGTGTGGATCAGTCGGATCTCACCCTCGCCCTCGGTCTTGCGGCGCAGGTAGCCGATGTACACCTCCAACGAGTTGGCGGTGGTCGGGAAATCGAAGCCCCACACCTCGTTGAGCAGCCAGGAACGCTCCAGCACGCGGCGCGGATTCTCCAAGAAGGTCTGCAGCAGCGCGAACTCGGTGCGGGTGAGGCTGATCCGACGCCCGGCGCGGGTCACCTCGCGGGTCTGCAGATCAAGGGTCAGATCGGCGAAACTGAGCATCTCGGAACCGCCGGCATCCTCAGTGGCCGGACGAGCGCGCCGGGTCAAGGCCCGCAGCCGAGCCTGCAGCTCTTCGAAGGAGAACGGCTTGGCCATGTAGTCGTCGGCGCCGGCATCGAGACCGTCGACCCGATCACCGACCGCGTCGCGTGCGGTCAGCACCAGAATCGGAACGTCATTGCCGGAGGAGCGCAGCGAGCGGGTCGTCTCCAGGCCGTCCAAGCGCGGCATCATCACATCCATGATGACCGCGTCGGGTCGCAGCGAAGACAGCCGGGCCAAGGCGTCCACACCGTCGTTGGCGGTGGTCACTTCGTAGCCCGAATAGCGCAGCGATCGGGCCAGCGAGTCGCGGACCGCCTGGTCGTCGTCCACCACGAGGATGTGCATGGCATACAGATTGCCATGTCCCTGGTTGCGACACGGTGTCGGCAAGGCCGCTAGGCCTCAAAGAAGCTCGCGCACCCGTCGCATCAGCTCGGGCATGCCGGCTTCGAGTTGATGCAAAGTCGTCTGGAAGTCGTCGGCGTCGCCGTACCACGGGTCTTCGATCTCGGCGCCCGGCACGGCGTTCGGGTCGAAGTTCGACATCAGATAGAGATGCTGCACGCCGGGAGCCAGTTGGCGCAGCCGGTCGAGGTGAATCATCTCCATCCCGATCACCAGGTCGGCGTCGCGCACCTCTTCCGCGGTCACTTTGTGGGCCTTGTGCGGAGCCATCGGGTAGCCGGCCCGCTTCAGCGTGTCGACGGCGCGCGGGTCCATCGGGTTGCCGGACTCCTCCGCGCTGACGCCCCCGCTGGTGAAGGTCGCCGCGCGCAGACCCTCGTGAGCGGCCTTGTCGCGCGCGATCATCTCGGCCATCGGGGAGCGACAGATATTGCCCCAGCACACGAACAGGACGTGCGGGTTGCCCCGGCTCATCGGTGCTCTTCGCCCTTCTTGAAGAAGGCGTTGACGATGAAGCTCACCACCGAGACGATCAGCGCACCGATGAAGGCCGTGCCCCAGTCGGCGACATGCCACGACAGGCCCACCATGCCGGCGAGCCAGGAGACCAGCATCAGCAACACGGCGTTGATCACCAGCAGGAACAGCCCCAGGCTGAGGAAGATCAGCGGAGCCGTTGCGAACTTGAACAACGGCTTCACTACCGAGTTCACGATTCCGAAGATGATCGCGACCGCGATCACCGTCCACGCTTTCGCCCAGCCGTCAGAGCCGACGTCAGTGGTGATGCCGGGCAACAACCAGGTGGCCACGGCCAGCGCTGCAACACTGGCGAAGAAACGAACGAACATGCCGACAATGCTGGCACGATGATTGGTTCGGCGGCGAGCGAACCTCGTGACGAGATGGCGGCGCCGCCGAACCGCAGCGGGGCGGCCCGGATCGACGTGGCAAAGTTCTCCTCACAGAACGACGAAGGAGAGGGCTCATCGTGAGCTTGCGCGGACGGCACTTCCTGAAAGAGATCGACTTCGCTCCCGCCGAGTGGCAGCAGCTGCTGCAGCTGACCGGTGAGCTGAAAGCTGCCCGCAAGGCCGGCACCGAGGTGCCCCGCCTGACCGGGGCAAACATCGCGCTGATCTTCGAGAAGACCTCCACCCGCACTCGATCCGCCTTCGAGGTGGCTGCGCACCAGCAGGGCGCCCACGTCACCCAGATGGACGGCAACTCCTCCCAGCTCGGCCACAAGGAATCGCCGGCCGACACCGCCCGCGTGCTGTCGCGGCTGTTCGACGGCATCGAGTACCGCGGTGCAAAGCAGACCACCGTCGAGACGATCGCGCGCTACTCGTCCGTCCCGGTGTGGAACGGCCTGACCGACGAGTGGCACCCCACCCAGAGCCTGTGCGACATGTTCACCATGCGCGAGGCCAGCGGCAAGGACGACCACGACATCGCGTTCGCCTATGTCGGCGACGCCCGCTTCAACGTCGGCTGCTCGCTGCTGATCGGCGGCGCCCTGCTCGGCATGGACGTGCGGATGATCGCCCCGAAGAAGCTGCTGCCGCCGGCGGCGGTGATCACCGAAGCCCAGGAGTTGGCCAAGACCACTGGCGCCCGGATCACCCTCACCGAGGATCTGGACGGGGTGAAGGGTTGCGACTTCATTCACACCGACATCTGGGTGTCGATGGGGGAGTCGGAGAGCGTGTGGACCGAGCGCATCCTGCTGCTGAAGGACTACCAGGTGAACACCGCCCTGTTGGAGCGCACCGGGGTCGACGAGGTGAAGTTCATGCACTGCCTGCCCGCCTACCACAACCGCGACACCAGCGTCGGCGAGGCGATCTTCTCCCGCTTCGGCCTGCCCGAGCTTGAGGTCACCGACGAGGTCTTCGAGTCGGAGGCGTCGATCGTCTTCGACCAGGCGGAGAACCGGATGCACTCCATCAAGGCGATCCTGGTGGCGACCCTCTCCTGAGCGGCGCTACCGGGACGGCCGGTGCGGTGCCGTTGCGAGAGAAGTGGGGTGAAGGGTGGATCCGGCCGCCGTCTTCGGCGTCGCGTCGCTGACCTGGACGACCCTGACGATCGTGCTGGTGCTGGCCTTCTGTGCCGGCTGGATCGACGCGGTCGTCGGCGGAGGTGGCCTGCTGCAGCTGCCAGCCTTGTTGCTGATCCCCGGGTTGCCGCCGGTCTCGGCGTTGGCCACCAACAAGCTCGGCTCGATCGCCGGAACGACGACGGCCGCAGTGGCGTACTACCGCGGCGTGCGTCCGGATCTGCGCACCGCGCTGCCGATGGCGGCGTTCGCCTTGGCGGGCAGCTTCGGCGGCGCCGCGCTGGCCAGCCGGCTTCCGGCTTCGGTGTTCAAGCCGGTCATCGTGGTCGCCTTGATCGTGGTCGCGGCGATCACCATCGCGCGTCCGCAGCTGGGGCAGGATCGCCGACTGCGCTACCACGGGCGACGCCACTACGCGGTCGCCGCCGTGATCGGGCTCGTCATCGGCGCCTATGACGGGCTGCTCGGCCCCGGAACCGGCAGCTTCTTGGTGATCGCGTTGGTCGGTGTGCTCGGGTACTCCTTCCTCGAGGCCAGCGCCAAAGCCAAGATCGTGAACTTCGCCACCAATCTGGGTGCGCTGCTGTTCTTCGCGCCGCACGGCGCCGTGCTGTGGCGGTTGGGCATCGCACTGGCTGTGGTCAATGCCGGCGGCGGTCTGCTCGGCTCCCGGACGGCGATGGCGCGCGGCAACCGCTTCGTGCGGATCGTCTTCGTCGTGGTGGTCGCCGTCCTGCTGGTGAAGCTCGGCTGGGACGTCTACGTCGAGGACGTCGCCCCGCAGCTGGGCTGAGCACCGGCACCGAAGCCGGCGCGAGCCAGGCCCCTCACGCCGCTGGCCGCCCGACGCAATCCTGCGGACGCCCCGGCGACGGACGTCCGACCTGGCTAGCGTTGAGCCATGGCTCTTCCGCATTTTCTTCCGCTGTCCCGGGTGCCGCACCCGAGCACCGCCCCGGCCCTGCGTTGGGGCGTGCTCGCTCCCGGCGGCATTGCCCGCGCGTTCGCTGCCGCGGTGCGGGCTTCGACCCGCCAGCAGTTGGTCGCCGTCGGTTCGCGCAGCCAGGAGCGCGCCGACGCCTTTGCCGCCGAGTTCGGCATCGCTGCGTCCTACAGCTCCTATGAGCAGTTGGTGGCCGATCCGCAGGTGCAGGCGATCTATGTGGCCTCGCCGCACAGCGATCACCTGGCGCACGCACTGCTCGCGATTCGCGCCGGCAAGCACGTCCTGGTCGAGAAGTCCTTCGCCCGCAATGCCGCCGAGGCGCGTCGGATCGCCGACGCGGCCCGCGAACACGGCGTCGCGGTGATGGAGGCGATGTGGACCCGTTTCCTGCCGCGGACCGACATCGTCCGACAGCTCCTCAATGACGGCGTACTCGGTGAGATCGAGACCCTGATCGGCGATCACGGCCAGTCGCTGGAGCATGTGCCGCGACTGATGAAGCCCGAACTCGCCGGTGGCGCGCTGCTCGACCTGGGCATCTACCCGGTGTCGTACAGCTTCTTCGTGCTGGGCCGCCCGCGGCTGGTGCGTGCGATCGGTGAACTGACGCCGTCCGGTGTCGATCGGCAGGTGGCTGCGACCTTCGGTGGCTACGACGAGCATCCGCACGCCCAGGCGTTGGTGAACACGACGCTGGCCGCACGGACGCCGACCGCGATGACGATCGCCGGTTCGGAGGCCCGGATCGAGCTGGACGGGGACTTCTACACCCCCGGACGGGTGCGGCTGGTTTCCCCGACCGGAGAGGTCGTCACCAGCCCCGCCGACGACATGGTCGGTCACCAGGCGCTGGCCTACGAGGTGGCGCACTTCGCCCAGCTGGTGGTCGACGGATTCACCGAATCGCCGCAGCTGTCCTTGGACGAGTCGATCGAGATTCTTGAGGTGATGGACGACCTGCGCCGGCAGGTCGGCGTCCGCTACCCCGGCGAATAGAGCGGCAGATCCCAGTCAGCCGACCGGCAGGTCGCGCTCGCAAACCTGAGCCAGCCAGGCCAGCGAGTCGCGGTCGTCGACCCACAGGTGGCTGCGCCAGCCGTAGGCGCTGGCTGCGGTGATGCACTCGACCCGATCGTCGATGAAGGCGACATCACCCGGCTGCACCCCGAGCTGCTCGGTGACCGCGGGGAAGACGGCCGGGTCGGGCTTGCTCAGCCGAAGCTCGGACGAGATGAACACCCGGTCGATCAGCGCCGACCAGTCGGCAAAGCGGACGGCTCGCCCGAGCGCGAGCGGCCCGTTGCTGACCAGGGCCGTCCGCAGACCCCAGGAGTAGACGGTGGTCAGCATCGCCTCGGCGGACGGACGCAACTGCACCCACAGCTCGGCGTCGAGGTTGGCCAAGTAGGTGATGGCTTCCGCCGTGGGCGCCAGGCCGAGGCCTTCGAGCAGCGGACCCCAGTACTCGACCCGGGAGCCGCCGGCGTCGTAGGCCGAGCGTCCATTGCGGTAGAGCGCCTCGACGTCGAGCGGCGAGACGCCCAGATACTCCGCCGGAGCAGCGAAGAGGTCCGGTGGCGAAGCCAGGACTTTGCCCAGATCGAAAGCGACGAAGCCGATCATTGACCCAGGCTAGCCGGTGGGGCTCCGGGTCGAGCAGAGGTGGTGTCACAGCTGCGCTGGGAAGAGTGGAGCCTTCGGTGGCGTTCGAGAGGGCATGAAGACCCTCGATCTGTGGTTCGACCCGCTGTGCCCCTGGGCCTGGATGACCTCGCGTTGGGCGCTGGAGGTCGCCAAGGTTCGCGACGTGGAGGTGCAGTTCCACGTGATGAGCCTGTCGGTGCTCAATGAGGGACGCGAGCTGCCGGCGTCCTATCGCGCGATGATGGATCAGGCCTGGGGCGGTGCCCGGGTGGCGCTGGCGGTTCAGCAGCAGTACCCCGACCGGCTGGCCGACTTCTACACCGCGCTCGGCACGCGTATTCACCCCGGCGGGCAGCCCAATGTGCGGGCTACGCATGAGGCCGCGCTGCGCGAGGTCGGTCTGCCGGTGGAACTCGCTGATGCCGGTGACACCGATGCCAATGACGAAGCCCTGCGCGCCGAGCAGGCCGCGGTGACCGCGGCCGTTGGTGACGAGGTGGGTACCCCGGTGATCCGGGTCGACGGCATGAGCCTGTTCGGGCCGGTGATCTCGCCCGCACCCAAAGGCGAAGAGGCCGGACGGTTGTGGGACGGCTTCGTGAACGTGCTGGCCTACCCGGGCTTCTTCGAGCTGAAGCGGACCCGGACGGTCGGGCCGATCTTCGACTGAGCGGGCGGGCCTCGCCGGCCGTCGATGACGGCGATGAGTTCGGCCGCGCTGGCGAGGCCTCAGCCGTTGAACCTGACCGATGCCCGTGAAAGGCCCAGTCAGGTTACGAATGCAAGTCAGCAAAGCTCCGCATGTAACCGTTGAATGAAGGCCGCCGCCAAGGTCTTCCGCGATGTGGGTCAGATGACCAACAGTGGTGAGTGGGTCAGATGACCCACTTGCTGAGGAGGTTGTCTGTGGCTCGTCCGATCGCCCTGGTCACCGGCGCCAGCTCCGGCTTCGGGGTGAGCTTCGCCCGCCGTTTCGCGGCCGAGGGCTATGACGTGGTGCTGGTGGCGCGGCGCGAGGAACGGCTGCGCGAGCTTGCCGACGAGTTGACCGGGCTCGGTGCCGCGGCGCACGTGGTGCCCGCTGACCTGGCCACGCCGGAGGGCGCCGCCGGCGTCCCCGTCCGCGTGCGGGAACTCGGCCTGAGCCTCGACGCCTTGGTGAACAATGCCGGCTTCGGCACCCATGGCCGCTTCGCCGAAGAAGATCCGGCCCGGATCGCGGACGAGATCGCGGTCAACGTCACCGCGCTCACCCTGCTGACCCGTGCCTTCCTGCCAGAGCTGATCGCGGCCGGCGGGGTGTTGATCAACGTCAGCAGCACGTCGGCCTTCCAGCCGGGGCCGAACATCGCGGTGTACGCGGCGACCAAGGCCTACGTCCGCTCGTTCACCGAGGCGTTGTGGCAGGAAGCGAAGGGCACCGGGTTGCAGGTGTTGAACATCGCCCCGGGCCCCTCGCAGACGGAGTTCTTCCAGGCTGCGGGGTCGGAGGCGTTCAAGGTGGGTCAGGTGATCACCCCGCAGGACGTGATCGCCCTGGCCTTTGCCGAACTCGGTCGTGGAGCGAAGCGACCGACCCGGATCGTCGGCGTCGGCAACGCGGCCCAGGCTCTGGCGGCCCGGTTCGCTCCCACCAAGCTCACCCTCGCTGTCGCCGATCAGCAGCTCGGGGGTCGGTCATGACCAGGATCGCTGTCGCCGACCGGCGCCGGGCGCTGATCGCGGCCGCCATCCGGGTGATCGCGTCCGAAGGGCTGGCCGCTGCGACCACGCGGGCAGTGGCCGCCGAAGCCGACATGTCGCTGGCCAGCCTGCATTACGTCTTCGGCTCTCGCGACGCGCTCCTGGAGGCCGTGATCGAGGAGATCACCGAGGCCGAGGCGCGCGCCGCCGATCACGTGATGACGCTGTTCGTCGGGCAAGGCGCATCCATCGGGCTCGAAGCGCTGTTGGCCACCGGCATCGAAGGCTTCGTCGACGGGCTGGTCGCCGAGCCGGACAACGAGCAGGCGCTGGCCGAACTCAGCATTCACGCTCGCCGCGCCGGCATGGACGGGCTGGTCGCCCAGCAGCGCCGGATCTACCTCGATGCCGCAGCCCGGACCCTCGCCGCCGCGGCCGCTCAGACCGGCGCGGTCTGGACCGTGCCACTGCCAGAGGCCGCGATGTTGCTGACCACGCTGCTCGACGGCATCACCTACTCCTGGCTGTCGCATCGCGACGAAGCCGCAGCGCGCACCAGCGGACGCTTCATCGCCCGCTCCCTGGCCGCTTTGGCCACCACGTCGTCCACTTCGCCGGCCGCCGTCAACCCGGACGCGGCCACCCGTCCTGAAGGAGCCCTCACGTGCTGACCACTCTGGAACCGACGGCCAAGGCGTACGTGCAACTGCACGCACTGCTCGGCGCCATCCCGGAACTCATTCGGCTGTCACCGCAGGCGGCCAAGATCGTTGCCGCCGACCCGAAGCCGACCAGCATCGGTTTCGCGGTCCGCGGCGGTCCCCACGGCTTGCTGAGCTTCGCCGACGGGGCGGCCACTTACACGCCCGACCGCAGCGACGGCACCATCCGGCTGCCGTTCACCTCGCCGGCGGCGTTCAGCAAGGTGATCGACGGCCTGGCTCAGCCCGTCCCGGTGACCGGCTTTCACCGGATCGGATTCTTGCTCAAGGTGTTCGCGCCGCTGACCGAAGAACTCGAACGCTTCCTCAAGCCGTCGCCGGAGGCGCTGACCGATCCCGCCTTCCGCAAGGCCAGCACCACCTTGACCCTGTACGTCGCGGCCGGCGCGGTGGCCCAGTTGGCCAACCAGGACACGTCCGGACGCTACAGCGCGGCCAACACCCCCGACGGCGACATCGCCATCGAAGTGGGTGACGAGCTGGCCTACACCGTCCGGGTCGCCGACCACCGGATGACGTTCCTGCCCGAACCCTCGCCGTCGCCGCGTGCGGCGATGAGCTTCGCCAACTTCGACGTCGCCGCCGGGATCCTCTCCGGCGAAGCCAGCGCCATGGCCTGCATCTGCGCGGGCACCCTCGGCATGCGCGGCATGTTGAGCATGGTCGACAACCTCAACCGCATTCTCGATCGCGCCGGACAGTACCTGGGAGCCTGACATGACCATCACCGCGGACAACACCACCGTCACCACCGTCTCCGGCGGCGGAAAGCTCTACGAGTACCCGGCCAGCCAGGCAGCCATGAACCGTGCGCTGCAGGTCATTCCGTCGGGGATCTACGGCCACCAGGGCCCTTCGGAGGGCTGCTACGTGCCGGTCTCCTCGTTCCCGCTGTTCTCCAAGACCGCGCACGGCACCCGCTTCACCGACCTGGACGGGAACCTGTTCATCGACTACATGTGCGGCTACGGTCCCAACGTCCTGGGCTACCGGGACGCCGACGTCGACGCGGCCGCGCAGAAGCAGGCGCAGCTGGAAGACGTGGTCACGATCCCCAGCTCGACGATGGTCGACTTCGCCGAACTGCTGGTCGACCAGGTGGCCAGCGCCGATTGGGCCTTCTTCGCCAAGAACGGCGGCGACACCACCACCTTGGCGATCATGACCGCCCGGGCGGCGACCCGCCGCAAGCGGATCGTCTTCATCGCCGGCTACTACCACGGCGTCGCGCCCTGGACCCAGAAGCTCGATTACCCCGGGGTTCTGGAAGAGGACGTGACCAACAACATCATCATTCCGTGGAACGACCCGGTCGCTTTCGAGAAGGTGCTCAGCGCCTATCGCGGCGAGATCGCCGCGTTCATCTCGACGCCGTACATGCACGGCAACTTCGTCGACAATGTGCTGCCGGCGCCGGGTTACTGGCAGGCGATCCGCAAGCTGTGTGACCAGCACGGTGTGGTGTTGATCGTCGATGACGTCCGCGCCGGCTTCCGGCTCGATCTGGCCGGCTCCGATCACCACTTCGGCTTCGAAGCTGACCTCATCTGCTTCTGCAAGGCGATCGCCAACGGCTACAACGTCTCGGCTTTGCTCGGCAAGGCGGCGCTGAAGGATGTGGTCAGCTCGATCAGCTACACCGGCTCATATTGGATGAGCGCGGTGCCGTTCGCCGCCGGGATCGCCACCCAGACCAAGCTGCGCGAGTTGAACGCGCCGGCCCGCTTCGCTGAGCTCGGCACCCGGCTGACCGACGGGCTGAGCGGTGCCGCCGCCGATCACGGGCTGCACCTGGTGGCGTCCGGGGAGCCGGCGCTGTTCTATCTGCGGCTGGCGGACGACGACTCGCTGATCCTGCATCAGGAGTGGGTGGCGCAGATGATGCGCCGCGGCATCTTCCTGACCTCGCACCACAACCACTTCATCAACGCTTCGCTCACCGAAGCCGACGTCGACCTCACCATCGAGATCGGACATGAGGCGTTCGGTGCGGTGAAGGCGGCACACCCGGAGCTGGGCTGATGGCCGGGTCGGCGCCCGCGGTGCCGTCGGGACGGGCGAAGCTGGCGGTCGGCGCGACGTATGCCGCTCAGGGCCTCGGTTATGCGACCGCTGTCACGGCCCTTCCTGGTTTGAAGGATCGGGTCGGCATCGACGACGCGACCGTGTCGATCGTCATCCTGCTGTGCTGCCTGCTGGCCGCCGGTGGAAGCGTCGCCGCCGAACGGGTGGCGGTGCGCCGCGGATCGCATGTCGCGCTGCTGGCCGGGCTCAGTCTGCAGGCGGTGGCGCTGCCGGTGGTGGCGCTGTCGAACTCGCTGGCGCTGCTGCTGATCAGCTTCGCGTTGTACGGCCTGGGCCTGGGCGCCGTGGACGCGTCCAGCGCGATGCAGGGGGTGCAGTTGCAGCATCGCGCCGGCACGGCGGTGCTCTCGACCTTGTTCGCCTGCTACACCGGCGCGGCGATCACTGCGGCCTTGATGATGTCGGGCCTGGCGCATCTGGGCACGGTGACCGGGGCGATGACCGGACTGGTGGTGGCCGCTGTGGTGATCGCCGTGATCGTGGTCAGCGTCCGAAGCAGCCTGGTGCCGTCGCTGGTGCACGAGGACGAGCACGTCGCCGAGCGAAAGGCCCCGCTGCCGACGGCGGGCATTTGGCTGTTCGGAAGCTTGATCTTGGCGGCCTTCGTCGCGGACTCAGCGGTGTCGACCTGGAGCACGGTGTACCTGCACGACAATCTGCAGGCCGGTGCCGTGATCGCGCCGCTGGGCTATGCGGCCTATCAGGCAGCGATCCTGGTGACGCGGCTGGCGGGCGACCGCTTGGTGGCTCGCAGCCGGGCGGTCCTGCTGGTGCCGACGGTCGCGGTCGCGATCATCGGCTTGATCGGTGTGGCCGTGTTCAGCAGCGCTGTGGCGGTCGTGATCGCCTTCGCCCTGGTCGGCGTGGGGGTGGGAACGCTGGTGCCGTTGACCTTCTCGGCGGCCGGGGACCTGGCGCCCGGACGGGTGCACGAGGTGATTGCCCGGATCAACCTGTTCAACTACGCCGGTGCCGTCCTGGGCGCGGTGGCTCTCGGGCTGCTGTCGGCCTGGCCGGGCTTGGGCGTGGCCTTCCTGCTGCCGGCGATCCTGCTGGTGCCGGTCTTCTTCGTGGCTCGGCGATTCGATCGCCATCGCGTCGGGGTCGTCGAGCCGGCCGGCTCGGTCGATACGCCGACCGAAGCCACCGCCTGAGTTCGAGTTCGTCCCGCGTTCAGTCGCGGCGTCGGTAGTGGACGCCCGGCTTGGCGCTGGCCACGGTCGGCCCCAAGGGGGCGGTGGCCAACTCGGGGCGCCGCTTGGCGAGGCGGTTGGTGAAACGGGCCTCAGCCTTGGATTGCCGCTCGGCGAACGCATCGGGCGTCAGTCGCAGCGCCTCGGCAGCCTCGGCCTCGGTCAGCCCGTCCCAGTAGCGCAGCTGAAGCAGCACCCGGTGCTTGTTGCGCAGTTGGCTGAGCGCCAGCAGGACGTCATTCTCGGCGTCCTTGTTGCCGATCGACAGGTTCGAGGTGAACCGTTCCAGAATGCTGGTCCGGGCGGTCTGGCGCTCGTAGGCCTGATGGACGACCAGGTCGACCGCGTCGTAGAAATCGGCGAAGCTCGGATCGGGATTCTTCAGCAGGCGGTCGAAGACGGCGTCGGCGAGCCGCTCGGGGTCGTCGAGCCCGAATGCCCTCCACTCGCAGGCCGTTACGGCCAAGCTGCGGTGCTTGGTGGCCAGGAGTTCGAGTCGCATGGCCCTAACCTAACCCGACTCCGCCCGCCCGCGCGCGTGTGTGGTCAAGCTTGCTGGTGGTCTCGTGGGTGCGAGAACGTCGTGTTCCGCGCGTCACGGTGAGCCTAAAATCCCTAGCGACCAGCTGAGTAGGGAGTTGACAACGCCCAAGAAAGTCGGCTGGGTGATGAGAGATCGCCGTACTCTGATAGTATTCGCGCTGTCCCCGTGTGGGTTTTGCTTACGCATCGCTGCCAAAGGATGAACATGGAAAATGCCCGGCGACGCGCAATCATCGCGGCCGTGGCCGCCCTTCTCATCGCGAACCTGGAAGGGTGCTCCGGCGTGGTAGGTGGCGCTCATCTGAGTGGGGGTCCGTCGACCATCGCCGTTCCCACTGGCTCCCCGTCGGCATCGCGGACGGTATCGGCGCAGGTGACTGAGCCTGACTCTCCTTCAGTGCCCACGAGACCAGCGATCCCGTGCCCGGGTCACTTGTCTGATCGCTCCAAGGTTGGGAAAGTCGGGGTAAAAGCTGGAAAGGTCTTCGGCTTCGTTCACTATTTCGACGGGGAGTGTCTCTACGTGGATCCGGCCGAGATCTTTGGTGACGAAGCAGCGGTGAAGGCGGCGCGGGAGGATGGTGAGATTGGCCCGAAGGAAGAATTGCCCGATCCCGTCTACATTCGTAATCCGGACCGGAAACTCGTTGCCGTCCCTGTCTCTGACGGTTTCCGAGTCACGTTGTTGATCGGCACCGACTCGGGGACGGCCACTCGTCACTTCACCGGCAAGCAGTTCGCTGAGCTCTACAGCCCCGACCGCAAGCCGGTCTGGGAGGGCTACTCGGCTCTGGACAACATTCCGGTGGAACTCCGCGTCTCCGAGGGACGATCGGCGCGAGCTGATGAGCAGTATCTCCCTTGAGCTCCAGCCTGCTGACGCGGTCGGGGTGACAGCAGTCCGTTCGCGGGATTCGAATCCGCGACTGACGGCGACAGCGAGGACTCTGGGCACCCGGTGAGAACTGGGGCCGTGCTTGGGTACACCTAGGCCTCGAACAGCCTCTGCCCGACGTAACCGCCGTCGGCGACCCCCGGAGGCACCAGGAACACCGAGGACGAGGTGGTCTTCAGGTACTCAACGAACATGTCGTCGCGGGCCATGTTGGTGTGGACCGCGGCGAATCGGGCCGGTGCCTTCACGTAGCCGACGAAGAACAGGCCGGCGTCGAGCCGTCCGAGCTGATCGTTGCCGTCGACGTAGTTGTACCCGCGGCGCAGCATCGCGATGCCGCCGTTGTTCTGCGGGTTGGCGCGGGCCACGTGCGAACGCGGATCGATTAACGGCTTGCCGTTGGCGCCGGTCTTGGCGAAGTCGACGGCGGTGAACTCCTCGCCGCCGGACAGCGGTGCACCGGTGCCCTTGTCACGCCCGAGGACGCGGTTCTGCTCGCCGAGCTGGACGCTGTCCCAGATCTCGATGTCCATCTTGATCCGGCGGGCGATCAGATACGAGCCGCCGTGCGCCCACGCCGGGCCGTCACCGATCCAGACGTGCTCGGTCAGGCGGTCGGGCTCTTCGGCCTTGATGTTGTTGGTGCCGTCCTTCTGGCCGAAGAGATTGCGCGGGGTCTGCTGCCCGGTCGAGGTGGACGAGGTGCGTCCGAAGCCGAGCTGCGACCAACGCAGGGTGGTGCGTCCGAAGCCGATCCGGGTGAGGTTGCGGATGGCGTGGACGGCGACCTGCGGGTCGTTCGCACAGGCCTGGATGCACAGATCACCGCCGGAGCGCAGCGGCTCGATGAAGTCGTTGACCATCACCGGCAGCTCGGTGAAGTCGGACGGCAGCTGCCTGGCCAGGCCGAAGCGGTCTTTGCCGGTGGCGTCGGTGAACAGCGTCCGGCCGAAGCCGAAGGTGATGGTGAGGCCGGCTGCCGGTAGCCCGGACGCTTCGCCGGTGTCGTCGGGCGGCAGGTAGGGGCCGCCGTCGAAGGCGCCGCGGGCGCTGACGTCCAGGCCGGCGACCATCCGGCTGGCGGCGTACGTCCAATCCTGGAGCAGTTCGATCAGCTCGTCGCGGGTGACGTCGCTGCGCACGTCGAAGGCGGCGAAGTGCAGCCGATCCTGCGCGGGCGTGGTGATGCCGGCCTGGTGCTCGCCGAAGAAGGGGTAGGTCAGGTCGTGGTCGGTGCCCGGCAGGGTGCCGGTGGCTGCCGCCGTCCCGATGCCGCCCGCGACGGCGCCGACCGCAAGGCCGACGCCGCCGCTGAGAGCCAGCAGCCCTCGCCGGGAAAGCCCTCTCGGGCTGCGAGGGGTGGTGGCATCAGCCGGTGTGGTGGCGCGGACGCCGGCTGATGTCTTCTCGTCAGCAGACGGGGCGGTCTGCTGCTCGTCCGGTGTGGTCACGGGAGGCTTTCAGTTGAGGCCGAGGACGGCGTTGGTGAGCTTGGACAGCGGCTCGCGGGTGGCGTCGATCTGGTCGACCAGAGCCCGCTGCTGGTCACGGTCGACCTTGGCGTAGGAGATGAAGCCGTCCTTCAGCGAGCCGTACTTGTTCAGCATCGTTTGCAGCTTGTCGAACTCGGTGGTGATCTCGGTGACCAGGGTCTTGCCGGTGTCGCTCTTGGCCTGGGCGATGGGCGCGACCAGGTCGAACGCGATCCGAGCGCCCTGCAGGTTGCCCTGGAAGTCGTAGAGGTCGGTGTGCGACCACCAGTCCTCCTCGCCGGTGACCTTCGACTTGGCGATCTCCTCCAGCAGGCCGGACGCGCCGTTGGAGACGGTGGCGACGGTCACGTCCTGCGTGGTGGCGAAGTCGCTGGCGTGGACGGTGTCGTAGAGCTTGCCGACATCGGCGACCAGGGTGTCGGCGATGACCTTGCGCTGGGCGGTGGTGGACGGCTGCCAGCCGGCCCACGCCGAGGTGCCATCGGGCTGCAGAGCGTCCTTGGCGGGCACCCACAGGTCCTTCTCCATGCGGTGGAAGCCGAGCCACTGGGTGAAGGTCGGATCGTCGGAGGCCAGGGCCTTGGCCTCGGCGAGGTAGTCGATCTCGCGGTAGTCGATGCGCGGGTCGAGCACACCGAGGGCTTCGGCGATCGGCTCGATGCGCTCGTAGTGGACGCGGGTGGTCGCGAACAGGCTGCGGGCGGTGGCGTCATCGCCGGAGGCGTAGGCCTTGGCCAGCTTCTCGACCTGCGGCTGGAGCTGAGCGACCTCGTTCTTGACGAAGTTCATGTAGTCGGAGACGACGCTGTCGAGAGCCTTCTGCTCTTCGGCGGCGGCCTGGACGGCCGCGCCGGTGACGGTGAAGGGCGCCTCACCGACGTTCTCGCCGCGCATACCCGGCTTGCAGGCGGTGAAGTAGCTGCCCGGTTGCAGGGTGACGGTGAGCGAGGTCGACGCGCCGGGGGCGATGTTCTCCTTCTCGGCGACGACGCGCAGGCCGTCGGCGGCGAGCAGGTAGAACTCGGTGGTCTGCGGACCGGAGTTGGTGATCTCGAAGGTGGTGTTTCCGCTGACGGTCTTGTCGGCGGAGACGGTGCAGGCGTCGGCGGTCGAGGTGACGGTCAGCGCGCCAGCGGCCGAGGCTGAGCCGTTCGGGGTCGCTTTGGCCACGCAGCCGGTGAGCAGCAGCGTGGACGAGGCGGCCACAGCGGTCCAGCGCAGGGTCGTCGAGATCATGAAACGGTCCTTTCGGGAACGGTTGCCAGAGGCGTGGGCTGCTCCGGGGCGCCAGCGGACGGGGCTGGTGCCGTGAGGGGAGCAGAGGTGGGGGTGGGAGACGGTGTTGTGGCGTCGGTGGTGGCGACCGACTCGGACGTCCGGTGGTCGGCTGCGGGGGCGTCCGACGGGGTCGCGGCGGCCGTCCGGGCTTCGCGGGCGGCGCGGGCTTCACGAGAGGCGCGAGCGTTGGCGCGGGCGAGCCGGATGAACTTCGGCAGCACGACGATCAGGTAGATCGCCCAGGCGGTGACCTCGAGCCAGCTCATCTGCGGGGTGAAACCGACGGTGCCCTTGGCCAGGGTCGCCCACACGCCGGTGGGGTCGATCACGCCGGTGAGGTCGAAGGCCCAGCCGAACGGGTAGGCGGCCATCCAGAAGGGGCCGTCGGTGAGGCCGACCAGCACTTCGCCGGTGCGCAGATCGGTGGGGGTGATCGGGTGGCCGGAGAAGGGGCCTGGCAGGACGGCAGCTTCCTGCAGGTCGTGGATACCGTAGGCGAGGATGCCGGCCGCGACGATGATCAGGAACGCGCCCGTCCAGGAGAAGAAGGTGCCGAGGTTGATCCGGACCATGCCGCGGTAGACCAGGTAGCCGAGTCCGGCCGCGGCGAGGATGCCCACCAAGGCGCCGAGCAGGGCCTCGGGCTGGGTGGCCCAGCCCCACAGCATCAAGGTGGTCTCGATGCCTTCGCGTCCGACGGAGATGAACGCGATCCAGGCGATCGCCCAGCCGGTGCCGACGGCCAGGGCGTCCCCGGCGCTGTGTTCGAGTTCGGACTTCATCCGGTGGCCGGTCTTCATCATCCAGAAGACCATCCAGGTGACCATGGCGACCGCGACCAGGGACATTCCGCCGCCGATGATCTCTTGGGCTTCGAAGCTCAGGCCGTAAGCGCCGAAGGTGAAGATCGCGCCGATCGCCAGGGCCAGCCCGATGGCCAACCCGACGCCCCAGCGGATCTTGGTGAGCACGTCGCTGCGTCCCTGCTTCTTCACGAAGGCGACGAGGATGCCGACGATGAGCGCCGCCTCGAGGCCTTCACGCAGGCCGATGAGGAAGGACGCGAGGAACATGGCAACCCCCAAAGGATCAGTGAGGTTAGGCTGCCCTAACCGGAATACGCAACGAGGACATTACCAAAACATCTGGGAGCGTCAAGGTGGCGTCCTGCGGGGTGGGCGGGGGTGGACGCGATGGTGAGGCGGCGTGGGTGACCTCGTGGCAGCGGTATCTGTCGGTTTTGGGTGGTGGTTTGGGTCTGTCGGTTGATGACGCCGGTGTGGTGAAGGTGCAGTTGGCGAATCTGCACGGCGACATCGTGTCGACCTTGACGATCGGCCAGTCGGGGTTGGATTCGTATTCGGAGTCTGATGAGTATCGGCGGGCGTCGGATCCGGCGGCTGCGCAGCCTCGGTATGGCTGGTTGGGTGTTCATCAGCGGGATACGGGTGGGACGTTGGCGGGGCTGACGTTGATGGGTGCCCGGTTGTACAACCCGGCCACGGGCAGATTCTTGTCGATTGATCCGGTGCCGGGGGGTAACGACAACCGGTACACCTACCCATGCGACCCAGTGAACAGGACCGACCTCGACGGGGAGTGTGGGTGTCGGCGTACAGGGGATGGGGGCGGCGGCTGGGTCCGGGAGTTGATCGGGCTCAGAGTCAACGGGCTTGCCAACATCGATCGGCTTCGAGCGTTGAGTGGCGGACGCAACGTGGTTGTGCGGACGTCGCGCTGCACCGTTCGCTACTGTTTTGCTGCTAGCGGGCACGGTCAAGGCGGGCCTCACGTCCACGTCGTGTGGGTCACTAAGCATGGGCCGAAGAAAGGGCCGGTGAGACCCATGACGGAACGGGACGCACGGAAGGCCAGGCGACTCTTGGCGCTGGGGCGGGCAGTCTATGGGAGTGCAAGAGGGCGGCGGGCCGACCTATGACTCGGCCTGGTGGACGGTGGTTTCCAGGGACCCGTACTCGCCGGCCGCGGCTGTTGCCCGGATGGCAGTTGTCGGCGGGGCAGGCATGGGAGATTGACTCTTCCGAACGCTTCGCACTCGTGGAGGTCAACTGGGTGCCGCCGGATGTGTTGACGCTGGGTTTCGTGGGCGATTCGAGTGGCGAGCGGTCGTTTCGGTTCGCCGCCGTCGCCGATCTGCAGATCGACGGGTCGTTCCTGGCTGGTGAGGCTGACGTCGGATGGGAAGTGTTCGAGCTAGGCATGCTTGTCGCGCCGCAACCGCGTGCAGACGGCCTGCCGGTCTATTACGTCGATCTGCCGTCGGCCCTGATGTGCTTCGCGAGCAGGCCGGGAGTCGAGATTGCGCATTGATGGGGATCGGTTCTCACCTTCGGTGAAGGTGGGGTTCGCGCGTCGCTCAGCCGGTTGGTCCGCTCTCTGGTCCGGGGCGGCACGCGAGGCGGTCTTCTGGCAGAGATGCCGCTGCTGTCGCGGTGCGGGTGCAACTGGGGTAACGGCGCAGATGGTAGCGCCGTCTAGCCACTCAGCTTGCGGTGGCTTCTCTGCCCGCGGATCCAGTTGTCGCTGCTTCATGTCCAGGCGAAAGTTCTCCCATGGGTGATATCGCGCGTTCGTTGTTGGCGGGGGTTGCTGAGCGGGCTTCGTTGCAGTGGGTTGGTGAGTTGGAGCTGGGCGCGGAGCTTGTTGAGGGGGTGCGAGCTTCGGTGTGTTTGGTGGAGGGTCGCACGCCGCGTCTGGTGGAGACGTATGGAGGTGTGTACTCGCACCAGCCAGATCTGATCGTGGTGAAGACCAGTCTGACTAAGGCGGTGCTGGGTGATGTCGAGCGTTGCGGGGCGGTGGTTGATGGGGTGGTTCGTCGGTTGGGGGAGCTGAGCCCGCAGCGTGGGTATCAGACCTGCCTTGATGTGATTGCTGGCAGGAGTCGGGGTTTGAGCTCGGAGACTGGGAATGGCCGGAGACGCTTGCGTGGGTGGAGTTGGCCTACTTGTATCGCAGTCACCAACAGGAAACGACCATCTCTCTGTATTTCGACGTCTGCAAAGACGTGGAAGACCGGCTTATCGAGCGCTTCTATACCGGGAACCTGCTTGATCCGATGGGGAACGTCCCTCCTGCCTACTGGTATGGCTCGGCGAAGGCTGCTGCAACGGTGGCGATGCGGAAGATGGGGGTTTCGGAGTAGGGGCGTGGGTCTCATCCGTGGATGGGTGTTCTGTGTTTGCGGTGGCCGCTGGGGCGCTCAATGTCGGTCATGATCTTGGCCGGGGTGCGTGAACGGTGCGCCTCTGGTGCTGTGGAAGCACCGGCGTCCTGATCGGGGGGCCGGGTTGACGCACGCGATCGACGGAGGAGTGGGAGTGGGCGCATCGGAGCGGGTTGACCGGGTGAGGTCGCTGCTGGACGCGATCGCGCACGAGTCGCTGGCTGGGGCCGTGGATGTGATCGAGACGCGGACGCGGTCCGGGGCTGTCTTTCGAGTCACAGGTTCGGTGGGTGGAGCCGACGTTGAGGTTGGTTACGAGTGGGAGGTCCACCTGTGGCTACAGGTAGGGACCACATGGAGGGTCGACGCGCAGGAGGATCTGCTGGACGACATCCTCGACGAGTGGCGTGGGCTCACCGGGTTGGCAAAGCGGATCGCGACTGGCGTCGAGGTGCTGCCTGACGGCCCCGACTGCGAGGCGTGGGTCTCGTCGAATGGCGTCGGTCTGCAACGGATCGAGCAGCGCCGTTGGCCGTGGCGAGGGCGGTGATCTTGAGGTGTCAGTGATGCCTGCCAAGGTGATCGAGTGTTTCGGCGGCAGGCATCGGTGCGCGTGCGAGGCCGCACGCCTAGGGTGGCTTCAGTGACTCGTCCCGAGGTGGGGGCGACGCCGGTGCCGGCGATGTTGATCATCCGCCCTTGGAAGAGCCGCCTTGTGCAGGCGACTGTTCTCTGGTTGCTGCTGGCTTCTCCGAGTGTGTTGTGGGCCGCTGCGGGCGGTGGGTGGCCGTGGGTGCTCGTCGGCATCACTATCGGGCCGGCGACCTGGCCTGCCTGGCGCATCCTTCGTTCCCGGGTCACGGTTTGGGATTCGGGGCAGCTTGAGGTGCGGGCGGTGTTGCGAGATTGGCGGTTTGACCTGTCCTCGGTGAAGGTTGCTGTTAGTGAGCGCCAGACTGCGTTCTCGTACATGCCTCAGCCCTGCTTGCAGGTCGATGATGGCGTGCGGCGTTGGGTGTTCTGGACGATCGCTGATACCTCGGATGATCGAGTGATCGGATGGGTTCGGGCGATTGAGGGTGCCCAGCGATCGGAGTCGCCACCTGGGGCGTGAGTGGCGAGCGAGGGCCGAGAGGCGCGCGCCAAGGTGTTTTCCGGGGTGCTCGTGAGAAAGGTCCTCATCGTGATCGCCTATGTGGGTGGTCTCGACAAGCTGTGATGCGGAAGGGGAACGTCAAGTGGGTGTGGCGGTGGTCGTCATGTGTGTCGGCGCGCTCGCCTGCTCGGTTGCTACCTACCTAGACCGTCTGGTCGCGAGCAAATCCCTCAAGGCTGAGACCGCCGTGTCGTGGCTGCTTCTGCTGTTGGTGTTCTGGTGGCGAGTGGAAATGGCCGGCTGGCACAGCAGCGTCTATTGGGCGGGGGCTGGGGTCTACTGGAGTCTTCTTGCGTGGACGGGGTTTCGTCCCTTCTTCATCGCGCCCAGACTGTGGACCGAGGGTGCGCGATCGAAGCCAGGTCGTGTCGTTCGGGCGCGGGTGTCGCAGGTGGGTTTCGGGGTGTCGATGGTGGCGATCGGCGCGTGGGCCGTCGCGCAAATCATCTAGACGGCACAATCGAGGCTTGAACGAGCGCGAGCATTGGTGGGTTTTCGATGGCTCGAGTCATGAGTAACAGGGCCGGAGCCGCCGCAGTCGTGTTGAGCCTTTGTCTTTCGACTGCCGGCTGCGGGGTCTCGTCGACTCAGGTCTTGCCGTCGCGGCCGTTGCCTCCGCTCGTCGTGGCGCACACCTCTGACGGATATGACCTCATCAGCGTCTGCGGCGTTTCCATCGCGTCGGCGAGCGTGGAGCAACCCGCTGAGTACGGCCAAGCGGTCACCTACCAGTGGACGGCACAAGCGGCGGGAGTGCCGAAGCTGAGCGTCGCGCTTCTCGCCGACAGTGTCGATGGATACCGGGTTCGCGTTAACGGCACGCGGGACGAGAACGCGGAGGCCGTTGTGAGTTTCCAAGCAGACGATGAAATCGGAGGCAGCCTCGTCGTCGACCTCGGAAAGCTGGCGCTTGGCCAGGTCGCAACAGCGAACAGCTTCATTTCTCGAGCCGAGTACGACCGGCTACCGAAGACGGTCTTCGGCTGTCGAGGCTGAGTCTGTGCGCTCAGGCTTCAGGGCAGACGCGGTCTCGGGACGACCATTTCGTCCGCGCAGCACAGGCCCAGCCGTGGTCGCTGTATGGATAGGTTGACGTGATGAATCAGCCGTACTCCCGGGCACGCCAGCAGCTAGCTGAGCTGGCCAAAGCCTGTGGTGTGCCGTATGAGGAGGACCTCGGTGGCGGGTGGGCGGTTGCCGGCCTCGGTGGAGCCCGTGTCGTCCATCTGGTGACGTGAGCGCGAGGTTCCTTGCCGCCGTGAGCGCTGTGGCCGCCGGGACGTCTTCCGTCCGTCTCTTTCACATCCCGGTCGTCGGGAGGCTCGTCGTAGTCGACGCCGCCGGAGCCCAGCTGGCGTTCGACTTCATTGGACGTCGGCTGGTCCACTGGAGCCTCGGCCCGTTGTCCTCCCCGGCGTTGGAGTTCGATGCGGTCACCCACTTGGAGTGGGCCGTTCGTCTGGTGCAGGCATTCTGTGATGGGCTCTGGACGGTGACCATTTCGCGGAACCGACGGCGCGTGGATGCCGTGTTCTCGCCAGTGGGTGGCCGTCCGATGCGGTACTCGGTGTGGGGCGTCTTTGATGAGGGGTGCCTTGGCGCGGCAATCGAGGTGAGGGGCGGTCATGTTGACTAGCGGTCGCCCGGTGGACGTGGTGGTGACGCCGTGGAAGAGCCGGATCCGCCAGTCGGTAGCGGCGACTTCCTTGGGCGTCTTGCTTGCGATGTCGATGTGGGCGTTCGGCGCTCTGACTCCCCCGGGAGCCGTGGTGGTGGCAGTCATCACCGGCGCCGCAGTGTGGCGGTTCGCCCGGGCGCGGGTCACTGTGGTGGACGGACGGGTGCTGCGCGTCGCGGGACTCTGGCGCGACGTCGAGTTCAACCTCGATGCCGTCGAGGTCGCTTCAGCCGAGGCGGTGACTCTGGTGTCGTTGTGGCCGGCTCGGTGCCTTGCGGTGGTGTCCGGGCAGCGCACGTTCGTGTTCCGGACGATCTCGTCGATGGATGACGACGAGGTTGAGCGGTGGCTGGAGAGCATCGATGCGGCGAGCGTTGAGGTGGGTTCACCGTCTTTTCGACGCATCTCGGCTCAGGCGCCGAGGCATGGGACAGACGTCCAACTGAGCGAGGCTCGTCCTCTGCCGCTGATGGGCTGGGCCGAAATCGTCGAAGAGTTTCCGCGAATAGAGCTCCGGAGCGACTTTGACCAATCCGGAACCGTCGAGTTCGTGCTCGTCCGCTTGCCGGACTGGAACCTGGACGTCCAGATCTGGGAGTTCGGCGGCGAGATCCGACTGGACGTTGGCGGATGTGTCTTGATGGAGGTGGCCGCCGGCGAAGGCGAGGCCGAAGTGCTCGATCTCTTGCGAATGTTGGTGCGGCGGGGCTTCTGGGTCAGTCGGCAGGCGCGGCCGGAATACGTCCGGGTGGCGCTGGGAAGCGGCGAGAAGGCCATCGGAAGCTACGGGGTGAGGCTGCCGTGGCGCCCACTCGAGGTCATACGGTGCTCGCCCTGGGATGCCTCGGATGCTCGGGATTGACGTCCTGCCGTTCGTGACGCGGAGCTGATGGGGCTGTCGAGCTGTGCGGCCCTCGTGGAAGTCGCCGGGCCTAGTTTCGAAGTCTTGTTCGATTTTCTCAGGATGTTTTCATTGTGGCTAGGGGTGATGGATCGTTTCAGTCTCGGGTTTGTGTCGGTGGGGGTTGGTTGGCTTGATCTATGACCAATCCGGACGTGTTGCTTGCGGAGATCGAGGCCTGCCTCGATCGCTTTGACGTGTCTGAGGTGGGACGGGGCGAGCGGCTGGCTGTTTCGCAGCGGGCGCAGCGGTTGGCGTCGCGGTTGAATGCGGTGTCGGTGACGTTGTTGGGTATGGCGGATGCGGCGTCGGAGTCTTTGCGGGATGCGGGGACGCCGACGTCGACGTGGTTGGCGACCAAGGGTGGGTTGTCGAAGCGTGAGGCGGCGGGAATGCTGCACCAGGCGCGGGAGTTGTGTCAGCGGCCCGGGGTGGGTCAGGCGGCGGTCGATGGTGCGATCAGTGTCGCGAAGGCGCGCACGATTTCGAGGGTTTTGGACGGCCTGACTGGGCTCGACGCGGAACAGTCGGCACAGGCCGAGCGGGTGATGCTTGATCTCGCTGCACGGCAAGACAATGACCAACTCGCCAAAGCCGCTCCGGTGGTACTCGCGGCTGTCGCGGGCGATGATGCCGACACGGCTCAGGAGCGACAGCTTCAACGACAAGCCGAAGCTGCGCAACGCAACCGCAGCCTGGTGTTTGGGCGTGACGGGAACGGGTCGGTCACCTTTTCCGGAAGTCTCCCGCGGGTGGCTGGTGAAGCCTTCATCACCCTCATCGACTCCTACGCGGAGTCGCGGCGGCGCAGCGCGGTCGAAGAGCGTGATCCGGCTGCAGCTCTACGCACCCCGGCGCAGCGACGGGCTGATGCTTTGCTGGATCTCATCGCGGCCCACCAGCGTGAGCGGCGAGCGCCGAGCACGGGCGGGGATCGTCCGCGGGTTGTGGTGACGCTGAACTACGACCGCTTGCGCAGCGCTGCCGTCGGAGCGGGAATCATCGCTGAGGACGAGCTGATCTCTGCCGGCGAGTTGAGGCGACTGTGCTGCGACGCCGACCTGGTGCCCGCCGTGCTTGGCGGCGCTTCCGAGACGCTCGACGTCGGGCGCGAGCATCGCCTGGTTACGCGCGGCATTCGCACCGCCTTGGTGTTGCGGGACGGCGGCTGCGTGTTTCCGGGGTGCAGCACCCGTCCGGCGGTGTGCGAGGCGCACCATCTCACGCCCTGGTGGGACGGCGGCGAGACGGCCCTGTCGAACTTGGCACTGTTGTGCCACCACCATCACGGCTTGGTCGAACCGGCCAAATACGCGGCTCGCGACCAATGGGAACTACGAATCGGTGACGACGGGATCCCAGAAGCAATCCCTCCGCGACGCTACGACCCCCAACGAAGACCGCTACGACACCAACGATTCAGGCAGGAAGCTGCCCAGGATGCGCACGGGCCGACAGAAGGAGATGACCCACCAGAGGCGCCACCGCCGGAGGAGGTTCTCCGTCTTCGGCAACCAGTCCGGGTGACTAAGGTCCCGGCCGAGTGCAGCTAAGGCGCACTGCGCGCCCGCGGTCGCTGTGGCCGCAGCGGTGCGGGTTGACCTTGGGCGGCTTCGGTCGGGCTGGGTTGGGGTTGGGTGCAGTTAGAGCGTGTTGCGGGCTTGGGGGTCGCTGTGGTCGCAGCGGTACCAGTCGACCTTGAGCGCCTTCGGTCGGGCTGGGTTGGGGTTGGGTGCAGCTAGAGCGTGCTGCGGGCTTGGGGGTCGCTGTGGCCGCAGCAGTACCAGTCGACCTCCAGCGCCTTCAGGCGAGCCAGGGCCGCGGCCGATTGGTGCACGTTGTCGTCCAGGAAGGCCGGCATCGGCACGAGCCGTCCGAGCTCGCACTTGGCGGCGTCGCCGGCGAAGAGCACGGTGCCGAAGCGGAACGCGTGATGCCCGGGAGTGTGTCCGGTGGTCTTCAGCGCCACCAGACCGGGGGCAACCTCGACGTCTCCATCGAGCAGCTGCAGTTTGCCGGGAAGCTCGGGCGTCCCGACCTTGCTGCTGAACTTCCGGAACGGACTGGCCGGCTGGGCGGCCCCGGTCAGGATCGCCGCATCGGCGGCACCCAGCCAGGTGCGAGCGCCGGTCCGGCGCTGCCACTCCGCGGCGACCTGAGCGTGGTCGATGTCAGCGTGGGTCAGCAGAATGTCGGTCACCTCGTAGGGCGAACGACCCGCCCGCCGCAGCTCGCGCGCCACCCGGTTGAGCCCGGGCGTCATGCCCGGATCAACGATCGCCGCACGGTCAGCGCCGAGGTCGATCCAATAGCAACGGGCCCCGACGGCGTCGGTAAGCCAGAACACCTTGTCAGTGATCTGCTGCACGGCTGCTCCTTCTGAGGGTGAGTCCCACGATCCGCGAAACCGCGACCGCTAGATACAGCATGCCCGCGATCTGTTGGATCATCACCACAGATCTGGCCAATGGTTTCACAGGCACCACATCGGACAATCCGGTACTGGTCATCGTCGTGGTCGACAAGAACAACAACTCCAGCCAGGTTCGCGGCGCCGCTGGATCCACCGCAGCGATGAACGACCCAGGCACGATCAACTGAATCGCGGCGTAGGCGTAGGCCCACAGCCACACCGCCACCGTGAAAGTGGCACCGACCGCCCAGATCTCATCGGTGGTCACCACATCGTCGGCGAACATGTAGCGCAGCAAGCCGATCAGCGTGTAGGTGTAGAACGCCACGTGCACGACATTGGACGCGATATCCCACCCCGGCTGCTCGCCGGTGGCCCAGTCGACGATCGTCAGCAGCACCGCCGGCACGCCGATAGTGAAGCCCAGCCAGGTGTACGCCGGGGTCGCCCGGACGACGCCCAGCGCCAGCACCACGACCACCATGCCGAAAAGGTTGATCACCAGTTGGGCCACCGAGTTGCTGGGAGACTCATCGACGAAGGCGTAGAGCAGGATCCCGAGAAGCTGCGCGATCAGCAGCACAGCGGACGGGTTCTTCACCATCATCCGCCACCCGCGCGCCAGCCACTCCCGCATGGCAGAACCCTACCCAGCGACACTGCGGACGCACGCGATCCGGCGAGCCGCTCACGGGCGGCGACGGCGGCTGAGACCTTGAATCGTCGCCCGGTTCACACCCCGACGACCTCGATCGCCCATTGGAGCGGAGAAGCGATCCGCTCAGCTCTTGTGAGCCGAGGGACCCCATGGCGTCGAGGCGCGTTGGCGCTCCGGGTCAATCCGGGTCGGCCTGCGGCGAGCCGCGGGCGCCACCGCCGCTGCCGCTGCCCCAGGAACGTCCGGACGGGCATCGCACCCTCGTCCCGCGTGCCCCGCGGGGCTCGTGACGCGCGGCTAGCCCTGGCTGTTGTGGGTGGGGTGGCTTGCGCCACCTGTCTGTGCGAGATCGGCGCAATAGCCGCTGAGTGTGGGGTTGGCGCTGCGGGGCTGTGGAGTTGGGGGTGTGTGGGGCTGTGGAGTTGGGAGTGCGTGGAATGTGCGGGTCGGGTGGTGTGGAGGCTGGGGAGCGTGGGGTCTAGCTGGGCGGCGCGTGGGGTTTGTTGGGGGTGAGGGTGGTGTGCGGTCTCTGGTGGGTGTGGCCCCCGGAGTCAGTGAGGGCTGGCCTGAGGGCCTTCCGACGCAGGAACACAGAGTGTCCGCCACGTCTTGCCCCGTCCACGAAGTCGGGACCGCCAGACCGTCCACGACTTCACGATATTCTGAAACCATGAAACCAGGCGACGAGCCGCTCTACGAGATCAAGGCGAACCTTTTTCGCGCCCTCGCGCACCCTGCGCGGATTCGGGTGCTCGAGTTGCTGGTCGCCGCTCAGGCCGACGATCCCGCCGCCGAAGTGAACGTCACCGCCCTGCTGACCGAGATCCGACTGTCCCCGTCCGCGCTGTCTGGCCACTTGGGCGTCCTGCGCAACTACGGCGTCGTGATCGCCCGGCGCGCGGGCTCGCACGTGTTCTACCGAACCGCCCACCCGGCCGTCGCCGACCTGCTCGCCAGCGCCCGCCGCTTCCTGCTCGACTCGCTCACTGAGCGGGGCAACCAACTCGCCGCGGCCGAGACCCTGCCGCCCCTGTCATGACCGCCTTGCCGCCGCATGTCGTCCGGCACCTCACCTCGCTGATCCCCGGACGCTCCGACTTCACCCCCGCATTCGCCAATTGGCGCCGCGACCTGCTCGCCGGCGTGACCGTCGGCGTGGTGGCCCTGCCATTGGCACTGGCCTTTGGGGTGAGTTCGGGCATGGGCGCTGCCGCCGGCCTGATCACCGCGATCGTCGCCGGCGTTGTGGCTGCCGTGTTCGGCGGTTCCAATGTGCAGGTGTCCGGTCCGACCGGAGCGATGGCGGTCGTGCTCGCACCGATCGTGGCCACACTGGGCCCCCACGCCGTGATCGTCATCTCTGTGCTGGCCGGCGCACTGCTGGTCGCGGCCGGCGTGCTGCGCCTGGGCCGAGTAGTGGTCTACATCCCCTGGCCGGTGATCGAGGGCTTCACCGCCGGCATCGCCGTGGTGATCTTCCTGCAGCAGGTGCCGCTGGCGGTGGACGCCACCGGCACGACCGGTGAGCGGACCGTCGTTGCCGCCTGGGACGCCGTCGTCGGTGCAGATTGGACGACCGCCTGGGTGCCGCTGACGGTGGCGCTCGCAGTGATCGCCGTCATCGAAGGGCTTCGCCGGGTGCGCCGATCGCTGCCGGGGGCGTTGATCGCCGTGGTGTTGGCCACGCTGGTGGCCGAGCTCGCCGGGCTGCCGGTCAGTCGGATCGGCGAACTGCCGTCGCACCTGCCGATGCCCACCTTCCCGCAGATCGATCCGGCGGTGCTGCCGACCTTGGTGGGACCGACGGTGGCCGTGGCTGCGCTGGCCGCCATCGAGTCGCTGTTGTCGGCGCGCGTTGCCGCGGGGATGGCACCGACCGGGCCGGTGCAGCCTGACCGCGAGGTTTTCGGCCAAGGCCTGGCGTCCATCGTGTCCGGGCTGTTCGGCGGCATGCCCGCCACCGGTGCGATCGCGCGCACCGCGGTGAACGTCCGTGCCGGTGGCAAGTCGCGACTGTCGGCCATCGTCCACGCGTTGGTGCTGGCGCTGGTGGTCGCGGTCGGGACGGGGCTGGCCTCGCGGATTCCGCTGGCCGCACTCGCCGGGGTGCTGATGTCGACCACCATTCACATGGTCAACCCGCACGAGGTGCGCGCCTTGGTTCGGGTGAGTCGCTCGGCGGCAGCAACGTTTGTGGTGACGATCGCCTGCACGGTCTTCCTCGATCTGATCACTGCCGTCGAGATCGGCGTGGCGCTGGCCGCGTTCTTCGCGCTGCGCGCGCTGGCGGACACCACCCACGTCACCCGCGAGCACCTGCCCGGGCCGGCGCAACCCGGCGACGAGCACATCGCCCTGCTCCGGATGGACGGCTCGCTCTTCTTCGGTGTCGCCGACCGCATCCTCGAAGACGTCGCCGAGTTCGACGCCCACGTCGTCGTGCTGCGCCTGTCTGCCGTCGGCGTCTTCGACTCGACCGGCGCCCACCGCCTGGCCGAGCAGATCAAGATGCTCGAATCGCACGGCGTCGCCGTCCTGGTAAAGGGCCTGCGCAAGCAACACCTGAAGGTGGCCAAGCACAGCGGCCTGCTGGATGCGTTGGGCGACCGCCGCTGCGAATCGCTGGAAGAAGCGGTTTCGCGGGCGCGCGCACTGGTCGCTCGCGAACCCAACCCAGCACGCTAGGCGCCGCGCCCGTCCGATGATCGCAACGGTCTGCGAACCGACCCGATAGACGCAGAACGGGCCGCGGAACCCGAAGGTCCCGCGGCCCGCGCTGGGTGAATCAGACCAGGTGCAGCCGGATCAGCTTCAGCGTGGCCTTGTTGGTGGTGGACGAGCTGGTCAGCTTCGTCACGACCGAGACCGAGGAACCCTTGCCGTACCACTTCAGGTACTTGGCGGCGATGGTGATCCGCACTGTCCCCTTGTTGGAGGCCTTCAGCGAGGTCACGGCGACCTGATGGCCATGCAGCGTGGTCTTCAGGGTGCCGGTCGCCCACACGCCCAGGCCCAGCGGCTTCGTGGTCACGGTGAAGGTGAACGACTTGTTGGCCTTGACCGTGCGAACGTCGGCCTTGTTGACCACCTGGACGTTGGCCTTGGTGATCACGATCTTCACCGGAGCCGACGAGCTGGCCGCAGCCCGATCGTCCGCGACGAAGCTGGCCACCACCGACTGCTTGCCCACCGGAATGGTGTTCGGCAGCTTCACGGTGGCCACACCGTTGGTGAGGGCGGCAGTCACGCTGCGTCCAGCCACGGTGAACCGGACGGTGCCCGTGCTGGTGCCGGTGACCGTTGCGGTCGCGGTGAGGGCGGTGCCGTACGAAGCCGACTTCTTGGTGAGCTTCAGCGACGTGGTCGTCGCCAGCGGGGTGATCGTGACCGGCACGCGCACCACCGTGTTGGACGGCTTGGCGGTCAGCGTCACAGCGCCGGTGTTCGGCACGGTGAAGCTGGCCGAAGCAGAGCCGTTGTCGACCGGAACCGTGGTGACCAGCGTGTCGCCCACCCGCACCTCAAGGGAGGTGTTCGCCGGCGAGCCCAGCGACGTCAGGTTCAGGTCGCCGACCTCGATGCTGTACTTCTCGCCGACCTTGGTGGTGGCGGCAGCGGCCAGGTTGACGCCGGCCTTGGCGAAGTCCGGAGAGACCGGCTTGTGGGCCTTGAGGTAGTCGATCCAGGCCTCGTAGTCGACCAGGCCGGAGTCCTTGGCGTTGCTGCCTGCGGCCATGGTGGTGAAGTTGTCACCACCGGAGGTCAGGAAGCTGAACGTGCCCACGCGCACCTTGTCGGTCGCCGACAGCTGCTTGCCGTTCACCCAGACGCTGGTGATGTGCGAACCCTTGGCCGCGGTCGGGTCAGCGGTGTAGGTCACGTTCTTCGACAGGCCCAGCGCCAGGTAGGGCCGCGACGAACCGGTCGGCTGCCACTGCTCCTCGAGCACCTGCTTCAGCTGGGCGCCGGTGAGAGTGGTGGTCCACAGGTTGTTCACGAACGGCAGCACCGCGTTGGCTTCGGCGTAGGTGACCACGCCATCGCCCTCGCTCGCGGACGCCTTGTAGGTCAGCTCGGCACGCAGGCCGCCCGGGTTGACCACGCCGATCTCAGCGCCGCCGCGGTCGGGGTTCGACAGGGTGGCCAGGAGCGAGTCCGCCACCAGCCGTCCCATGGTGGACGGAGCTGCCCGGTCGTCGCGGGACCCGCCGGTCCAGACACCGCCGCTGTAGGAACCGCCCTTGAAGGCGGTGGTGATGTCGGCGCTGACCTGGCCGATGGCCTGGTTGCCCACCTCGGCGGCGTGAGCCAGTGCGGCGGTGGTGATGGTGTTCACCGCAGCGACCCGCGGGTAGCTGGTGTCCGCGGTTGCCGCCCGAGCCAGCACCGACGCGTCAGCGGCGGTCACCTTCTTGGTGTCCGGATCCACGGTGAGCACGACCTTGCCCAGGTTGGTGCCGTAGGAGGCGGCCTGGACGACCGGACGATTGGCGTGATTCGGATCGGTCCAGGCGTAGGTCTGGTGGGTGTGGCCGTTGAACAGCACGTCCACCTTGCTGGAGGTGTTGTCGACCTGGTCGGCAAAGTCGCTGCTGGCGGCCTTGGCCTGATCCAGGGTGGCCGCCGGCGTCGCCGGGGTCGTGTTCAGCCAGGTGCCGTCGCTGATCGAAGCGCCGTCGTGCACCTCGGCCACCACCACCTGGGCCTCGCCGTTGGCGTCGTTGCCGTCCTTGAGCTGAGCGGCGACCCGGTTGATCGCGGCGACCTCGTCGCCGAAGGTGAGAGTACTGATGCCAGCCGGGGACACCAGCGAGGCGGTCTCCTGGGTGACCACGCCGATGATGCCGACCTTGATGCCGTCGACGGTCTGGATCGAGTACTCCGGCAGCACCGGGGTGGTGGTGCCCTTGGCGTACACGTTCGCGCCGAGGTAGTCCCACTTGGCGTTGGCACCGCCGTTGATGACCCGGTTCTTCAGATCGTCCCAGCCCTTGTCGAACTCGTGGTTGCCGACCGCGGACGCCTTCAGGTCGAGCGCGTTGAGCACGTCGAGGGTCGGCTGGTCGGCCTGGGTGGCTGACGCAAACAGGGAGGCGCCGATGTTGTCGCCGGCGCTCAGCAGCAAGGTGTTGGCGTCGCCGTAGGTGGCGCGCTGCTGCTCGATCGTGGTGGCGAACTTCGTGGTGTTGGCGTCGATCCGACCGTGGAAGTCGTTGAAGTTCAGCAACGCGATGGTGATGCCGCTCGGTGCGGCCTGTGCCGGAAGGGTGGCGATCGGGCCGAGCGCCAGCCCTGCGCCGACCGCGCCGGCCAGGAGCAGGCGAAGGCTCCGCGATGGGTGTTTCACTGCATTCTCTCCTTGGTTGGGTAAACGAGTGCGCGTGCTCAGCGCACGCGGAGGGTTCCGTAGACCAGCACAGCGGCAGAGGTGTTGCCGGTGCGCTCGAGGACGGTGACCAAGCGGTAGCTGTGGCCGCGCTTCAGATGTGCGGTCACCGAACGGGCGAGCCGGACGGTTGCGGTGCCGCGGGTGAGGAGCTGGGTGACGCGGACGACCTTGCCGTTGACCTTGGTGACCAGCGTGCCGGTGGCCCAGATGCCGACGCCCAGCGGCAAGGTGTGGACGGTGAAGCTCACCGCAGCGCCGCGCTTGACGGTCAGCTTCACCTTCGGGCTGATCGGGGTGACGCTCGCCCGCTGCACCCGCAGCGTCACCGGGGTGGCCGCGCTCGCCGCGGCGTCCGCCGTGCCGAGGAAGGCTGCGGTCACCGGGTAGCTGCCCACGGTGAGGTCGGCCGGCAGGGTGACGCTGGCGCGTCCGCCGCTGATCGCAGCCTCACGAGTGCGTCCGTCGAAGCCGAAGCGGACGGTGCCGGAGCTGGCCCCGGTCACGGTCGCGGTCGCTGTCACAGCGGTGCCGTAGCTGACCAGCTTCTTCGACAGCTTCAGGCTGGTCGTGGTCACGGTGGGCGTGGGCACGTCCGGCTTCGCCGGGGAGTAGCCGACGATCACCGGATCGTGATCGCTGGAGCGGTACGGCGAAGCGTCGTAGAGGTTCAGCGCGTTGTAGTTGTAGCGGCTGTACTCCAAGGCGACCGACTCGCCGGCGTTGATGTTCCAGATGTCGCGGCCGGTGATCAGCTTGTCGGCATTCGGCGAAGCCAGGATGTGGTCGAGCGAGCCGCTGGCGTTGTCGAAGGAGTAGCTGTACTTGCCGGTCTTGCTGCCCTGATCGATGTAGCCGGCTGCGGTGAGCGCCCGGACCGGATCCTCCTGGGTGTAGGCGTTCAGGTCGCCGATCAGGAACACCTTGTCGGTCTGGGCTGCGCTCTTGCGCGCATCGGCGAAGCTGACCAAGGCGTTGGCCTCGTCGGTGCGAACCGGGTTCCAGCAGCCCTGGCCGTGGTCGGCGTTCACGTCGGTGGAGTCGGTCGGGCAGCTGCCCTTGGACTTGAAGTGGTTCGCGATCACCACGAAGGCGTTGGCGTCTTCGCCGACCGGACGGAAGGTCTGGGCCAGCGGGTAGCGCGCCTTGGCGAAGGCGGTGTCGGTGCTGATCACCGACGGGCCGACGAGCTCGATGGTGGCCGGGTTGTAGATGAACGCGGTGCGGATCACGTCCTCGGAGCTGGGCACGGTCATCGGCGACGGCGCGTACGCCCATCGCGTCGTTCCGGCAGCAGCGTTGAGGGCATCGACCAGCGCGCTCACGGCGGCGTCGCGGCGGTCGCCGACGATCGAGGAGTTCTCGATCTCTTCCAGCGAGACCACGTCCGCACCAAGGGCGTTGATGGCCGCGACGATCTTGGCCTGCTGCCGCGCGAAGCTGGCCGCATCGGCCGCGCCACGCACCGACGGCGCGTTGCAGGTGTTCACCGTGATGTGGTGACCCTCGCGGTCGTCGTAGTAGGTGCAGGTGGCGCCGAGCTTCTCCGCGTCCGCCCCGGTGGTGGTGAAGTAGTTCAGCACGTTGAAGCTGGCGATCCGCAGCCGGGACGACGCCACCTCAGGCGCCGCGGTGCGGGTGTTGGCGAAGGTGGCCGGCTGCACGGTGGCGGCGTTCGCCGCGGTGAGTTGGCTGGTCGGCTGGAAGTTCCAGGCGTTGAAGCGGTAGTCGACGATCACCGGGTGGACGAAGCTGACGGGCGCACCGACGCGAACCGGCTTGTCGAGCGACAGGTACGGCAGCGGGATTGCGGTGTTGGCGGCGGTGGAGAAGTTGATCGAGGCGCCGTCGTCGAGGGTGACCATGCGGGCGGCATTGTCGGCCACCGCTTCGGTGTAGGCCGTGGTCCCGGGCTCGGCGATCTCCCCGGGGGTGATCAGCGGAGTCTTGCCGGAGGCGAGCACCACGCTGCCGTAGTAGTTGGTGTCGTAGGTGTCGGTCACGGTGAAGTCGCCCTGGGGCTCGACCAGCATCGACTCCAGCGATTCGCGGGCAGCTTCGGTGGCCGGCCAACTGACCTTGGCGGGCACCGGCTGCGCCAACCCGGTCGCATCGCGCTTGGTGAGCCCCCCGGAGGCCACACTGAGTTCGGTGAGTCCGCTGTACTCCGACACCGAGCCGGTCAGCTGGACGTAGTCGCCGACCGCCACCGAGGCCACGGTGTCGGGGGAGTACACGAACAGTGCGTCAGAGGAGTCGTCGAGGGTCGCGCCGGCACCGGCGGATTCGATCACGTAGCCCTTGAAGCCGCCGGTGGGGTACACCGCGGTGACGAAGCCGGTGGTGACCACCGTGTTGCCGACCAGCGGGCTGGCGGCGCCGGTGCCCTGGATTTCGGAGATGGTCTTCGCCGCCGGGGGCTGCGGATCGGTGCCGCCACCTCCTGCCGAATAGGAGATGCCCGCCGAGTTTGTCGGAACAAATGTGGTCACCGCAGAAAAATCGGCGTCGTTGTTGTCGGTGTCGACGCCGTCGGTGCGAGCAAAAGCGGTGGTGACCGATCCGGGGGTCGATTCGACGGCTGTTTCGTAGGTGTTGGACTTCGTGTAACCAAACAGGTCGACGATCTCGTCGGAATCGCTGACCGCCGAGCCCGCCGCGGGGTTGAGCGCGGTCGTGGTGCTGGCCAGGAAGAGGGTGCCGCCGTTGGCGTTGCCGGACCAGGACGGGGACGCGGTCGCGTCCGGGGTGACCTGGGTCGTCCAGTCGGCGCCGTTGGTGCTGTTGGCCGTCCCGGCGATCAGGTAGGAGCCCTTCGCGGGGATGCTGCCGCTCAGCGAGGTCACCGAAGCCGCTGAGGTGGAGTTGTAGGCGCGGTACTGCAGCGACCAGCCGGTCAGCGACACCGCCGCGTCGGTCGGGTTGTAGAGCTCGACGTACTTGTTCTTGTAGACCGCCCCGGTGCTGCCACCGTTGACGTAGGCCTCCTCGATCACCACATGCCCGGCCGGCGCGGCCTGAGCGGTGGTGGGCAGTCCGATCGTGGGCAGACACAGGGCGAGGGTGATCAGGGCGACAGTCGAGGTACGTCTCATCTGGGCAGACTCCTGAGGGGGTGCGGAAAGGCTCATGGATGAACGAGGTGATTGGACCCTAGAGACGTTGTGTGACGGGCACAAATCCCGCAGGAAACGCCGAGGTGAATGCGACCGGTCGCAGACGCCGATCCGAGCAGATGTCGATGAGGAAGAATGCGGGAACATCCGCATATCGCCCATTGTCACAGCGCGGTCGGGCCAGAATCAGCGGCCCTGGCACTGCGGGCAGAAGAAGAGCGGACGCTCTCGCGTCGGCGGGCCGGCCACGCCCACCTCGATGCGCGTGCCGCAGCGGCGGCACGGACGACCAGCCCGCGCGTGGACGTAGCTGGTCTCGCCCGGACGGCGGCTGCCGGTGCTGGCCTGCAGTCCTTGCGCCACGCTGGCCAACATCAACCGCCGCGTCCAGCCCAGAAGGCGCAGCCGGATCGCAGCATCGATCTGGTCGCCGGCCCGCCACGGGTCGAGCCGATGCACGAACAACGACTCCGCAGCCCAGAAAGTGCCGATCCCGGAGACCGCGGTCTGGTCGAGCAGCACCTGCGCGATCGGTGCCGGCACCGCCAGTCGAGCGGCCGCGGCCTCCAGATCGATCTCGGCGGCCAGCAGGTCGGGGCCCAGATGGCCGACCAGCCGGAACTCGTCGGTGGTGCGCACCAAGTCGAGCATGCCCAGTCGCAGGCCGACGGCCCAATGGTCGGCCGTGGCCAGCACCAGGCGTGCGTCCGGGGAGCGCCGCGGGTCGGAGCGTCCGCGCGGTCCGGGGTCGTTCACCGAGCGGACCACGAACCGCCCGTCCATGCGTAAGTGGGTGTGCAGCGTCCACTGGTTGTCCAGGCGCAGCAACAGATGTTTGGCCACCGTCGCCACGTCGAGGATGGTGGTTCCGGCCAGGCGGGCGGTGGACAGGCCGGGCCAGCGCAGCTCGGCGACCGTCAACCGTCGCCCGGCCAGGGCCAGCTTCAGCCGGTTGGCCGTGATGCGGACCGCATCGCCCTCCGGCATCAGCCGCGCATCCTCAGGCCCTGCGGTGTCAGCCCGAAACCCGCTGCCGCCAGGGCGGTCGCCAGCGCGGACGACGAGCCGAGCGCAGCTTCGCCGTCGACGGCGGTCACCGTCAGCCGGCCGAGCGTTCCGGCGCGGACGGCATCGGCCAGGGCTTGAGCGGCAGGCTCGAGGAGCGCGGCGTCGTCGCTCCACGACAGCAGGGTGCGCCCGCCGCGCTCGACGTAGAGCACCAGCCGTCCGTCCACCAGAACCACCAGGGCGCCGGCTTTGCGTGCGGGTTGATGCCCGGCCCCGGTGCGCTCCGGCCAAGCCAGTGCGGCGCCGTAGGGATTGGCCGGGTCGGTTGCGGCGAGCACGACGGCGGTCTGTTCGACCGGCTGATCGAGCGGACGCACCACGGCGCGCAGCCGATCGACGGCCCCGACGCTGCCGAACTGGGCCGCTCCGAGCCCTTCGATGAAGTAGCCGCGGCGTAGTGGTCCGGCCTCTTCACCGGCGGCCAGCACCCGATAGACGCCGGCGAAGCCACCGGGGACCTCCTCTGCGGCGACGCTGCCGCGGGTCAGCACGCCGTAGCGGTCCAGGAGCGCCTCGGCGCGAGCGACCGTTCGTGCGGTGGGGTCGGGTTCCGCAGTCGGTAGGGCCGACCACCGCCCGGCGGCGTGTGGTGGCGCGAGGCGTCGGGTCAGCGCCGCAGCCGAGAGTGCCGGACGATGGCGTCCGCGGCTGGGGCGGGGCCGCTGCCGGTGCGCGGTGGTGCCGCCGCCGAGCAGGGCACGCAGGCCGGTGAGGGTGTCGTTGGTGAGCCGCCCGGCCCACACCAGCCGCCACAGCCCGTCGGCGAGCAGGCTCTCGTCGAGGCCGATGTCGGCGGCATGGTCGACCAGCGAGCGGAAGAAATGGCCGCCGTCGGCGATCAGGGCCAACACCGCGGCGTCCTGCTCGCTGAGGCTCTCGGCAGGCTCGGCGAGGGTGAGCTCGGCGGTCTCGGCCGGATGCAGCGAGATCCAGCCGTCCGCGTCGCCGATGGCGCCGCGACCCTGCCACAGCACCTCGCCGGAAGCGGTGAGTTCGTCGAGCATCGCCGGCTGGTAGTCGATCACCCGGCTCGGCAGGATCAGCGATTCCAGTGCGCTGGCCGGCACTGGGACTCCGGCGAGCTGGTCGACCACCTGCAGCACGCCCTCGACCCCGCGTCGCTGGCCGACGCCCTGCCAACTCGGCAAGAATCGCGCGAAGTCGACGGCCGTCACCGGCTCGACGCTGTGCCGCAGCGCCGCCAAGGAACGGCGCCGCAGCACCCGCAGCACGCCGGCATCGCAGTACTGCTCGTGATCAGGACGGCGGTGGTCGGGTAGGTGGTCAGTCGAGCCTGAGTCCTGAGCGGTGCTCCCGCCGGGACTCATGCTGATGCCCGCGCCGCCGACGCCCGTGCCGCCGCCCACGCTGAGGTTCGGCGCATCGCGCTCCTGGTCAGCGCCGTCTCGGTCCGAACTGACGCCCGTCAGCCGGCCATCGGGTGGCACCCAGCCGACCGGCTGAAGGTCGCCGGTGACCACCCGCCCGGACGCCACCAGCCGTCGCAGCACCTCGCGGGCGACGGCGGGACCGACCCCGAGCCACCCCGCCACGGCCGCCGCAGTGAAGACGGTGTGACTGCGGGCATAACGGCCGATCAGATCACCCAGCGGATCCTCGACCGGCGTCAGCAGCGCGTCGGCGATGCCCAGCGGCAGCGCCACCCCCAGGCCGTCGCGAACCCGGGCAGCGTCCTCGATCACCGCCCATCGCTGTTGCGACAGCGGGATCACTCGCCGTTGCGCCACCAGCAGCTCCAGCCAGCTGCCGACGGCCGCCGGGTCGGTGCTGCGGGCAGCCAGCTCATCGGTACGCAGCGGCCCGAGCACGCGCAGCAGATCGCTGAGATCGTCGGCATCGCGGGCCTGCCGCGACGCGGTCAGGTGTTGCAGTTCGCGTTCGGTCGCGGTCAGCACCTCAGGATCGAGCAGGTCGGACAGGGCCAAGCCCTCTGTCGTCCCGAGCAGTTCGGCCAGCAACGTCGGATCCAAGCTCAGCGCCGCGGCCCGGCGCTCGGCCAGCGGCGAGTCGTCGGCGTAGAGGAACTGCGCCACGTACCCCAGCTGCAGCGCCGCAGCAAAGGGGGACGGCTGCGGGGTCTCCACCGCGACCGTCGCCACCGTCCGCGCCCGGACGTCGCGCAGCACCTGCACGAGAGCCGGCACATCGAAGACGTCGTTGACGCATTCGCGCACTGCCTCGAGCACGATCGGGAAGTCAGGATGCTCTGCGGCGACCTCCAACAGCTGCGAGGCCCGCAATCGCTGCTGCCACAAGGCCTGACGCCGACCCGGACGCCGATTCGGCAGCAGCAGGGCGCGTCCGGCGCATTCGCGGAAGCGGGCAGCGAACAACGCCGACCCGCCGATCAGCTCAGTAACCTGTGTCGCCACCTCGTCGGGGTCGGGGAACAACAGCTCAAGCAGCTCGGTCAGCGGCGCGCCACCGTCGCTCGGCCCGCCGTCCGGCTCCCAGCCGTTGTCGGGCAGTCGGAAGACCAGGCCGTCGTCGGCGTGCATCGCTTGCACGTCGACACCGAAGCGCTCCCGCAGCCGGGCCGCAGCCACCAGTGCCCACGGGGCATGGACCTGCGCCCCGAACGGCGAATGCAGCACCACCCGCCAGTCACCCAGTTCGTCGCGGTAGCGCTCGACGACGAGCTGGCGGTCGTGCGGCAACTGGCCGATCGCGGCGCGTTGCTCGACGAGATAGCCCAGCAGGTTGTCGCAGGCCCAGGCGTCCAAGCCGATTCGGCTCAGCCGCTCGCGGGCCGCCGCCGGCGAGGCGGACGACACCTCGCGGACGAAGGCGCCCAAGGCTCGTCCGAGTTCTGCCGGACGGCCCAGGCCGTCGCCCTTCCAGAAGGGGAGTCGCGCCGCCTGTCCTGGTGCCGGCACCACCAGCACTCGATCGTGGGTGATCTCGGTGATCCGCCAGCTGGAGGTGCCCAGCGCGATCACGTCGCCCACCCGCGACTCGTAGACCATCTCTTCGTCGAGTTCACCGACCCGTCGGCCGCCGCGGGCGTCGGTGCCCTCGTCGCCGGCCAGGAAGACCCCGAACAGTCCACGGTCGGGGATCGTGCCGCCGGAGGTGACCGCGAGCCGCTGTGCACTGCGCCGCCCGGTGAGGGTGTCGGTGGCGCGGTCCCAGGTCAGCCGCGGACGCAGCTCGGCGAACTGCTCGCTCGGGTAGCGGCCCGACAGCATGTCGAGGACGGCCTCCAGGACGCCGCGGGTCAGCCCGGCGAAGGGCGCAGCGCGCCGCACCAGCGTTTCGACCTCGCCGACGGTGAGTTCGTCCATGGCCACCATGGCGACGATCTGCTGGGCGAGCACATCCAGCGGATTCGCCGGCAGGTGCAGGGCTTCGATCTCACCGGCCAGCATTCGTTCGACCGCGACCGCGCTCTGCACCAGGTCACCGCGGAACTTCGGGAAGAACAGCCCGCGCGAAACCGCACCCACCTGGTGCCCGGCGCGGCCGACGCGCTGCAACCCGGACGCGACCGACGGCGGAGACTCGACCTGAATCACCAAGTCGATCGCGCCCATGTCGATCCCGAGTTCGAGGGAGGAGGTGGCCACCACGGCTGGCAGCCGTCCCGCCTTGAGGTCGGACTCGATCAGCTGGCGTTGCTCGCGGCTCACCGAGCCGTGGTGAGCACGGGCGAGCACAGCGGGCGCGCCATACCCGATGGCCGATTGCGCCATCACCTCTGCGGGGGCGCGCACCGGACGCGCCTGTTCGCGGTCGGGCAAAGGCCCGCCGCCGCGAACCGTCCGGGCAGGTTCGGTGACGGTGGTGGGAGCGCCGCTGTCGGTGGTCCGTCGCCGAGCCGCGACGGCGGCGACCCCGGCAGGCTCGCCGCGCTCGACGCTGTCGCCGTCGGCACCCTCGCCACCTGCGTCGCCGACGGTTGCCGCGTCGCCATCGTTGCGCTCCGCCTCATCGGCCGGCCGTTCTGCCGCCTCGAGCCGGTCGATCCACAGCTCGTTCAGCCGGGCGGTCAGGCGCTCGGCCAGCCGCCGGGAGTTCACGAAGACCAGGGTCGAGCGGTGTTCGGCGATGGCGTCGACGATGCGTTCCTCGACGTGCGGCCAGATCGACGACGACTCCCCGCCCGGCGCGGCCTCGGCCTCGTGCCCGCCCGATGCGGCCGCTGGACGTCCGGCCACCGGCAGATCGGCCAGATCGGGCACCGGCACCACGACGGACAGCTCCCAGTGCTTCTGGCTCGGCGGAGTGACCGTCGTCACCGGTCGCCCGCCGGCCAGGAATCGAGCCACCTCGTCGATCGGTCGCACGGTCGCCGACAGCCCGATCCTTTGGGTGGGCCGAGCAGTGAGGGCGTCGAGCCGTTCCAGGCTCAGCGCGAGATGGGCGCCGCGCTTGGTGCCGGCCAGGGCGTGCACCTCGTCGACGATCACCGTCTCGACGCTGCGCAAAGCCTCGCGCGCGGCCGAGGTCAGCAACAGGAACAGCGACTCCGGCGTCGTGATCAGGATGTCTGCCGGACGGTGCGCGAAGGCGCGACGCTCCTCGGCGGGCGTATCACCGGAACGGACCGCGACCCGCAGCTCGGGGCGGGGCAGCCCCAGGCGCTCGGCGGCGTGCCCGATGCCGACCAAGGGACTGCGCAGGTTGCGCTCCACATCGCTGGCCAAGGCTTTCAGCGGTGAGATGTAGAGCACCCGGCAGCGCCGAGCCTGCTCGGGTACGGGTTCGACGGCGAGCCGATCCAGGGCCCACAGGAAGGCCGACAAGGTCTTGCCCGAACCGGTGGGGGCGACGACCAGGGTGTGCTCACCAGACGAGATCGCCTCCCAGGCGCCGGCTTGTGCCGGGGTGGGCGCAGCGAAGTTCGCGGCGAACCACGCGGAGGTGGGTGCCGAGAACCGCTCCAGCACGTCCATGGTGGTTCCACTCTGCCATGGGTGACTGACAGGCTGTTCGGCCGTCGGGAGGTCGGGCAGCGCCGCTGGCCCAGCAGGGGGGCACGCGCGAGGCGCGGGTTTCACCTGCTTGCTACCGTCAAAGAGTCGAAAGCGGTGCACAGCCGCGGGGTGGGATAGATCATGGTGGCCCGGTTGGGTTGGTGGCTTGTGCCGTTGAGCGGTGCGTCGCGGCGCGTGCAGCGCCGGTGGGGCCTGCTCGTCGTCTGCCTGTTGGCCATTCCGGTGGTGTTCAGCGGCATTTCCACCCCCGCTCCGTGGCAGGACGAGTCCGCGACCATGTTGGTGATGGAGCGCAACTGGTCGCAGCTGCTGCCGCTGCTGACCAATCAGGACGCACCGCTGGTGCCGTACTACGTGCTGGTCAAGCCCATCGTGGCCCTGCTGGGGTGGCTCCCGGTCTTGACGGTGTTGCGCGGCATCTCCGCCGCAGCGGCGGTGGTCGCGGTGGGAGCCGTGTACTCACTGGTGGTGCGGCGGGTGGGTCTGGGCCCGGCACTGCTGGCCGCCGGCATGCTGCTGGCCCTCCCCGGATTCTCCCGCTACGCGCAGGAGGCCCGTCCCTACGCCGTCCTCGGCGCGCTGCTGGCCCTCAGCTGGCTGGCCTGGGACACCTGGCGACGTCCGCAGCCGGGTTCAATCCGCGAACGACGTCGCTGGTTCGGCGTCATTGGTGATGCCGCCGCCTACGTGGTCGCGCTGGCCGCCTCAGCGGTAGTGCAGCTGTTCGGGCTGTTTCATTGGCCGGCGCAGCTTGCTGCCGATCTCACCGAGCCGGGCACCCCGTGGCGCGCGCGCCGTCGTCGCGCGGCGCTGACGGCCACGGCGATGATCGTGGCGCTGGCGCTGGTCAGCGCGCCGTTGTACTTCGCCTTCGACCACGGCACGGGCTCCAACCACATCGGGCGGGTGTATCCGGGCTTGTTCGTCGGCACCTTTGAGAAGGTGATCGCCACCCACGCGAGCCTGAGACTGATCGTGCCGGTCCTCGTTCTGGTGGCGCTCGCCGTGGTCAATGCCGCGGTCTCGAGCCGCGTCGGCGGCCGCTATCGCGATCTGGTGCGAGTGGCCAGCCTGTGGTTGGTGATTCCGCTGGCCTTGACCATCGGCGCCGGCCTGATGAAGCACCAGTTGCTGCGGGTGCGCTACTGGACGCCCGTGCTGCCGCCACTGGCCATCCTGGCGGCGGTCGGTGTCCTGGTCGCCGTGGAACTGGTGGTGGCAATGCTGCGTCGGCGGCCGCAGCGTTCGGCCACCGTCAGCTACCGCTGGGCGCGCGCTGTCACCGCCGTCATCGTGGCCGTCGGCCTGGTGGGTGTGGCGGCGGTCGGGCTACCGCGGCAGCTGGCCATTCGCGCTGGCGATGGCCACGGTATCGCCCTCGATGCGGCGGTCGTCCGCGTCGATGAGCTGATCGCCCAGTACCCGAACGCCGTGCTCGTGGTCACGCCGAAGGGCGCATCGGCCATCGTCTTGGCGACGCACCCCGAGCTTCGTCCGCGCGAGGTGCTCGACTGGGTCGATCCGCAGCGCAATCGTCCCTGGCCGAGCACCTCCTCCGCCGAGCAGGTGCGTCAGCGGGTGGCCGCGGCCGACACCGTGATCTGGCTGCAGTTGCTGCCGCCCACGGCCCAGGGCACCGCGCGGACGACGCGGGCGCTCCAGACCGAGGGCTACCGGAAGGTCTCAGGCGAGACCCTCGGCACCTTCCGGTTGCGGCTTTATCGTCGCGGCTGAGCGGCGCTGCGAGCGCTTCTCGCGCCAGGTCTCCAGCAGGTCGTAGAGCACCGGCACCAGGATCAACGTCAACAGCGTTGAGCTGACCAAGCCGCCGATCACCACGATGGCCAGCGGCTTGGAAATGAACACCCCGCCGCCGGTCAGCCCCAGCGCCATCGGCACCAGAGCGAAGACGGTGGCCATCGCCGTCATGATGATCGGACGCACCCGTAGTCGAGCACCGGCCTGGATGGAAGCGTCCACCCCTAGTCCGCTGCGACGTTTCTGGTTGATCAGGTCGATCAGCACGATGGCGTTGGTGACCACGATGCCGATCAGCATCAGCAGGCCGATCATGCTCGGCAGGCCGAGCGCGGTGTCGGTGATCAGCGACAGTGCCAGGGCGCCGGTGGCGGCGAACGGAATCGACACCAGCAGGATCAGCGGCTGCAGCAGCGAACCGAAGGTCGCCACCATGATCAGGTAGACCACCGCGATGGCCACCAGCATGGCCAGCCCCAGCTGGGCGAACGAGTCGGACTGCTGTTGGGAGACACCGCCGATGCGGTAGCTGATGCCGTCAGGCAGGTTCAGGCCGGCCAGCCCCTTTTGGATCTGGGTGGTGGTCGCGCCCAGGTCGGACGACTCCGAGCTGGCGCTGATGGTTGCGGCCCGGGAGCCGTCCACGCGGGTGATCATGGCCGGAGCCTGCACCACCTTCACGGTGGCCACCGCCGACAGGTCGATCGGCTTGGCGGTCGCCTTGCCGGCGGCCTTGGACTGGTCGGTGATGTCCTGCTGCTGCGCCTGGGACTCCAGCGTCTTGCTGCGGGAGGTCGCCAGGGCGTCCAGCTGCTTGTCGACGCTGGTGATGCCCGCCTTCGCCTGTGCGAGACCGCTGCTCACGGCGGCAATCTGCTGGCTGAGGGCAGCGATGCCTCCGGCCGTCGGCAAACAGCGGGGGTCGGTTGAAGGCGGCGTGCTGCATGCCTTGATCAACGCGGCCAGTTCTTTGTTCAGCGCGGTCAACTGCTTGCTCAGCTTCTTCACCGCTGCCTGCGACTGCTTCTTCGCCTTCTTCAGCGCGGCCACCTGCTCGTTGTACGCGTCGGTGGCGGCCTTCTTGCCATCGTTCTGCAGCTTCTCCGACTTCTTGGTCACCGCGTCGGCGGCGTCGGTCTTGGCGTTGGCGTTCATCAGCTGCGTCACCGGCAACTCGGTCTTGCGCAGCTCGGCGATGCTCTTCACCGGCTTCTTGATCCGCAGGTAGACCTTCAGGGTGTCATCGCCGGAGGCCATCGTGCCGATCTGCTGGCCACGCACCGCCCGGGAGACGGCCTGCCCGATGGACAGCTGGGTCATCCCGTTCTCGGCTGCGGCCACGTTGTCGACCTGCACCGACAGCTGATCGCGGCCTTCGCTGAGGTCGGAAGTGACGTTGACCAGGTCCGGAACCTGCTTCATCATCGCCACCACCTGATCGTTGGCGGTCTTCAGCTTGTCCTGATCGGTGCCCTCGACATAGACCACGACGCCGGAGGTGCTGTTGCCGACGCTGACCTCGACGGTGCCCACCGACGGGCCGAGGGCGGCGATGTTCTGCCGGATCCGTCCGATGATGTCCTTGGCGGAGTAGCCGGTCTTCAGCGGCACCGTGTAGGTGGCCTGGTTGGTGTCGGCCTGGGTGCCGAGGAAGACGCTGGTGGAGCCGCCGATGCTGGTCGAGTAGGTCTGCACCGCCGGGTCGGCAGCCAGCACGGCCTCGATCCGGCGTGCCTGCGCGTCGGTCTGCGACAGCGAAGTGCCGGCCGGAAGCTTCTGGCTGATCTGCAGCGACTCGTTGCCCTGATCGCCGAGGAAGTCGGTCTTCAGCAGCGGGGTGAGCGCGATCGTGCCGATGAACAGGAACAGGGCAAGGCCGAGGGTGATCCAGCGGTGCGCCAGCGTCCAGTTCAGAACGGGCAGGTAGCCCTTCTGCAGCCAGCTGTCGCGCTCGGGCTCGGCGGCGGCCGCCGCGATCTTGGCCTGCTGCTTGGCGGTCGGACGCATGAACCAGCTGGCCAGAACCGGCACCACGGTGAGCGCGACCAGCAGCGATGCGACCAGCGCGATCGTCACCGTCAAAGCAAACGGGCGGAAGATCTCACCGGCCTGCCCGCCGACCAGGCCGATCGGCAGGAACACCGCGACCGTGGTCAAGGTCGAGCTGGTGACGGCACCGGCAACCTCTTTGACCGCGTTCAGCACCGAGGCTCGACCGAACTCGCCGAGGCCCTGATGTCGCTTGATGTTCTCGATCACCACGATCGAGTCGTCGACGACGCGTCCGATGGCCACGGTGAGCGCAGCCAGGGTGAGGATGTTCAGCGTGTAGCCGCCCACCCACAAGCCGATCAGTGCGATCAGCAGCGACAGCGGAATCGAGATCGCGGTGATGATGGTCGGACGGATCGAGCCGAGGAAGATCATGATCACCAGCACGGCCATGGCCAGGCCGATGCCGCCTTCGACGCTCAGGTCGTGAATCGACTGCTCGATGTAAGGCGCCTGATCGAACACGGTGGTGAACTCCGCGCCGTTGCCGAGGCTCGAATCAAGGGCGGGCAGCATCGCCTGGACGCCCTGGGCGACACTGACCGTGTTGGCCCCGGAGTCCTTGGTGATCGACAGTGTCAGCGCCGTCTTTCCGCCGACCCGAGAGATGCTGGTGGTCTCGACCGGCTGCTCCTTCACCGTGGCGATGTCGCCCAGTCGGATCGGCCCGTCGGTGTCGGGAATCTGCAGGTCGGCGATCTGCTGCGCGGTGCTGTAGGTGACGCCGGTCTGCACGTCGGTGTTGGCGGTGTCGCTGCGGATCGTGCCGGAGGGGATCGCGGTCGAGTTCGCCTGGAAGAGCTGCGAGATGGTCGCCGGATCGATGCCCTTGTCGTTCAGCACACTGGGGTCGTAGCTGATCATGATCTCGTGGGTCTCTTGGCCGGCGACGCTGACGTCGCGCACCCCGTCGATCGTCTTCAACTGCGGAACCACCAGCTGGTTCACCTTCGAGCTGAGCGTGGTGGTGTCGTCATTCGACGACAGCGCCAGCACGACCACCGGAATGTCGTCGAAGCTGCCGGTAATCACATTCGGATCCACCGAGCTCGGCAGGGTGGTCGAGATGGAGTCGATGGCGCTGCGCAGCTTGTTGGCCATGTCGTCGGGCTTGAGACCGTAGTCCCACTGCACGGTCACCTGGGAGACGCCGGACGAGCTCTTCGAGGTGACGCTGGTGACGCCGTTGACGGCTTTCACCGCCGACTCGATCGGCTTGGTCACCTGGGCCTCGACCACCTCCGGCGAGGCGCCGGGATAGATGGTCAAGACGCTGCCGCGGGGCAGGTCGATCGAGGGGATGAGTTCCTGCTTGAGCGCGCCGGCGGCGTAGACGCCGAGGCCGATGATGAGCAGGCTCAGCAGCAGAACGACGCTTCTTTGGGCGAGGCTGCCTTTGGTGAGTCGGATCACGGCGAAGGGTCCCTTCGGGTCAGCGGGAAGGTGGCAACAGCATCGCCACATCCGTTAGCCTACTACTAAGGATTAGTTGACTCGGAGGAGACTCCTCGTGCACCGCATGACCGATATCGACGCCCTCGGGCTCGATCCCGAGCGGGCGGAGCTGTTGCGGGAGACTTTCGCGCTGCACGCCAAGGTGCATGACGAGGCGATGAGCATCGCCGGGCCACTGCCCACTCCGTCCGATCTCACCATGCAGCAGGTCCGGGTCTTGGGCTTCATCGCCAAGGATCCGGGGATGGCCGGGCACGAGCTGGGTGAGCGGCTGCAGGTCAGTGCCCCCACCGCCAGCGGCCTGGTTGATCGGCTGGTGGAGAAGGGGCTGGTGTCGCGGACCGACGACCCGGACGACCGGCGGGTCCGCCGATTGCACGTCACCCCGGACGGGATGGCCATCACCCGGCAACTCGACTCGCTGCTCCAGCGGGCGATGCTTACGGTGATCCAGAACCTCACCGCGCAGGATCTGGTGCTCCTGCGCGACAGCGCCCAGGTTATGCTGGACGCCATGGCGCGGACCAAGAATGCGGTTGCTGAACGGGCGGAATGACCGTCGGCGATCGGGAAGGCCGAGGTTTCGTCACTCTTGTCACACGACACGCCGACGACACGCCGATCGGCCCCAAATCTGCCGATTTCCGTTTACCCAGACTCTTGCGATCAACCTCCCGATCGCACTAGAAAATTCACTACCAACTCGCCACGGTGGGTTGGTGATCGGAAGAAGGAAGTCGCTCTCCTTCGGGCTACGGCTCGGGGGTAACCCGGTGATGAGGGGTGGGGTCGGCTGGTAGCTTCCGGTCGGCCGCAGGCATCACCCCGCGCCGAGGGAAGGCCCTGGAGACTCATACTCGCCGGGGCCTTTTCCCATGTCAGGGGTGCACGCCGCGCGCTGTCAATCCACGCTGAAGCGCACCGGGGTCGGCAGCTCCACCGTTCGGGAGACCGTGCACAGCCGATCATGAGACTTCGCCAGGGCCGCCGGCAGGACGTCGCGAGCGCGATCCCCGTCGGGACCGTCGGGAAAGCGCAACCGGAAGGTGACCTCGACCGGACCGAGGTGATTCCCGAGATCGCCGGCGAGCTTGTCCGCTTCGACGACGACGTCGAAGCTCTCCGGCTCGGCGCGGCGGCTGGTCAGATAGTCGACGTCGATCGCGGAACAGCCGGCGATCGCGGTCAGCAGCAGTTCCACCGGGGTGAAATCGGCGTCCTCACCTTCGCCGAACCGCAGGGTGCCGCCGCGGGCGTTCACCGCCTCGAAGCGGCGCGCCGACACGCGGGTCACCGACACGCTCTTGTGGTCTGAAGTCGTCATGGCTCAAGCATCACCTAGGTGTGGTCGAGGCGCCATCGCGACCGGCTGGTGATTTGTCGGGTAGGTAACGGGTAGGTGGCCGGGTGGTGGCGGGGTGGGCCGGGGGTGGAAGGTGCCCTCCCCGCTCCCCATCGCGGTCGGCCCCACCCTAAAGTCAGGGGCGTCCGGACACCGGGGGGCGGACGGACGGGGCCTCGGCCCTTCAGGAGGAGGTGTGAGGGTGACCTTTGCGGCCGCTTCACACACGCGTGGGGTGTCCTTACCGCGCCGAAGGACACCCCTGCGCTCCTGGGTGGTCGTCGCCATTGCGCTACTCGGACCCACTTTCGCGCTCATGCTCGGGGACGCGAATGGCGCCCAGGCGGCGTTCGCCAGCCCCCTGCCGGACACCAACGCGGTGGCACAAGGACGTGCCGTGCATTCCGTGAGGTCGTCCGGAATTGCTGTGACGAACACGGCGGATGGTCAATGGCGACCATCCAGCCAGCTCGTCACGATCGGGGTGACCCTGCCGTCCCCGCGGGTCACCCCAGAGACGTCCGTGGTCGGGTCGATGCGGCGATCCGACCACGGCACTTTCGCGGTGGGCAGCACCGCCGTGCCCGGTGAGTTCAGCGACGCCGCCACCCTCGCGGGCGGCTTGTTCATCGATGGTCAGTGGCTGACGCCGGTCACCTTGATGCTGGTGCTCGGCGGCTCGATCCTGGCGATGCGCCTGACTCCCGGGCAGCCGAGCGCAGGGTCACTGCGCGCAGCGGGCGCCTGAGCATCGACACGCGCAGCGGCGAGCGGCCAGCCAAAGTTTCCGTCACCGGGGGACTCGGGCACAATGACAAGGGGCTCAGCGTTGGTCACGGGATGAGTGAGTCCTCGCCGAAAGGCTCACCGCCAGAGGAGCAGATCCTGAGACCACCGACGCGTACGCGGCTGTTGACGCTGTTGAATGCCGCCATAGCGACGATCTTCGTTGAGGGGGGCGTCGGAACACACAAGCGCGCGCTGTTGCACAGCTGGCAGGCGCAGCAAGCCAGCCAGCTGCGGGTCTTCGTCGACTTCGACCGTCGCCAGCTCACTCCTGCCGCCATGGTGCAGCACCTGGCCTACCAGCTCGAAGTGGCCGGGGTGCCGGCGCCTGAAAGCGTCGACGAGAGCTGGGACGGCCTGGCGGCCGTGCTTCGTAGCGCGGTCGCTCAGCTCGATCGTCCGCTCGTGCTGGGGGTCTCGCGGATCGATGAGCTGCCCTTCGAGGCCGCCCGGGTGCTGATCGAACTCACCGGGCAGCTGGCCTGCTATCGCCTGGTTGCCACCGCCGTCGATGCCCAAACCGTGTCCGCGCTCGCGATCGAGACCGGCGTCAGCTACCAGCTGGTCGGCGACCCCGAGTTGGCCTACAGCTCGGTCGAGGTGGGCGCGATCCTGTCCGAGGCATTGCCAGACGCCACCGAGGCCACCGTCCGCGCCATCCTCGAGGCGACCCATGGCGTGCCCGCCCTGGTGGAGCGGGTGGTCGAGTCGTTCGGCCAGGAATGCCTGACCGGCACCGTCACCCTCGATCAGGCGGTCGCCGGTTGGATGCCGCACCCCCGCGGAGCCGAGCACTTCCATGCACAGCTGCGGCTGCTCGCACAGGCGCCCCGCTTCGGTCCGGCGGTGCTGACCCACCTGTTCGGCAAGGAGCGTGGCGACTACCTGTTCGCCCGGCTGCCGCGGATGGGCGCCGGCTCGGTTAGCCAGCAACTCAGCGGCGGACGGTTGTTCAGCTGGTACCCGGCCTACCGCAGGCGCCTCCTGCAGGCGCACGCGAACGACGAAGCCGACCTGATCACCTCCGACCGCCGCCGCCTTGCGGCTGCGGCCATCGAGGTCGGTGACGCCGAGCTCGCGCTGGCGATGCTGATCGCCGCACACGCCCTGAGCGAGGCCGACCGGCTCTCGGCCGCCTGGCTGTGGGAGCTGGCCGATGCTGATCCGGCTGTGCTGCTGGAGCATCTGCTCGCGCTCGATCCCCAGATCTTCCGGCAGTACCCGCATCTGCTCGTGGTGGCCACCCTCGTCCAGCCCGGACGGGGCGAGCCGTCCGCCGATCCGGAGTTGGCCGCGGTGCAGCGGGCGGTGCTGTCGGGGCCGATCAGCGGCGACGTGCCCGAACAGCTGCACCGGCTCGCCACGGCCGCGGCGCTTGCCGTCGGGATCGGCGATCTCGGGGTGGCCGTCCGCGCCGGCGTTCGCTGGGCCAACCTGTTGCTGGCACGGACCGACGATTGGGTAGACGACGTCGATCCGTCGCTGGTCAGCGACGGGCTGTTGATGGTGAAGACGTTGGTTCAGCTGGATCGCATCGACCTGGTGCCGCAGCTGGCGCAGCTGCTCCTCACGCCGATACGGCGCACGCCGAGCCGGGTCGGCGGCGAGGGGTCACGCCGGCTGGGCACCTTGTTCGCGACGCTGCGGATGGCGGTGCTCTTCCTCGGCGCGGCGCGGTCAGAGGTTCGCTCGGTCGAGCTCGGCCCGCGGCAGTATCACCGGGAGTTCGACCACGTGCTGCACGCCGTCATCGACGCCGGCGAGGCTCTCGATCGCGGCGACTGCGCCAGCGCGGAGGCATTCACCCGGGTGGCGATGTTCCGGCTGCAGCAGCCCACCGATTGGCCGGTGCTGATCTATCTGCGCGCTGCAGCCCTGGTGGCGCTGGGTGATCGCGTCGGGCTGGACGAGCTGATCGACCAGGTCTTCCTCGCACCGCGCTGGGAGGCGTGGCAGCACCATCGGGAGGCGCACAGCTTCTACGGGCTGCTCGCCGAGGCGATGGCCATGGCCGCGACCGGACGAGTGATTCATCGTCCGCTGGCCGAACTCCCGGCACACAACCGTTCGCTGCCGCCCGGCGCGCTGCATCGGTGGCCCAGCTGGGGACGGCGCCTGATGGATGGCACCCTGCAGCTCAGCACCGGAGCCGCCCGCAGCCCCGAGCTGCCGACCGACGCCGAGCTCAGCCCGCTGCCGCCGCGGATCAGTTGGCAGCTGGGGTTGATGACGGCGGTCAACAATCTGCGGGCTGGCGAGGAGGCCACCGCGATCGCGGTGCTGATCCGCGGCGGGGCACCGCTGAAGTATCCGGCGGCCCCTCTGCCGCTGGCGCTGGCAACACCGGCCGAGGTCGCCACCCTCAACGACCGCCTGCCCAGCACCGCGTCCCTGACCGTGCGGACGAGCCTGGCGTTGGCGAACTCCTATGTGGGCCTCGACCTCGACGCCAAAGGGTCGGTGCGGCTGGGCGTGCGCGAGCTCGAGGTGCTGGACGGCGTGCGCCGCGGCTTGACCAACACCGCGATCGCTCGCGAGTTGTACGTCTCGGTCAACACGGTGAAGTTCCACCGCACCAATCTGTACCGCAAGCTCAACGCGACCAGCCGTGAGGAGTTGCTCGCCGAAGCGCTGCGTCAAGGGTTGTAGCCGCCGAGCCGCGCGGGACCCGGCCGCAAGAAGGGTGCTCCGACAAGGGAAAAGGCCCCGGTGAGTATGAGTCTCCGGGGCCTTCCCTCGACCTGGCGTGATGGCCGAATCGAATCACCGAAAGCGCCGTGCCGAGCCGCCCACGCATCACCGGGGGCCTCAGTGGCGAACCACCGAAACTGGCTGACTTTCTTGCTCTCGATCCCCGAACCACCGAAGTGATCCGGTAGACAGATTTCTAGTCCTCTTGCTGCCGGTCGGCAAGACCTCCGCGGTGACGAATCCGACGATTTTCGGCGAACTCGGCGTGTCGTCGGCGTGTCGGGTGACAGGTGGGACGAACCACCACCGGGGTCCTCAGCAGACCAGCCAGCGGGTCGTCGTCGAGAACTCCTGGTCGGGCAGCAGCACCGTGCTGGGGAAGTTCGGATGGTTGGGGGCGTCCGGGAAGCCCTGCGCCTCCAGCGCCACCCCCGCTCGAGCGGCATAGCTGTGGCCCGAGGTGCCGACGACCCCGCCGACGTGCTCGCCGGAGTAGACCATCAACGCCGGCTGGTCGCTCCACACCCGCAGCGTCAGGTCGGACGAGCCGGTCAGGCGGCAGTGCTCCCGCAGGCCCTCGCCGTCGACGACGAAGTTGTGATCCAGCCCGCCGTTGCGGTCGATGCCCTCAGCGACGACGCCGTCCAGGGCGGTGCCGAGGACGGCCCCGGCACGCAGATCCATGGCCGAGCCCGCCACCGAACGGACCTCACCGGTCGGAATACCGTCGGCGTGAGTCGGGGTGAAGGCGGACGCATTCACCTGCAGCCGATGCTGCTCGATGGTGCCCTCGCCTTCGCCGTCCAGGTTGAAGTACGGGTGGGTGGTGAGGTTGATCACCGTGGGGGCATCGGTGGTGGCGGTGTAGGTGACCGAAGCGCCGCAGTCGAAGACCTCGAAGCGGGCGCGCACCTGCACCGTGCCGGGGAAGCCCTGGTCGCCGTCTTCACTGGTCACGGTGAGCTCGGCCCAGTCGACGCCGCTGTCGGCCACCGTCCACAGCCGGTGCGAGAAGCCGCCGCGTCCGCCGTGCACCTGGTTGGGCGGCTCGTTCACGTCCACGTCATAGCGCACGTCGTTCAGCGTGAAGGTGGCCCGGCCGAGGCGGTTGGCGAAGCGGCCCACGCTGGAGCCGAGGTAGCCGACGTTGGTCTGGTAGTCGTCCAGCGACGGGTGCCCCAGGACGATGTTGCGCCACCGGTCACCGCGGGCAACCTCGAAGCGGCGCATGGTCGCGCCCCAGGGCAGCAGTTCCAACCGGACGTCTCGGCCCAACAACACCAACGAATCGTTCATTTCATCCTCGAACACAAGCAGTGGCCGGCAGCCGCTCAGGTGGTTACCAACCGTGATGATGCCGCGGGGCGGGGCGAAGAACCGATCCGGACGCGGCACCCGGGCCGATACCCGACACCGCCCTCAACGGTGAGTTCCTCACTCGGCCGCCTCGCCGAGCCCCAGGCGCCGCGCGGCGGCGACGAGCATCGACGGCGGCGGGACGGGCAAGCCGGCGCCGGTACCCCACTAGTATCGCGGTTCTTTGTCAGTCCATGGGCTCGTACGCAGGCGCGTCGCTGCTCCCATGTGGCGCGATCGCCGATGTCGACAGATGCCGGCGCCACAGCAGCGCCCCACCCAGGCTCAGCGCCAGCGAGCCCACGGCAAGTGCAGTGAGCGAGGCACCCAGGAGCGGGGCCACCACCGCAGAGATCACGGTGTTCCCCATCAGCGCCAAGAAGTTCTGCACCGAAGAGGCCGAACCACGCGCCTGCGGGAACTGGTCGAGCATGGCCAGGGTCACCACGGGGAAGGTCAAGGCGATGCCGAAGGTCAGCACCGGCAGCAGGAGCACCGGCCACGGCAGCACCCGGGTGCCGGGCAGCAGGGTGATGGTGACGTTCAGCGCCCCGGCGGTCAGGCTGATCAGGTAGCCGACGCTCGCCAGGCGGGTGCCGGAGACCCGTCCGGCCAGGCGTCCGCCCACCCACGAGCCGACCACCATGCCGGAGATCAGCGGCACGAAGAGCACCCAGTAGTCGTTCTCGCCGAGGTGCAGCAGATTTCCGACGAACAACGGCGCTGAGGAGATGAACAAGAACATGCTGCCGTTGTTCAGCATCGCGGTGAAGCCCAGGCGGCGGCCGGCCGGGTCCTGGGCGACCGTCCACAGACCTGCGGCCAGCTGACGCACCTCGAACGGCGTGCGGCGGTGCGCCGGATGGGTCTCCGGCAGGAAGAACACCACCAAGGCCAGCAGAACCAGGCCGACGCCGACCAGCGCCCAGAAGATCACCCTCCAGCCTCCCCAGCCGAGGAGCAGGCCGCCGAGAACGGGGGCCAGCGCAGGGGCCAGGCCGAAGATCATCGCGATATGGCTCATCGTCCGCTGCGCGTGGTGATCGGAGTAGACATCACGCACCATGGCGCGGCTGATGATCACTCCGGCGCCCGCGCTGAGTCCTTGCACGGCCCGGAAGACAAGCAGGACGCCCAGGTTCGGTGCCACGGCGCAGCCGATCGACGCCGCGATGAAAGCGATCGTGCCGCCGACGATCACCGGCTTGCGGCCCAAGGCGTCCGAGAGCGGCCCGTGGACCAGGCTCATTACCGCGAAGGTGAACAGATACGCGCTGACCACCTGCTGCATCGCCAGCTCGGACACGCCGAACTCGGCCTGCATCCGTGCGAAGGCGGGGAACATCGTGTCGATGGAGAACGGGCCGACCATGCCCAGACCGGCCAGGATGACCAGGAACAGCCCGCCGCGGACGCCCTGCGGTGGGCGGACCGTCGGCACGGAGGTGGGCTCGACGGTCATTAGGAGATTCTCTCATGCCGCGTCGGGAGTGCCGTTCACTGCGGGTTATGCTCACCAGCATGAGTTCAGGGCTGAGGCTGTGCGTGGTCTCGATGCACACCTCCCCAGCGCACCTGCCCGGCTCCGGCGACGCCGGGGGCATGAATGTGGTGGAGCAGGCGCAGGCTTTCGCGCTGGCGCGGCTGGGCCACCACGTCGAGCTGGTCACCCGTCGCGCCGACCCCAGCGACCCGGACGTGGTGGAGCTGGCTCCGGGAGTGCTGCTGCGCCACCTGGACGCCGGCCCCCGCGCTCCGCTGGCCAAGAGCCTGATCGACGATCATCTCGACGAGTTCTCCGCTGGGCTGTCCCGGCTGGGCGACTACGACCTGTTCCACTCCCATCACTGGATGTCCGGTGTTGCCGCGCTCCCGGTCGCCAGGGCTCAAGGTGCCCCGCACGTGCAGAGCTTCCACTCCGTCGCCGCCTTGCCCGGTTCGCCGCTGTCAGCCGGCGAGCCGCCAGAGTCGGGGCGTCGGGTGGCAGGCGAAGCCCAGGTGGCCCGCGCGTCCGACGCCGTGGTGGCGATCTCGGCCGCCGAAGCGCACACCGTCATCGAGCGCTGTGGTGCCGATCCGGACGCGGTCGAGATCGTCCCGCCCGGCGTCGACCACGAGTTGTTCCGGCCGTTGGCTGACGGTGAGCAGCGGTGGATGCCGCCGGGGGTCGGTGCGCTTCCCCACGGCTACGTCTGTTTCGCCGCGCGGCTGCAACCGCTGAAAGCCCCCGATCTGGCATTGCGGGCGCTGGCCCTGGTCGATCCGGCGATTCGGCCGCACCTGGTGCTGGCCGGCGACGCGTCGGCCGACTTCGCCGACTACACCGATCAGCTCTCCGCCCTGGTCGAGGATCTCGACCTGCGCGGGCAGGTCAGCTTCGTCGGTCCGCAGCGCCGCGACGGACTGGCAGCGATCCTGCGCGGCTCACGGGTGGTGCTGGTCCCTTCGCATTCGGAGACCTTCGGACTGGTCGCCTTGGAGGCGGCCTCCAGCGGCACGCCGGTGATCGCTGCGGCATCCGGCGGTCTGCGGGAGGCAGTGGCGCACGGCGAAACCGGGCAGCTGATGGACTCCCGTGAGCCGCAGGAGTGGGCTCGCGCGCTGACCCGGCTGCTCACCGAGCCGGCTCTGCTCGACGTCATGGGGCGGGTCGCCCGGGTTCATGCACGGCGCTTCGACTGGGAGTGGACGGCGCGCCGCCTGGCCGCGCTCTACCTCGGCTTGGTCGACCGGGGATCGGCGCGGCTGGTCACACGATAAGGAGGCCATGACGATGTGGACGACGTCGGCCGGTGCACCGGCGCGAGTGGTGCTCCTGCATGCCCATCCCGACGACGAGAGCCTCAGCACCGGCGCCTTGATCGCCGGCCTGGTTGCGGACGGACATGAGGTGTCCGTGGTGACCGCGACCCGTGGTGAGCGAGGTGAGGCGATGGGGGAGCTGGCCGCCTTGACTGGTGAGGCCTTCGTCGCGCAACGCGAGTACGAACTGCGTCAAGCCCTGGCCGCGCTGGGGGTGGCCGAGCACGCCTGGCTAGGTTCGCCGCCGGCCCGAGCGGACGGGCGCCCGCCGCGGCGCTATGCCGACTCCGGGATGCGCTGGGTGACCCCGGAGGTGGCCGGCCCCTGCGAGGACGCCGGCGAGGACGCCCTCAGCAGGGCAGCGACGGCAGAGGCTGCGGCCGACCTGGCCGCCTTCCTGGTCGCGGCGGCGGCCGACGTGCTGATCAGCTACGACGACGCCGGCGGCTACGGGCACCCCGACCACGTCGCCTGCCATCACATCGCCGCTGCGGCGGCCGCGCAGGTCGATGGGGTGGCGGTGTTCGAGATCGCCTCCCAGCCGCGTCCCGGGAGCGCGGAGCTGGTCGTCGATCGTGCTGAGTTTCGGCCACGGCTGTTGAGTGCCTTGGCCTGCTATCCGAGCCAGTTCCGCGTCGATGGTGACCTGATCGTCCATGTCGGAGGGCAGCATCAGCCGATCACGACGGCCTGTCGGCTGCGCAGGCTCGACCCCCCGACCGGCCGGAGCTGACCGGCTTCTGGTCAAGACCGCCCGGACTTGCCACAATCGCGTCAACGTCGAGGAGGACCAGATGCGCAAGATCGCGATCATCGGAGCCGGGCCGTCCGGATTGTTCGCCGCAGGCCAGCTGGCGGCCCAGTCCGAGCTCGATCTGGGCGTCGACGTCTTCGACCGGCTGCCCACTCCCTTCGGCCTGCTGCGTTACGGGGTTGCTCCCGACCACGAATCGGTGAAGGCCGTTGCCAAGACGCTGGCCGCGGCTTTCGACTCGCCGCGGGTGCGCTTCTTCGGGCTGGTCGAGATCGGCAAGCAGCTGCTGCCGTCCGACCTGCTGCGCTGTTACGACGCGGTCATCTACGCCTACGGTGCCGAACGCGATCGCCAGTTGGGCATCCCCGGCGAGGCCGAGCTGGCAGGGAGCCGGTCGGCGCGCGAGTTCGTGGCGTGGTACTCCGGACATCCGGACGCGGCGGCCCAAGATCTCAGCAACGTCCGGCATGCGGTGGTGGTCGGGGTCGGCAATGTCGCCGTGGACGTGGCTCGGATCCTGCTGAAGGATCCGGCTGAGCTGTCCGAGACCGACATGCCGGAGTCGGTGTTGGCGGAGCTGCGGGCCACTCACGTCGAGGACGTCTGGCTGGTCGGCCGTCGTGGGCCGCAGGATGCGGCCTTTACCACGGTCGAGTTGCGGGAGTTGCTCACTTTGTCCGGTGTGGCCGTTGACCTGCACGGCGCCGATCTGGCCGCGCTCGATCCGAGCGCGCTCGATCGCAAGGCGAAAGGCAATGTCGAGGCGATGGCCGCTGCGTTGGCCCAGCCGCAGCCGGGGGCCGGGCGCCGCCTGCATCTGCTCTTCCATCACCGTCCGGTGGCGATCACCGGCGCTGGGCGCGTCGAGGCCGTCGAGTTCGAGTCGGGGGTCGACGGGAGCCGCTTCGAGGTGCCGGCGGAGCTGGTGTTGCGGTCGATCGGCTACTACGGAGTGCCGCTGCCCGGTGTGCCCTTCTCTGACGGGCGGATCCTGCACCTGGAAGGGCGCGTCCTGGACGACGACCTCAGCGCACGGCCAGGCGAGTACGCCGTCGGCTGGATCAAGCGGGGCCCGACCGGCCTGATCGGAGCCAACAAGAAGGATGCGGCCGAGACGGTCGCCAGTGTGCTGGCCGACCTGGCGACCGCGCCGGTGCGCCAGCTCGACGATGCCGAGGAGCTGCTCGCCGAGCGCGGCATCAGGCCAAGCGGCCTGGACGATTGGCGAAGAATCGACGCGGCCGAGATCGACCGGGGTACCTTGCGCGGACGAGAGCGGACCAAGATCGAGGCCTGGCACGAGCTGCTCGATCTGGTCTTCGCCGAGCGGGAGGCAGCCGGCCCGGCTCCCAGCTCGCGGTGAACCGTGAGCTGTCCGGTCGCTGCGTGCTGGGCGAGCCGGGTTCCGCGGAACACCCCGATCACGTTTAGGCTGACCGGGTGATCAAGCACATCGTGATGTGGCAGTTCGCCGACGAAGCAGCCGGCGCCGACAAGGCGGCCAATCTCGCCGAGGCGCAGCGCCGTCTGGCCGCGCTGGACGGCCTGGTGCCGGGTCTGCGCACGCTCGAGCCGGTGATCCCGGTCGACGGCTTCGAACACAGCTACGACCTGGTGCTTTACAGCGAGTTCGACTCCGTCGAGGCGCTGCAGGCCTACGCCACCCACCCCGACCACGTCGCCGTGGCACAGTTCATCACCGCGGTGCGCACGGAGCGCATCTGCGTCGATTACGAGGTCTGAGCGCCGTCAGGCCGCGCTGCCGAAGAGCAGCTTCTCGCTGGCCAGCACCATCAGGTCGTAGTAGTCCTCTGGTGCGATCAGGTCGTGGCCCCAGGCGCCGAAACGCTCGGCGTACAGAGCCCCCATCAGCAGGTGCCAGGCGGCCAGACCGGCCACCACCGTCTCCGGCTGGAGTTCGATGCCCGACTCGGTGATGAACGCCGTGATCCCGCTCAGGTCGCCGGGGTACTCGGCTTCGGTCACCCGCGGTTGCAGGCCAGCAGCCTCGGCGTCGGCACCGAGCCGACCGAGCATCTGATAGAGCCGCATTCCGGCGGTCAGGTTCTGTCCCTCGACCGCGTGATAGTCGCGCGGCGGCGCCCCGTTGATCAGCGTCCATTCGTGCGGGTGGTCGAGGCTCCACTGTCGAAGCGCTCGAGCGAAAGCTCGCCACCGCAACCGGACGTCGCCGTCGGGCACCTCGTCGAGAGCCGCCTGAAGCGCGTCCGCCCAGTCGTTGTGCAGGTTCTGGAACAGAATCGTGAGCAGGTCCTGCCGACTGGTCACGTAGCGGTAAAGCGCGGACGGGACGAGGTTCAGCTGTCGGGCCAGGCCGCGAACAGTCAGGGCCTCTTGGCCCCCTTCTGCAAGCAGCTTGAGACTGGCGTCGAGGATGGCGCGCTGTGTGACCTCACGCCGCTGGGCTCGACTTGTCATTACACCTCCGGTTATTTGCACGCACATTGTGGCACGCCATTCGTAACCGGGGGCGGTGTTGAGGGCCAGGATGGCGGCAGTGAATTATGCCACCGGCGGCCAAGAGGTCGGCGGCGGAGGCGGCCAGGCGGTGGGGGGAGTGGGCTGAACCCAGCCGCCGGGTGGGGGCGGGGCTGGGATCCTTTCGCGTCCGGTGCGCCAGCGGTAGATCACCGTCGAGATCAGCCACAGGGCGGGGGTCACGAACAGCTGGATGATCTGGTTGACGAGGGCGGCCACAGCCATCACGACGAAGAGCTGCGGGTTCAACAGGTCGGAACTGACGCCGGTGAGCAGGGGGAGAGCGGTCAGATCGCTGAACCCGGTCAGCGCTGCCAAGAAGACCACGGTGAAGATCGTCCCGCCCATCCCGCGGGTCAGCTGCCAGGAACGGCGCAACGCGGGCAGGGCCTCCAATCCGTCGAATGTCGTGACCGGCATAAAGAGGAACAACCGCACCTTGAGCACCCACGCGGCGACCTGCACGAGCACATTCGCCGCCGCGAGCGCGAAGAGGAGCAACACGAACGCGTAGGCGTACTCCTCCGGAGCTTGGTTCGCCCGCCGGGCGGATTCGAAGGTCCAAGCGACGGCGGCGGAGGCGCTCCACTGCACCGCCCCGAGAAAGACCCAGGCGGGCAGAACCCGCAGCCACACCCCGCGGCTTTCGCGCAGCGCTGCGCTCACGCTGAGGTCGCGTCCCGCGGCTTTCGCGGCTGCCTGGACGGCGACGACCGCACCGGCCTGCGAGGACACGACGCCGCCGATGGTGCGTCCGCCGACCCAGATCGACGGCGCGATCACGAACAGGGCAGCGAAGGTGCCCGAGTAGAGCCCGGCGAACACTTTGGGCGCCGCGACGAGGGCGAACGCAACGTCGGTGATGGCGGCGATGACGGTCGGTACCGCTGCGATCAACAGCAGCTGCCGATACGGCTTCGCCAAAGCCTTGCTGCGCCGCAGGACGTCACCGAACGACACCCGGACGTTGCTGACATCCGGGCCGAGGGTGGTCATGCAGGCATGCTAGCCGCGCGGATCGCCGCGGCACGGCGCGGAACGGGCCTGTTCCACAGCCTGCCGCGCCTAGGATGGCGTGGGGCTGGGCCACCCGCCGGTCCGGTGACCCCCGCGAAGGAGACAAGATGGAGTCCGTCAGCCGTCGAACAGTGATGATCGGCGCCCTCGGTGTTGCCGGTGCCACCGTTGCCGGGTGCGCCACGCCGCAGTCCGCACCCACGACCCCCGGCTCGGCCAGCCAGCCGGTGACCACGCCGAGCGCTAGTGTCGACACGACGCCGCGGTGGCCGTTGACCGGCAAGCCGCTGCAGGCCGGCGATGACCCCAAGCACATCGCGGTCGCGGTGAAGGTGCCCGACAACAAGAACGAACACCCGCAGAAGGGCATCGACAAGGCCGACATCGTCTACGTCGAACTCGATGGCTACCCCGATGTCGTCGGCCTGTCCGGCACGCGCCTGGTGCCGATCTTCCACACCACCTACGCCAAGGACGTCGGCCCGGTGCGCTCCATCCGCCCGGTCGACGTGCCGATGCTGTGCCCGATCACGGCGATCATCGGCAACACCGGCGCGGCCCCGTGGGTGCTCAACTACGTCAAGACGTTCGGTCAGTACTTGGTGCCGATGAAGTCGTACATGGCCACCAAGGGCACCGGCTCCTACTCGATCGACCCCTCGCGGGTCCGCCGCCTCAACGGCGTCACCTACTACGACCGCGCCGTGCTGTGCCACCCGCCGAAGCTGGCCAAGCAGACCTCGAAGTTCCAGGACGGACCACAGCAGAACTATCTGCCGTGGGCCGCCAGCGATGACGAGGTCAGCACCAACAAGGGCCAGGCCTGCACCTCGATCTCCATTCCGTGGAAGAAGAAGAACACCTCGCCGAACAGCTACTCCTGGAGCGCGTCCAAGAAGCGCTATCTGCGCAGTGAGCCGTTCGGGCCGCACGTGCTCGCCGACGGCACCCGGGTCTCCACCGACAACGTTCTGGTGATCATGGCCAAGCAGAGCTTCGGCAAGATCTACTCCGGCGGCGGCCACAAGGAGCCGCTGCACGCGATCATCAACGGCACCGGCAAGTTCTATTACGCCCATGGCGGCAAGTACGTCACCGGTACCTGGACGAAGGGCGCGGTCAACGAGGTCTTCCAGTTCACCCTCGATGACGGATCGCCGCTGAAGGTCGCCCCAGGTCAGACCTTCATCGAGCTGCCGAACTCGACGGCGAAGATCACCGTCAAGGGCTGATTTCTTACTCACGAGCGGGGCGGACGGGCTGCAGCTCGTCCGCCCCGTTCGTCTGCCAGGGCCTCTTGGCGGCTGCGGCCGACGGGCGGATCTGCCATGCTGGCAAGCGGCCCCCCAGCCGGAAAGTGAGAGACGGAGCGCCAGATGAGCGACCATTCGGATTCCGATCCGAAGAAGAAGGTGCTGTTCCTCTTCTCCGATACCGGCGGCGGTCACCGAGCGCCAACCGAGGCGATGATCGACGCGATGGAGCGGGAGTTCCCCGGACGTTTCGAGCCGACGATGATCGACTTCTTTCGCCAGTACTACCCTCGACCGCTGAAGTACGCCCCGGAGCTCTACCCGCCGATCTCTCGGGTACCGAAGGCGTGGGATCTGTCCTACCGCGCCTCCAACGGACGGGGACGTTCCCGAGCCGTCACCACCATGACCTACCCCTACATTCGGGGTGCGATCGCCCGGCTGCTGGACGACAATCCGGCCGACATGGTGGTCTCGGTGCATCCGCTGGTGAACCAAGCGATGATGCGAGCGATGCGACACGCGCCGCGGCCCTACATCACGGTGGTCACCGATCTGGTCTCCACGCATGCCTTCTGGTTCGATCGCCGCGCCGACCTGGTGGTGGTGCCGACCGAGCAGGCCGAGCGCACAGCGGTGGGCTACGGGATCCCGGCCGGAAACCTTCGGGTGATCGGGCTTCCGGTTCGCGAGGCCTTCCGGCATCAGCTCGAGGATCGGGCCGGCTGGCGTGAGCGGCACGGCTGGGCCAATGACCGTCCGGTGATCCTGCTGGCCAGCGGCGGCGACGGGATGGGCCCGGTGAAGCGGGTGGCGGCCGCCATCAACGAGGCCGGTCTCAATGCCACCCTTGTGGTCGTGTGCGGCCGCAATGCCGAGCTCAAAGCGGAGTTGGAGCGCATCACCTGGCAGCTGCCGACGCACCTGATCGGCTTCACCGATGAGATGCCGGCCTTCATGGCTGCCGCCGACATCGTGGTCACCAAGGCCGGCGCCGGATCGATCAGCGAGGCCTTCGCCTGCGGCCTGCCGATCATCATCTACGCCCGCCTCGCCGGCCAGGAGGACGGCAACGTCAGCTATGTGGTCGAGCAGGGCGCGGGCGTGTGGGCGCCGCATCCGCGCGACGTCGTGGACGCGCTGCGCGCCTGGCTCGACGATCCGGCTGCGCGGCAACGCGTGTCTGCGGCGAGCGCGGCCCTGGCCCGTCCGGACGCGGCTCGGCAGATCGTCCGGGTGATCGCTGACCAGTTGGGCATCAGGTAGTTCCCAGGTGCCGCTCAGCCGCACCGTCTACTCTCGATAGCTGGACCGGCAAGGAGTAGTTACCCACGTGAGCGAGAAGATCCCGACCCAGACCGACGGCACCCAGAAGGAGCCGATCAAGGTCTCCTTCTCGGTTCCCCAGATCATCGGCAGCGCCTTGGCCGCCGCGACTGCTGCGGCGATCGGGTCGCAGCTGGGGGTTGCCGGGACGATCCTCGGGGCAGCCGTGGCGAGCCTGGTCGGCGGCATTGCCGGCACGGTCTACAGCGCCGGCCTGGATCAAACCCACCGTCGCGTCCGGAAAGCGATCCAGCGCGGCTACGGCAAGGTCGGTATCGCCGAGCCGACCGACGAAGAGAATGTGGCCACCAGCGAGGGCATGCCCGAGGCGCCTGACGCCGACCAGCTGGCCGCCACCCTTGTCGATCTGCCGGCAGTGGTCGCCGAACCGGCGATCGATCATGAGTATCGGGCCCGGCTGTGGAAGCGCACGGCCGTGACCACCGTGGTGATCTTCGTCCTCGCCGTGGTCACGGTCACCGCCGTGGAGTTGGGCTTGGGCCGATCCCTCGACGGATCGGGTTCCACCACCGTCGGGCAAGTCACCAACCCGCGAACCCCGAGCGTTCATCCGGCCCCGACGCCGACGGCCTCAGCTCCGACGCAGCAGCCGTCCACCCCGACCCCGACGCCGGTGCCCACACCGACCCACACCCAGGACCCGACGCCCGCCCCCACGATCAGCCCGGCCCCGACGCCGACGCAGCATCAGGACCCGACGCCAGCGTCGAGCCAGAGTTAACCCGATGCTCAGCAGAAGTTGTTTTTGCCGACCTATGCTCGGCCTGTGACTGGTCCGCAGATGATCTTGGTGGCGGCCGCCTTCACGGCGGCGCTGCTCCCTGGAACGATGGCGGTACGGCCGGAAGCTCCGCCGACATCGGCTGGTCGACCCATGGTGCAGGCGGTGAGCCCGTCGACCACGCAGGCCAGGGTGCCGAGCGCCCTTGCCACGGTTGCCGAGCTCAAGCCATCCGGGCCCATCACCACCCCCACTCCGCCCGATCAGCCGGCAACGCCGGTGAACTGCAAGAAGGTGAAGTGCATCGCCTTGACCTTCGACGACGGCCCGGTGCGTCAGACCGCGCACGTGCTCGACGTGCTGCGTCAGCGCGGAGCGCACGCCACCTTCTTCGTCCAAGGCATCCAGGCCGCGCCCCGCACGAAGTTGCTGCGACGGATGGCGGCGGAGGGTCATGCGGTGGGCAACCATTCCTGGAACCACCCGATGTTCACCCATCTGAGCAACGGCGCGATCCGCAAGCAGCTGCGGCGCACCGACGCGGTAATCACCAAGGCGATCGGCCCCCATCGCAAGCTGGTCCGCACCCCCTTCGGGCAGGCTGACAAGCGCATTCTCTCCGCGCTGCGATCCTTCGGGGCGCCGGAGATTCTGTGGAGCGTGGACCCGGAGGACTGGAAATACCGCAACACCAAGGTGGTCGAACGCAAGGTTCTCAGCGCCGCCCGGCGCAACTCGATCGTGCTGATGCATGACATCCGGCCGACCACCCGTGCCGCGGTGGCCACCATCGTGGATCGACTGCAGGCCAAGGGCTACGTGCTGGTCACGGTGCCGGAGCTGTTGGGCGGGCGGCTGCACCCGGGCGGACGCTACGCGCGTGGCTGAGTGACCTCGCTCGCAGGTCTTCCCGTTCCGCGGCTCGGCGCCCTAGGCTCGCCGCCATGGCACCCCCAACGCGTGCGCGGCGCGTCGGTGTGGCTGCTGGCGTACTAGTGTGCGCCGTCGCGGTCACCCTCCCGCTGGGCGATTTCCATCCTGCCGCTGCGGCGGCCCCGACACCGATCGTTCTCCCGGCGGCCCTGACGTCGTCCGCGGCGAAGCTCGGCGTCAATGCTGATCTGAGTGGTGTGCAGATCTTCCCGAAGAACAACGCCTGGAACACCCGCATCGACAAGGCGCGGGTCGACAAGTCGTCCAAGCGGCTGATCGCACGCCTGCCCGGCCACCTGCACGCCGACTTCGGCGCCGACTGGGACGGCGGCCCGTTCGGCATCTCGTACGTGGTCGTCTCGGGCAGTCAGCCGAAGGTTCCGGTGAGCTTCCGGTGGGACAAGGAGAGCGACCGCGGCCCCTACCCGATCCCGGCCGACGCGCCGATCGAGGGTGGAGCCGCCTCTGATGGAGACCGCCACGTCCTGGTCCTCGATCGCGACAACCGCCGGCTCTACGAGATCGGCAATGCCTTTCGGCAGCCGGACGGAAGCTGGCAGGCCGGTGCCGGCGCGATCTTCAACCTGGGATCGAACGCGCTGCGCCACGACGGCTGGACCAGCGCCGACGCCGCCGGCCTGCCGATCCTTCCCGGATTGGTGCGCTACGACGAGGTGGCGTCCGGCAAGATCACCCACGCGATCCGCTTCACCGTCGCCAGAACGCGGCGGGCCTACGTGCACCCGGCGACGCACTACGCCAGCAGCGACCGCAGCACGAGCCTGCTCCCGATGGGGGCGCGCCTGCGGCTGAAGAAGAGCTTCCGGCTGAGCGGCTATCACGGGCAGGCCCGGGTGATCCTGCAGGCCATGAAGACCTACGGGTTGATCCTGGCCGACAACGGCTCGAACTGGTTCATCTCCGGCACTGCGGACGCCCGCTGGAACGACGACGACCTGAACCAGCTCAAGAAGGTCAAGGGCAGCGCCTTCGAGGTCGTCAAGCTCGGCAAGGTGCACAAGGGCTGACTCAGCCCTGGCGTGCTGCGCGGTAGCGGGCCAGCGCTTCGCGCCGCTCCTGATCGTGGTCGACGACCGGCCGCGGGTAGCCGGCGCGGTAGCCGTCCGCGGCAGCCCACGGGCGATGAATCGCGGCACCGGCCAGATGCGCCAGTTCGGGTACCCAGCGCCGCACGTAGTCGCCGGCCGGATCGAAGCGTTCGGCCTGCGTGGTGGGGTTGAAGACCCGGAAGTAGGGGGCCGCGTCGGTCCCGGTTCCGGCCACCCACTGCCAACCGTGCACATTGGAGGCGAGATCGAGGTCGATCAGCTGCTCGGCGAAATGCGCTGCGCCGAGCGGCCACCACAGGTGCAGGTCTTTGGTGAGGAAGCTGGCGCTGATCATTCGAACCCGGTTGTGCATCCAGCCGGTCGCCTGCAGCTGACGCTGGCCGGCGTCCACGATCGGGAAGCCGGTGCGGCCCTCCCGCCAGGCGACGAAGGCCTCACCCGGCTCGTCGTAGGTCAGTCGTAGCGGCTGCAGATCGGCGGCCACCGACTCCGGATGGCGCCACACGACGTCGGCGTAGAACTCGCGCCAGGCGAGTTCGGTGCGAAAACGGACCGGGCCGGCCTCGTCCGCACCAGCAACGTCGGCCAGCAGGGTGCGGGGGTGGATCGCGCCGAGCGCCAGATCGGCCGACAGTCGCGACGTCTGATCCAGATCGGGGCGATCCCTCAGCTCGGCGTAGGCATCCAGCGATTCCCGCCGGAATCGGTCCCAGCGCTCGGCGGCGGCGTCCTGGCCCGCGGGAGGAAGGGGGCCGGCCCAGCCGGCCCGGGCGCGCTCTAGCACCGCCTGGGCTGCCGGGTCACTCGGCAGCGTGATCAGCTCGGCCTCGGGCGGGTCGGCAGCGGGCGCCGGCCAGCCGTGCGATCGCCAGGCGCGTTCGAAGGCGGTGAAGACAGCGAAGCCGCCGCCGTCGGCCTTGCTGACCCGCCCAGGCGTGACGGCGTAGTTCGAGCCGGTTTCGATCCAGGCGACCGGATCGAGCGCGGCGCGGACCGCGCGGTCGCGTTCGGCCAGGGCGGGCTCACTGTGGGCGCTGACGTGCACGCTGCGGGCCTCCACGGCGGCGGCCAGCCGCGGGATGACGGTGGCGGGGTCGCCGATCGCAAGGTGGAGTCGGCCACCGAAATGGCGGTGCAGGCTGTCGTCCAGGGCGGCCACCGTGGCCGCGAGCCACGCCCGGCCGGCCGCGCCGGTTCGGTCGAGCACCTCCGGTTCAAGAACGTAACAGGGCAGCACCGGACCGGCAGCGCAGGCCGCCGCAAAGGCCGGGTGATCGGTGGTGCGAAGATCCCGGCGAAACCAGAACAGCGAAGCCATCCCACCTCCGTTTTCTGCGTGCTGTGAGCACAACCTAGCCGCGCTGTCCGGTGATCGGGCGCCGGGGCTAGCACAATCAGCCGGACGCATTTCGGAGAACCGTGTACACGCAAATGCTTGGTTCTGTCGGTTTCGCCTGGAAAACTCGTGGTACCCCCACTGAGGAGACACGATGGGCAACCGGGTGCGCTCTGCGGTGGCGACCGCCGCTACCGCTCTCGCCGCAGGGGGCCTGGGCTTCTGGCTCGGGTCCCCTGGGGCTCCGGCGCATGTGGCGATGGAGCTGCAGCTGTGCGGTGGCGACACGCTGCTCGCCGTACCCATCGCGGCCTTGTGGATCCGGGTTCCGTTGATCGTCGGCATGGTCCTCTTCGCGGTGTGGCTGTGGCGCGGCGATCATGCCGAACGGCCACGGGTGCGGGCAGTCCTGCTGCCGGTGTCGGTGGCCCTGGCGCTCAGCGGTGCCTGGCAGGTGATCGTCGTGCTCCCGAATCCGGGGCCGGTGCTGCTGTGGAGCGGGGTGGCCGCGGCGCTGCTGGCCGTCCTCGCATGGGGCGCGACCATCCGGCGCCTGGCCGCCAGCAAGCCGGGAGACGGCGCCGAAGCCGTCCTGCTGGACGGCCTGTTCGGGCTGTGCTTCGGACTGGCCATCGTCTCCACAGCGCTGATCGTCGCGGTCGCAGCCCATGGCTCAGGACTGCGCCCTTCGCCCTTCTCGGCCGCCTTGATCGCTGGGGCCGCGATCATCGCGATGGCGGTCTTGGGCGTGCTCCTGGCGCGGACCATGGGTGGTCGTCTGGCTGTCGGTCTCGCCATGGCCTGGAGCTTCGGCTGGATGGCCGTCGGTCGGTTCGCCGGTGGTACCACGGACGCACTGGCGGTGGGTTGGGTGGCCGGGGCGGGGGCACTGCTGGTGCTGGCGGCACCGGTGCTGGTTCGGTTGCGGAGCCAAGCCCACCATCGCTGTCAGGTTGCGTCCGGCCAGCCCGGGGTTTGAATCGCGATCCCGCCGGTGTGGACCAAGCGCGCCGGCAGTTCCCGCTGAGTCAGCCACCGGGGTGCATCGTCAGTCATCGACAGGGCCGTCAGGCAGGCCGCTTTGGCGCGCTCGCAGCGGGGCGAGGCCGCCGTCACGGTGCGCCAGTAGCGTCGTGGCGCTGGGTCGTCCTCGGGGGGCGCAGGCCAGTGCGGCGCGGCAGCGCTGGCCCGCGCCAGGCCGCCGGGTGAGCGCAGGGTGATCGTGTCCGAGCCGGACGGGGTGGGATGGCCATCGCCGATGTGTACCGGCCAGCCGTGCGTCGGTGCCGTGCCGCGAACGGCGATGTCTCCACCCAGGTTCACCAGGCAGCCGGCACCGATCGCGGCGCTGCACTGCTCGGCGAGTTCGTCGGCGGCCCACGCTTGGGCGATCGGCCACAGGTCGAGGCGCAGGCCTTCGGGCAGCCGCAGCCGAGGGTGCGGCCGGTCGAGCTCCAGCTGGGCGGAGTTCGGTGCCGGCGACCATCGTCCGCGCGTCGAAGGATCGACGGTAGCGACCGGGACCCGTCCCTGGCTGAACTCCACTAGGCGGAGGGCGGCAGCGACGGCGTGGGCGAGCAGGGGACTGATCGGCTGGTCGCCGGCGTGCAACCGTGCCACTTCGGACGTGGCCTCCGGTGCGCAGGCGCTCTCGAGCGCGGCCACCCGCTCGTGGGCGATGTCGGCGACCACGGCGAGCTCAGCCGCATGGGCGGTTTGGACCTCGTACCAACCCACGCTGGTCTGCCAGCGTTCGATGGCGACCATCAGGACGCGCTCCACAGCCTGCGGACGGGCTGGTTCAAGGGCGGATCGCACGGCGCGAGGGGGCACAAGCGTGGGCCGGGCAGGCATCGACGGCGGCGGCCGGGGTGGGCGGCCTGAACGGGGAGCCGGATCATCTGCCGAGTCTTGCCGGTGAACCTGGCAACGCCCTGTGGATCACCCGGCAGCAGGCGCACTCTCGTCGGTCGTCGCGAGCGCGGGGGTGCTGCCGGTGGCTGCCTCGGTCCGAACCCGCTTGGCGATGCGGCTCAAGGCGACGTCGGTGATGTTGAGGAAGTTCGCCAGATCTCGCTGGGTCACGCGAGTGACGATGCCGGGGTGTTCGGCCAGCAAGTCCCGGTAGCGCTGCTCGGGGGTGTTGCGCAGCCAGGCGATGTCGGACTGCAGGGTGATCGCGTGCATTGCCGCGATGCTGGCGACCAGGCGAGCCCAGGCGACATGCTGATTGGCCAGGTGGTCGACCACCCGGAAGCTCACCCGCGCGACCAGGCTCGACTCCAACGCCGTCCAGGTGTGCACGCTCTCGGCGTCCATGGCCGACTGCAGGGTGGTGGTGCGTGGGTGCAGCCCGCGTGCGATGGCGCGGCGCACACCCTCCATGCCGAGGGCGGCCATCGAGGCGACCACATCGCCTTCCTCGGAGAAGAAGACGGTGGCCAGGCGCTTTCCGCCCTCGACCTGCATCTGCGCCTTCAGCAAGCCGTGTTGAACGAAGTAGACGTAGGGATGCAGTTCGCCGGCGGAGAAGACGACCGTGCCGGGTTCGACGCGAACGAGCTTGACGTTGGCCGCGAACAGATCCCACTGGGGAAGGTCGGCCGCGGCATAGGCCTCAAGCAGTAATCGAAGGCTGCGCAATGCATGACCAGCTGCGGCTTCTTCGATGTTCACGATTCAACCCCCGTACCCCTCATGGGGGTTGAAACGTTGATCGCGATCAACTCCTTCGCTCCCCTTTTATACCCAGGTTAGTGGCTACGTAGGTTTGCGGCGAGTTGGTCTGGCACATTGGCCGAACTACCTGGAGGGGCATGACGCAGAGCGTCATTCAGGTATCGAGGGGGAATAGGTGCAGTTCGGCATCGATGCGACGCGCGCTCGCGGTCGGGGTCTTTCCCGGACGTGCGCGGTGCGCGATCAGTCACGAGAGGGAGCGACTCGTGCCACCCGCATCGACTGCCGGGCTGCTCGTCCTTGCCTGGTGAACAGGGGTGGCGTTTCCTGCGACGCGGCAGCCTTCGAGGCCTCGGGGCGTGATCGGCGGCGGGTGGCGGCCCGCTGCCGGGCAGGCGCGCTCGAGTAGCGGACGGGCTCGGCTCCCCAAAGAAAGAGCCAGTTCGCGGGCGGGTGCCCGGACCACGGTCCGGGCACCCGCTTTTTCCGGCTTCGATGTGATGGGTATCCGGGCTTGGTTAAGAAGCTGCTCAAAGCCGGCTCATCCAAGGGTGGGTGGGCCGCCTCCAGCGTCATTCCCAACCCGACCGGCACGCTCTAGGATCTGAGCAAGGTTTGCTCTACAGGGAGAGAGACATGTCCGATCAGATTCCACCCACCCCGGAACAGGGTGACGCGGTACCCGGCTTCACCCCGCCGCCCGCGGATTCCACCGACGCCCCGACCGGTTCCTACCCCCCGCCGCCGCCTCCGGGCGCATCCTTCTCCGCGCCGCCGTCGGGCGCGTCGGAGTTCAACATCGGCACGGCGCTGAGCTACGGGTGGAGCAAGTTCACAGCCAACCCGGCACCGTTCATTCTGCTCACCTTGATCGTGGGTGTGGGCACGGCGGTCGTGTGGGGCATTGGTTTCGCCATCATCGGGGTGGTTACCGCAGGCGTGTACAACTCCGACAGTGTCGGCATCGGCACCGGGGCTCTGATCACGATTTCCATCGTGACGTCGGTCTTCGTGGCGCTGGCCATCTTTGTCGCGCTGTTGTTGAACATGAGCCTGATTCGCGCATCGCTCGACACCGTCCGCGGCGGCACGGTGAGCGTCGGCTCGTCGTTCCGCACCACGAACTTCCCGCAGTATCTGGTGCTGCAGTTGCTGCTGGTGGTGATCTACCTCGTGGCCAACGTGGTGATCGGCATGGTGCCGTTCATCGGTCCGATCCTGTCCTTCGTGATTGTGTTGGGCGTCTCGGTGGTCTTCTTCTTCGCTCCGTACCTGGTGATCGACCAGGGCATACCGGCGATCGAGGCGCTGAAGACCAGCTACGCCATGGCCATGACCAACATCGGCCAGACGATCCTGGCCGTGATCGTGCTCGGCTTGGTCTCGGCCGCCGGCGTGATCGTGTGTGGCGTCGGCAGCCTGGTCACCGTGCCGCTGGCCTTGATCGGCGGCGCTTACGCCTACCTGTTCTTCCGGAACGAGCCGGTCGCCCCGTGAGGTGACCACTCGCAGCTGAACGAACACCGACAGCGCCACCGCCGATCTCGCGCGGTGGCGCTGTCGTTTGCCTCTCGCGCAGTAGGTTGGCGCTGACAAGGAGGTTTCATGCGTGCGTTGGTGAAGGCCGAGGCCGGTCCAGGGCTGCGGTTGATGGACATCCCCGAGCCGACCTGCGGCAGGGACGAGGTCAAGGTGCGCGTTCTGCGCACCGGCTTGTGCGGCACCGATCTGCATCTGGAGTCCTGGGACGATTGGGCCGCCTCCACCGTCCGTGCGCCGCTGACCATCGGTCACGAGTTCTACGGCGAGGTTGTCGAGGTCGGGTCGGAAGTGGCCGGCGTGAATCCCGGCGACCGGGTCTCGGGTGAGGGCCACATCGTCTGCGGACATTGCCGCAACTGCCGCGCCGGGCGTCGTCACGTCTGCATCAACACCGTCGGGCTGGGGGTCAACACCAACGGCGCCTTCGCCGACTATGTGGTGCTGCCGGCCGCGAACGTCTGGAAGCAGCCCGACGCCATCGATCCCGAGTTGGGCGCGATCTTCGACCCGCTCGGAAACGCTACCCACACCGCCTTGCAGTGGCCGGTCGTCGGCGAGGACGTCCTGGTCACCGGCGCGGGTCCCATCGGCGTGATGGCCGCAGCGATCGTGCGGCATGCGGGCGCCAAGCACGTCGTGGTCACCGACGTGAGCGATTACCGCTTGGGTCTGGCCGCCGGAGCGGGCGCCGACCTGTGTGTCAACGTCGCCACCACCAGGATCGCCGACGCCCAACGTGATCTGGGTATGCGTGAGGGCTTCGACATCGGCCTGGAGATGTCTGGGGCGCCGTCGGCGGTCACGGAGATGCTGGCCAACCTCAACCACGGCGCCAAGGTCGCCATGCTCGGCCTGCCGAAGGATCCCTACCCGATCGACTGGGGCCGGGTGATCACCCACATGATCACCATCAAGGGCATCTACGGAAGAGAGATGTTCGAGACCTGGTATCTGATGAGTTCGATGCTGGCCACCTCGACAGTCTTCGCTGATGCGGTGCGCTCGGTGATCACCCACCGGTTCCCGGCGCAGGAGTGGGCGATGGCGTTCGCCACAGCGCGGGGCGGGGAGTGCGGCAAGGTGATCCTCGACTGGTCGTAGGCTGCCTGCATGTACGGCGACGACCTGCGCGAAGACCTGCAAGCCACCCTCGACGAGATTCGCTCCTCCGGGCTGTTCAAGAGCGAACGCCAACTCACCACAGCACAGGCGGCGCAGATCGCGACCGAGGCCGGCCCGGTGCTCAACTTCTGTGCCAACAACTACCTGGGGCTTGCCGACCACCCGGTGGTGCTCGCCGCTGCCAGGGAGTCCCTGGAGCAGTGGGGTTTCGGGATGGCATCAGTGCGGTTCATCTGCGGAACCCAGACCCAGCACGCCGAACTCGAACGTCGGCTGAGCGCCTTCCTCGGTACCGAGGACACCATCTTGTTCTCCAGCTGTTTCGACGCCAACGGCGGGGTGTTCGAGGTGCTCTTCGGTGAGGGTGACGCGATCATCTCCGACGAGCTCAATCATGCGTCGCTGATCGACGGCATTCGGCTCAGCAAGGCGACCCGTTATCGCTATCGCAATGCCGACCTCGCCGACCTCGAGGTCCAGCTGCAGGCGGCGACCACTGCTGGCTGTGGGCGTGTGGTGGTCGTCACCGACGGCGTCTTCAGCATGGACGGGTCGTACGCGCCGTTGCCCGGCATCTGCGATCTCGCCGACCGCTACGGCGCACTGGTGCTGGTCGACGATTCACACGCGGTGGGTTTCGTCGGTGATCACGGACGCGGCACGCCGGAGCACTTCGGTGTGATGGACCGTGTGGACCTGCTGACCGGCACCCTCGGAAAGGCATTGGGTGGCGCGTCCGGCGGATACGTCAGCGGTCCGGCTGAGGTCATTGCGCTGCTGCGGCAGCGCGCACGTCCCTACCTGTTCTCGAATGCGGTCGCGCCCGCCGTGGTCGCGGGCTCGCTGGCCGCGCTCGAACTGGCTGCCGGCGCCGCCGCCGAACGCGCTCAGCTACGCGACAACGCCGCCTTGTTCCGTGAGTTGATGACGGCGGCCGGCTTCGCGCTGTTGCCTGGTGAGCATCCGATCGTCCCGGTGATGTTCCCCGGCGAGGACGGCGCCCGCCAGGCTGCCGAGATCGCCGACCGCATGCTCACCCGCGGGGTGTACGTGATCGCCTTCAGCTACCCGGTGGTGCCAAAGGGCAAGGCGCGGATCCGAGTGCAGCTGTCGGCCGCGCACAGCAGCGACGACGTCCGGGCGTGCGTCGCCGCTTTCGTCGCAGCGCGCGACCTGAGCTGACAAAGAGGTGCCGGCCGCGGCGTAACCAAACTGTGTGATTGTGCGGTCTTCCCTGTGAGAGGACGGACCATGGCTATCAACGACAAAGACATCGCACGCTTCCTGGCCGGCGAGATGCCGCAGAGCGATCCTGCCTGGGGTGAGGTCGCCGCCTTCCTTCAGCGTCTGGACGCGGTCTACCCGGCGACCAGCACGACCGCCCTGGAGGCCGATCATCTCAACGCTGTGATTGCGGAAGCCCGGCATCTGCAGCTCAGCGGTGCGCTCAGCGCCAACGCTGCGGTCGCTCCGGCCAAGCCGCCGCGGCTGGCTGTGGCCAGCCTCGCCGGTGCCGTCCTGGTGCTGACCGTCGGGGTGGGCGCTGCCGCTGCCGTGAACGGTTCGCTCGCCGGACCGTCCGCGCGTCAGGAGGTGGCTGCGCCGGCAGTGAGCGCCCCGGTGGCCGCGAAGCCGTCCGAGTCGGCGCCCAGCCCCAAGAAGGCCGAGGCGGAGGCCGCGCAGAGCGATGACGATCAGCAGGAGGCCCCGCCGGCCGCCGCGCCGCAGCCACGCCATCATTCCGACCAGTCCGACGAGCCCAAGGTGAAGCCGAAGCCGCACCCCAAGCCGCATGAAGAGGCCGAGTCGGAGGACTCCGACGGTCAGGATGAGGCCGATCACGAGGACGGCGACAGCGGAGAGCAGCATGATCACGAGGATCACCCAGACGAGCCTGGCGACGACTGAACACGGCGCACCCTCCGCACCCCGCCATGACCATCGGTGATCGCTTCGCTGAGGTGCTGTCGGCTGCCCGCGATGGCGCCGACTGGGCATGGACCGAGCTTTATCGGGACCTGTCGGGAGAGTTGCTGCGCTTCTTGCAGGCCGCCGGCGCTGCCGACGCCGAAGACTGCCTGGGTGAGACCTTCGTCTGCCTGGTGCGCAGCCTGCCCGACTTCACCGGAGACGAGGCCGGCCTGCGAGCTTTGGCGTTCACCGTCGCCCGCAGTCGTCTGGTCGACTCCTGGCGGCGTGCCCAGCGGCGTCCGAGGATCGCCGGCGGCGTGGAGATCGACGACGTCAGTGCGCCGGGCGCAGACCAGGCGGCATTGGAACGGGCCGCCGTCGCGGACATCCTCGACGAGCTCGGATCCGATCAGCGCGCGGTGATCGTGCTGCGGGTGCTGCACGGCTTCTCGGTGCGGCAGACCGCGGACATTCTCGAGCGGTCCGAGGGGGCAGTGAAGCAGCTGCAGCATCGGGCGGTTGCGGCATTGCGGGCGTCGGTCGTCCAGCCGGCACTGCCGCCTGAAACCCGCGGCGAAGTTTCCGTAGGCTAGCCGTAACTTTCCCGGGGTGCGCGACGGTATCCCCGGCGGGAAGGAGCGAGATGGCCAACGACAACACCGACTTCGACCGATTGCTGGCGGGCGAAATCGGCGTCGACGATCCTGAATGGGGTCGGGTGGCTTCCTTCCTCGGCCGGGTGCAAGACGGTTCCGAACCGCTGGAGGTGGTTCACCTGGAAGCTGCGCACCTTGATCGCGTACGCGCGTCCCTCCCGGCGCCGGGCCTTTCCCCCCGTGCCCGGCGCCGGAGGTGGCCGAAGACCCGACGACTTCTGGTCGGTGGTGTGGCCGGCGTCCTGCTGGGGCTCGGGGCGGGAGCTGGTGTCGCTGCGGCCTTCGGGGTGAACCCCGTGGAGTCCATCGCGCGCCTCCGGGTGGTGCCGATCGCTCCGCACAGCGAACCCGGGCATGAGACGGTCGTGCCCGCGTCACCATCGCAGAGCCACGACCCGGCCGCCACGTCGGTGCCGTCGCCGTCGCAGCGCCCGGGCCAACCGGCCAACTCCCAGCGTCCGGCCACGCCTCCCGGGCAGGCGAACGATCCGGGCACGGGCAGCAGCACCCATGGCCGCAGTTCCACTCATCCGACCCCGCATTCCAGCACGGGTGCGCAGCACGGCAACTCCAGTGAGGCTCCCGGTCACACCAAAGCGACGGCCAAGCCCTCAGATCAGTCCGACGGCAAGCCGAGTTCGGCACCGTCGGGCAAGAAGAGCCCTCCGCAGAGCCAGCGAGACAAGGGCTGATTCCTCAGCCGCCTCAGCCGGAGCTTGAGGAAGTCGAACGCCTTTGACCACCGTTGTGGCAGCTGTTGCAGGAGCCGATTAGCCTTTCCGGCGAATCAGGACTTCAGACGGACCGCGATCTATGCCCATCGGCCCCCGCTTTCCCCAGGTCCTCCAGGCGGCGACGGACGGCCTGGAGTGGGCCTGGTCTGAGCTGTACCGGGAGTACGCGCCGCCGCTGCTGCGCTTCTTGCGCAGCCAGGGGGCGACAGACCCGGAGGATCTGCTCGGAGACTGCTTCGTTCAGATCGTCCGCAACCTCGCCGAGTTCTGCGGAGACGAGGATGGCTTCCGCGCCTGGACCTACACCGTTGCCCGCAGCCGCCTGGTCGACGCTTGGCGTCGCGCCGGACGCCAGCCGGTCTCGCCGGTGGCCGACGTCAGCGAGGTGGTGACGCTGCGAGCCCACGATGGTGACGGCCCCGACGCCGGCGTCGTGGAACGCGCCGGCGTGGAGGAGATTCTGCAGCGGCTGACGCCCGACCAGCGCGCCGTGATCACCTTGCGCTTCGTCGACCGCTTCTCGCTCGCCGAGACCGCCGAGATCCTCGGACGTAGCGAGGGCTCGGTGAAGCTGTTGCAGCATCGAGCGATCCGAGCGCTGCGTCGAGCCCTGAGCTGAGGCTCAGCAGAAGGCCGCCCAGGCGTCGAGGTCGCGGTGTTTCAGCACGGTGCTGAAACCGGCCGGTGAGCCGGCGCAGGCCTGTGCGCGGGTGGTGCCGTTGTCGGTGTACTCGACGTGGAAGACCGCCTTGCCGGCGCGGACGAAATTTCGGTAGCGGCCGCACTCGTCGTACTGCTCGCACTCCTCGTTGACGGCGAACTCCACCAGCGGCCGAGCCGTGGGCAGCAGGTCGAGCGCGTTCTTCAGCCCGATGGCGAGTCCGCGGGCATGCGCGGCCGAACTCAGGGCCGTGAGATAGGCGGCCGCGTGCTTCTGCCTCAGCGGAAAGCCGGTCGGCGCGTTGTCGTAGCCGTCCATGTTGTCCGGGTCGACGGCGTCGAAGCCCTTGGCCTTGCACTGATCCATCCGTTTGCTCATGATCGGCAGCAGCGTGTGCAACTTGCGGATGTCGAGCCAGCGTTCGCCGGGCCAGCCGGGCAGCGCCTTGCCGATGACCTTCTTGGGAAACGTCTTCCGGTCGGAGCGCCAGTTCTCATAGCTGCCGGCGCTGAAGTAGCAGATCGCTTTCTTGCCCTGGGCATGCAGGGCGGTGACGTCGGCCTTGCTGGTGGCTTCACCGTCGAGATCGACGACCAAGGCCGTGGTAGCGGCGAGGGTGCCGGCGTACTGGATCTGCCAGCTCTGACCGACGATCGGCTTCCAGATCTTCGGTTTGGTCTTCGCGGCGGTCGTGAGGGCCGCCGTCGGAGCCGGCACGCTGGCGCCGGCGGTGGTCGGGGCAGAGCAGGCCGACAGAACGAGCACGGCCGCAACCAGCAGGGGTGGGAGCTGCTTCACGGCTCCATCCTGCCCCCGACGTCGGCGATGAGCGCCAGGCCGAGGGCGAGATCGTCCGCGGGGACAGCGCCGAAGCCGAAGACGATGCCGCGGCGCTCGTTCGCGCCCGACCAGTATTGCGACAGCGGGCTGACCCGGACGCCGGCTGCGGCCAGCTCGGCGACCACCAGGGCCTCGTCGCGGGCGGTCTCGACGACCGCGTGCAGCCCGCCGTCCATCGGGTAGACCCGCAGCCCTGGACGATCACGCAGCGCCGTGACCACCTCGGCCCGCAGCCGGCGGTAGCGCTGACGCATTCTTTGGGTGTGCAGCCGCAGCGCCCCGCTGGCCAGGTACTCGGCCATCGCGCGCTGCGCGACCAGGCCGACGGGCTGACCGAGTTCGCTGCGGACGGCGCTCACCGGCTCCACCAACCACTCCGGCAGCGCGAGGAAGCCGGTCGCCAGCGCCGGGGTGAGCACCTTCGACAGGGTGCCGAGCAGGACGACGCGTCCGGTCACCGGGTCGTCGAGGGCGGCGAGGGCGGGCAGGGGCTGAGAGGTGTAGCGCAGCTCTGAGTCGTAGTCGTCCTCGACGATCACCACCTGGTTGGCGTGCGCCCATTCGAGCAGCTGTTGACGGCGGTCGATCGGCAGCGACCCACCCAGCGGATATTGATGGCTCGGCGTGACCAGCAGGATGTCCGGGGCGTCGCTTCCGGTGGGCAGCGCGCTGGTGATCAGGCCGCTGTTGTCGACCGGCAGCGGGACGAGCTCTGCACCGAAGCGCTCCGGCACCCGTCGCAGCGACGGGTAGCCCGGATCCTCGACGCCGAAGCGCATCCGAGCGTGTCCGCCGAGGGCCCACAGCAGCAGCGCCAGTCCTTCGCGACCGCCCGCGGTGACGGCCACCTGGGCCGGGTCGCGGACGACGGCGCGCATCCGGCGGAGGTGGTCGGTCCACTGGCTGCGCAGCGCGATCAGACCGAGCGGGCCGGCGTCGGCAACGGCGGGGGCAAGGGCCGCCTGCCGCCAGGCGGCTTTCCAGGCGGCATCGATCAAGGTCCCGGTCCACGGCCGTCCGGGGCGCAGGTCGAGGCCGGTCGGCGCCGGCTCGCTGGCCGGGCGGATGGGCGGCAGCGAGGGCGGGTGAACGCGCTTGAGCTGCGGGTTGACCACGGTCGATCGTCCGCCGCTGGCGCTGAGGTAGCCCTCAGCGGCAAGTTGGTCGTATGCGGCCAGCACCGAGCCGCGGGAGGTTCCCAGGTGCTCGGCCAGGGCGCGGCTGGACGGCACCGGGTCGCCGGGAGCCAGGACGGCGCCGACGATCAGCTCGCGTAGTTGGCCGGCGAGTTGTTCGGCCAGCGGCGCGCCGCCGGACTGCAGCCGCAGCGGAAGCGTGATTTCGGGCGTTCTCCGCACGACGCCAGCTTACTGGTCTAGCGAAAGTCGCCAGATTCTGGCGCTTCCGGTTAGGCCAGTATGCGCCCAGCATGGGAGTCATGACGACGATGACGGGAACGCGCACCGTGAAGCGCGGCTTGGCCGACATGCTCAAGGGCGGCGTGATCATGGACGTGGTGACGCCTGAGCAGGCGCGGATCGCTGAGGACGCCGGCGCAGTGGCCGTGATGGCCTTGGAGCGAGTGCCGGCCGACATTCGCGCCCAGGGCGGTGTCGCGCGGATGAGCGATCCGGATCTCATCGCCGGCATCATCGACGCGGTGTCGATCCCGGTGATGGCCAAGGCCCGGATTGGGCACTTCGTCGAGGCGCAGGTGCTGGAGTCGCTGAAGGTCGACTACATCGACGAGTCCGAGGTGCTGTCTCCGGCCGACTACGTCAACCACATCGACAAGCACGCCTTCACCGTGCCCTTCGTCTGTGGCGCCACCAATCTGGGCGAGGCGCTGCGCCGGATCACCGAAGGCGCGGCGATGATCCGCTCCAAGGGTGAAGCCGGAACCGGCGACGTCTCTGAGGCGGTCAAGCACATTCGCACGATCCGCGCCGAGATCGCCGGCCTGCAGGCCCGCTTCGACGCGAACCCCGAAGAGCTGTACGTCGCGGCAAAGGAACTGTCGGCTCCCTACGAGCTGGTGCGGGAAGTCGCCGAGACCGGCAAGCTCCCGGTGGTGCTGTTCACCGCCGGCGGCGTGGCCACCCCGGCCGATGCGGCACTGGTGATGCAGCTGGGAGCCGAGGGCGTGTTCGTCGGCTCGGGCATCTTCAAGTCCGGCGATCCGGCCAAGCGCGCCGCCGCGATCGTCAAGGCCACCGCCGCCTACGACGACCCGGCCGTGATCGCCGAGGTCTCCCGCGGCCTGGGCGAGGCCATGGTCGGCATCAACGTCGCCGATGTGCCGGCGCCGCACCGCCTGGCTGAGCGCGGCTGGTGACCATGCCGTTCGACGCCGGCGCGCCGCAGGGGTCGATCGACGGCAGCGGCGTCACCGTCGGAGTTCTGGGGCTGCAGGGCGGGGTGAGTGAGCACGTCGAGCTGCTGGACGGCCTGGGGGTGCGCACCACGCTGCTGCGCACTCCCGGCGACCTGCTCGGCCCCGACGGTCTGCGGGTCGACGCCGTGGTCCTTCCCGGCGGTGAGTCGTCGGTGATCGACCGGCTGCTGCGCACCTTCGAGCTCTTCGAACCGTTGCAGACTGCGATCTCCGGCGGCCTGCCGACCCTGGGCACCTGCGCCGGGTTGATTTTGCTGGCCACGACCGTGCTCGATCCGGCTCCGGGCCAGCAGTCGCTGGCCGTCCTGGACGCGACCGTGCGCCGCAACGCGTTCGGTTCGCAGGTGGATTCGGCCGAGGTCGAGCTCGACACCAGCGAAGGCGCGGTCAGCGTCGCCTTCATCCGGGCGCCGCAGGTGGTCGCCTGCGGGCCGCAGGTCGCAGTGATCGCCCGACGCGGTGACGCCGTCGTCGGGGTGCGCCAGGGTGCCATCACCGGGCTGGCCTTCCACCCGGAGGTCACCGGGGAGGCGCGATTCCATCAGCGGTTGATCGCCGACGTCGGCGCTCGCGTCCGAGCCTGAGCAGGGGGTAATTCCCGACGGCGGTTTGTGTCGGGGTCAGTGCTGCCCTTACCCTCGTCATCGAGGGGAGTACTTCCCAAGTCGTTCGCGGTCAATACGAACACCCGGTGTTCTCGCGGACGCGCCGCCCGGCGGCGAAGGAGACCTCACAGTCGAAGCTGTGAGAGGAACCCGTCATGACGATCACCCCACTGGCCCTCGGCGTTGGTACGCCGCTGCTGTGGACGGTCACGATCATCGCCGTGGTCGCGCTGTTCGTGCTCGATTTCGCGATCACCCGCCGCCCGCACGAGGTCTCGCTCAAAGAAGCCATCGGCTGGTCGGTCTTCTATATCGCCCTGCCGGTGGCCTTCGGCGCCTGGGTCTGGCTGAGCTTCGGCTCGCAGATCGGCCTGGAGTACTACGCCGGCTATCTGGTGGAGAAGTCGCTCAGCGTCGACAACCTGTTCGTTTTCATGCTGCTGCTCAGCTCGTTCGCCGTCCCGCGCGAGCTGCAGCAGCGGGTGCTGCTGATCGGCGTCGCCGGGGCGCTGATGCTGCGGGGAGTGTTCATCGCGGCCGGGGCGGCCATGCTGGCCAACTTCGCCTGGACCTTCCTGCTGTTCGGCGCGATCCTGCTGGCGACGGCGGTCAAGGTGCTGCGCGACGCGCTGCACCCGGCCGAGCATGAGGTCGATCCGGGCTCACTGCGGATGGTGCGCCTGGTGCGCCGGATCTTCCCGGTGACCGACGGCTACCGCGGTCCGCGGCTCAGCGTCGTCGAGAACGGACGCCGGGCGCTGACCCCACTGGCCTTGGCCACCGTGGCGATTCTCACCACCGACGTGATCTTCGCCGTCGACTCGGTGCCGGCCGTCTACGGCATCACCGGCGACCCCTATCTGGTCTTCGCCACCAACGCCTTCGCCCTGCTCGGCCTGCGCGCGCTCTACTTCGTCCTCGAAGGCGCGCTCGGCGCGTTGGTGCATCTGGGGTACGGCCTGGCCGCGATTCTGGCTTTCATCGGCGTCAAGCTGGTGCTGCACTGGGCACACGGCATCTGGAGCTGGGTTCCGGTGGTGCCGACCCTGGCCTCGCTCGGCGTGATCGTGGGGATCCTTGCGGTGGTCATCGCCACGAGCCTGATCGCATCCCGGCGGGCCGCAGCTGACGTCTCCGACGGCATCTCCCAGCAGGAGCCCCGCAGGTAGTCCGCAGTTCAGCCGAGGAACATCCGCGCGCCGATCATCGCCACGACGGCAGCGCCGAGGGCCGCCAGCCCCGCCCACTGCGTCGTGGTGCGGTTCTGACGCGGGGCGAAGGCGATGATCGCGCTTGCGGCCAGGCCGCCGACCAGACCGCCGAGGTGACCCTGCCAGGAGATCCCCGAGCCGATGAAGGTATAGGCCACGTTGATCCCCAGCCAGATCAGCACCGTGCGGACGTCACCGCCGACCTTGATCGTGAGCACCAGCAACGCGCCGATCAGCCCGAAGATGGCGCCGGACGCGCCGAGGGTGAAGGTATTCGGATCAGCGAACCAGAGCACCGAGGCCGAACCGGCCAGCAGCGAGATGAAGTACACCGCCAGGAACCGTGCACGTCCCAGCGCCTGCTCCAGCGGCGGACCGAGGAACCACAGCGCCAGCATGTTCATGCCGATGTGCAGAATCTCCACGTGGGTGAAGCCGCTGGTGATGAGCTGCCACCACGCTCCGCTCAGTGCCCCCGGTTGCCACAGGCCATCACCGCCGACCAGCTGGCACAGTGCGGCCGTGGTGGCGTCGGGGTAGAAGGCGCCCGGCTGTGCAACAGACCAGCAACGTCCGTCGGGGGCGAGGGCGAGCAGGCGAACGAGCATGCTGTTGTTCCCGCCGGTCAGCGTGATTGCCAGCCACACCGCCACATTGATCCCGATCAGCACGATCGAGGTCAACGCCGGGTTCTTGGAGCGCTCGCCGCCGAACGGCCCTTCGTTCTGCCGAGTCTCTCGCGCCCCCTGGCGCACGCACTCGGGGCATTGGAAGCCGACCGAAGCGCTGATCATGCACTCCCCGCAGATCGGACGCCCGCAGCGCTGGCAGCCGACATACGTCTGGCGATCCGGATGGCGATAGCAGACCGGGGCCACCGGCGGTTGGGTCATGCGCGCCACGATACCTGGCGAGCCGCTGGGCCCGGGCAATAATGGAGCGCGTGAAGAAGGTCGCGCTGGTTCTGGGTTCGGGCGGTGCGCGGGGTTACGCGCACATCGGTGCGCTGCAGGTCTTGGCCGAACGCGGCTACGAGGTGACCGCGATCGCCGGGGCGTCGATGGGCGCATTGGTCGCCGGGCTGCACGCCGCGGGAAAGCTCGGTGACTACACCGAATGGGTCACCACGCTGACGGCGCGCGATGTCCGCCGGCTGCTCGATCCGGTCCTGCCCGGACCAGGGCTGGTGAGGCTGGAGCGAGTGCTGAGTCGGATGAGCGAGATGCTCGACGGCGTCCTGATCGAGGACCTGCCGATTCCCTACACCGCTGTTGCGACCGACATCGGTGCGCGACGTGAGGTCTGGTTCACCTCCGGGCCGCTGGAGACGGCGGTCCGCGCCTCGGTGGCCGTTCCCGGAGTGATCACGCCGATCATGGTGAACGGACGGCTGCTGGTCGACGGCGGCGTGCTCAACCCGGTGCCGATGGAGCCGGTGATCGGCGCGGACGCCGATTTCACGCTGGCGATCAGCCTCAGCGGCCCGAAGAAGCATCCGGAGATCCTCGGCCCGGCACGGGAGTCGTCGGAGCAGCGTCCGGCCAATGAGTGGCTCGATCGCTTTTTGAAGAGCGCATCGGGGGTGTGGGAGAACGACTTCGTGGCGTCGATCCTGGCCCGGTTCAGCCGTACCGACGCCGAGACCACCCCTCCGCTGTTCGACCCGCCGCCGTCGGGCCTGGGAATCACCGACGTCACCACGATGAGCCTGGACACGATGGGCGCGCTGATCACGCGCTACCGCCTGGCCGCGCTCCCGCCGGACGTGCTGGTGACGGTGCCGGGCGACACCGCGAAGATGATGGACTTCCACCGCGCCGAGGAGCTGATCGGGCTGGGTCGCGAGCTGACCGAGCGCGCGATCGACGACTACTTCGGCACCCAGACCGACGATCCGCCAGCTTTGGAGGCCGGCCCGGTCCTGACCGACTGAGCTGATCGGCGGCGCCGGTGCGACGGGCGAATCAGTCGAGCTGGACGCCGACGTCGACCAAGTGGTGGCGCAGGTCGTGCAGGAAGTACCGTCCGAGGCTTTCCAGGGTGAACACCGAGCCGTTGCTGCGCCGACCGGGGCGTCTCCATTCGTCCGCGCGGACGCCCTCCCAGACCGCGGCATTCACTGTCGCGGCCGTGGCCAGTTGCTCGGCGACCGTGGCCGGCTCCTGCTCGGCGTAGCGCTCGGCGACAGCGGTCGCGTCCTGGTCCCAGTTGGGGAACAGCGGGTCGTCCTGCTCGCGGATCATCATGGCCCGCTCGGCGAAGATCAGCAGCACGTCGCGGACGTGGCAGCCGTACTCCAGCGGCGACCACACCTGCGGCGACGGACGGGTCGTCGCCGTCGGACGGGCCAGCACCGCGGCCCAGGGCGCGGCAGCCTGCCGCACCAGGGTTGGCAGCTGGTGAACGTCCACCTCACTGCCGACGAAGCCGCACTCACCGCAGCGGCGGTCGAGCACCCAGGTCCAGTCCTTGGTGTCGGGTTCCGGCTCGACCGGGCTTGACGCAGTGCCGGCGGGACGACGCAGCGTGACCGATCCGGAGTCGAGGTCGAGAGGCTTGGGGCCGGTGCCACCGTTGTCTTCGTCCACCACCAGAATCTTCTCCAAGTCGCGCTGTTCCTGCTGATGCCGCAGGCCCGGCTGGAAGAGCTGAAAGAAATCGCTCACTACTCAGTGCCTGACTCGTCCTGCGAGCTCGGCGGCGCGATGCACAGCGATTCCCTCGCGTTGTTCCCAGGCGAGGCAGTGGCGCGACCCGGGGTACATCATCAGCAGCGGCACTTGACCACGATCGCGGGTGTGGACGGTCACTGGCAAGCCCGTGGTTGATTGTTCGTAGGGCAACTCGGTAGCCAGCCGACCGAGCAACGGCGGAGACGCGGCCCGGTTGGGGTCGCTCCACCAGCGCGCCACCTCGCGCATCGACGACTCGTCCAGCTCGACCCAGACCGACCAGACGAAGACGCCGAAGGAGGTCTCGTCGACCGGAAGCTGGAGATGCCCGCGAATGAAATGACGCGTGGCACCGCCCGAGGGCAGGATGCACACGTCCGGGGTCAGCTCGGCCTCCAGTCGCTCACCGGGCCGCGCGCGCGCCCATTCGTCTGGAGCTGTGGGGCCGAGGATGGTCGACACATTCCGGTGGACCTGGTGGCACACCGGGCACACCTGGCGCGAACTGCCGGTGAGATGGCCCATGACCTCGATTGTCTACCCGAGGATCGGGCGGCGTCGGCGAATTGCCGAAACCTGTCCCCCGCGGAGGGGTCTCCCCGGGGGACACTCGGATCGTCCTCAGGCGGGCACCAGCCCGGAGAGCTCGGCCTTCTTGCTCTCGGAAATGAACGCCGCGGCGAAGCTGTTGCGCGCCAGCTGATCGAGCTGGGCGTCGGTCAGGCCGTAGCGCTGGCTCACCCAGGCAAGGTTCGCATCGAGGTAGCCGCCGAAGTAGGCCGGTGCCTCGGAGTTCACCGTCACCACGACGCCCTCCTCCAGCAGCCGGGGCAGCGGATGCTCCAGCTGCTCTGCACCGTGGACGGCGACATTGGCCAGTGGGCACAGTGTCAACGGGATGCTGTAGTCGGCCAGGTAGTACATCAGGTCGCGATCCTCGATCGCGCAGGAGCCGACGCGGCCGACCTTGAGATCGTGGAGGCACTGCCAGACCACGTCCACGCCAGCCGCAGCGCCGACATGAGCGACGGTGTGCAGGCCGTCGGCTCGGGCACGCGCGAACAGCCCGCTGAAGGCGGACGTCGAGGCGCCGGCGCGGTTCAGGCAGATCCCGACGGCGATCAGGTCAGTGCCGGTGGCCATGGCGGCGGTGTAGGTCTGGTCGGCGATCTCGGCGGTCAGATCCTGACCGAAGCCGAGAATCAGGCCGGTGCTGATACCGAAGTTCGCCTCCGACGCAGCCAATGCCGCCGAAATACCCGAAAGCACGTCGGCGGCCGACAGCCCGCGGGCCAGATGGGACGCCAGATCGCAGGAAAGCTCTGCACGGCTGACCCCGGCGGCCTTTGCCCTGGTCAGATAAGCATTGGTGAGCTCGGTGAAGTCGTCGGGCGTGCGGAGCACCGACGAGACGGTTGCCGACAGCTCGAGGTAGTCCTCGACGGTCGTGTACTGGTACCGCGCGCGAAGCTCGTCGACGCTGCTGAATGGCAACTCGACGTTGTTCTTTTTCGCCAGCGCAATAGCCAACTCCGGCTCGAGCGCCCCCTCGGCGTGCACATGTAATTCGGCGTATGAACGCATGTCCCCTCCTTGCAACGATGCAGTTCGATGCTAGCGGTGGGGCCTGTTCGGGGTGCGAAAAATGAGGTATAGGAAGAGGGAATCCTCACTGCCGCCAATTGCTTCGGGATTTCTGCTGCGCCGGCGCCTCGACGGTGTCGGGCGTCATCGGTGGAATCGTTTCTCAGCTCAGCACGGTCGTCGGGTCGTCGCTGAGCGCGGTGCGGATCCGCTCAGCGTTCTCCGCATCCAGCTCGGGGAGGGCGGAGAGCGGGAAGAACGCGGCCTGGCTCGCTTCGCCGTCGGCGGGGTACGGTTCGCCCGACAGCCAGCGGCAGCGGAAGACGTGGTCGATGTATTGGGTCTGGTCCCCGTTGTCGTAGGTGACCACGCCGGTCACGGTCAGCCAGCAGAGCCGCTCGACCTCGGCGCGGACGCCGGCCTCCTCCTCGACCTCGCGCAGGGCCGCGGCGGCCGGATGTTCCCCCGGATCAACGATGCCGGAGACCGGAGTCCACCGTCCGTTGTCGGACCGCTTGACCAGCAGGACCTCCGTCTCGCCCTGGCCGGGCCGCAGCACCACTGCGGTCGAACCCGACAGCCACAGCGGGCGGGATCCGATGAACCGACGCAGTTCGAGAATGAAGGGCGGTGTGGGCACCTGGCCAGCCTAGGCCGCGGCACGGCGGTGGCCGTCGACGTCCGGAAATGGTTTTGGGCGGCCGGTCGACCCCTCGTCAACCGACCGCCCAATTGGCATCCTGCAGGATTAGGCGGGCCTGCCGGCAACCGTTGAAGAACCTTCGCTCTCGCCACCGCGACGAGTGCCCATGCCACCCAATTCGCCCCCGAATCGGTGGGCGGCCGTGCCGCGTCAGTTCTTGCCTGCCTGTTGGGTCTGGTCTCGAGTCCGCTGTCGGATGCCCCCCGGCCACCTTCAGACGTGCTCGCTAGTCGGCGCCTTCCCCATTAGGTAGGAACAAATCTAGCGCCTCCGTCTGTGGTCGCGCTCCCAGTGGACGTAGGCAATACCACGTACTTCGGCGTGGCGGTTGTGGTTTCACGTCACCCGTCCGGGTAACAGGTGTGCGCCCGAGGCGACCCTGACCCGCCGTGGCCGGGTCGGTGCGGCAATCTTGGGACGTGGGTCGCGGCAGGTCAATCAGCCCGATCCGAGAAATGCGTCGGTCACCTTTATGGGGGACCGGCAATCGAAAACGGGCCGCCTTTTGCAGTGTTTATCAAGAAACGAACACCGTTCTCACTGAGATTCCTCTTGCTGGCTAGGCCGCTTTGGTCGGGGCAGTGCATGATGGGGGCGTGGGCGCGCACGACGAGGGTCAGATCGAAGCGGACGGCGTGCGCCATCTGCAGATCGCCAACGCCGTCTTCGTCAACGAATGGCTCGCCTTCGGCGGCGATCTGTCCGCCAACTTCGCGCTCGCTCACCGGCAGCTCGACGAGTTGATCGAGGCCGGCATCACCCACATCGCCGACCTGCGCTCGGAGTGGAGCGACGAGGTTTTGGTTCGTGGCTGGGCGCCGCAGGTGACCTACCTGCACCACCGGGTCGAGGACGCCGGACAGCTCATCGAGGCGGAGTGGTTCGAGGACATCGTCCAGTGGGCACGGCGGGCGCGCGAAGACAACCCGGAGGCGAAGATCCTGGTGCACTGCCACATGGGCGTGAACCGGGCCCCGTCTGCAGCTTTGGCGATTCTTCTCGACAATGGAGTCGGCCTGCGTGAAGGGCTCGACCTGCTCCGCGAGGCGCGCCCGTTCGCGGTGATCGACTACGCCGGCAGCGTGATCAGCTGGCATCTCGCCCGGATCGGGGCTGATCCCCGGGAGCGCCACAACCTGCGCCGGGTGTTGGTGCGTTGGCGGCAGGCGCACGACATCGACGCCGAGAACGTGATCCGCTCGATCCGCTCCCAGGAGCAGCCGAACGCCCGCTGGGCCGTCCGGCTGGGCCCCAACGACCCCGAAACCCTCGGACGCGTGCTGGCCGACTCCGGCGAAGTCGCGGTCGGCCTCACCATCGACACCGAACCGATCGAGTTGGGGCAACTCGACGAAGTCTTGTTCCTCACCCAGGCCGGTCTCAATGGACGCGCGCTGGTCGTCGGGCCGCCGCAGCGGGTCGAGAACGGCGACCTGGTCCTGCCGGTCATGATCACCGACCTCTTCCTCGCCGTCCCGGTCCGGTTGCCGGCAGCGGTGCAGGAGTGGCTGGAGAGCGGAGGGGGAAACCCCAGGCTGCTCAGCCGCGACGAGTACCGGGCGATCACCGACCGGGCGATGGCGCAGACAGCGCTCGGCTGATCCTCGCCCGGCAGCGCTTCGGGCGCGCTGGCCTCGCACCGGGCTAGTCCAGCGGCACCGTCGCACCGAGGACGGCGACCTGCGTGTTCAGGCCGAGTCGCTCACGAGCGTGATCGGCCAACGCGGCCGCCGACTCCGGATCGCCGTGGACGCAGAACACCTGGCGCGGTGCCGGACGCAGCGCAGCCAGCCAGTCGAGCAACTCCGACGCATCGGCGTGCACGCTGAAGCCGTCGTCAGTGAGGATCTCGGCACGAACCGGCACCTGGCGTCCGTGCATCTTCAGATGGGTGGCGCCGTCAGCGAGGGAGCGTCCGCGGGTGCCAACTGCTTGATAGCCCGTCAGGACCACGGCATTGCGCTGATCGGGCAGGAGGTGCTCCAGGTGATGCAGAACCCGCCCGCCGGTGGCCATGCCCGAGGACGAGATGATGATCGAGGGCACCTTCGGGTGGTTCAGGGTCATCGACTCCTCGGTGGTGCGCACTTCGTGCAGCCGCGGCAGATCGACGAAGCTCCCGGTGTCCAGATCGGGTCGCAGCTGATCGGCGAAGCGCGGATCGCGATAGACCCGCAGGGCGGCCAACGCCATCGGGGAGTTCACGAAGACCGGCAGCGGCGGGATGCGACCATCACGCAGCAGGTCGGTGAGTGTCTTCAGCACCACTTCGGTGCGATCGACGGCGAAGGCGGGAATCAGGACCGAGCCGCCGCGGCGCGCCGTCCGCCTGATCAGGTCTGCCAAGGCTTCGTGCGGCGGTCCCGACGGCTCGACATGCTCGCGGTCGCCATAGGTCGATTCCACCAGGACGACGTCGGCGCCCGCCGGGATGACCCGCGGACGCAGCACCGGGTGACTGGCGCGTCCGAGGTCGCCGGAGATCAGCGCCGTGCCGGACGGCGTCTGCAGGCTGATGCTCGCCGAGCCGAGGATGTGTCCGGCCGGCGTCCAGCGAGCCGACCATCCCGGGGCGACCTCCTGATCGGCCTGGTACTCCACCGGGCGGAACAGCTTCAGTGCCTGCTCGACATCGTCGATGGTGAACAGCGGCAGCGGCGGGTTGTGCTTGGAGTACCCGCCCTCGGCGGCATGGATGGCGTCACGCTCGGCGAGGAAGGCGGCGTCGCGCAGCACGATCTCGCCCAGCTCGATCGTCGCCGGCGTCGCGAACACCGGGCCGGCGAAGCCGTCGTGGACCAGCCGTGGCAGATAGCCGAGGTGATCGGTGTGGGCGTGAGTGATCACGATCGCGTCGATGCTGGACGGGGGAAGTGGCAGCGGTTCCCAGTTCAGCAGCCGCAGGTGCTTCTCGCCCTGGAAGACGCCGGCATCGACCAGGATGCGGGTGTTCTCGTCGGAGAACAGGTACTTCGAGCCGGTGACCGAACCGGCACCACCCAGGAAAGTCAGTTCGACATCCATACCTTCAGCTTGGCCCCTGCCAGGGTCGTCCGCTGCGAAACCCTGCACGTCGCGCTGAGATCGCGCCGTCTGCTGGCCATCCAAGCGCCGAGACCTCTTGACCCCCTTTCGGGTGACACATAGCCTCAGCAGGGTCACCCCCACACTGGCGTCTGCGCCCGCAATGCGCAGGAAGGTCGTGCACTGTGAACTCCAAACTCCTGCTCGTCCCGTTAGCTGCTCTGGCCCTCGTCCTTTCCGCGCCGGGAAGCGCTCTGGCCGACAGCGGCCACCAGCGAACCGATGACTTTGACAAGGCGCCCTCGTCCGGCAAGCTCCACAGTCAGTCGAAGCCGCGCTCGGTCGACGGCAACACCAAGGTCGACGTGATGGTGCAGCTGGCCGGCGACCCGGTCGCCGTGGTTCAGGCGAAGGCCGGCCACCAGCTCTCCCGCAGCCAGCGCCAGCAGACCAAGGCAAAGCTGCGCACGGCGCAGAAGGCCATCAGCGGCGATATCGCCAAGCGCGGCGGAACGGTCGTCAACACCTTGCAGTCGGCCTACAACGGCATCCGGGTGCGGATCACGGAGTCGAAGGTCTCCTCGTTGGCGTCACTGCCGGGCGTGATCGCGGTGCACACGCTGGTCGCCAAGCAGCTCGACAACGCCGTCTCGGTGCCATACATCGGTGCGCCCCAGGCCTGGCAGGACAGCGGCAAGACCGGTGCGGGGGTCAAGGTGGCCATCATCGACACCGGCATCGACTACACCCACGCCGACTTCGGCGGGCCGGGGACGCCGGCGGCGTTCGCGGCGGCTGCTGCCAGCTCGACCCAGCCGGCCGACCCCGCGCTGTTCGGGCCGAACGCGCCGCGAGTCAAGGGCGGCTACGACTTCGCCGGGGATGACTACGACGCGGCGACCGCAGGCAAGGACGTCCCGAAGCCCGATCCGAACCCGCTGGACTGCGAGGGCCACGGCTCGCATGTGGCCGGAACGGCGGCCGGTAGCGGCGTCACCCCCGACGGCAAGACCTACACCGGTCCGTACAACAAGGCCACGGCCGACACCAGCTTCACGGTAGGCCCGGGCGTGGCACCACAGGCCGACCTCTACGCGCTGCGGGTCTTCGGCTGCACCGGCTCGACCGACCTGGCCGTCGACGCCATCGACTGGGCCGTCGATCATGGCATGGACGTGATCAACATGTCCCTGGGCAGCCCGTTCGGCCGCTCGACCGATCCCGACGCTGTTGCCGCCAGTAACGCGGTCGCTGCCGGCGTCGTGGTCGTCGCCTCGTCCGGCAACTCCGGACAGAGCCCCTACATCACCGGCGCGCCGGCCTCCGGCCAGGGCGTCATCTCGGTCGCAGCGGTCGACAGCACCGCGACCTTCCCGGCCGCGTCCCTGAAGTGGGGCGGGACGACCATGGATGCGATCAATGCCAACGGTGCCGATCTTCCGGTCGGCGGCTTCGACATCGTCGTCCTGGGGCAGGGTAACGGCGCCAACCCGCTGGGCTGCTCCGCCGCCGACTTCACCACCGCCGGTATCGATCCGAGCAAGAACCAGATCGCGGTGGTCACCCGGGGAAGCTGCGCGCGGGTCGCCAAGGCGGTCTACGGCCAGCAGGCCGGCGCCAAGGCGGTGCTGATGATCAACAGCGACACCGGCTACCCGCCGTACGAGGGTCAGATCACCTCGAACCCGGACGACGGCTCGGCCTACACCGTGACCATCCCCTTCCTGGGGGTTCGTTCCGGTGACGCAGCGGCGGTCAAGGCTGCGGCCGGGCAGAGCCTGACCATGGTCAAGACCAGCATCGACAACCCGACCTATCGCCAGGTGGCCGACTTCTCCTCCTCCGGCCCGGCCAATGGTGACTCCGGTCTCAGCCCTCAGGTAGCGGCCCCCGGGGTGTCGATCGCCTCGGTCGCTGTCGGCACCGGCTCCGATGCCACCGTGATGTCGGGCACCTCGATGGCGGCACCGCATGTCGCCGGCGTGGCAGCTCTGGCCGTTCAAGCGCATCCGACGTGGACGGCCAGCCAGATCGCTTCTGCCATCGTGGCAACCGCCGACCCGCAGAAGGTCTCCGGCTACTCGGTGACCGCCAGCGGCGCCGGACTGGTCGATCCGCAGCAGGTGGTCGCCACCCAGTCGCTGGTCACCGGTGATCGCTACCGCACCGCTCGTGGTCCGGTCAGTGAGGACTCACTCAGCTTCGGTTTCGCCGAGCCGAGTAGCGTGTACACCGCGACAAAGACCATCACCGTCACCAACACCGGTGCGACGCCGGTCACCTACACGCTGAGTTCGGTCGCCGCACCGCAGTCGCGTCCGGCGACGGTGCGCTTCGGAAGCCAGAAGGTGCGAGTGCCGGCTCGGTCGTCGGTGCGGGTGCCGGTCACCGTGACCGCCTCGGCCAGCACCGTGGGAACCTCGCTGGGCAGCGACGACCAGTTCAGCTTCCGCCAGATTTCTGGTGACGTGGTGCTGACGTCGGCGTCCGGGCAACTGCGGGTGCCGTACCTGCTGGTGCCGCGCGCGCAGGCGCGGGTCAGCGTTGGTCTCGGGGGTCGCACCGATATGGCCAGCCTCCTCCCCGCGCAGAACGGCTCCAAGCTGGTCGCTCCGGTGTTCAACGCGAACCTGCGGTTCACCAACGACGCAGGCGCCCTGGCCGCCTACGCCGACATCTACACCCTCGGCCTGACCGACAAGGCGGACGTGAAAAAGGGCACCGGCGGCTCGGGCTACGACCTGCGGGCTGCCGGCGTCCAATCGGTCGACACCGCTGACGGCAAGCTGCTGGTCTTCGCGGTGAACAACTGGAGCCGTTGGTCGAACGCCGCAACCGACGAGTTCGACGTCAGCATCGACACCAACAACGACGGCAAGGCCGACTGGACGGTCTTCTCCGCCGACTCGGGTTCGATCCGTAGCGGAGACTTCAACGGCGAGACGGAGGTCTTCCTCTACAACAACGCCACCAAGGAACTCGCGCCGACGGGCTTCCTTGCCCAGGCACCCACCGACTCCAGCACCATCCTGCTGCCGGTGATGGCCGGCGATCTGGGGCTGACCGCTGATGCCGGGGCCTTCGCCTACACCGTGTCGAGCTACAGCGTTGAGGACTCCGCAGCCGGGGACGCGTTCGATGCTTGGGCGAAGTACAACCCCTGGCAGCGGGCGTTCGAAGACGGCGGCGGCGTCACCGTTCCGCGCAACGGCTCGGCGAACGTCCAGCTCGCCGTGAACGCGGCCAACTATCTGGCCCAGCGACCCAAGGGTGTCATGGTGGCAGTGGTGGACAACCTGTCCGGCCCCGGCGAGGCGCTCCTTCTGGGATCGCGCTGATCGGGCCTGGTCGGTTCGGCCCTCGGCGTGGCGGCGTCGACGGCCGAACCGACCGCCGGTCTGAGGTAATCGTGGGTGCGGCGCGCTACTTCTTGTGCTCGCACAAGGTCGGGCTGTCGCCCCGACCGAATCGGTAGTCGTAGCTGGTCCCGTTGACCTTGACGATGATCTGAGAGCCGGGAATCAACGACTGGGTGTAGAAGCGTCCCGGGACGGGGCAGCCCAGCGAGCCGTCATTCCAGGTGATCGAGACGGCTTGGACCACCAGCATCTCGCCGGTGACGTTGCGCTTGGCGAGGTCGGCGGAGATCGCACCGAGCTGCGCTGCGGAGGGAGTCATCGGCGTGCCGGTACGGCTCCCGGTCGGTTCGGCGCTGATGAACGGCGGACGCCCGGACGGCGACTCCGCGGACGGGGATGGGGTCATCTGGCCTCCTGAGGCCGTGCAGCCACTCACGGTGAGCAGCCCGATGGCCATCGCGGCCACGGTGGTGCCGATGCGCATCATGAGCCTCCTTGTTTCGTCCAGCGTAGAGCCGGTGTCGACCTGGGGGCAGGCGAAGAGCGGTTACTCAGGACGGGCGGCGGAAGATGCGTCCGAACAGATGCAGCGCAGTGCCGGGCGGATCGTTGCTGGTGAAGGCCCACTCGGGGTCGGTGAGCATCCGGGCGCCGGCCAATCCGGCGACCATGGCGATCACTCCCAGCACGGTGGTGACGCCGTTCTCCAGAGCGCGGGTGACGTCGGCCTGGTCGAAGTACAGCAGGGTGCGCAGGGCGGCCGATCCGGGGATGAAGACCAGCAAGGTCGGCACGGTCATGATGATCTTCTCCATGTCGAACAGCCATCCGGCCAGGGCGCAGAGCAGTCCGACGATGAAGGCTCCGACGAAGGTGGCCACGTGCGGCTTGGCTCCGGCGTCGAGCATCAACACGCGCGGGGCATTGGCCAGCACGGCGATCACCCCGGAGGCTACGGCCATCCACAGTGGAGTGTTGAACATCATCGCCCACCCGAACACGGCGAAGAAGCTGGCCGCGATGATCCCCAGCCACAGCAAGACGGCAGGGCCGTCCAGCGGCGGCACGGGGTCGGGCGACGCGCCGGAGACGGTGGTGACCACCCAGGCGCCGATGGTGATGGCCAACAGCACCATGCCGGCGTAGGTGAGTCGGGGGATGCCGGCCATCAAGTCGATCCGCGTCAGGTCGAGGCCGGCGGTGACCAGCGGAAAGCCGGGGATCAGGAAGATCGGCGCGCAGATCAGGCCGGCGGCTAGGCGGGGGCTGGGCGAGCCGAGGATCACCGTGAGGAGGTTGGCGAACAGCAAGTACAGCCCGGCGGCGGTCGCGGCCGAGGTGGCGACGACAGCGAGGTGGTTGAGCTTGAGGCCGCTGAAGTAGCGGTGCAGCGCATAGGCGATCGCCGAGGCCGGCACCACGGCGACCACCTCTCGCCAGCCGCCGTTGGACAGGAAAGTGATCGAGGCACAGGCCAGCGCGATCAGCGGCACCAGGAGCCACGGCGAATACAGCATCGGTGTGCGCTCGATCTCGTCCAGCATGGCGTCGACCTCAGCCACGGTGGCGCGCTCGGGCAGGTTCTCAGCGAACGCCTTGACGGTGGCGATCCGGTGAGCGTTGACGCCGGGCGCCCCGATCTCGGCGACCTGGGTGCGGAAGGTGCCTCGGCGACGGACCGTCAACACGATGTCGGTGTAGCTGACCTGCGCGCGGATGTGTTTGAGGCCGACGGTGCCGGCGACAGCACGCATCACCTCGCGCACGCGGAGCCCAGATGTTCCGGCCGCGAGCATCATGATTCCCGCGCGCAGCACCACGTCGGAGCGGCGAATCAGGTGCCGCGGTTCGAGCGCGTCCTCGTGGATGTGTTCGTCGATCGAGGGTGGGGGTGGCTCACTCACGTCCATTAACGGTAGTCAGACCAGTCGCGTCCCGAGGCCACCGCGCCGATTTGGGACGATTCGGATCCTGCGCCGGGCGCCTGCTGGCAGCGGTCATTCAGCGAAAGCCAGTTCGGCCGCTGTGACGACTCCGGCCTCCCGCCCGGGCGCCTCGTGATACTGCCAGTAGAGATTCGTATGCGCGATGACCAAATCGGGGGAGGGTGCTCCCCAGGCGGTGAGGTCCTCGGTGGTGTGCGCGTCGCTGATCAGGATCGTGTCATAGCCCCGGGTCACCGCCCCGTGCAGCGTGGAGCGGATGCAGGCGTCGGTCTGGGCCCCGCAGACGAACAGCCGGCCGATTCTCATCCCGGCCAGCACCGTCTCGAGTTCGGTGGCCTCGAAAGCGTCACCGTAGGCCTTCTGGATTCGAGGTTCGTTGTCGCGTGGGTCGAGCTCGGGCACGATCTGCCAGGCGAGGCTGCCCTCGCTGCGCTCCTCGGCGACGTCCTGCACCCAGATCACCGCAACGCCCGCTCCCCGCGCCGCGGCGACCGCGGTGGCGATCTGTCGGATCGTGTGATCGCGGGCATAGACATCGGCAACGACGCCGTTTTGTACATCGATCACCAGCAACGCCTGCTGGGGTCGGTCCGCCAAGGTGCTCATCGGATCTCCTTTCGCCTAGGAGCGACGATAGAGCCGACCACCGACACTCGCGTTGCGAACTTCTCGTGATGCGTGATCCCCGCGCAGCGAGGCATGCTGAGGACATGCTCGTCGCATTCTCTGTTGCCCCGCTGGGCTCGTCCGAGTCGGTCGCTGATGCCGTTGCCGATGCGGTTCGCATCGTTCGGGAGTCCGGATTGCCGAACCGCACCGACTCCATGTTCACCACCATCGAGGGCGAGTGGGACGAGGTGATGGACGTGGTCAAGCGGGCCACCGACGCTGTCGGCGCCTATGCGGGCCGGGTCAGCCTGGTACTCAAGGCCGACATTCGACCCGGGCACACCGGCGAGATCACCGCGAAGGTGGAACGGGTCGAGCAGCGCCTCGCCGGTGACTGAACCTGCCGGCGGCTGCCCTAAAGGAAGCTGGCGAGGAAGCGGAACTGGGCCGGCGCCACGGAGCGCCAGTAGTCCGGGCCGTGGCCGCCCGGACCGAAGTCGGTGACCGGGCGAATCACTCCGGGTGTGTTCGCCAACCGGTCAGCGAAGACCACATTGCCGTCGTAGAACGCGTCCTGCATGCCGCAGGCCAACAGGATCGGCAGATCGGTGAGTCGTTCGGTGCGATCGAAGAAGTTGTTCGCGTCGAACTGCTGCTGGGTCATCCAGCCCGACTCCGGCGCGTCGCTGAGCTTGGCGTAGCAGGGCGTGCTGAGCGCTGCGGCGGCGCGGAGCTTGCCGTGCAGCTCGTCGCACGCCAGCCGAAGTGTGCCCCAGCCGCCCATCGACCAACCGGTCAGTGCCAGGCGGGACGTGTCCAGGCCGCGGCGCTTCAGCAGTGCGACGAAGTCGGTCGCGACGAGCGCGCCGCCGTCCTGGCGTCCCTTCTTCTCCCAGAACAGGGTCTGGCCGTTGATGGCGGCGATCGCGAACGGGGTCGCGCCGTTGGCGACGGCCTGTGCCAAGAAGCTTGGGTACTGCAGCAGGTCGAGGTTGTAGATCGTGTCGCCCATGCCGTGCAGTGCGATCACCACGGGCAGCCGTGCCCCCGGTTTGGTGCCGGGTGGGTAACAGATCACCCACTGCTGCGTGCTGCCGGTCGCGGGTGAGCGCAGCGTGCCGTACACCACCGGACCCGGTGAGGCCGACCGGGTGGGGGACGCTACCGGCTGAACCGGTGAGGGCTTCACCCGTGGCGTCTCGACTCCCCGCGGCAGGACCGCGTCTGCGCACCCTGCCACGAGCGCGGACGAGCCGAGGGCGACCGCAGTCAGTAGCGTCCGACGAGAGACGTTCGGCGAACGGTCAGGAAGGTCCATGGCCCGATGATCGCAGACCGAGCCGCGCTCGACCAGGGCATCAGGCCTGGTCAGCGGGCAACCGACGGAAAGAACGAACGCCACATCCGACCGAGGGGGCCAGGGTTGTGAAGCGTGTAGGCCTTCTTCAGATAGCTGTCCACCCGCCAGACCGCCCGGGTGCCGCCGTGGAAAGTGGCGCTGTCGCCGGGATGCAGGACGAAGTTGTTGCCCTGGTAGCTGATCGCCACTTCGCCCTCGATCACGTAGACGACTTCGTCGACCGCGAACTGCCACTCGAACGAGCCGGGGCCTTCGCAGGCCCACAGGCCGCTGGAGGTGCGTCCGTCGGGCGAGCGAGAGATCTCCACTTGGGAGAAGGACGGGGTGCCGGAGAGGATCCAGCTGGGGTCGACCGTCACGGGTTCGAGCGGCTTGGCCGCTGCCTGTGCAGAGAGCTGCGGGCTCTCGGTGACGAAGCGAGCGGTCTCGACGCCGGTCAGCGCGGCCAGGCACAGGGCGATGGTGGCGAGCGCAACGATGATGGAGCGTTTCATTCCTGCCGTCCTGTGCCTGGTGCCTGAATTGACGCCGATGCTCAGAGAGCGCCGACGAGCTTGATCGAGGGGACCAGCGTGGCGTCGCCGGCCGTCCACTTTGCCGGGCAGACCTCGCCCGGGTTGGTGCGGACGTACTGCGCCGCGCGCACCTTGCGGACCAGCTCGGCGGCGTTGCGTCCGACACCTTCACTGGTGATTTCGAAGAACTGGATGACGCCGTCTGGGTCGACCAGGAAGGTGCCGCGGTCGGCCATGCCGGTGGGGCGCATGTTGTCGAAGTTCTCGATGATCTCGCCGGTCGGGTCCCCGATCATGGCGAACTCAACGCTGCCGACCTGGGGCGACGAGTCGTGCCAGGCCTTGTGGACGAAGTGGGTGTCGGCGCTGACCGCGTACACCTCGACCCCCATGTCGCGGAGTTCGGCGTAGTGGTCTTGCAGATCGGACAGCTCGGTCGGGCAGACGAAGGTGAAGTCGGCGGGGTAGAAGAAGAAGATCGACCACTGGCCGGCGGTGTCGGCTTCGCTGATTTCGACGAACTCGCCCTGACGGTAGGCGGTGGCGTGGAACGGCTTGATCTTGGTACCCAGCAGCGACATGCGGCTCTCTTTCCTGGCGTGATGATTTCGACTCTCACGCTAACCCGACAGGGGGGTCGAAGGACGAATCGGTGGGTGTGGAAATGAGACGGCTGTTCGTCTGGTGGTCAGGCGAACAGCCGATCGTCAGGGAGGCCTCAGGAGCGCGGCGTCCAGGCGGAGGCCTTGGCGATGTCACCGTCCAGTGCGCCGACCCAGGAGCCGGCGATGCGGACGTTCGCGCTGTACTGCCAGATCGACCAGCCTTCGCGGTTGCCGTAGGCGCTGTTCACGTCCCACGGGCCGACCGACGGCTGCGCGTCGGGGATCCGACCGTTGTCGGTTCCCCACGAGGCCACCCAGAGCTTGGCGACACCGGCGACGTCCTTCCAGACGTAGTTGCCCGCGGAGATCGCCGACGCGCGTGTCGAGCCCATGTAGACGTACAGGTTGGCGTGGTAGCCGTGGTTCGTCAGGGTGGTCTTCACCCGGTTGAGAAACTCCAGCGCCTCGCTCGACGTCCAGGCGCGCAGCTTCTGGGTGACCTTCTTGCCGTTCACGGTCTTGGTCTTGCTGCCACCGGGCTCGATGTCGAGCACCAGCGGGTCGGTGCTGGCCGTGGTGTAGTTGCCGTCCGACAGCAGCCAGGCGACGAACTGGTCGGCGGACTTCGTCGGGGTGTAGTTCCCGGAGAACGCGTCGCCACTGGACTTGTCGATGCTGGAAATCCAGCCGTTGAACCAGTAGTGGCCCAGCCCGCGCTTGGCTTTGGTGGCGGCGTCGGCGAAGCCGGCATAGGCGCAGTCTTTGACGACTGGCACCGAGCCGGTCTTGGTCTGCTTGTTGGTGCACGGGTCGGTGTACGCGAAGTGGATCGGACGAGCGCCGCTGCCGTTGCGCAACAGGGTGAAACCGGTGCTGCCGACCCAGGTGGTGATGGCGCTGGTGTTCGCGCCGTCCTGCCAGGCCGACAGATCCACGCCCTGTCTGATCCCGGTGAGTCCGAACTTCTTCTGGGCGTCGGCGGCCGGGGTCTTGGTCGGCTGGAGCACCTTGACGCTCACCGTCTTCGAAGTCGCCTTGCCCTTCTTGCCCGTGACGATCACCCGGAACTGGGTCGAGGTGTTCCAGGTGGACGACGTAACGGTGTAGCTGGACTTCTTGGCACCGGAGATGGTCTTCCAGGCGGTCTTCGCGTCGGCGCGCTGCTGCCACTTGTAGTGCAGCTTGGTCCCGGTCGCCTTCACCGTCAGCTTCTTCGACGTCCGGGTGCCGTACCGGCTGATGGTCGCGGAGCTGGGCAGGTTGGTCTTGATCTTGGTCTTCGTGGTGCTGGTCGTGACCTTGGTCGGAAGGATCACCGACGCGGTCGCGATCCCCGCGATCGGGCTGACCTCCGGTGCCGGGGCCGCCATCGCTGCGGGCGCGCTCAGCGGCGATGCCAGCAGCGCGGTCAGCGCGCAGCCAGCCAGGATCCGGGAGCCGTGGCGGCGGGATTCACGCGAGGTGGTCGAGGTCACGATGCCTGTGCTTTCGTCTCGGGGGGGGTGACTACGGTCAAGCTGCGTTCATCGTAACCGCGGCCGGTCGATCGGCGTCCGGTTCGAGGGGAGCGCTGGCCCTCTCGGCGAGGGGAGTCGTGGCTGAAGGGTCGGTGGCTAGGGGTTTCATTCGGAGGCAGCCGGATGCTGTGTGCGCCCTAGACTCTCAACATGCCGTTGGGACTTGTGGGATTGGGCCGGCTGGGCGCCTCGCTTGCGCGGGGGTTGAGCCGGGCGGGGGTGGCTGATGTCTTCTGCTTCAGCCGGACCCGGAGCACGGCCGAGCACGTGCTGGAGCACGCTCCCGGGCTGAGCCTGCTCGACTCGGCCGCCGAGGTCTTCGCGACCTGCGATCCGGTCTTCGTGTGGATGGCGCCCACGGACGCGGCGGAGGTCTTCGCTGCGAACGCCGAGATCCTGCGGCAGCGGCAGCCGCTGATCGTGACCTGTTCGCCGGGGCAGGACCCGGGCGCCTACACGGCGCGTTGGGCCGACACTTTGCCGAATGTGAACTCCTCCACCGGCGAGGGCGTCACCTTGCTCACCTGGGGTCCTGGTCTGAGCGCGGCCGACCGTGACACCGTCCTGTCGCCGCTGCGCGCCTGCGGCCCGGTGTACGAGGTGAGTGCCGAGCAGTTGCCGTTGTATTCGGCACTGGCAAGCAACGGTCCGGCCTTCTACGCCCGCGTGATGGAAGCCTGGGCCGATCTGCTGGCTGATCGTCACGGTCTGGATCGAGCCGTCTGCCGCACGATGGTGCAGCAGACAGTCGCTGGGACGATCCTGCTGCAGCAGCAGGATGAGGTGGACGCGGCCGAGGTGATCCGTCGGGTCGCACACCCCGGTGCCAGCACCGAGCAGGGCCTGCGCGTCCTCGACCAGCACCTCGACGCCGTCGGCGAGCAGATGCTGCGTGCGATGGGGAAGTGGTGAGTCAGCGGCGCGCGAGCACGATCAGGGTGATCGACGCGGCCGGGTAGCTGACCTTCACCGTGCCCGACCTCAGCTTCACTGCGGCGAGCCTGACGATCGCTTTCTTGTGTGCCCCGGAGTATCGCCACAGCTGGGCTGTCCCCTTCGCCCTGAAGTGCTTCACCGGCACGGCCGAGCTGATCTTCTTGCTGGTCTTGTTGATCACCATCACCGTGAGGGCGCCGTCCGTGCTGCGAGTGGCTGCATAGATCGCCAGCCGCCCCTGGTCGCTGCTGGTGGCCTTGACCGCGGTGTCGCCGAAGGCGTGTCCGCGGCCGTCGTAGTTGCGGTACATCCGGAAGGCGTAGGCCCAGGGGTCGCTGCTCGTGGTCGGCCCCCACAGGGTGGCCAGGTCGAGCCCTTCTCGTCCGAAGATCCCCAGGACGTCGGCCTGGGCGAGGGCGCCGTTGATCGACTCCAGGCCGCCGAAGTTGTACTCGGTGATGGCGGTCTTGGTTCCGGGGTAATACCGCGCCGCCCACGCGCGCATGGTGCGGATCCAGGCGAGCGGCTGGCCCCCGTTCGCCTGGCTGATCCACGACTCGTCGCGATAGGTCGGATCCCACAGCGACCGGGTCGAGCGCAGCCGCAGCGCCTGGGTGGCGGTACTGCCCGCGGGGCTGAGCGCGACCCCGTCGGCCTGCGGGTAGAAGTGCTCGTCGAAGTAGTCCAGCAGGCGTCCCGCTCCGGCGTGGTCGGCTGCGGCGAACTGCTGCAAGTACCAGGCACCCAATGGCAGCCCGCCGTGGGCGTCGCGGTCTGCCGTGGACTGGCCGCAGTCGTCCACGCCGGAGTAGTAGTAGGCGCACCAGCCCCAGTCGCTGGGACCGAGCACCCGCGAGGACGGGTCGGCGGCCTTGACCGCTGCGGCGGTGGCGTGGGATTTCGTCCATAGCTCGTCGGCGCCGACGGCCGCGGGATGCACGTCGCGATGAGTGCTGCTCCACAGCACTGGCTCGTTGTCGAGCTCGTAGAAGCCGACGCCGCCGTGCGCAGCACTGCCGTACTTCGCGACCAGCGCGGAGACCATCGAACCACTGAACGTGGCGCCGACCGGGGTCGATGTCGTGGTGGGATCCGCGGTGAGCACTGTGGCTGCGTGATTCTTGGTGCCATTGCCGCAGCCGGCGTCCCACGGGTCGTAGCTGTCCTGTCCCGGGAAGCTCGACGAGGGGTACGAGCACAGGAAGGGGTGATCGCTGGGTGAATCCTTCGAGACCCAACCGACCATCGGCACGGTGACCAGGCTCGCGGTGCCGTGCGCGCGGTCATCGTTGATCAGGTCGGTCAGCCGTTCGCCGCGGCCGGCGACGATGTTCTCGTAGTACCAGTCCTGGCCGGTGTTGTAAGTGTCGTTGGTGTAGTTGTAACGCGAGGTCGCATTGCCGCCCCACCGATCGATCGGGACCCGGAAGGCACGGCTGAGGCCGTCCGTGCGTCCGGCGAAGTTGATGCCGTAGATCAGCGGGCTGATCGGGTGTCGCGAGGCGGTCGCGTCCACGCTGAGCCGCGCGGTGGACGCCGCAGCCTGTGCCTTTGCTGGCTGGGCACGGCCGCGGGTCGCTGTTCGCGCGAAGCTCGCGTCAATAGGTCGCGCCCGGTTGTCCGCAGCTGCGGGAACGTCGGTGAGCGCGAGCACAGCCAAGCTCAGGACGAAAGCGGCGATCAGGGGTGTCCGCATGCACTGATTGTGAGCGCAGGCCAGGGGCCGCGTCGAGGGGGTGTGACGCAGCCCCTGGCCGCCGGCTACGAGGTGAGCGCCACCACGGCGGACGTCCCGATCACCTGACCTGCCTTGTCGAGGGCCTTCACCTGGTAGAAGCCGCCGCTGCCAGGAACGGTCACCGCCGTCTCGAAGCCTTGGCGCGGCGTCGTCGGCACCACTACCGCCAGATCGGACTGGCTGGTGCCGGCCAGCACCTGCCAGGCGGCGGTCTCGGTCGAGCCGTTCCACGACGCGTAGACCGTGGTCTTGCCGTCCACGGACTTCGCAGCAGCCTTCGGCGGCGTCGTCGGGGTGCCGACCCACTGATCGCGGAAGGCGCGGTAGGAGAACATGTCGCCGGAGAACTTGGCGTCGTAGACCGTGTTGGACGACGCGGTGCTCGCGGTATTGCCCGCGGCGCTGTACTGCGAGAAGTAGGGCTGAATGCCCCAGCCGACGAACCAATCACCGTTGGTCAGCTCCTGCACAGCCCCTTGGCTGGAGACCGACAGCGATGGGTCGTGGTACATGGTCTTCGCCACGGTCGCGGTCTTCTTCGCCACGTTCACGTTGAGCAGCAGGCCGCGAGAGGTGCCCTGCGCCTTCTCGTCCTTGCCATTGGCGTCGGTGCCGCAGCAGGCGTCGTCGAACATCGAGATCTGATCGGCCCCACGGAACCGCAGCATGTGCTGCCAGGAGAACCGGGCGTTCTTGGCCGGCGTGATCAGCGGCCACTTCTCGTCCGACTGCTGCTTGCCGTTGAGCTGCCACAGGATGTCGCCGGAGGACTGATCGACGGCGTACCCGGCCCACATGTTCCGCAAGGACACCAGGAGTTCGCCGTTCGGGCCGACGTCCAAGGAGTTGGGGTGGAAGACGTCCCACACATTGCCGTCGGTGGAGTTGGCGCTGGCCGCGGTCTCGTAGGAGTCCTTCAGATTGATGTGCTCCAACATGTCCCAGGAGAAGACCAGCTTGTTCGTCGCCAGGTCGATCTCCTGGATGCCGTAGTCACCGACGTAGCCGTCGGTGGGGCCGCCGTAGGCGCTGAGGTCCTTGGCGACCGTCTTGAAGGTGAGGAACAATGCGGTGCCCTTGGGGGTCAGCACCATCTCGTGCAGGTCGGCCGTCCAGCCGTCGACGGCGCTGACGGTCTTGATGACGTTGTAGTTCTGGTCGTAGATGTAGAAGCAGGCACCGGGTTCGGGGGCGGCGATCGGCAGGTTCTGGTAGCCGGGCGAGCCGGCGGCGGTTCCCTGCCAGGTGGTCAGCACAGGCTTGCCCTGGTAGCTCTGGACCCGGAAGCCGAGGTTCTCCATGTCGGTGTCCGGCACTGCCTTGAACCACACCGGGTTGCCGGCGGCATCGGTGATGTAGGTGCCGGTCTGCCCGGTCGCCGACCCGGGCGCGTACGGCGCGGTGAAGATCAGGCCTGATGTGTCGGAGGTGGTGTTCTTCAGCACCTTCAGCTTGATCGGCTTCAGGTCGGGCTCGGTGACGAAGCTCCAGGCGTCGTCCGCGTTGGTGCTGGTGCTGCTTGCGGACGGGCTCGTCGTGGTGCTGCTGGACGCACTAGGCGACGCGCTGCTGGAGGCGCTCGCCGACGCCGCCGGGGCGTTACTCGATGCGCACAGCACGTCGCCGGACGCGCTGCTCCCACTCGACGCACCGCCGGTGCTCGGTGAAACAGCGCCGCTTCCGCATGCCGACAGGGTCAGCGCCAAGACAACACAACCGGCCAGGAGTGGCCCGCGGGAGGTGATCATCACAACGAAAGCCTAATGCCATAGGCCTTCGTAAAGTCGTAGGGCGGCACGGCACTGCTGCCTTCCTTGATGTCCGTAGGGGCGCCTCGCCTCTACGGACGGTCCTTGAGAGCGTCAAGAAGGGTGCCGACCGGCAGCAGTGAGACGGCCAAGGCACCGAGGCCGGAGACGCTGAAGGTCACCAGGGCATGGCAGGACACCTGGAGCAGAGCGATGGCTGGGTCGGCGCCGAGGCCGAGAGCGGTGCACAGAGCAACGGCCCAGCCCCACGCCGTCGCGACGACCGACAGAACTGTCCAATGGGCAAACTGGATCACTGTGCGGGCGCGTTTGCCCGCACCGAAGGTCGCGTAGATCGCAAGCTGACCCCGCCTGGACCAGCTGACTGCGGTCCAGAGCGTCGCCAGCAGGATTGCGGCGGCGCATGAAGCCCAGCCGAGCGGTCGCTGGCTGTAGGCGCTGGCGAAATCGAGGCCGTATCCGCTGTCGACGAGCCGTGGCAGTGCGACGGCTGGAGTGCCGTCCGCTGCGGTGAGCGCTTCGGCGGCATAGGCGCTGACCGCGGCCACGTGCGCCGAATCCGTGGATACGTAGCATTGAGCCGCACCGCCGGTCAGAAGGTCGGGGACCAGCCACGTGCCGGCCAGGTCGTCACCGATCAGCGGGCTGTCGATGAGACCGATCTGAACGGTCTGCGTGCGGGAGCGTGTCGTGCCGTCAAAGGATGTGGTGACGAGGGTCGTGCGGTCGCCGGCACGAAGGCCGAGGGGTTCGAGAGTCGACGGCGTGCCGAGGACGCCGGCACCGGGCGGCGGATTAATGGCGAAGAACGAGTAGATGCCCGGTGAGGCGTGTGCGACCGTTGCGCGCGTGCTTGCTGCCGAGATCGGTGCGGCCGCGCTCTGGGAGACCGACGCTGCGAACGCGCCCTTCACGCCTGAGACTCCAGCGAGCCGGTCACATGTTGCGGCATCAAGAGTTGAGTGGTCTCGATCGCCAGGCTCGACGATAATCGTGTACCCGCCGGCAGCAATCCAGGCCCGTTCGGCTGAGCTGAGCCTGCTGACGTCGAGGGCGTTAGCCAGGGCGACCGCGCCCGTCGCCCACGCGATGGCGAGCAGAAGGACGACCGACGTCCATCGTCCCGCGATCGCATTCGCAACTCCCTCGCGGGCCGCGAGGGAGTTGGGCCAGAGAGAGCCGGTGCTTCGAGCGTGCGTCATCCGGCTGCCGGGAGATGCTCTAGCAAACGGCCATCGTGCAGGTGAAGGACGCGGTCACACCGCTGCGCAGCGCGCTCGTCGTGGGTGACGAGAAGCACAGTGCGGTGAGCTGATGACAGCAAGGCGTCAAGAACGTCGGCGGTCGTGTCGGCATCAAGCTGTCCGGTCGGCTCGTCGGCGAACAGAATAGGTCGGGCGGAAGCGAGTGCTCGTGCGATCGCTACCCGCTGCGCTTCGCCTCCGGACAGCAGCCGGGCGACATCGTCGGCTCGATCCTCCAGCCGCATGTCTGTCAGCGTGGACATCGCGCGCTCGTGGGCGGCGTCAGGGGCGAGTCCGTCGAGGTAGGCGCCGAGGCGAACGTTGTCCTCGACGGTGCGCTCTGGGAGAAGCGACACGGTTTGCAGGACCCACGTGGCGACATCCCGAGGGTTGTGGCGGCCCCCATCGTCGTCGACACAGACGAATGAACCTGCCTGCGGTTCAAGAAGTCCTCCGAGAAGCGAGAGGAGAGTGGTCTTCCCAGAACCCGAGGGGCCGACGATTGCTGTGGTGCTGCCCGAGGCGAGTTCGAAAGAGACATCGACAAGGACCGCGCGATCTGTTCGGGGATAGCTGAACGCGACCTGCTCGGCGATTAGCCGCATGACAAGTCGTTTCGGCTTTGCCGTGGATTGACGAGCACGGGTGACCCGATCAGCCTTGCGGGCACGTCCACCAGTCCGAACGTGCTTGCATCAGGCGCAACGACCACAGGCGCGCCCCCGACGCCGGCGAAGTAGCAGCTCTTGCCGGCGTCGTCAGTGATCACCGCTGCTGCAGGCACCGTGCCCACTTCGCGTGCCACGGTGGCGGTGAGGGTCGCGGCGGCTGACGTCTGTGAAGCCATGGCCGTGTGGATCGCCTGGACGTCGGACGCCTTTGTGATGATGGTCTTGCCAGCAGGCAGCACGACCTGCACCGAGGCGACCGATAGGTTCCGGGCGGTGGTGCCTGCGGTGGTGCTGACCGAGACCTGGTCGTCGGTGAGCGACGTCGTGTAGACGTCCTGCTGCTTTGACAGCGCGTCCCCGACGCGGATGGCGACCTTCTGCGGAGGCTGTGAGCCTTTCGGTACCCAGAACAACGAGCCCACCGAGAGGCTGTTGGACCTGCCATGTCCATGTGCCGCGTTGAACGTGACGAAGGCGTGCAATGTTGCGGAATCGACTTGTCCAGTGACGGCGCGAAGGTATCCGCATTCCACAAGCAGGCGTTGGGCTGTGTTGACATCCTTCCCCGTCATTCCGCGCGATAAGTTCCGATAGAGCGGTGCAGGGGAGATGTATGCAACGATCGGTGAAGCGCCGATCGTCATGACGGTGTCCCCGTTTTTGACGGGAATGCCGGCTGAGATGGACACCGCCGTCACTACCCCAGTCGACTGGCTCCTGACCGGAAGCTGATCTGCCGGGATCCAGTGCACCTTCGTCGCTTGGGTATCGAGTCGCTCCGCGCGGCCGACAGTCGCCACGGTGGGTTGGGGAGCAGCGCCGGCTTCGAGCGGGGAGCGTGCGAGCGCGGCGATCGCCAGCGCTCCACCGATGATGAGCGGAGCCGCCAACCCGATCGCCAGCACGATGGCTGGCGTACGCGTGGATGCCGTCACCAGACGTCGATTCCGACATCCGCTAGGCAGTTCACCTTCCCGCCGGAGTTGACCATCTCCTGAGACGCGCGGTTGGCGAGGTCGGACCCGGACAGGTTGCCAGCCAGTTTCACGCCGTTCTTCTCCAGGCAGGCCCGCAGCAGTGGTGCCTTCTGGTCGACGTAGTGCTGCACGAGTGCGCGCGAAGAGGGCTGAAGCTGATAGACCTGGCTGACCCAGAAGAACTCTCTGCGATCGCACGCATCAACCTCGGCGTCGCTGTCCACGCCCGCTGCGTGATCGACGGCGTAACCCGGCACCGCGAGACCGTAGGAGAGTGTGTTCTCCTCGTAGCGGGCGCTCAAGCCACTCGAGACCATGCAGGTTACGGCTCGTCGGGCCGCTTCTCGAGCCACTTCAATCGGCTCCGACCGTACGCTCGCAGCTTGCTGCAGTTCCGTCATTTGGGCGGGGCTCGCCCCGTTCTTCTGGGCATCCGCCACGGCCTGAGCGAAAACATCTGAACTCGGAGAAGCTCCGCCGCCTTCTTGGACGCCCTGTGTTGCAGAGCATGCCGCCAGTAGCGAAACGGTCAAGGAGAGAAGGGCGATCGGTGCAGCCCATCGAAAGGGACTGCGCCCAGCCGCCGACGGATGTGTCGCGGGGGACGGCGGCTCAATGCTCATCTAGTGCCACACCCTGTAGCCCGTCATCCCTGAGCCGGAGATCGTGACTGAGGTGGCAGCGAAAACTGCCGCCTTGGTGGTGGTGGCGGTCTTCACTTGCAAGCCGACGCTTCCGGCGCAGCCGCCGTCATCTGCCGAGACCCGCGTCGGCCCCGCAACCGAAGTGATTGGGCATCCACCAATAGTGAAATACGCGCACTCATTGACCGGATGCCAGGATGAAGCAGTATAGGCAAAGGCTGCCGTCGCTCCCGCGATGCTCGCGGCTCCTAGCGCAAGTGGAATGGCGGCGCTCCGAAAAAGACCTCGCATGGGATCCTCGCCTATTGGGGTGTTTTGCGGAAAGAGTACGCCGTTCTCGCGAGGCGGTCAATGGCGGCCGGTTGGAGCTTTCCGGGTCTCGACCTGTGGTGAGTCGCAGAAACCCACCGAAGCTCAAGTGCGATCTCCCTTCGCCCTGGCTCGACCTCAGTGCTGCATGTCGACGAAGCGGCTGTAGTGGCCTTGGAAGGCGACGGTGACGGTCTTGGTCTGGCCGTTACGGTGCTTGGCCACGATCAGGTCGGCTTCTCCGGCGCGCTCGGAGGCGCTGTTGTACATGTCGTCGCGGTGCAGCAGGATCACGACGTCGGCGTCCTGCTCCAGCGAGCCGGATTCACGCAGGTCGCTCAGCATCGGCTTCTTGTCGGTGCGCTGCTCGGGGCCACGGTTGAGCTGGGAGAGTGCGATCACCGGAACGTCGAGTTCCTTGGCCAGCAGCTTCATCTGACGAGAGAACTCCGAGACCTCCAGCTGGCGGCTCTCGACCCGCTTGCCCGAGCTCATCAACTGCATGTAGTCGACGATCACCAGCTTCAGATCGTGGCGCTGCTTGAGCCGCCGCGCCTTCGCCCGGATCTCCATCATGGTCTGGTTGGGCGAGTCGTCGATGAACAGCGGGGCGGCCGACACGTCCGCGGTCTTCTTGGCGATCCGCCGCCAGTTCTCGTCACTCATGTGGCCCTTGCGGATGTCGCCCAGCGGCACCTGCGCCTCGGCCGAGATCAGCCTCATCACGATCTCGGTCTTGGTCATTTCCAGGCTGAAGAAGGCCGCGCACAGGCCGTGCTGAATCGCGGCCGCGCGGGCGAAGTCGAGACCGAGGGTCGACTTACCCACACCGGGACGGGCGGCGATGATCACCATCTGACCGGGGTGCAGCCCGTTGGTCAGCTCGTCGAGATCGATGAAGCCGGTGGGCACGCCCGACATCACGCCGTTGGCGCTCAACGCCTCGATCTCGTCGAGGGTGGACTCCATCAGCGCGCTCAGCGGCTCGTAATCGTCGCCGGTCTTTCCTTCAGCGACCGCATAGACCGCCTGCTGCGCTGCGTCCACGATGCCGGCGACGTCACCTTGGCCGGCATAGCCGAGTTGGCTGATCTTCATGGCCGCCTCGACCAGCCGGCGCAGGATCGCCTTCTCGCGGACGATCTCGGCGTAGTACGCGGCGTTGGAGGCGATCGAGACCGTGCTCAGCAGGTCGTGGATGTAGATGTGGCCGCCGACGCGCCCCAGCTCGCCGCGCTTGGTCAACTCGTCGGCGACGGTGATGGCATCGGCCGGCTCGCCGCGTCCGTACAGCCCGAGGATGGCGTCGAAGATGATCTCGTGTGCGGGCCGGTAGAAATCCCGGCCGCGCAGCACCTCGGCGACATCGCCGATGGCGTCCTTGCTCATCATCATCGCGCCGAGCACACTCTGCTCGGCTGCAACGTCCTGCGGTGGGGTGCGATCGACGCCGCCGACCTCGGCTTCGTCGCCGTACGGCATCACTTCCGCGAGTGACATCTGATACCTCCGGCGCGTCCAACAATCTCTCGAGAAGCACGGTAGGACGCGCCACCGACAGTGCTGGGGGTCTTCTCGATTCGCCCAACCGTAGTCCTGCGGACCCGCGCCCTCAATGGCGCAATCCACAGCCCCCTGTGGACAAAATGGGGACAACTTTGTGGTTGTGCGGGGGTGGCTGTGCATGACGTGGTGGCGGAGGTGTGGACTACCAAAGCTGATTTCTTCATACATGGCGCTGGCTAGGCAATACGGTTCTCCACTGGTGTGGACCGAAGGAATTTCTCCGGAATCTCGTCGCCTCAGGGCCGCTTGACAGGTGCCCCGTCCGGGGGTGTATGGCGCTCCCGCTCGTCCCGTTATGCACACGACATCCACAACCGTCAAGTGCTTGTGCTGATACCCATAGGGGGTATCCTGACAAGGGAGGATGATTCGATATGGAAGAACAAGGTTCACACTTGTCACACCAGCCCGACTGTCACCACGACACCGGGCATGGCTATCTCGACCACAAGCCGGAGTACCTGCGGCGACTCAAGCGCATCGAAGGCCAGTCCCGCGGGCTGCAGCGCATGGTCGAGTCCGAGGAGTACTGCATCGACATCCTCACCCAGATCTCGGCGATGACCAGCGCTCTGGAATCCCTCGCGCTGGCCATGCTCGACGAGCACCTCAACCACTGCGTCGTGCGCGCCGCGCGGGGTAGTGACGAGGAGGCAGCAGAGAAGATCGCCGAAGCCTCAGCCGCCATTGCGCGGCTGGTCCGATCCTGACCGCCAACACACTGAAGGAAACACAATGAACGCCACCTACACCGTCACCGGCATGACCTGCGGCCACTGCGTGATGCACGTGAAGGAAGAAGTCTCGGCCATCCCCGGCGTCACCGACGTCGCGGTGACCCTGGAGGACGGCAAGCTCCAGGTCACCTCCGAGACCCCCATCGACTTCGACCGCATCGTCGAGGCCGTCGCCGAAGCCGGCGACTACAGCGTCGCCTGATTGGAGTAACCGTGAGCACACCGACCATCGAGTCGGTCGAGCTCGACATCACCGGGATGACCTGCGCCTCGTGCGCGGCTCGCATCGAGAAGAAGCTGAACAAGCTCGACGGCGTGCAGGCCAGCGTGAACTACGCCACCGAAAGGGCGCTGGTCACCTTCCCGAAGCCGGTCTCGATCGACGAACTTATTCAGACGGTGGAGAGCGCCGGCTACGGCGCCGCCCTACCCGAACCCGAGGCCGAACCCGTCGACCATGCCGCCGTGCTGCTGCGCCGGCTGCTGTGGGCGGCGGCGTTCGGCGTCCCGGTGATCCTGCTGGCCATGGTGCCGGCCTGGCAGTTCCCCGGCTGGCAGTGGGTCAGCCTGGTGCTGACCATCCCCGTCTACACCTGGGCGGCGTGGCCCTTCCACCGCTCAACGCTGGTCAACGCCCGCCACCGCGCCACCACGATGGACACCCTGATCAGCCTGGGCACGACTGCAGCCTTCGGCTGGTCGATCTACGCCCTGCTGTTCACCGATGCCGGTCGGCTCGGCTACACCCATGAGTTCGAGTTCTCGCTGATGCGGGGCCACGGCCAGGCGGCGGTCTACTTCGAGGCCGTCGTGGGCATCGTGGTCTTCCTGCTGCTCGGACGCTACCTGGAGGCACGTTCGAAGAACGCCGCCGGCGAGGCGTTGCGTTCGCTGCTGCACTTGGCCGCGACGGAGGCGCGCGTCATCGTCGACGGAAACGAACGGCTGGTGCCGATCGAGCAGCTGGCCGTCGGCGACGAGTTCGTGGTGCGCCCCGGCGAGAAGGTCGCCACCGACGGTGTCATCGTCACGGGCGCATCGGCGGTCGACAATGCCCTGGTCACGGGAGAGTCGGTGCCGGTTGAGGTCGGCCCCGGCGATGCCGTGATCGGCGCGACCATCAACACCACCGGACGGATCGTCGTCCGGGCGACCAAGGTGGGCCGTGACACCCAGCTGGCCCAGATCGCGCGGCTGGTCACCGAGGCGCAGGCCGGCAAGGCCAGCGTCCAGGCGCTGGCGGATCGAATCTCGGCCGTGTTCGTCCCGGTGGTGATCGGCTTGGCCGTGCTCACCGGAATCACCTGGCTCGTGCTCGGTGAAGGCATAGCGTTCGCGGCTGCGGCCGCGGTCGCCGTGGTGATCATCGCTTGCCCGTGTGCACTGGGCTTGGCGACGCCGACAGCACTGCTGGTTGGGACCGGTCGTGGTGCGCAGTTGGGCATCGTCATTCGCGGCGCGCAGTCGCTGGAGCGCGCTCGCCACCTCGACGTGATCGTGTTGGATAAGACCGGCACCGTGACCACCGGCGAGATGGCCGTGGTCGGGGTCCAGGCCGCCGACGGCGTTGATGAGGCCGAGCTGCTGGCCTATGCCGGAGCGGCCGAGTCCGCCTCCGGCCACCCGGTCGCCCAGGCGATCGCCGCTCACGCGGGGAGCCGCCTGGCGGTGGAGGCCCTGACCGACACCCCGGGCGCGGGCATCACTGCCACTGTCGCCGGGCGCGAGGTCCGCGTTGGTCGCCCCGCTTGGGTGGAGGGCGACACGATTTGCGCGCCAGACACCGATTCGGAGGCTCAAACCGCCTCAATCGCGAGTCTGGAGCGCAAATCGAGTCAGGGCTCCGCGGAGCAGGGCCAGCAGGCGCCCACGACGGCGACCCAGGTCGCTGTGGCGTGGGGCGGGCGGCTGCGCGGCACCATCGCCGTCGCCGATACCGTGAAGCCGACCTCGGCTGAGGCGGTGCGGCAGTTCCGGGCGCTCGGCCTGACGCCGATCCTGCTGACCGGTGACAATCGCGCCGCCGCCCACGCGGTGGCTGCCGAGGTCGGCATCGACGAGGTGATAGCTGAGGTGCTGCCGGCCGACAAGGTCGCCAAGGTGCGCGAACTCCAGCAATCCGGACGCGCGGTGGCCATGGTCGGCGACGGCGTCAACGACTCCGCCGCTCTGGCCCAAGCAGATCTCGGGATCGCCCTGGGCAGCGGAACCGATGCCGCCATCGAGGCCGCCGACCTCACCTTGATGCAGCCCGACCTGCGCCTGGCCGCGGACGCCATCCGACTGTCGCGGGCCACGCTGCGGATCATCAACTCCAACCTGTTCTGGGCCTTCGGCTACAACGTGGCGGCGATCCCGCTGGCCGCACTCGGCCTGCTCAACCCGATGATCGCCGGGGCCGCGATGGCCTTCTCCAGCGTCTTCGTGGTGTTGAACAGTCTGCGGTTGCGGGGCTTCCGAGCCCGGAGCGTTTCGACAGGAGTGACCCGATGAGCATCGAAAGCCAGCCACGGGTTGCCGTGCTCGGCCTGGGCACGATGGGCACCGGAATGGCGCATCGCATCGCTGAGGCCGGACTGCAGCTGACGGTGTGGAACCGCTCAGCGGGTCGGACGGCCGGCTTCGCCGAGATCGCCACCGCCGCAGACTCGCCGGCGCAGGCCGTTGCCACGGCGGACGTCGTGGTGACCATGCTGTTCGACGCGGACGCCGTGGCCGCGGTGATGGCCGAGGCGCTGCCGGCGATGCGTCCTGGCGCGGTCTGGGTGCAGACCTCCACGATCGGCGTCGACGCCAGCCGTCGCTTCGCCGAACAGGCTGCCCAGGCCGGTATCGGCTACCTCGACGCCCCCGTTCTCGGCACCAAGGGTCCGGCGGCGGCCGGCACGCTGACGGTGCTGGCAGCGGGCAGCGACGAGGTGCTCACGCAGGCTCGGCCCGTGTTGGCGGCCATTTCGGCCAAGACCGTCCGGGCCGGGGACGCGGCCCCGGCCGGCTCGGCACTGAAAGTTGCCATCAACGCCTGGTTGGCGCTGATCACGGCCGGCATGGCGCAGTCGCTGAGTATCGCGGCCGCGACCGGCATCGACCCGTCTTTGGTGTTGGAGGCGATGGACGGCGCCGCCGTCGACAGCGTCTATGCCCGGATGAAGGGCACCGCCATGTTGCTGGGCGACTTCGCCCCGCAATTCGAGGTCGCCGCGGTGCTGAAGGACGTCCGGTTGGCGATCGCCGCCGCGCCGCAGGTCCCGCAGGAGCTGCTCTCCGGGTTGGAAACGGTCTACCAGCGCACCGTGGATGCCGGCGGCGGACACGACGACATCGCGGCGGTGTGGAAGGCCTTCCAGCGCCGGTGAGGGTGGGCGGTCCCGCGGCGGCAGGTCCTGAGTCCTGCGCGGCGCGGTTCGTGCGCTGCCGCGCGCGTCCTCGGACGCAGCGCCGCTGGCCCCACCAGAGCGGCTAGCTGGACGCCGGCGGGTCGAAGACGGCGCGGACGGTGCGTCCGGGGAAGATCCGGCGCCCGTAGTCGGGCTGCAGGTCTTCGGTGGTGGTGACCGGGCGTCCGGCGGCGAGCGCCTGGTAGATCTCCACGAACTCGCCGGATTGCTTCTCGATCGTCCACTGCGCGGCGAGTTCGCGTGACCGCGCCCGCGCACGGCCGGCGAAATCGGGATCCTGCAGGGCGGTGATCATGCCGATCATCGCGCCGGCCAGCGACACCGGATTGGGCCGGGCCATGACCGCATTCACGCCCGGATCGATCACCAGCCGGAGTTCGTCGTCGACCATGACGAACGGCAGCCCGGCGTGCGCAGCCTCGTGCAGGACCAGCGCCTGGGTGTCGGTGACCGAGGCGAACACGAAGGCGTCGGCGGAGGAATAGTAGGCGCCCAGCTTTTCCCGCGGGATCTGACCGGGGAGCTTCACTCCGCCGAAGCGGGCGGCGTGCTGCAACTTGCGGCGCAGCCGCTTGGGCGTCTTGCGCCAGTCGCCGACGATCATCAGCTCCGCGTGCGGAATCTGGTCGCGGACGAGTTCGAAGGCGTCCAGCATCAAGCCGATGCCCTTCTCCTGCGAGATCCGGCCGACGTAGATGAGCCGCGGTCCACGATGCTTGCTGATCGGCGGCAGTTCGGGCAGGGCGTCGGTGCCGTTGGGGATCACGCGGACGTGGGCGTTCGGCGCGATCTCCAGCACCCGCTTGCCGGTCTTGTCCGACGGCGTGGTCACCAGGTCGGCGTCGGTGAGCATGTTGGAGGCCAACTGCAGCAGCTCCACTTGCGCGCCGCCGCGGCGCGGACGCTTGAAGCGTTGCCGCTTCAGCTGCGCCCAGGACTGCTTGTCCTTGTACAGCAGGACTTTGTAGGCGGCGTTCAGGAACGGCACCAGGTGCCAGTAATGCTCGGCGTAGGCCTCCAGGTCGGTGTGCCAGGTGACCACCATCGGCTTGCCGGTGCGCTGAGCCACCCACATGCCCAACAGTCCGATCGACCCGAGGCCGTGGATGTGAATCACGTCGGGCGGATTGGCCACCATCTGGGCGAGCCGGTAGTCGAAGTCCTGGCCCATACTCAGCCGGATGCCGGCGCCGGGGATCGGCACGCTGGGCAGCCGAATCTCGCGTCGGTTCGGGTGCTTGGCGTGCGGGTTCGGACCGCTGCATTCCGGTGCGACCAGCAGCACCTTGTGGCCGGCCTGCAGCACCTGGTCCTCCAGGAACTGCACCGCGTAGAGCAGCCCGGAATGCGCTGGGCCGTAGTTGTCGGTGAACTCCGCGATGGTCAGCGGGCGGGTGCGTTGGGCAGCCGGCGGGGTCAGTTCCGCCGGCGCGATGCCTCCACCGCGGGCGGCGCGGGGCTCGTCACCGCTGGATCGCTCCTCGTCGTGCTCAGCCACGTCCACACTGTAGTGGGCGGCCTCGGGAGCGGGTTGCGCGAACCTCACCCCTGCAATGACCCGTAGGTCGACTGCGCCCGCTCCAAGGCGGCCAGATAGCCAGACCGCGCGTAGCGGTAGCCGTCGGTCTCGGCAGGCACGGCGAGCTTGCCGCGGACGTCGTCCAGCGAGCGGTGACCGGTCCGCTGCAGCCACTCGTCCAGGCCTTCGAGCAGGCGGGTGGCGTGCCCGATTCCGTGACGCACCAGAGCAGAAGTCGTCATCACCACGTCGGCCCCGGCCAGCAGGTAGGCGGCGAAGTCCTCAGCGTTGTGGACGCCGGAGCTGCCGGCCAGCGACGCGCTGGTGAGCTGACGCAAGGTGGCGATCCAGGTGCGTGCCACATGGCCGTCCGCTGACGTCGACAGTTCAACACCAGGCACCACAGCCATCTCGGAGACCCGGACCTGTGGCTGGAGGAAGCGGTTGCACAGCACCAGCCCGGATGCGCCGTCGTCGACCAGTTGCAGCGCCAGATTGCCCAGGCTCGACAGGTACGGCGACAGCTTCACCGCGACCGGCACGTCGACGGCAGAGGTGACGGCCGCGACGATCTCACGGTGACGGTTCTCGACGTCGGCTCCGGTCAGCCGGACGTCCCCGGGCACGAGGTAGATGTTGCACTCGATGGCCGCCGCTCCGGCGTCGGCGAGCCGGCGGGCGTATTGCGTCCAGTCGCCGACCGCCGCGGCGTTCAGGCTGGCGATCAGCGGCACGTCGATCGCGGCCGCGCTGCGCTCGACGAGACTCAGATAGCTGCTCGCCGGGTCCGCCTGGGCAGCGATCGCCGGAAAGTAGCTGGTGGCTTCGGCGAACGAGTCGGCGTAAGACTCCTCGAGGTCCAGATCGGCCTCGGCGGTGCGGCGGATCTGTTCGGCGTAGAGCGAATGCAAAACGATCGCACCGATGCCGGTGTCGGCGAGCCTTTCGATCTGCGAGACCGTCTGGGTCAACGGCCCGGCGGAGGCGACCAGCGGGCTGCGCAACTCCAAGCCCAGGTACGTGGTGGTCATCATCATCCCTTCCGGCGCAGGACGCTCAACGCTGCGTCTGTTCCACTTCAGCAGAAAACCGGTGGCGTCGATGACAGATGGTCAGACATGGTCAGCGGCGCGGGCGCCTTGCACAAAAGTGCACGGACGTGCTGAGCGTGGTGGCCGCCCAGAATCCCGGACGGCCACCCCCGACGCTCAGCTGCGGGCGACGGTGGCGAAGCGCTCCGGCCCGCGGGTCGCCATCTCTTCGTATTCGGCCCAGCGACGGCTGACCTGCTCCTGGCCGATGGTCAGCAGGTGCTCGGCTGCCTCGGGGTCGGCGTCCATCAGCATCCGGAAGCGCAGCTCCTTGGCGTGGTAGTCGCGCAGCGGAATCTGCGGACGCGGCGAGTCGAGCAGGAAGGGGTTCTTGCCCGCCTCACGCAGCACCGGGTTGTAGCGCATCAGCGGCCAGTGCCCGGAGTGGACGGCGGCGTACTGCTGGTCGAGTCCCTTGCGCATCTCGATGCCGTGAGCGATGCAGTGGCTGTAGGCCAGGATCAGGCTCGGGCCGTCGTAGGCCTCGGCTTCGCGGAAGGCCTTCAGCGTCTGCTGCGGATCGGCCCCCATCGCCACCCGGGCGACATACACGTTGCCGTACGCGGTGGCCTGCAGCGCCATGTCCTTCTTGGTGGTCGGCTTGCCGGCCGCTGCGAACTTCGCCACCGCACCCATCGGCGTCGACTTGGACGCCTGGCCGCCGGTGTTGGAGTACACCTCGGTGTCGAGCACCAGGATGTTCACATTGCGTCCGGACGCCAGCACGTGATCGACGCCGGCCGAGCCGATGTCGTAGGCCCAGCCGTCGCCGCCGACGATCCACACCGAGCGTCGCAGCAGGTGGTCGGCCACCGAACGCAGATCGTCGACCTGCGGACCGCTCATCGTGTCGAGCTGCGACTTCAGGGCTTCGACCCGGGCGCGCTGCTGGCTGAGCTCCGACTCGTACTTCTGGGGCGCATCCAGGATGCTGTCGACCACCACATCGCCGAGCTCGTCGCGCATCTCGGCGAGCCGGGTGCGGGCGGTGTCGGTGAGCAGGTCGGCCGCCAGGCGCAGGCCCAGACCGAACTCGGCGTTGTCCTCGAACAGCGAGTTCGACCAGGCCGGTCCGCGCCCGTACTTGTTGCGCGACCACGGCGTGGTCGGCAGGTTGCCGCCGTAGATGGACGAGCAGCCGGTGGCATTGGCCACGGTCGCGCGTCCGCCGAACAGCTGGGTGAGCAGCTTGAGGTACGGGGTCTCGCCACAGCCGGAGCACGCACCGGAGAACTCGAACAGCGGCTCAAGGAACTGGGTGCCGCGGACATTGGCGAAGTCGACCCGCGAGCGCCGGTTCACCGGGATGGTCTCGAAGAACTCGACATTCGCCTTGGTCTCGGTCTTGTCCAGCAGCGGCACCACGTTGATGGCCCGGCGGTGGCTGCTGCCGCCGTCCGGCTTCACCGGGCAGGCCTCGGTGCACAGGCCGCAGCCGGTGCAGTCTTCCGCGTAGACCTGCAGGGTGTACCGCGAGCCGGGGAAGCCGGCCGCGTTCAGCGGTGCCGACGGGAAGCTCTGCGGGGCTCCGTCGAGTGCCGACTCGGTGTAGTACTTCGCGCGCAGCACCGCGTGCGGGCAGACGAAGGCGCAGTTGCCGCACTGGATGCAGGCGCTGGAATCCCATTCGGCCACGAACTCGGAGATGTTGCGCTTCTCGTACTTCGTGGTGGCTGACGGGTAGGTGCCATCGGCCGGCAGCGCGCTGACCGGAAGCTGATCGCCGGTGCCCAGCAGCATCGAGGCGGTCACTTTCTGCACGAACTCCGGAGCGGTGGCCGGAACCGGCGGGATCATCTCCTTGTCGCCCTGCGGTGCGGTCGGCACGTCGATCTTGTGCAGGTGCTCGACCGAGGCATCGACGGCTGCCTCGTTCTTGGCGACGATGTCGGCGCCCTTCTTGGCGTAGGTCTTGCGGATCGTCCGCTTGACCTCCTCGATGGCCCGCTCGCGCGGCAGCACCTTGCTGATTGCGAAGAAGCAGGTCTGCAGCACCGTGTTGGTGCGCCGCCCCATGCCGGCCTTGCGGGCCACCATGTTGGCGTCGATCGCCCACAGGTCGATGCCGAGCTCGATGATCTTGGCCTGCATCGGCTCCGGCAGCTGAGCGAAGGTCTCTTCCGGGGGATAGGGCGTGTTGATCAGCAGGATCGTGCCCGGACGGGCGAACTCCAGCACGTCCACGCGCTCGAGGATCGACCAGTGGTGCACACCGATGAAGCCGGCCTTACTGACCAAGTACGGCGCCTCGATCGGCTTGGGTCCGAAGCGCAGGTGCGAGACGGTGCGTGAGCCCGACTTCTTGGAGTCGTAGACGTAGTAGCCCTGGGCGTAGGTGTCGTCGATGGCGCCGATGATCTTGACGCTGTTCTTGTTCGCGCCGACCGTGCCGTCCGAGCCGAGTCCGTAGAAGACCGCGCGCAGCGTCGTCGGGTCTTCCAGGTCGAGGCTCGGGTCGTAGTCGATGCTCAATCCGGTGACGTCGTCGTTGATGCCGACGGTGAACCGCGGACGCGGCGACGGCTTGCTCAGTTCGTCGAAGACGCCCACGACCATCGCTGGGGTGAACTCCTTGCTGCTGAGCCCGTAGCGTCCGCCGACCAGCAGCGGCAGCTGCTCACGCCGACCGGCGGCGTGGGCTTCGCCCAGCGCCGCGGCGATGTCGAGGAAGAGCGGCTCGCCGCCGGCGCCGGGCTCCTTGGTACGGTCGAGCACGCCGACGACCTTCGCCGTGGTCGGGATCGCAGCCAGGATCTCCTCGGCCGGGAACGGACGGTACAGCCGCAGTTGCACCACGCCGACCTTTTCGCCGTGGGCTACCAGGTGATCGACGCTGGCCCGGACGGTGTGAGCGCCCGAGCCCATGATGACCAGCACCCGCTCGGCGTCAGGGGCGCCGTAGTAGTCGACCAGGTGGTACTCGCGTCCGGCCAGCTGAGCGAACTCCGCCATCGCCTCGCTGACGATGCCGGGCACCGCGAGGTAGTACGGGTTGGCCGCTTCGCGTCCCTGGAAGTAGGTGTCGGGGTTCTGCGCGGTGCCGCGAATGTAGGGGTGCTCGGGGGAGAGCGCGCGGCGCCGGTGCTGACGGACGAGATCCTGCGGCACCAGGGTGCGCAGCTGTTCGTCGGTGAGCAGCTCGACGCTGTTCTCCTCGTGGCTGGTGCGGAAGCCGTCGAAGAAGTGGACGAACGGCACCCGGGCGCGCAGCGTTGCCAGCTGCGCGATGGCCGCCATGTCGTGGGCCTCCTGCACGCTGGACGAGTTCAGCATGGCGAAGCCGGTCTGACGGACCGCCATCACGTCCTGGTGGTCGCCGTAGATGCTCAGGCCTTGGGCCGCCAGCGACCGCGCGGCGACGTTGAGCACCATCGAGGTGAGTTCGCCGGCGATCTTGTACATATTCGGAATCATCAGCAGCAGGCCCTGGGAGGCGGTGAAGGTGGTGCTCAGCGCGCCGCCCTGCAGGGCGCCGTGCAGCGCACCGGCCGCGCCGCCTTCTGACTGCATCTCGATGACGGTCGGCAAGGTGCCGTAGACATTGCGGATGCCCTTCGACGCCCACTCGTCAGCCAGTTCTGCCATCGTCGAGCTGGGCGTGATCGGGTAGATGCTGCACAGCTCGTTGAGGCGGTAGGACGCCGAAGCGGCGGCCTCGTTCCCGTCGATGATCACTCGGCTCATGGTCAGGCCTCCTCGATCATGTTGATCGCGCCGACGGGGCACTGCTCGTAGCAGGTCGCGCAGCCGGTGCATTTGTCGTAGTCGTAGCGGTAGCGGTTGCCCTTGCCGAGTTTGATCACGGCGTCTTCGGGGCAAGAACCCAGGCAACCGTCACACTCGAAGCAGTTGCCGCAGCTCAGGCAGCGGGCGGCCTCGGTGTGGGCGGTCTCGTCGGTCAGGCCGCCGACGATTTCGTCGAAGTCGGTGACCCGGTCGGCCGGCTCGAGCTCCGGCTGGCTGGAGCGGCGGGCGTCGCCGAAGTACCACAGGTTCAGCTTGTCGAAGCTGGCCAGCTCATGCTTGGGCCGGTCGGTGGCATCGCGTCCGGCCAGCCAGGAGTCGATCTGTCGGGCGGCGCGCTTGCCGTGGCCGACGCCGACGGTGACGGTGCGCTCGGACGGGACGGCGTCGCCGCCGGCGAAGATGCCGGGCACGTCCGACATCAGCGTGCGGGGATCGACCCGAACCACATCGTGTTCGAAGTGCATGCCGGGGATCCGGCGCAGGAAGTTGGAGTCGGTCTCCTGACCGAGCGCCAGGATCACGGTGTCGGCTTCGAGCTTCTCGAAGCGTCCGGTGCCGCGGGCCAAGCCGTTCTCGTCCAGCTCCATGATCTCGACGGTCAGATCGGACTCGTCGACGCTGGAGATGGTGCGCAGCCAGTTCATCTTGACGCCTTCGGCGACGGCGCCTTCCTTCTCTTCCGCGTGGGCCGGCATCTGGGCTTCGGTGCGCCGGTAGACGATGATCGACTCCTCCGCACCGAGGCGGCGGGCTACGCGGGCGGCGTCCATCGCGGTGTTGCCGCCGCCGTAGACGGCCACCTTTCGGCCGATCAGCGGGCGCTCGCCGGAGGCGACGTTGCGCAGGAAGCTGACCGCGTCGACGATCTTGGAGGCATCGCGGTTGGGAATGTCGATCCGCTTGGACAGGTGTGCGCCGATGGCGACGAAGACCGCCTCGAAGCCGCCCTCGGCCTGGTCGGCCAGCAGATCCTTGACCAGGTAGTCGTTGGTGATCCGGACGCCCAGCTGAGTCAGTCGGTCGATCTCGGCGTCGAGGATGTGCCGCGGCAGCCGGTACTCGGGGATGCCGTAGCGCATCATTCCGCCAGGCAGCGGCGAGGAGTCGCGGATCTCCACCTCGTGCCCCATCGTGGCCAGGTGGTAGGCGGCCGACAGCCCGGACGGGCCGGCGCCGATGACCAAGACCTTGCGGCCGGACGAGAAGCGCGGCTTGTCGAACTGCCAGCCCTTCTCCAGGGCGAGATCGCCGAGATAGCGCTCAACGGAGTGGATCGAGACGGCGCCGTCGAGCTCCTCGCGATTGCAGGCCGCTTCGCAGGGGTGGTAGCAGACGCGTCCGTGGATCGCGGGGAACGGATTGTTCTTGGTGATCTCGCGCCAGGCGGCTTCCTCCTGGCCGGCCTTGACCAGCCGCAGCCACTCCTGGATGTTCTCACCGGCCGGGCACGCGTTGTTACAGGGTGGGAGTCGATCGAGGTAGATCGGCATTCGGGCTCTCACCGGGGCAACCCGGCCACCCTCCACAGCGAGATCTGGCAGCTGAGTGATATCGCGGGCCATGCGCCACCCTCCATTGGGCAAGTTCGGGTTCCTTGCGCAATCTACTCCTTCGCACCATTACGTACGAAAACGTGTTTTTGCCGACAGGTGGTGCGCGAAAATCGGCGCCCCGCAGCGGCTTTGTATTAATGATCGGACATGTCGGCTGACTGTCGCCGTGAACGCAACGAGCCCGGCTCGTCCGCTGCGACCTCAGGTCGCATGGACGGGCCGGGCCCGTGTCGTCAATCCGTGCCGATGCGGCGGCGGCTCACCAGCTCAGGTCTGGTCGCGGTCGCGTCGGCTACGCCGATGAAGGGCTCAGGACAACGCCTTCGCCTTCAAGGACGCGTACTCCTCTTCGGTGATCGTTCCGGCATCGAGCAGGGCCTTTGCGCGGGCGATCTCGTCCGACGGGCTGCCGGCGACGGAGCGGATGTACTCGTCCGCGGCCGCCTTCTCCTGCTTGACGGCAGCAGCCGAGCGCTCGGCCATGCCGGCGCCGCGGGCGATCAGGTAGACCAGGATGGTGATGAAGGGCACGAAGATCAGGAAGAAGATCCACACGGCCTTCACGAAACCGTTCACCGAGTTGTCGCGGAACAAATCACCCACGACGGCGAACAAGGCGAACAAGTATGAGATGAGCACGATAAACATCAGGGCCCACCAAATGGTGTTGCCCAGAGCAGACCAGAATTCAGGCATTTCTATTACTCTCTTGACGGCGGGTAGAGAACGACCTCTCGGCCGTTAATGATCTTAGTGTCGAAGCCGGACCCGAGTGCGGCTTTGGACGCGGCAGGCGCGTCGTGGGCCCGCTGGCCGCCTCGCCACGCGTAGCACGGGCACCTCAGCTGGCTCGCAGCCCGCGCCGCACCTCGGGGGAGTCGTTGGCACCTGGAGGGCGCTGTGTTCGAACTGTGCTGCCGCTTTTCGATACCACTGGGGGTAAAGATCGCCCTCATCGCGCCGAGTTCTCCCTCGTCAGGGCGGTGTTGTGCGGTAATACTCAGAACACACAAGACAGAACGGATCACGATCATGGGCGCCGTCCCCGACCCGCAACCAGTAGCCGCCTTTCGGCGTTTGCTGCCTATTCCCGCCGTGCCGCGCGCGATTCCGCAGCCATGCGCTGATCGCGAGGAGGCGATGCTGCGCTGGGCCGAACTCTGCGAAGGGGAGGCCGACATTCCGGCGGCGGCGCGAAGTCGATTGATCGAGCCGGACGGGCAGGCGCGGGCCACCGTTGTGCTGTGGCACGGCTTCACGAATGCGCCTCCCCAGTTCGCCCAGGTGGCCGAGGTGCTGGCCGCGTCCGGTGTACGGGTGTTGCTGGCGCGGATGCCTCGTCACGGCCAGGCCGACCAGCTCACTCGCGATCTCGCCAACCTCACCGTGGTCGAGTTGGTCGACCACGTCAGCTCCTGCATCGACATCGCGGCCGGCTTCGGTGATCCGGTGTGGGTGGTGGGTCTGTCGGCGGGCGCCACGCTGGCTGCGTGGGCGGCGGCTGGACGTCCCGAAGTGAGTCGGCTGGTCCTGCTCGGCCCGCTGGTCGCGCCGAAAGGCCTGCCGCTGTCGGTGGTGCGCGCGTTGGTGCGGTTCCCGCGGCTGGTGCCGAACATCTACTTCTGGTGGGATCCGCGTCGCAAGGCGAACCTCGGCCACGGGCCTTACGTCTATCCGGGCTTCCCGCTGCCGGGCATTCTGCCGTTCCTACACCTGTCAGAGGCGATGTTCGACCACTCGATGGTCGTCAGCCACGGCCTGGAGCGAGCGGTGCTGACCAACAACACCGGTGACTTCGCCATCCGTCGCGACGCCGCCTTGGCCTTCGCGCGCCAGATCTTCTTCCCCCGGGCGGAGGTGTCCGCGGTTGCCGAGATCGATCCGGCCCTGCGTTGGATGCACGACTTCGTCGATCCGTTCACCCCCGGGACAGCGAGCGCCGAGCAGACCGCAGCGATCATCCGGGCAGCTCTCGGCGTCGGCGATTCGGATGCGGGGGGCCTCCTTGTGGCGCCGCTGGTGCCGGCGCAGCCCTGACCTCAGCGGTCGGTCGGTTGCGGGGCGGCTGTGAGCTGAGTGGCGAGTAGCTGCTTGAGTTCGGCGACCTCGTTGGCGAGGTGCTCGACCTGCGCGCGAGTGGCGGCTTCCTGGTGCTCGGTGACTTCGGCGACCTTGCCGACCAGCCAGGACGCGAAGGTCGCGGTGACTGCGCCGAGAAGTGCGATGCCACAGGCCATCAGGGTGACCGCGACGATGCGTCCGGCCAGCGTCACCGGACGGGTGTCGCCGTAGCCGACGGTGGTGATGGTGGTCACCGCCCACCAGAAGCCGTCACCGAGGTTGCCGATGCTCGACCCGGGTTGGCCGCGTTCGGCGTCGGTGATGGCCAGGGCGCCCATCACGATCAGCAGAACGGTCGCACCGGCGGTGTAGGTGATCACGCGTCCATGCAGCTGGCGAGCACCGGTGCGGTTGAGGATTGAGAGCAAGGCGAGCAGTCGCACCAGCCGCAGGGGACGCAGCAGCGGTAGTGCCACCACGGCCAGATCGAGCAGGTTGTGGGTGAAGAAGTGCCATTTGCGCGGCGCCAGGAACAGCCGTGCCGCGTAGTCGACCGCGAACAGCACCCAAGCGGCCCAGATGACGTCCTCGCACAGCTCGATCGCCCAGGCGGGGATGGTGGGGTCGGCGATCGGGATCGCATAGGCGGCCAGAAAGATCACGGCGATGCCGGTGAGCGGCCATTCCGACCATCGCTCCCAGCGTGTCAGCGGCTCCATGGCCGGCAGCCTAAGGCAGCACGGCCGGCGGCGCGGACGTCCGACGCGCGCGAAGTGAATGGCGTTCCCGCGTGGTCGCTGTGCGCGAGGCCGGGTGGCTCAGGTGTCGGCGTGCGGCAACCGGGTGAGCGGCAGCAGCGCCAGCCCGGGGACGAAGAGCGTCCATTGCATCAGGGGCTCGATGACGCCGCCGCCGGCGAGGTCGACGCCGAGCATGATGACGACGAAGGCCAGACAGATCAACCAGGCCGCGGCCAGGATCGGACGTCCGACGGCTGCGGTCTGGCTCGCGGCCCAGGGGACCGCAACAGCCAGGAGAACCAGGAGCACCGAGGTGAGGTGCCACAGCGCGATCGCCAGCCCGCGAGCCTCGCCCGCCAGCCCGCTGCGGTCGACCGCGCTCAGGTAGTCGCCGGTGCCGGCGACGATGTGGATTGCTGCTGTCAGCGTCAGCACGGCGGCGGTGGTCCAGGCCGGCCAACGACGGACCGCGGCAGCCGGGGCAGTCAGGGCCGCGCTCATCGGGACTCCACGCGAGTGGGCTTCTCGAGGACGGCGAGACCGGCGGCCAGGGCCAGGCACAGCGGTGAATAGAAGGCCACGTCGTTGCGGGTGAACTCGGCGGTGGCGGAGCCCGGCGCGAGCAGTGACTGGGCCAAGCCTCCGACGCCGCGCACGGCCAGAACGGCGGCTGCTGGCACGGTGATGAACCGCGCGAACTGCCGGCTGCGAGGACGCCGGGAGGTGCGGGCACCGGCGGCGGCGCCGGTGACGGCCAATGCTCCGGCCACGGCAACAGTGAGGCCGGCGGGCGGGAAGTCTGCGGCATCGGGAACGCCGAGCACCGATCGGGTCAGCGTCGTCGCGTCCTGGTACGGCCAGGTGCTGCCGGCGGCCCAGGCCACGTGGACGACGGCCACCGCGCCGAGGGCGAGGCCGGTCAGGAGGGCCACCGGGCGCAGGCGCGCCAGCGTGCGCTCATCTTGCGTGGGCGGTGTGAGGACGCGCAGGGCGGCCGGGCCGGCCGATGCTGTTGGCGTGCTGATCATCGGACTCCATCCGGATCGGGGTCGGAGCGGCGATGAGGCGGAGGTCCGGCCATCGACACCATTCCGTACAGGTCTGTATGGAATGACCGTACAGTGGTGTACGGTAACCTCGCAACATGGCTGATCGTGTGAAGAGGCGGCTTACCCGGCAGGACTGGATCCAGGCGGCGATTGCGCTCGGGACCGAGGTGGGCTTCGACCGGATCGCCGTCGATGCGTTGGCGCCACGCCTCGGCGCCACCCGCGGCAGCTTCTACTGGCACTTCACCGACCGGGCGGCGCTGATCGACGCCGTCCTGCAGACCTGGGAGGAGCAGGCCACCGCGAGCGTGATCGCCGCGCTGGACGACCGCCCGACCACCGACGCCGTGGAGCAGGTCGTGGCGGCGGCGTTCGGCGCCAGCGCCGAGGAGGATGCCGCTGAGTGGCGGTTGATCACCGCAGCCGACGATCCGCAGATCGGCCCGGTGGTAGCGCGCGTCCATCGCCGTCGTGAGGAGTTCCTTCGCGAGCTGTTGCTGCGCCGCGGCGTCGCCTCTGCGGTGGCCGCCGAACGAGCCCGCCTTGCCTACGCGGCCTACCTGGGCAGCCTGGCCCTTCGCCAGCTCGACCCGTCGAGTCCAGGCCTGAGCGCCGCCGTGCTGCGGTTGCTGACCTGACCCGGACGGTCGGCTCGGGCGAGACAGCGAAGGGCCGCGGGTCGAAGAGTGCTCCGAACCCGCGGCCCCGTCCCGTGGCGACTAGGACGCCAGCGAGACCACCCGATCGCAGCGGGCGATCACCGTCGGATCATGGGTGATGACGAGCACGGCGGCGTCGCTGGTCGTCTGCCAGATGTCGTCCATCAGGGCGGTCGCGGTGAGCACATCGAGGTGTTCGGTCGGTTCGTCCAGGATGAGCACCTGGAAGTCACCGACCAGAAGCCGCGCCAACGCCACTCGCCGAGCCTCGCCGCCGGACAGCTGCGCCCCGGTCTCGCCGACCAGCCGGTTGACCGGCAGCCGCAGCCCCGCGCGCTCGAGAGCGATCTCGGCATCGGCGTCGGTGGCGTCGCGATTTCCGATGCGCACGTTCTCGCCGATCGTCGTGGTGAAGATGTGCGCGTCCTGAGCCAGGTACCCCACTCGTCCGCGGACGGACGCGTCGCCGCCCTGAGCCGGGATCAGCCCGAGCACGGTCGCGGCAACGGTGGTCTTGCCCACACCCGACGGCCCGACCAGCGCGACACGTTCGCCGCGATCGAGGTCGAGATCGAGCCCGGTGACGACCGGCTGCTGTCCGGGCCAGCCGGCGTCCAGGCCGCGCAGGTGCAGCCCGGGGTCGGCGACCGGATCGGCCAGGGCCGGTAGATCACCACGTCCGATCGGTTCGGCATCGAGGACGGCTTCGACTCGCGCCAGTGCGGCCCGGGCCCGGGTCTGGGTCTGTGCGGCCTGGACCAGAGTGCTCAGCGCCTCGTGCAGCGCCAACGGCGTCAGCACCAGGACGGCCAGCAGGGTGGCCGCCATCGAGAAGTCGGGCGGCACCGGCTGATTGATGAACACGATCTCGTGCATCCACGCGATCACGCCCGTGCCAAGGGTGCCGTTGACGACCTGGGCACCACCGATCAGCAACGCACCGACGACGGCGATCCCGGAGGCGATCACCTGTGCGGCGGAGGCGATACCGCGCACCCAGGTGCTGCGCGCTTCGGAGATCCGCAGCCGCTCGTCGATGGCCAGCAGCTTCTCGGTGTAGCGCCCGTCGGCCCCGTAGGCGACCAGATCGGGGGCGGCTCCAGCGATCTCGTGGACGGCATTGCCGAGCTCGCCGCGCAACGGCACGGCCTCGGCGTCGGCCTTCGCCGAGCCGCGCTGCGCCAGCCAGGGCAGCAATAGTCCGGCCAGCACCGCGCTGGCCAGCACCACCAGCCCGACGGCCGGCGAGATGAAGCCCAGACCGAGGGCGGTCAGGCCGATCACCACCGCGGACGCGGTGAACGGGATCCACACCCGCACGATCAGGTCCTGAATGGCCTCCACGTCGGCGATCACCCGGGTGAGCAGGTCGCCGCGGCGGCGTCCGACCAGGGTGGTGCGCGCCAGCCGCGTGTAGGTCTCCAGCCGGAGCGCCGACTGGAGCCGCAGCGCCACGTTGTGACCGGCGAGCCGTTCGGTGTAGCGGAACACGCTGCGCGAGATGGCGAAGAAGCGGACGGCCACCGACGGCGCCTGCAGGAACAGTGGTGGCACCAGCAGCGCGGCGAAGGCGAGCAGCCAGGCCGAGACCGCCATCAGCGCCACCGAAGCGCCGGTCGCGCAGAAGGCGAGGAAGACCGAGAGCACCAGCCACTTGCGGGCTTGCGGCACCGCGTCGAGCATTCGAGTCACCAAGCGGCGCTGATCCGACCCGGCGGCCTCGATCGCCTCCTCGGCACCGTCGTCTTCCCCGGAGACCGCAGCGGAGGGAGCTGGCCCTGTCGTGGCCGGACGCGCCACGGATGCAGCGGTCGTGGCCGGCTCTCCCGTGGTGTCGGCCTCATCGACGGTGGGGCTCTCGATGCGCACCACCCGGTCGGCCGCCTCCAGCACGGCCGGACGGTGGCTGACCACCACCACGGCGACACCGGCAGCCCGCAAGCTGTGCAGCAGCACGGCCTCGGCGTCGGCGTCCAGGCCGGCGGTCGGCTCGTCGAGCACCAGGAGCCGTCCACCGTCGCGGTTGATCCGCAGCAGGGCGCGGGCGGTGGCGATGCGGCGCCGTTCGCCGGCCGACACGCCTTCGGCGTTGTCTCCGACGCGTTGGTCGAGCGGCAGTTCGGCTGCGCCGGCGGCGGCCAGCGCAGCGCGCAGCTCTTCGTCGGAGGCGTCCGGGCTGGCCAGACGGACGTTGTCGGCGATGCTGCCGTTGACCAGCCCGGGGAACTGCCCGACAGAGGCCACGTGGCGGCGCCACGCCGTCCAGTCGGTCAACGGGCGGCCGTCGGCGTAGATCCGTCCGCCGGTGGGGGACAGGAAGCCGAGCAGCGCGTTGAGGAGGGTGGTCTTCCCGCCGCCGCTGCCGCCGGCGATCGCGACGATCTCGCCGGGGGCGACGTCCAGATCGAGGGGGGCAAGGGCCGGACGGGAAGCGCCGGGATAGGTGTGGGTGAGCCCGCGCACGCTCAGCAGGGCGCCGGGGCTCGGTGCGGGGTCCATCGGGTCTGCGGTGGTCGCTGCCGCGGTCAGGGTCGGTTCTGCGACAACCTCGGCGTTCTTGGCGAAGACGAGCTTGGCCGCGCCGCGCACATTCGTGACCGGCTCCGGCTCGTGGGCGTCGATCAGCCCGAAGGCGGCCTCTGCGGCCGCCACGCCGTCGGCGGAGTCGTGGTAGTGGACGCCGACCTGACGGATCGGCAGGTACGCCTCGGGTGCCAGGATCAGCACGAACAGCGCCGTGGCCAGGTCGAGCTCGCCGAAGACGACGCGGAAACCGATGGTCACCGCGATCACGGCGACGCTCAGGCTGGAGAGCAGCTCCAACACCATCGCCGAAAGGAACGAGATCCGCAGCGTCGCCATGGTCTCGCGGACGTGCGCCTGCTCGGTGCGCTTCAGCCCGCGGGCCTGCGCCTTGGCGCGTCCGAAGACCTGCAGCGTGGGCAGACCGGTGACCAGGTCCGCGAAGTGGTTGGCCAGGCGCGTCTGGATCGCCCAGCGCTTCTGGGTGCGGGCTTCGGTCGTCCAGCCGACCAGGGCCATGAACACCGGGATCAGCGGCATGGTCACCGCGACGATCACCGCCGACCAGAAGTCGGACGTCAGGATGGCGACGCCGATGATGATCGGCACCGTGACTGCCAGCATCAGCTGAGGCAGGTACTTGCTGTAGTAGCCGTCGAGCGCGTCCAGGCCCTGGGTGACCAGGGTGATCAGGCCGCCGGTCGAGGCCGGGGAGTCAATGGGGTGCGCCAGCCGTGCGCCGAGGATGTCTCGGCGCAGTTGTGACTTCACCGCAGCGGACGCGCGGTGCGCGATCCACTGATGCAGCCAGTTGAGTGCTGCCTTGCCGGCGAAGACGGCCAGCAGCAAAGCTGCGGCCACACCGACGCCGTCGAGAGAACCGTTGGAGAAAATACCCGCCACAGAACGCGACAACAGCCATGCCTGACCGAGAGTCAGGATGGCTGTTGCGCTTCCCACCGCGACCCCGGCGACCAGGAAACCCCTGGTCGCCGAGGCCCGACGGAGTAGGCGGGGGTCAATAGGACCCGCCATCATCAGCTCGCCAGCGCTACCTCATCTGGCATGTTCTCAACGCCGAGGCGCTGACGGAACACCCAGTAGGTCCACGAGGTGTAGGCCAGGACGATCGGCACGAAGATCACCGCGACGATCGTCATCAGCACCAGGGTGCCTTCCGACGACGAGGCGTTCATGATGGTCAGCGGCAGATCGGCGACCGCGCGGCTGCCATTGGCTGCCGCGAAGCCCATACCGGGAACCATCGTGAGGAAGGTGATCACGGCCACCGACAGGATCGCCACCGCGGTCGAGATGAAGGCGATGCCCTCGCGACCGTGACCGACGAACCACCACGCGGCGATCAGGGCCAGGGCGGCCACGACCGTCACGATCCAGCCGACCAGGGCCAGGCCCGGGAACATGGCCGGGTAGGCCAGGTTCTGCCACACCAGGTACACAGCGCCACCCACGATGGCCACCAGGCCGATGGTCTGCGCGAACTTCCGCACCCGGTCGTGGAGCTCGCCCGGGCGGGTCTTCAGGGTCAGGTAGACCGACCCGTGGAAGAGGAACGCCACGACCAGCACGATGCCGCCCAGGATGCCGAACGGGCTGAACAGCTGCCAGAAGTACGGCGCCGGGGTGAGCACGAACAGAGCGTTCGCTGCCGGATCGAGCAGCACCGGGGTGTTCATGTCGGCGGTCGCCAACGCCACCGGCAGGCCGATGATGAAGTTGGCGAAAGCGATGCCGAACACCAGCGGCACGATGAACGAACCGATGGCCGCCATCCAGTCGAAGGTATTGCGCCAGTTGGTCTCCGGGTGCTTGGCCCGGTACTCGAACGAAACACCACGGATGATCAGACCGACCAGGATCAGGAACAGCGGCAGGTAGGCACCCGAGAAGAGGGTGGCGTACCACGCCGGGAAGGCTGCGAAGGTGGCGCCACCAGCGGTGAGCAGCCAGACCTCGTTACCGTCCCAGACCGGGCCGATGGTGTTCACCATGACGCGCTTCTCCTTCTCGGTCTTGCCGAGGAAGGGGATGAGCATGGCAACGCCGTAGTCGAAGCCTTCGAGCACGAGGTAGCCGATCCACAGAACGGCAATCAGGATGAGCCACAACACCTGCAGGGCGAAGGGCGCTCCGGTTGCGGGCACAACAAGTGCAAACATCTTTCAGCCTCTCTCAGTACGCGAAGGTCAGGGGAGCGGCTTCGTCCTCGAGCACGGAGGGCTCTTGGACTTCAGGCAATCCCGCCTTGATGAAGTGCAGCTGCAGCCCGACCTCGACGACCGCAAGGGCGCCGTAGATCACGGTGAAGAGCACCATGGTGAGGCCGACCTCGAAGGCGCTGACGCCCGGGGAGTTGGCACTCATCGTCGGCAGGACGCCGTAGACCACGAACGGCTGACGACCCATCTCCGCCACGATCCAGCCGAAGCTGTTGGCGAAGAGCGGGGCGAGCGGAACGGCGACCATCGCGGCGGTCCACAGCTTGCCGCCCTTGGGGGTCCGGCCGCCGCGGATGGCGATCAGGGCCCAGATGCCGATCAGGATGCCGAGCGCACCGAGCGCGATCATGATCCGGAAGCTCCAGAAGACGACCGGGATGCTGGGGGCGTAGTCGGTCAGCTTGTCGGCCTTGGCCAGGTCGATGATCTGCTGGGAGCCGGCCTTCTGCAGCTCGTTGGCCGCGAAGCCCTGAGCCGCGTACTGCTTGTTCAGGTCGTTGATTCCCTGCATGGTGGCGTCGAAGCTGCCGGCACCGAGGTAGGAGAACAGGCCGGGAACCGTGAGCGCGGTGATGCTCTGGCCGGGGGCCACACCCTCGCAGGAGCTACCGACCAAGATGACCGAGAAGCCGGCCCCCTGCTCGGTGTTGCACAGGCCCTCGACGGCGGCCATCTTGATGGGCTGCTCGTTGGTGATGGCCTTGCCCTGGAAGTCACCGGTGATCATCACAGCCGCGCCGGCGATGATGACGACCCAGGCGCCGAACTTGGTGGCCCACTGCCATGCGGAACGGTCAGCGGCGGCCTTGTCGGAGTCGCCGGCCTTGGCGACCTTGACCAGGCTCCAGCCGGCGATGCCCAGGATCAGACCGCCAGCGGTCAGGTAGGCACCGGCGATCACGTGGGGGAAAGTGACCAGGTTGACCGGGTTCAGCAGGACGTCGCCGAGGCTGGTCATCTCAGCGCGGCCATTGGCAGCGTTGAAGTGCGAGCCGACCGGGTTCTGCATCCAGGAGTTCGCCGCGAGGATGAAGATCGCCGAGAGCAGGGTGCCGATGGCGCCGAGCCAGATCGACGTCAGGTGCACCTTCTTGGGCAGGCGATCCCACCCGAAGATCCACATGCCCAGGAAGACCGACTCCAGGAAGAACGCCAGCAGGGCCTCCATGGCCAGCGGCGCGCCGAAGATGTCTCCGACGAAGCGGGAGTACTCAGACCAGTTCAGACCGAACTGGAACTCCTGCACGATGCCCGTCACAACGCCCATGGCGAAGTTGATCAGGAACACCTTTCCGTAGAACTTGGTCAGGCGGAGGAACTTCTCCTCCCCTGACCGGTACCACAACGTCTGGAGAACGGCCACCAACATCGACAAGGCGATGGTGATCGGCACGAAGAGGAAGTGGTACACGGTTGTAATACCAAACTGCCATCTGGCAAGGGTTTCCGCGCTCATGGCGCGCAATCTACTACTGGCTGTCGTAGTCTGCAATCTGTGCTTTAGCATGTGCGGTATGGCAGTCCCCGGCGAGCTCGAATACGCAGTGATGAGCATCCTGTGGTCGCGCTCGGAGTGGCTCTCGGTGCGAGAGGTTCACGAGCTGCTCGCCGGCCAGCGGGACCTGGCCTACACGACCGTCATGACCGTGCTTGATCGGCTCGCCAAAAAGGGTCTGGCTACGCGACATCTTGAGGGACGGGCTTGGCTGTACCGCCCGGCGCGGACCCAGATCGACGAGGTGGCCAGCGCCGTGATCGAGCAGCTGGCCAAGCTGTCGCCCGCCGAGCGCAGTCAGGTTTTGGCGACACTGAACTCCCGCTTTGACGCAAACATCTCCGGCATTGCCGCGCCGTAGGCCGGCGAAATGGCAATTGTTCTTACATGGCTCTGCGAAATGCGCGAACGCGACAATTCGGCGGCCGCTGACATGGCGCTCGCCGGAGAAATCTCACAATGAGAGAAGCTCGGTGGAAGTGCTTTTCGGCATCGCCGTGGTGGCCGTGCGGCTCGACCGAGCAGCACGAGGCTATCGAGGCTGGCGGCTCCACCGAAGAGCAGGGTGGTATTGATACTTACTCAGTGCGTAGCCGGAGGTGCGCAGCTGCGTACCTCCGGCGGGCCCACCGGGCGGGCCGGGACGCCGCCGGCTACTTCTTCTTGAGTGCTGTCACCATGCCCGGCCAGGCGTGCTTGAGCTGGCTCGACCAGGCCCCGAACTCATGGTGGCCCTTGCCGCTGAGGCTGGTGTGCAGCGAGATGTGCAGCTTGCGCAGGCCGAGCTTCTTCAGCTGGTTGACCAGGCGGACCGTCTGGGTACGCAGCATGCGCTCGTAGGAATCGCCGCGCCCGGCGTAGAGGTAGAGGTAGGTGTCGTGCAGGCCCTTGGCTCGGTAGTACGGATCGTGCGCTTTCCAGGTCTTCTTGCCCGCGGTGGTGCGGGGGTTGCCCCACAGCTTGTAGCGCGCGCTGCTGCCGTACGCGTCGCGAAGGTCATCCAGGACGACGCTCGGGTTGTGCAGGGGGTTGGCGACCGGGCTGAGCGCGACGACCGCGCGGAACCGTCCCGGGCGTTGCGCGGCGTAGCTCAGCGCACCGAAGCCGCCCATCGAGTAGCCAGCCAGCGCCTGGCGGGTGCGGTCGATGGGGAATGCGCTCTCGACGGCGGCCGGCAGTTCCTTCAGGTGGAAGGTTTGCCAGCGCGGGCCGGACTTCCAGTCGGAGTAGTAGCCCGCCGTTCCAACGTCGGGGACGACCACGGCGACTCCGTCTCGAGCGCTCCAGCTGTACAGGAAGTTGAACGGTTCTGCCTGCCAGATGAAGCGGTTGGCATCCGATCCGGGCAGGAAGTAGACCACTGGCCAGCCGTCCTTCGGTGCCGATGCCGGGTCTGCGGGGAGGATCACTTGGGCGTAGGCGGTCTTGCCCAGCGCGCTGGAGGTGATGGCGAGGTCGCGGACCCTGGTCGGGGAGTAGCTCGCCACGCCAGCGTCACTAGGCACCGTGGTCACTGCCTGAGCTGGATCCACATTCGTCCACCCCATGAGGGTGTGAGCGGCGAGTGCGGCAAGGGCGGCGCGCAGGGCCGTCTTGATCGACATGAGGCTGATCCTCTGCGCGCCACCGGGTAGGTGTCAATCGCCGCTGTGTGAGCCTGCGTAGGCGGCGAGGCGGTCGGTCAGGGCCAAGGCCTCGGCCTTCAGCATCAGCGCCCGGTCGACTTCGCCCTCCTCGCGGTAGCGGACGGCCTCCTCGAGTCGGACGTCGACCTGAGCCCGTGCGATCGACACCATCTCGTCGTCACTGAGCTCGCGGACGATGCGCTCGGCGGTCCCGAAGCGGGCGGCGCCGGCGATGTGCGCGCTGGGCAGCTCGAACGGGTCGGGCGTGGTCAGGTAGGTCACCTCGGCGTTCTCGATCGCCGCGATGGCATCGCGAACGGCACGCAGCGTGACCGTCTCCCGGCGCTTCATCAGCGGCGCGAGTTCGGCGCGCAGGGCGGTGAGCAGGGTGGTCATGGTGGTTCTCCTTCCTTTCAGAACGAGATCCTCAACCTTCACGTTGCGTGAAGCTCAAGCAGCCGTTGGGCGACCCGTCCGAGGGCGGGATCGTCGACCATCGTCGCCACCACCGCCAGCCCGGGATCGCCGAGATCGGCGAGGGCGACCAGCGCCGTCTGGCGGACCTCCGGATCGGCATCGTTCAGCGCGGGGCCGAGCGCACGGCAGCCAGCCGCGCCCACCGCGGGGCCGAGTCGTCCGATGGTCTCGGCTGCGGCCGCACGGGCGGCCGCCGACCCGGTGTCGATGGTCGCGGCCAAGGCCGGCACCGCCGCCGGGCCGATCGCCACCAGCGCATCGATCAGCACGGCGTCGCCGACCACGTCGCGCGCGAGCAGGCCGGCAAGAGGCGCTGCCGCCGCCGGGTCGGCCAGTGCAGCCAAGGCGGTGACCGCCGTGCTTACCGTGGCCGGGTGCGGATCGTCCAGGGCCGCGACCAGCTGCGGAACGGCAGTGGTCGCCCCGGCCTTGCCGAGAAGGCGAAGCAGCGCTCGGCGTTGCGGTCCCGAAGCGGACGGCAGCCGCTGCGCGGCGATCTGCGCCGCCCCCGGACGCTGCGCCAGCGCCCAGATCAGCACCTCCTGCACGCCCGGATCGGTCTCGGACTCCAGCGCTGCGAAGAGTTCGGCCTCGGTGCGTCCGTCGGGAACCAACGCGGCACGCAGCCGCAGAATCGGGTCGGTGTGCGACTGCAGCCGGGTCAAGGCGATGGCGTCCAAGACGTCCTCCCAGCTGCGGTCGGAGGTCTCGGCGAGCGCCTGCAGCCGGTCGGCCAGGAGTTGTTCTGCCGCGATGCGTTCCCGCAGCAGGTCGAGGTGGCTGCGCAGCGTCTGGCTGGCGTCCAGGGTCGGGTCGGCCAGCGCCTCGCCGATCTCGGACAGGCTGAGCCCGAGCGCCTTGAGGTTCTGGATCTGCAGAAGCCGCAGCAGGTCGCTCTCGTCGTAGAGCCGGTAGTCACCCCAGCTGCGACCTGACGGGACGAGCAGGCCGAGATCGTCGTAGTGACGCAACGTTCTGCGGGTGAGGCCGGTGCGCTGGGACACCTCCCCGATCTGCCAGGTGCGCTCCATGGACGCAGCCTAGTCAGCTCGGCTCAGCCGCCGGCGGCCCGCGTCGCGGGGCTGAAGCCGAGGGCGACGCAGCCGGCCAGCGCGACCACGATCGACGCCACCCCGGGCAGCAGCAGTCCAGGCGGAAGGCTGTCCCCGAACAGCGCGACACCGACGACCGCGGGCAATGCCACCTCGATCACGGCCACCAGCGAAGCGGCCAGCGCCACCGGCCCGACCTCGAGGGCACGGACGTAGGCGGTGAAGGCGATCACCCCGAAGCCGACGATGACGCCGGCCAGGGGCTGCGTGATCACCTGCAGCACCGGCCCGGCCTCCTGCGCTCCGCGCGCGGCGATGGCGACGCCGGCGTAGGCCAGGGCGCTGATCGTCCCGAACAGCCACGCCGGTCCGCGCCGATACCCGACGATCAGGACGAGCGCCAGGGCGCCCAAGGAGGCGGCCATGGTCGCGAGAAAGCCTGCCGGTGGGGCGACCGCAGGTTGGTCGGCCCCGACCAGCGCCAATCCGATCAGGCCGGCCAGAACGCAGCAGACCGCGACCGCGTCCTGCCAGCGCAGCCGCACCTTGAGGAAGGGAACGGCCAGGAGCACGACGGCAGCGACCGAGGCCGCGATGATCGTCTGGACGAGGAATAGCGGCAATCGGGCGTAGGCCACCAGGCTCAGCACGAACGAGGCGCCGTCGATGGCGACGCCGAGCAGCACCAACGGCTGCAGCATGGCCTTCAGCCCGGTCGCGCGCCGACTGCCGATCGCCTGAAGAATCGTCGCGATCGCGTAACCGGCCGACGCGCCGAAGGCCGCCAGAAGATACGGCGTGAATGCGTCCGTTGCGGCCTCCGTCCTTGCCCCGCCAGCCTACGTCGCCGCCCGATACCGGACGGCGACGCCGGCGGGGTCAGGCCGCGTCGTCGACCGCGGCAGCGGCGAACTGCGACTGGTACAGCCGGTAGTACGCGCCTTCGGCCGCCAGCAGCGAGTCGTGGTCGCCTTGCTCGACGATGGCGCCGTTCTCCATCACCAGGATCACATCGGCGTCGCGAATGGTGCTCAGCCGGTGGGCGATCACAAAGCTGGTGCGGTCGCTGCGCAGCTTCTTCATCGCCCGCTGCACCAGCACCTCGGTGCGGGTGTCGACCGAGCTGGTCGCCTCGTCGAGGATCAGGATCGACGGATCGGCCAGGAAGGCCCGAGCGATGGTCACCAGCTGCTTCTCGCCGGCCGACAGGTTGGACGCCTCATCGTTGATCACCGTGTCGTAGCCGTCCGGCAGCGAATGGACGAAGCGGTCGACATAGGTCGCGGTGGCTGCGGCCAGCACCTCTTCCTCTGTTGCCCCGTCGCGTCCGTAGGCGATGTTCTCGCGGATCGTTCCGCCGAACAGCCAGGTGTCCTGCAGCACCATGCCGATCTGGCTGCGCAGATCGTGCCGCGGAACGGCGGTGATGTCGGTGCCGTCGATGGTGATCCGTCCGGCCTGCACGTCGTAGAAGCGCAGGATCAGGTTCACCAGGGTGGTCTTGCCGGCGCCGGTCGGTCCGACGATCGCCACGGTCGAGCCAGGCTCGGCAACCAGGTTCAGGTCGGTGATCAGCGGCTTGTCCGGGCTGTAGGAGAAGCTGACGTTCTCGAACGCGACCCGTCCTTGTACCGGGGTGGCCAGCTCGCCGTCGGCGTCGGGAGCCTCCTCCTCCTGGTCGAGCACCTCGAACACACGCTCGGCCGAAGCCACGCCCGACTGCAGCAGGTTGGCCATCGAAGCCAGCGAGGTGATCGGCTGAGTGAACATCCGGCTGTACTGAATGAACGCCTGCACGCCGCCGATGGTCAGCCCGCCGGTGGTCACCATCAGGCCGCCGACGACCGCGATGATCACGTAGTTCAGGTTCCCGACGAAGAACATCACCGGCATGATGATTCCGGAGATGAACTGCGCTCCGAAGGACGCCTCGAACAGCTCGGCGTTCTTGGCCCCGAACTGCTCGGCGACCTCGCGGCGACGCCCGAAGACCGTCACCAGCTCGTGGCCGGAGTAGGCCTCCTCGATCTGACCGTTGAGCTCACCGGTGGCCTTCCACGTCTTGGCGAACAGCTTCTGCGAGCGGCGTCCGATCACCATGGTCAGCGCCATGGCCACCGGAATGGTGACCAGCGCGACCAGGGCGAGCGTCCAAGAGACGTAGAACATCATCACCACGACGCCGACGACGGTGAACAGGTTGGTCAGAATCTGTGCCAGCGTCTGCTGCAGTGACTGGGAGATGTTGTCGACGTCGTTGGTGACCCGACTGAGCAGCTCTCCACGAGGCTGCGCGTCGAAGTACTTCAGCGGCAACCGGGCGATCTTCTCGCTGACTTGGCGACGCATCCGGTACACCGAGCGCTGCACGATCGAGTTGACCAGGATGCCGGCCAGCCAGGCGAGCACGAAGTAGCCGACGTAGGCCGCCAGCGCGACGAGCAGGATCTGGCCGATCGCGCCGAAGTCGATCGCCGTGTGCTCGACCACGGCCGCCGAGTAGATCAGGTTGGTGGCCTGGCCGAGGATCACCGGACCGACGGCGTTGAGCACGGTGGCCACGGCGGTCATCGCGATCACAGCGATGATCCAGCCGCGCTCGGGGCTGAGGTGGCCGAGCAGGCGGCGCAAGGACGGGCCGAAGCTGGCCGCCTTCTCGCCGGTGCCCTGGCCGTGGCCCATCGGCCCGCCGCCGCGGTGCTGCGGCCCGTACTTCGGCCGCTCGTTGGCCTTGACCGGCGTGGTGGCCGGTGGGTTCTGGGTGCTCATGCTGCTGCCTCGTTCTTGAACTGGCTGTCGACGATCTCGGCGTAGGTGGCGCAGGTCGCGACCAGCTCGTCGTGGGTGCCGATGCCTTCGATGGAGCCGTCGTCGATGACGACGATCTGATCGGCGTCGCGGATGGTGGAAACGCGTTGGGCGACGACGATCACCGCTGCGTCGCCGATCTCAGGGGCCAGGGCGGCGCGCAGGGCGGCGTCGGTGGCCACGTCGAGGGCGGAGAACGCATCGTCGAACACGTAGATCTCCGGACGGCGAACCAGGGCTCTGGCGATGGCCAGCCGTTGTCGCTGGCCACCGGAGACGTTGGTCCCGCCTTGGGCGATCGGGGACTCCAGGCCGTCGGGCATGCGACGGACGAAGTCGGCGGCCTGGGCCACCTCGAGCGCGTGCCACAGTTCCTCGTCGCTGGCCTCGGGTCGGCCCAGCCGCAAGTTGGAGGCCACGGTTCCGCTGAACAGGTAGGGCCGTTGCGGCACCAGGCCGATGCGTCCCCACAACAGGTCGGGGTCGAGGTCGCGGACGTCCACGCCGTCGACGCTCACCACGCCGCTGGAGGCGTCGAAGAGTCGCGGAATCAGGTTGACCAGGGTGGTCTTGCCGGCGCCGGTGGAGCCGATGATGGCTGTCGTCGTCCCGGGCCGGACGCTGATGTTGATGTTGTTCAGCACCGGCTGGCTGGCGCCCGGGTAGGAGAAAGTGACGTCGTTGAAGCGCACCTCTGCGTGCTGGGAGAGGGTGGTGACCGGCTGTGCCGGGGGCACCACGGAGCTGTCGGTGGCCAGCACCTTGTTGATGCGTTCTGCGGCGACCGCTGCGCGCGGCGCCATCATCAGCATCATCGTCGACATCATCACGCTCATCAGAATCTGCGAGAGGTAAGCGAGGTAGGCAGTCAGCTGGCCGACCTGCAGGTCGCCGGAGGCGATCCGGAAGGCGCCGAACCAGATGACGGCGATGCTGGAAAGGTTCATCACGAAGAAGACCGAAGGGAACATCGTCATCATCCGTCGCCCGACGCGGGTTGCGGTGTCGGCCACGTCGTGATTGGCCTTGTCGAAGCGGGCGGCCTCGGTGGGTTCGCGGACGAAGGCGCGGATCACCCGCAGGCCGGCGAGGTGTTCGCGCAGGACGCGGTTGAGGCTGTCGATGCGGATCTGCATCGACTTGAACAGTGGTGTCATCTGAGCCACCAGGATGCCGATGATGGTGCCGAGCACGATCACCGCGACCAGGATCAGCCAGCTCAGGCCGATGTCTTCACGCAGCGCCATCACCACGCCGCCGATCATGGTCAGCGGGGCGCTGACGATCATGATGGCGGTCATCAGCACCAGCATCTGCAGCTGCTGAACGTCGTTGGTGTTGCGGGTGATCAGGGTGGGGGCGCCGAAGGAGTTCATCTCCTTGGACGAAAACGACATGGCGCGGTCGAAGATCGCCTGGCGCAGGTCGCGCCCGAAAGCCATCGACGAGCGGGCGCCGAACCAGGCGGCGCCGACCTGGCCGCCGATCTGCAGCAGGGAGACCAGCAGCATCACGGCGCCGGTTCCCCAGATCAGGGCGGTGTTACCGGTGGCAACGCCGTTGTCGATGATGGAGGCGTTCAACGTGGGTAGGAACAGGGCGGCTCCGGCTTGAACCAGCTGCAGCGCCAGGACGGCCAGCAGGAAGCCGGTGTAGGGGCGCAGATAGCGCGCCAAGAGGCGGATCATTTCTCTCCTTCGGCGATGCCGTGCAGGGCGACGGTCGCCATCAACTCAGGGTCGGCGGGTGGATTGTTGTGGTCGAGGTGGAAGCTGCTGGCGAAGGCGAGCGCGTTCAGGAGTTGGGCTGCGACCGTCGGCGACACTCGCAACTTGTCTTGGTAGGGCGCCAGGGCCGTCTCTGCTGCGGTAAGCAGGACGCGCCTGCTGTCATGGTGGCCACCGCGGGGCCCGGGGCGGTGCTGCGGCGGTTCGGGGCGGAAGCCGACACCGATCAAGTGCATCAACAGCGAACGGGTGCGCTGGATTTCATCGAGAAGGATGGTCAAGACGCTGGTGACGCGTTCGTCCAGGGTCTGGTCGGACGGGATCGCCGCTAGGGTCGCGAGGGCATCGGTCGGACGCATCGCCTGGTCGACGGCGGCGGTGATGATCTCGTCCTTGGTGTCGAAGGCGCGAAAGATGGTTCCTTCGGCGACGCCGGCGGCGCGAGCGATCTCACGGGTGCTGAGTTCGGGGCCCTGGGCCAGCAGCAGCGGCAGGGTGGCGTCGACGATCGCTTGGCGACGCTCTTGTGGCGGTAGTGGTGTGGCTCGACTCACACGGTCAGTCTAGTGAGTGAGTGCTCACTCACACAATCCGATGCTCACAATTGCCTCACGAAGGCGACCGTGAGTGCTGTTCGTCCTAGCCTCGGGCGCATGCAGCTGAGCAGTGTGGCCGGGGTCGTGCTCCCGGTTCGTGACCCCGCGGTGAGCCAGGCGTTCTATCAACAGCTCGGCTTTCGCCAGGGACGGTCGGGTGCCGGTTTCGCAACGGTGTACCTGAACTGGTTCTGGGTGGAGTTCGTGGTGGGCGAGCCCGCCGTGACGACCGCCGCATTGGCGCTCAAGGTCGACAACATCTCCGGCGTCGCCGACATGTTGGACGAGTTGGGTCTGGCCGATCATCTGGCTGGCGAGTGCGGCCGGACGGGGGAAGGGCGCAAAGGGATTCGGGTGGTTGATCCGGACGGCTATCAGCTGGAATTGTTCGCCGCATAAATTCAGCATTGTTCGCTGAGCTTGTCATAGCGGGAGCGCCGTTACGGGGGTGTGGTCGCTATGCTGCCCCCCGTGCGCGCCGAAGACCTACCCCTACTCCACGCGCTGTCGACACCCGCTGTGGCTCCCGATGGGAGTCGTGCCGTTGTCTCGGCAGTGCATCCGAACTTCGAAGCCGACGCCTATGTCGGCCAGCTGTGGACGGTCCCGCTTGACGGTTCCGGGCCGCGGCGGATCACTCGCGGATTCCGCGATACTGCGCCGGAATTCTCTCCGGACGGAAGACTGTTGGCTTTCCTGCGCGCGTCGCAAGGAGCTGCCCCGCAACTGGCGGTGATGCCGGTAGACGGTGGTGAGCCGATGGTGATCACCGACGCCAAACTCGGCGTGCGGGAATTCGCGTTCAGTCAGGATTCGAAAAAGCTCGCCTTTGTTGCCGAGGTGCCGCAGGAGGGCCGCTACGGCAGCACGGCCGGCGTCGACCCGGCACATGAGGATCCGCGGCTCATCGATGCGTTGCAGTTCCAGCTGAACGGTGTCGGCTACCTGGCCGATCGCCGCCCGCAGATCTTCGTCATCGACGTGCCCGACCTGAATGCCGAGCCTGTGGTGGCCCCGGTCGGACGTGCCGCCGACTGTGAGCCGGTGAGTCTGGTTCCGGCCGCCGCGCAGCTGACCACGGGCGACTACGAGCACTACGGTCTGGCCTGGGACGGCGATGCCGTCGTGGCGATCTCGGCGCGACACGAGGCGCGCGATCGCGACCTGCGCACCGACCTGTACCGGTTCGCCCCTGGTGCTGAGCCGCAGCGGTTGACGGACTCCTTCACCGGCCCCTCCGCGCTGGCGAGCCCGGTGGTCGTCGGGGACCACATTTTCTTCGCCGGAATCGAGTTGGGGCCGACCGGACGCGACGTCGTGGGCACGAACGTGTCGGTGTGCGTGCTGCCGCGCGCGGGCGGCGAGGTCCGGGTGCTCACCGATCCGGAGACTGTCGGTATCGAAGGCGATCTGGTCGCCGACGGTGACGGTGTGCTGGCGGTCGACCAGGTGCGCGGAACCGGGCACGTGCTGCGGGTGGACGCCGCTGGCGAGCAGCAGCGGTGGCCGCTGCCGGGCATGGTACGTGCGTTGGGTGCCGCGGGCGGCGTCCGCCTGGCGGTGCTGACCCGGCGGGCCTCGCCCTGCGAGCTGTTCACGCTGGACGACCCCGAGGCGCCGCTCACGTCCTTCGGTGAGCCGATGCTCGCCGGCGCGATCGTTCCGCAGGAGCAGGTGGCCACTGCGGCCGACGGTTACCCGGTGCACGGATGGGTGCTGCGTCCGTCGGGCGAGGGGCCGCACCCGGTGGTGCTGATGATTCACGGTGGGCCGTTCGCGGCGTACACCCCGGCGTTCTTCGACGAGGCGCAGGTGCTGGCCGAGGCCGGCTACGCGGTGCTGATGTGCAACCCTCGCGGATCGGCTGGCTACGGCCAGGCGCACGCCCGGGCGATCAAGGGCGCGCTGGGCGAGCTGGACATGGCCGACGTGCTGGCCTTCCTCGATCATTGCTTGGTTGAGGTGCCGGGCCTGGACGCGAGTCGGGTCGGGGTGATGGGCGGTTCGTACGGCGGCTATCTGACTGCGTGGTTGATCGCCCACACGGCGCGTTTTGCGGCGGCGATCGTCGAGCGAGGCTACCTCGATCCACGATCGATGATCGGTGCGACCGACATCGGCTGGTACTTCCCCGAGGAGTATCACCACGATCTGGCGGCGATGGATCGTCAGTCGCCGCTGTATCTGGTGCACCAGGTGACCACACCGACGCTGGTGATTCACTCCGAGCAGGATCTGCGCTGCCCGTTGGCGACGGCGCAGCGGTACTACACCGAGCTCAAGCTGCGCGGCGTGGAGACCGAGATGCTGATCTTCCCCGGGGAGAATCACGAGCTTTCGCGGTCAGGAACGCCGCATCATCGGCGCGCGCGCTTTGAGCACATCCTGGCCTGGTGGGAGCGACACCTCCGGGGGTGAATCCGGCCGGCGGGCGTCGCCCGTCGGGTGGTTTTGGGTGCGGCTACGTGCGGCGGTGGGACGCGGCGACGCTGTGCTGCAGGTCGGCGGGGAGGCGACGTCACATCTCAGAAGTTGCCGCCGCAGTCTCAAAGTGTGAACGCCGATCTCCTCGCGTCGGCGCAATGCGGCGCCGGGCCGCGAACCCGCGACACCATGTCGCACTGCGGAAACACCGTTCTGACTACGGCAAACGCGACAGCGAACCCCGTTTCTTCATCGATTCATTTTCGACGTAACCCAACCGTCACCCAGAATTCAGTTCTGCACTGAACAACCCTTATGCGAGAATCTCTGCGTTGGTCACACTACGAGGCGGCTAACCCGTCCCGTCGATGATCAGGGGGTGAGTATGAGCTGGATCGCTGCGGGAAGTGCCGATGATGCTCTGCCTCGCTCCTCGCGCCGAAGTGCCGCCTGGCAAGCGGCTTCGCCGGCTCATGGGTTGGCTGAGCGTGCCGCCGCCCACGCCGAGAGCCCGCTCCACATGGCCGTCCAGCAGCATTCGGGGAGCGATTGGGCATCGGTTCCCATGCGGCTTGACGGGGTGCAATGGCGCGGTCGTTATCGCTCGGTGCTGGCGCTGTCGGATTTGCTGGCCGTGATGCTCGCGTTGGCGATCACGCCGCTGTTTCGTATTGATGGAATTGTTGATCTTTCGCCCGACCCGAGTCCTGCCGAGGTCGCCGGGGCTGTCTTCATCGGCGCCGTCTGGTTGGTCTCGCTCACGGCGACCGAGTCACGCGGACACAAGTACTACGGCGCAGGTCTGGAGGAGTATCGCCGGGTCATTCACGCCAGCTTCTACGCTCTGGGTGCGGTCGCGATCGCGTCCTACTTGGTGAAGGCCGACATCTCGCGCCTGGTGTTCCTGGTGGCGCTGCCGGTGGGGCTCGCGTTCCTGCTGCTCGGGCGGTGGCTGTGCCGCCTGATGCTGGTGCGGCTCCGCGCTCGGGGCCGCGCCGTGACGAAGACCGTGGTGGTCGGTGGTTCGTCGCAGGTTGCAGAGGCCGTCCGCGACATGTGGGCGAACCCGTCGGCGGGCTACGTCCCGGTCGCGGTGTCGATCGTGCGATCTGCGACCCACGAGGACGGCTGGGATGAGGACGTCGACAGCGGTGCGTCCGACGTCCTGGCTGTCGGATTGCCGAAGATCGAGTACGCGCAGCTTCCGCTGCGTTTGGCGGCCGGCGGTATCGAGGCCGTGGTGATTGCCGGCGGACTATCGCGTCACGAGACGCGACGACTCTCGTGGCGCTTGGAGGGTTCGCCACTAGAGCTGTTGCTGGTGCCGCGGATCGCCGATGTGGCTGGTCCGCGGCTCAGCGCCAGTTCGGTCGAGGGGCTGCAGCTGATGCATGTGGCGTTGCCGCGTTTCAGCGGGTGGAGCTACCACGTGAAGCGGACGCTCGACATCGCCATGTCACTGGCAGCCCTGCTGGTATTGGCGCCGCTGATGGCAGTGATCGCCGTGGCGATCAAGCTTGATAGTGGCGGCGGTGTCATCTTCCGCCAGGAGCGGGTCGGGCACCGCGGCGAGCCGTTCGTGATTCATAAGTTCCGCACCATGGTGGTCGACGCCGAGTCGCGGCTGGCGGGCCTGCGGGACTCCTCAATCGGCAACGGGGTCCTGTTCAAGCTGGACGAGGACCCGCGGGTGACTCGCGTCGGACGGGTGCTGCGCCGGTTCTCGCTCGACGAGCTGCCGCAGTTCTGGACCGTGCTGAAGGGCGACATGAGCATCGTCGGTCCGCGTCCGCATCTGGAGGCCGAGCTGGCGGAGTTCCCCGACCACGCCTTGCGCCGCCTGCTGATCAAGCCGGGCATCACCGGACTGTGGCAGGTCAACGGACGTTCCGACCTGAGCTTGGAGGAGAGCGTCCGCCTCGACCTGCGCTACGTGGAGAACTGGTCGCTCAGCGGCGACCTCGCCGTGGTGCTGAAGACGGTGGGTGTGGTGTTGAGGAAGTCGGGGGCGTATTGAGCAAGCAAGGTGCCGACGAGTCTTCTGTCGTGGGAGTGGCGACAGAAGCGGGCCAATCCACCAGGCGAGTTGCATGGATCCTCTCCACTTACCCCTCCTTGGACGCGAGCACCCGCCTGCGCATCCTCCCGTTGCAGGCGGGATTGCGATCGTGCGGGTGGACTGTTCGTTTTGACTCGGTGATGAGCGGCATCGCGTATAAGTGGAAGAACGAGCGAGGTTGGCGGCGGGTTGTAGCTGCCGCCCTCGTCGGCGGTGGACTCGCGAGGCGCATGTTCGTGGCGGGACTTGCGCGCGGTGACCTGTTAGTCGTGCATCGAGAGGCCTTTCCGTTCTTCGTCCCGGCCGTTGAAAGGTGGCTATCTCGTCGGTTCGCTGTCTCGATCGTGGATATCGACGACGCGATCTATACGCAACCCACTCATGGCAAGGACTGGAGGCGACTCTTGCGTGATCCTGCGCGGGCGCTGGAGTTTGCACGAATCTTCTCGTGGGTAATTGCGGGGAACGCCGAAGTCGCTGCGACCTTCCAGGCCCGCGGGGCCAATGTGCTCGTTGCGCCGACTTGCCCGGAGCCAGAACGACGTCAGGCCAAGCGAAATCCAACTCGCACGGTTGCTTGGATCGGGAGTCAGAGCACGCTGATTAACCTCGAAGCTGTCCTGGTTGAGGTGCTTGCAGGGTGCGAGGCGGCGGACGCGACATTGGTGGTCCTCGGCGGAGCGAATGTCGACAAGCTGCCGGCCCACCCGAGACTTGTCGCGCAGCGATGGAGCGCCGAGGCCGAGGCAAGGCTGCTCAGTGAGGCGGCCTTGGGGATAATGCCGCTCTCCGGCTCGGAGTGGGATCAAGGCAAGTCTGCCTACAAGGCGGTGCTGTACCTCGTGTCAGGCGTCTCAGCGATGGTCACGCCTGTGGGTGAAAATGCTCTGCTTGCCAAGAGATTCCCAAGGAGTGTTCTCCCTGCCGAGCTATGGGCCGCCGAAATAGCGGGCTTCTTCGAACGGGGTGCCGTGGCTGACGAGGAAGAGGTTGAGCGAGCACGCCGCGACTACGACACGGGGCGCCACGTCTCCAGACTCCTCGCGGTGGTCGCGGGGTGACCAGCCTGGAGCGAGTCCCAGTTGCGGGACTTGTCGCGGACATCGGGCCTCGTTCGGAGGCTATTACGAAGGCGGTCGCTCTGATATCAGGTTCCGATCCGGGGGGGCCGCCTGCAGTCGTCACAGCTCTGCACGTAGGGGGCCTAGTTGCTCGAAACTCGCCGAAGTTTGCTGACGCCCTCTGCTCCGCTGGCCTTGTCTGCGCCGATGGACAGTCGGTCCTTCTGCTGGGCTGGGCGACATCTGGCTTGCGCGGAGAGCGTGCCTCAACCACTGATGTGGGTGTTCCCATCATCGTGGGTGTGCAGCGCGAGTTGGGCCGGCCGATACGACTCGCCCTAGTTGGTGGTCCTCCAGGGTTGGCCCCACGAGCCGGCGAGGTCCTTGCCGCGACCACAGGGGGCCAGATCGTGTTCGCATGTGATGGCTACCAGCAGTCTTGGCGCGAGGTGATCGCGCGTTTGAACGCCTCAGCGCCGGACATTCTGGTGCTCGGCATCGGATCACCACTGGAAACGATCTGGGCGAATGATCATCGGAACGAACTTCGGGTGCGGGGCGTAATAACCTGCGGAGGCTGGTTTGGCTTTCTCGCCGGTGACGAGATGCGTGCGCCGAAGTGGATGCAGATGGTGGGCCTGGAATGGTCCTATCGCTTGATCCGCGATCCGCATCGCTTGTTCGGACGTTACGTCCGCGGTGCTGCAGTGGTGGCCGGGCTGACCTTGAGCGCAATCGTGCGACGCCTCGATAAGGCCGCACGGGTCATCCGTGGGCGAAGAGTCTGATCGGAAGGAAATCCGATCCGTGTGCGCACCTCCGCAGCGGCAGAAAGAATGGCCAATAGTATAGGCAAGGCCACAAACGCGTTGTTGAGTCCGCTGACCGAAAGCGAGTTTGCGACCGCCGTGCCGATTAGCGCGAGCCGGATCCCCAGCGAAACTCCGCCAAGAGTCATCGCGTAGTATGCCAAACCGAAGGCGAGAGCTAAGCCGAGCAGCCCTGCATCGAAAGTGACTCGTAAAACAAAGACGTGAAGAATCACGGCATAGCAAGAACCATCACCACGACTTGATAGCAGGTCCGCATAGAAGGATAGTGCCGAGCAGGTACTGAAATTGAGTGGAGTAATCGGCGGAGATCCAAACAACCAGTCGACGATGTTCCAGTTGTGGACCTCAGCCAGAAAGAAGTTAAGGAAGGTGAGGCGATCAACCCCATTGGCCTCGGCCCGGTCGCGAAAGACCTCGTACACGCCATAGGCGAGCATCGGAACGCATAGGGCCGCAATGGTGCTCCTGAGCGCAGCTCGGGGGCCTGGCCTTGTGAGCGCGAAGGCAGCCACAACAAGGAAGGCGACTGCGGCACTGCGGGACCCGGATAGGCCGACGAGCGCCCCAAGCAGCAATATGGCAGTCAGCCTGCGTCGGCCCAAGTGCTCGTAAGTAACGATGACTAACCCCGATATGAGAGCGAGTTCATAGTTGTTCTCAGCAACCAAGTAAGGTCGGGGACTATGTAGCACCAAGGCGTCGTAGGAGTACTTAGCTAGCCATATGGCCAGGATCATCCATGTTGCGCTTGCGAGCGTCCGCGGCCATGCCAGCTTTTGTCCTATGGCCATTGTAAAGGCAAGCAGGTAAAACACCCACTTGTAGGCTTGAACGAAGTCGACCAGCGGCGCCCCAGTCGCGAGGAGGCCGACTATGCGAGTTGTTCCGTAGGCCAAGACCACAAGAATCAGCCCTCCGGCGCGCGTGCGGCCCTGCGCCAGCGAAAACGCCACGAATGTGACGATCCAGAAATCGAGCAAAGCACCGAAGTTCGCAAGGGGAGTTGATTGTGCCAGATATGAGAGCGCGAGGCCGCAAAATCCAGAGAGATAAAGGAGGCGCTCAATCCAAGGAGGCAGATCCTGAGCCGGAGCAAGGGCGCTCGTGGGCCGCCGGGTCTGTAGGGCACGCACGGCGCCAGCGTACCTGAATCATGTCTCCCGGCGCGGCCTCCAGGCGCCGGGGCAAGCAGCGATTGCCGCCCATTTACTCCAGGTGAGGGGTTGGGCCGTACCATGTTCGTTGCGTGCCGAGGCGAGATCTGGATATGAGCGAGAAGAACGGCGTTCGCGGGCTGAGATGTACCTGCGTGCCGCGGCCGTGGCAAATATCCTTGGCTCGGCGAGCGGGATGCCTGTTCGGGAGCCTTGACTCGTAGTACTTGGAGGCCGACTCTGATACTCGCGATGGGCGAAGGAACGCAATGGAAACACAGTTTTCGAAGGTATACGTGTACTGCCCGCGAGGCCTGGAGACAGGAGGCCCGGAGGCACTCCACCAGCTAGTCGCCTCTTTGTGTTCTCAGGGAATCGACGCGTTCATTGTGCCCACACCTGGGACGGAAGGAAACCGGCCGGTCGATCGATACCGCGAGTACTCCTGCCCTGAGGCCGAGATCGCTGAGGATGTCAGTGGTGCGGCGGTGGTCGCTCCCGAGCCGTGGATAGACTTGCTTCTGGCGTTTCGGCGCGCCACTCCTGTGTGTTGGTGGCTAAGTGTCGACAATGCGAAATATGCGCCACGTCGCTCGCACCGGGACAGGGATGTTGTCGCGACGCCACGTGGACGGGCCATGTGGCTGGCGCGCAACGTCTCTAGTCCGTACCGCTCACTGCGCCGAAGGTTGTTCCCGTATGATCGAATGCTGCACCTCGCGCAGTCTGCCTATGCGTGGTGTTACCTAAAGTGGACGCTTGGTGTGGAGGCGGGTTCTCTTTCGGACTTCACTGTCGTTCCTGCGCTTGACGCGCACCTAGAGGCCGCGGATCGACGTTTTCTCGCATATAACCCGGCCAAGGGCGGCCCGGCCGTCGAAAGGCTCAAGGCATCAGGCTGGGACTTTGGCGGATTGGAGCCGCTGGCGCTCCGAGAAATGAGCCACTCCGAGGTTGTCGCTTCGCTCAAACAGTCCCTTGTGTATCTCGACCTCGGGCACCACCCAGGCAAGGACCGAATGCCCCGTGAGGCCGTGTCGATGGGATGTGTCGTGTTGGTGGCGCGTCGAGGTGCGGCGTCCTACCTTGCGGATGTGCCCCTTGCGCCCGAGTACAAGCTTGACGTAACCGATCTCGATGCGTCGGTCCGCCGCGCGGTTGCCGCTGTGACCGCGGACAGCGGCCTAGCTAGGGAGCGACAGTCTAGCTACCGTTTGACTGTGAGCCTGGAGCGCTCGATATTCGACTCTCAGGTCCGCTCATTCTTCATTGAAGGGCGCTTTACGGATGAGAGCGTTGCTGCTACGTTCGCGCTTTCGCTCGATGATTATGATAGATGGGTGGCTCCGCGACCCCGGGCCGGGGAGCCGCTGGGTTCAGGGTTCGCGGACATAACAGCGACAACCAAATAGTTGACGGAAATGAGTGGTCAAAGCCGCGCCCTCTTGCGGCGATTCTCCGGGTTCTTTAGTTTGCCGCTGATTGCTGCGTTGGTGCCGTTCGTCATCCTGCCCGTGCTTGCGCGCGTGGGAGGAGCAGTTGGTTGGGCGGCGATCGGCATCGGTCAGTCGATCGGCACGGTTGCGGCGCTGGCGATTGGGCTGGGCTGGCCTCTTCGGGGCCCGAGTCGCATAGCAAGGGAGGTTGGCGAGTGTCAGACGCAGGTCATGGCAGAGTCGCTGGTCTCGCGCGTTATTGCGAGCGTGGTGGTGCTTCCCATCGCCAGCGTGCTTGCTGGGTTCCTGACCCCACCCGGCACCGGTGCGCTCGCTGTGCTTACTGCTGGCGCCTTCGGGTGCGCGGGCCTCAGTTTTTCGTGGGCCGCGATCGGGCGCGGACGCCCCGGTGAGATTGCTCGCTTTGAGACGGTGCCGAAGGCCATAGCCGCGGCTGCGTCATTGCCAGTGGTGATTCTCACCGGGAATCTCTTGGCCTACCCAGTGCTATTGATCGCCGGATCGCTCATTGGCTACACGCTGTACTACATGTCTCGGGGAGCGTTGAACCTGAGCAGGGTCGCGGTGCGAGCTGGGATCTCGGCGGTCTGGGACGATTGGGCATCCAGTGTGGCTGACATAGCTGCAGGCGCCTACTCTTCGACGCCCACAAGCATCGTAGGTCTTCACGCTCCCCCGCCGGCACTCGCCTCCTTCACGTCGGCGGACAAGATCTACCGAATTGCGTTGCTGCCGGTAGCAGCGCTTTCATCCACGTTTCAAGGGTGGGTTTCGGAAGCGCCTCCGGGGGAGGTGCGGAGACGGGGCGTAGTGGCGTTGGCAGCCCATGTGGTGCTCGGCGTTGGTGGAAGTGTGGGGATTTTGGTGGCAGCAGTGCCGGCGAGCGCCCTCCTCTTTGGTGCTCAGCTCGCTGCGACTGAACCCATGGTGTGGGGCTACGCGGTGGCGTTCATCTGTGTCGCAGTCAACACAAGTACCGGCAGGCACTGGCTGATGCCGATGGGTAGGTCCAACGAGGTTATGCGGAGCACTCTTGCGGGCGCCATATTTGGAGTCCCGGCGATGATATTTGCGTCGGCTTGGATGGGAGCGCAGTTTGTCTCCTGGGCATTTGCAGCAAGCGAACTCCTTGTGACTGTTTGGCAGATCGCGTGCCTGTTGTCCGTTCACCCGGGCTGCCCAAGCCACGATCTCGCCGGACTGGCGCCCACAGCGCAAGAGCCATCGGTGGATCAGGTAGGCCGCTAGGAATGGCCCCCGATGCTCCGATTTAGTGCCCTCGGGTACGCCTTTGCGCTCGCTACTAGCAGAGTGACCGAATTGCAGTCGCTGAGTGGTGTTGGCCCGGGCACCCTCCGGCGGTGGGTGCAAATGATTGGTCCTGCCGTGGAACTGGCTTTGGGCCAGAGTTCGGGTGGAGGCGGCCGTGGAGTGTGCGGCTCCCGTATGGTTTGAATCAATCGTTGAGAGAGGCGCTAATGGAGCTGGCAGATTACTTGAGAGTGCTGCGTAGGTACTGGCTGAGCGCAACATCGGTCGTGCTGGTCGGAGTTCTGGCAGCCACTGCCGTAACGGGTTTCGCTACTCCCACCTACACAGCGAACTCATCAGTATTCGTCACCGTGCAGACGAGCGCGTCGGCAGGTGAGCTCGCTCAGGGTTCGACTTATGCAGAGAACCAGGTGAAGTCCTTTGCCCAAGTTGTGACCATGCCCGCCGTGCTCGATCCGGTCATTGCCAGCCTCGGCCTCGACACTGATGCGGCGAAGCTCGCAGAGAGCGTCACCGTCACCGTTCCGACCAATACCGCAATCATTCAGATTGCGGTGGTGGGCACCGACCCGGCGCTCACCGCGAAGATCACCAATGCCGTGGCCGACGAGCTCGTCGGGGTCATCGGCAAGCTCTCGCCTGCGGACGACAAGGGGAAGCAGCCGGTTGTCGCCAATGTCGTCGCGCCGGCCGCCGTACCGACGGAACGCACTTCACCGAAGGTGCTGCTGAACCTAGCGCTGGGCGCTCTGGCAGGCCTTCTGATTGGCGTCTCGCAGGCCGTGCTCCGGGCGCGGTTCGACACGCGCATCGTCACGGCGGACGACATCGCCGAAGTCACTGACCATGCGGTGATCGGCGGGATCGCATTCGATCCGGACGCAGGGGAGCACCCGCTGGTGATCGAGGCCGATCCGCACTCGCCGCGATCTGAGGCTTACCGCCGCCTTCGCACGAACCTGCAGTTCCTCAACCTCGAAGGCCAGCCGCGGGCGCTTGTCGTCACCTCGTCGCTCGCCGGTGAGGGCAAGACCACCAGCGCCATCAACATCGCCACCACTCTGGCGGAGGCCGGCGAGCGGGTCCTGCTCATCGACGCCGATCTTCGTCGACCGAAGGTCGCAACCTACCTCAACCTCGAGAACGTCGCCGGCTTGTCGACGGTCATCATCGGACGGGCGGGCCTCGATGATGTCGTCCAGCCGGTGGGGGAGGGCAATCTCCATGTCCTCACCGCCGGTCAGACCCCGCCCAACCCGTCCGAGCTGCTCGGTTCGAGCGCCATGGAGCGTCTGCTCCAGCAGGCCACCCAGGCCTACAGCACGGTGATCCTGGATTCCCCACCGCTGCTCCCGGTCACCGACGCGACCATCCTGGCGGGCAAGACGGCTGGCGCTTTGGTGGTCGTGGGTAGTGGCACCACCCGCAAGGAGCACCTCCTCACCGCCTTGGAGTCGGTCGAGCAAGTGGGTGCCCAGGTTCTCGGCGTCGTGCTCAACAAGGTGCGGGCCAAGCGCAGCGGCTACGGCTCCTACGACGTCTACGCCACGGCCTACTACGGCCACGACGATGCCCAGCCCCGCAAGAAGGCGCGCCGCGAACCGACGGGCGTCGCCTGACGATCAGTCGGACGGCCGAACGGCCGCAACCAGCGCCGCCGCCGCGGCAGTGATCTCGGCATGGACGCTGCGATACACGTCGAGATCGCGCCCATAGGGGTCTTCGATGTCTTCGTCGAGAACACGTCGCCGATAGCGCGGAGCCGCCGCGACGAGCGCGCGGATACGCGCGGCAATCCCCGCCTCGCTGCCCAAGTCCTGTGGGTTGACCCGCCCCGCGAGATCAGCGAGCCCGCGCAGAGTGAATGAACGGCGGACGGCCGACGGTGCGAGGGCGACCGCTGCGGAGCGATGCTCCCTGGTCAGCCCGATCACGACGTCGGCCTGCTCGACGTCGGCCGCGGTGAGCCAATGCGCTCGATGGCCACTCGGGTCGATGCCGTCCTGCCGCAGCAGCTGGGCGGAGTACTCATCGATCACTGCGCCCTCACGCGCGCCGGTGCCGGCGCTGCGAACGGTGACGCCCGAGTCCGGACCGAACCCCGCGGCGAGCATCAGCGCAGCGGCCGGTGAGCGGCAGATGTTGCCAGTGCAGATCACAAGCAGAGTGAACGAATCAGCCATGGTCACCGTCCGAGTTGGTTGTGCTCACCATGGCAGATCCTCGACGCTCGGGCATCGCGGACCAACCGCATGCCGGGCAGGAACTACCCATCTTTGTCAGAGCATGTCGGCTCCGGCCAGATCGCAGGCGTAGCGTCGTCAGACGTCCATTCATCAACAGATGAAATAGCCGAAGGAGATTGGCATGAGCATCGACGCTCCCGTAATCGGCGACACCATGTTGGCCGAGCGCTTCTACGCCGCGACCCGAGAGGTGAAGCTCGAAGAAATTCCCGTTCCCCAGCCCGGACCGGGCGAGGTGTTGATCAAGGTGGCGTACTGCGGCATCTGTCACTCCGATCTCTCCCTGATCGATGGCAACTTCCCGGCGCGCGTCCCGGTGGTCACCCAGGGCCACGAGGTCGCCGGCACCGTCGTCAAGCTCGGTCCCGGCGTCAACCAGTGGCAGATCGGTGACAAGGTCATTCCCTCGGCGGGGCGCGCCTGCCTGAAATGCCGCAACTGCCAGCGAGGCAACTTCGCTGCCTGCCTGAACTTGAACCTGATGGCCTTCGCCTACGACGGCGGCTGGGCCGAGTACGTCGTGTCCGGTGCGGTCGGCTGCACCCGGGTGCCCGACAACGTTCCGCTCGCGCAGGCCGCACTGCTGGCTGACGCTGTCTCCACCCCGTTCGCGGCGGTCGTCCGCACGGCCAAGGTGCACCTCGGCAACGCCGTCGGCATCTGGGGCGTCGGCGGTGTCGGTACCCATCTCGTGCAGCTGACCAAGCTGGCCGGCGGCGTGCCGATCATCGCGGTCGACATCAACGACGCCGCGCTCGAGCGCGCCTTGGCACTGGGTGCCGACTACGCGTTCCGTTCCGACGACCCGGCCCTGCACGACAAGATCGTCGAAGCCACCGGCGGACGCATGCTCGACGTCGCCTTCGACGCCGTCGGCATCACCGCGACCGCACGGCAGGCCGTCGCCAATCTCGACAGCTTTGGCCAGGTCATCACCGTCGGAATGAGCGCGCAGAACATCGACGCCGGCTCCTTCATGGAGTTCTCACTGCTGCGCAAGCAGATCAAGGGCCACCTGGGCTACCAGGTGCAAGACATCCAGATCCTCGCCGAGTTGCTGAGCCGCGGACGTCTCGACCTGAGCGGCTCGATCTCGGCCGTCGTGCCGCTGAGCGAGATCCACCGCGGTATCGAGATGCTGGAAAAGAAGATCGACAACCCGATCCGGATCCTCGTCCAGCCCTGAGTTCGGCGGGGTGGGGTGGGTCGGACGGACGCCGGCCCGCCTCAGCCCTTCACCAAGGTCACGTCGACGATCGTGTCGGCGGTGAGGGGAGTGCTCAACGTCGCCTGGGTGTCGGTGGTGGTCATCGGCAACACCTGCCCGGCGTACTGCTGCCAGGCGGACGCACCGCTCACCCGCCAGCCCGCAGGTGCGGTGACCGTGACGTTGGCCTGGTTGTCCTCAAGATCGGACTGGCGCACCACCAGCAGCCGGTAGTGGAACACCTCACCGCTCGGTGCCGACAGCTTCGGGCCGCCAGGAACGGGACGGGCAATTCCGGCGACCAGCGCAGCAGGAACGACGCCGCGGAAGACCTGCGTCCGATTCTCTCCTGGCAGCAGCGAGAAGCCGTTCGTGATCGCTGCCAGCCCAACCTCGCCCTGCGCCATCGAGGCCGGAATCTCGGCCTTCTTCTGATTGCGCGTAGTGGGCTTCATCGAGCGCTTGGTGCTCCAGTCGGTGAGCGTCGTCCCGGCCGGCCGGTACACCCGCAGGTAGTCGCCGAACCACTGCCGCCAGATCGTCATCAATCGGCTGCTGTCCTTGGCGTAGTTCAACGTCAGCGTCGTGTCCGCGGTGCCTTGCGCGTTGAGCGCCACCTGGTAGTCGATGGTCTTGTGGACGCCGAAGTTCATCTTGCTCGGCCACACCACCGAGTTGTTCACCGCGAGGACGTCGGTGGTGTCGACTGGCTGCTGAATGGCCGCACCCCAGCCGACATCGTTCAGCGCCTTCTGAGCGCTCGCGTCACGGGTGTACAGCTGCAAGTGCTTCTGACTGGCCGACTCGCCGAGCAGCTGCACCGTGGGCAGCAGCTCGGACGGCTTGAGGTTCATCATCCGCGACAGCAGCTTCTCGCTCAGCACGCGCAGCACGTCCTTGCGGTGCGTGGTGTCCTGCACCAACTCCTGATCGATCATCACGATCAGGGTCTGCACCATGTTCTCCGCCGTGATCGTCTTGCCGTACTGCGGCAACTCAATCGGGCCGAACTCCTTCAGCAGCGTTTGGATGGTCACCAGGTCGATCGCGATCACGCCGTCGACCTTCGGTTGCTTCGGTTGGAGCCGATCCCACGCCGTGAGGATGGTCTTGCCGCTGGTCGGAAAATCAAGCCACCAGTTCGCGTCCCACAACATCAAGCTGGGCCACTTGCCCATGCGCTGGCCCTCCGGACGAGGAATGCCCGACGGCGTCCACGGCAGCGAATAGATGTCGGCGTACTTCTCCAGCTTGAAGCCGCTCGGCCCGATCTTCACCAGGCCGTAGCTGCCCATGAACCCGCCGGTCGCACGCAGCTCGGCGCTGTTCTGTGAGACCAGCAGGAAGCGGTGATCGCTGTCGAGCAGGTAGCGGACGGCCGCGCTCACCGAATTGGCACGCGTCAACAACGGCCGAACCGGGGCGAGCAGGTCTTCGACCGAGGTGACTGCGCTCGACACCGGGGGCAGCAGCCCGTCGGTGCTCAGCTGGCTCTCCACCTCGCCGATCTGCTTCACGGAGTCCAAAGCGCTGAGCAGGTACGGCTTGGCCACCTTCACCAACTCGTTGACCTTGGTGGACGAGCCGCCGGCGCCAGCCTGCGCCATCAGCTGCGCCAGCTGCGACCCGGCGGCCGAACCGGACGTGCCGATGACCGTCAACTGATCGAGCGCCTCCAGCTGCCGGCCGACCACGGGAACCCCGTGCAGCGCTGGGGCGGCGAGCAGCCCGCGTGTTCGAGCGAACTCCGACTCCGCCTGGCTGAACTGCGCCTGGGCTGCGGCAGCATCGCCGGAGCGCAAGCTCTCCAACCCGGCCTGCGCGGCGGATTTGGCGGCACCGGCCGCCGTCCACACCATGGTGGCCCACACGCCCGCAGCGACGACGACGAGGACGATCGCACCGACGACGACCTGTACCCAGCGTCGCTTCATGTGCCTGACTGTAGCGAACGGCGAAAGCCCACCCGGCGCACACTGGGCGGCTGGCGTCCGCAGGCCCGGGGCGAGCGGCTGGCTGAACGCCGAAGTCGGTAGCCTTAGCCCGTGAGTGAGTCAGCTTCCGCCGTCCCGTCCCTGTCCGAGCAGGAGCAGGTGCGCCACGACAAGCGCAGCCGCCTGCTGAATGAGGGCCGCGCGCCCTACGCGATCGCCGTGCCGCGCACTCATTCCGCCACGCAGGTCCACGACGGCTGGGGCCACCTCGAAGCCGGCGAAGAGACCACCGACGTGGTCAGCGTCGCCGGCCGGGTGGTCTTCATCCGCAACACCGGCAAGCTCTGCTTCGCCACCCTCCAAGACGGCTTCACGCCGCACGCCGACGGGGCCCGCCTGCAGGTGATGCTGTCGCTGGCCGAAGTCGGAGCCGACAGCCTCGAAGCGTGGAAGGCCGACATCGACCTCGGCGACTTCGTGTCGGTCACCGGCCGGGTCATCTCCTCCAAGCGCGGGGAGCTGAGCGTGCTCGCCACCGACTGGGCGCTCGCGTCCAAGGCGCTGCGTCCGCTGCCCACCCTGCATAAGGAACTCGGCGAAGAGACCCGCGTCCGGCAGCGCTACGCCGACCTGGTTGCCCGACCGGAGGCGCGCGACATGGTGCGGCTGCGGGCCGACGTCAGCCGGAGCATCCGCGAGACTCTCTACGCCGACGGCTACATCGAGCTCGAGACGCCCGTGCTTCAGCTCATCCACGGCGGTGCGGCGGCCCGTCCGTTCAACACCCACCTGAACGCCTTCGACATCGACATGACGCTGCGCATCGCGCTGGAGCTTTACCTCAAGCGCGCCATGGTCGGCGGCGCGGACCGCGTCTACGAGATCGGACGCATCTTCCGCAACGAGGGCATCGACTCCTCGCATTCGGCCGAGTTCACCATGCTGGAGGCCTACCAGGCCTGGGGTGACCAGTTCTCCATCGCCACCCTGATCAAGGCGCTCATTCAGAACGCCGCCGACGCCGCCCTCGGCACCCGCGTGATCGACACTCCTGCCGGCGAGATCAACCTCGACGGCGACTGGGAATGGCGTCCGGTCTACCCGACGCTGTCCGGCGCCGTGGGCGAGGAGATCACTCCCGACACGTCCGCCGAGCGCCTGCGCCAGCTCGCCGACGCGCACGACGTCGAATACGACCCGTCCTGGGGCGCGCAGAAGCTGGTCATGGAGCTGTTCGGCGAGATCGTCGAACCGACGCTGCTGCAGCCGACTTTCGTGTGCGACTACCCGCCGATCGCGCAGCCGCTGGCCCGCCAGCATCGCAGCGACCCCAACCTGATCGAAGCCTGGGATCTGATCATCGGCGGTGTCGAGCGCGGCACCGGCTTCTCCGAGCTGATCGACCCGGTGATCCAGCGCGAACGCCTCTTCGCCCAGTCGCTGAAGGCCGCCGCCGGAGACCCCGAAGCCATGCAGCTGGACGAGGACTTCCTGGCCGCGCTGGAGTTCGGCGCGCCGCCGATGGGCGGTCTGGGGTTGGGCATGGACCGGCTGATCATGCTGCTCACCGGCGCCGGTATTCGCGAGACGATCCTGTTCCCGCTGCTGCGTCCGGGGAGCTGACACCACTCTCAGCTGCGGTACCTGTGAGGCCGCGCGAGTTCCTAGAATGGGAGCGGCTTTGAGTGGGCGCTTGCGCTGAGGCTCAGACTGTCATCGGAGGGGGAACGATGGGCAGGTCATGGTTGACCACGCGCCGAGGTCGTTTTGGCGCGGCCGCGCTCGGCGCTGCGCTGGCCTCCGCGTTGTCCGTCGGTATCGCTTTGACGGCCGCCTCCTGGGCGGACAAGGAGACCGCTGGCGCCACTTTCGCTGCCGCAACCTTCAACCTGCAGGGCTCGACCACGTCGTCGAGCACGGGTTTCGCCGAGAGCACCGACAGCGGGAACCCAGGACTGACGCTGACCAACACCGCGTGGAACCGGGTCGCCCCGGGCGACTCGGCCTCGGTCAGCGTGTGGCTGAAGAACACCGGAACCAGCGACGCCATCCTGAAAGGCGCCGCGGTCAGCCTCGGCTCGTCCACCGGCGGCTTGGACGTCTCCGACAACGGCGGGTTGAAGGTCGTGGTCGCCGGCTTCTCCGACGGTGACCGCCTCGCCGTCGGAGCGGTGAAGGCCGTCACCGTCACCGTCAGCGGCACCGCAGGGATGCCGTCCGCGGCATCTGGGCAGCTGCGGATCGGGCTGGGAGGATCCAGCGTCACGAGCGGCGGACAAGTCACCGCCGGCAGCTGGAACGACACGGTGTGGTTCGGCGGCGCAGTCACCACGGCCACGGTGACTCCCGGTGGATTGATCGCCCTCAACGGCGCGACCATCAAGTCCCCGACCTGGACGGGAATGACCGCCACCGCAGCCTGCGTCCAGATGACCGTGACGACCACGAGCACCACACCGATCACCTGGTCGCTGCTGGTCGACACCTCGGCGATGCCCTGGAACGGCACCACCACCGGCTACACCATCAACAATCCCAATCGACTGGGAAGCACGTTGACGCTGGGCCGCTATCTCGTCGTTACCGGCGGCACCACGAACGCCACCGTGGTCAGCGGCCAGAATCGCACGGTCAAGGTGTGCAACTACCAGACCGGGACGCCCCCGGTGGGCGATAGCTCGTGGTACACGGTGAAGGTCTCGGCTCCGGCCCTCAACGGCAACCAGGTGTGCCGGACGGTCACGGCTACCGCGACCGGCACAACCGCCTTCTGGTTCCGCTGGTCAACATCGGTCGACACCACCAGCATGTTCACCACGCTGGGAAAGCGCACCACCTACTGGTGGAGCTACTCCGATCAGAACGTCGTGCGTAACCCCACGAACCCATCGACGAATCCGTCGTCACCGTCGACGGTCAGCCTCACCTCAGCGACCAACAACACGACCAGCCTGCTGAACAACACCAAGGCGTTCGCCTACACCATCTGCCTCAACGGGCTGTGACCCGAAGCCGGTCGAGGTCTCGGGGCGGCTACTTCCAGAGGGTGGCGATGCCGAACGCTGCACCCATCAAGCCCATCCCGACCAGCACGTTCCAGCCGCCCAGGCTGGTCATGTACGGAATCTGAATGCCGACCGAAGCGGTCAGGTAGTAGACCACCAGCCAGATCACGCCCAGCAGGCCGACGGTGATGAACGTCGGCGGAACCCACTGCCGACTGTTCGGAGCCTGCGGCTTCTCGTGACCGGTGAGCTTGCGCGCGGTGCGCACCTTCTGCGCGGCCTTCTGTGCGGTCTTGGCTTCGCGCTGCAGCTCGGCGGCAGTGTCGCGCGCCTTGTCAGCGACCTCGCGGGCCTTCGCCGCCTGGGCCTTGGCCTGGTCGGTGGCGTCCTTGCTGGCGACCTCTTCCGCGGCGGCCGCCTTCTCTTCGGCGGCCTCGGCGGCGGCAGCGGCCTTGTCGGCCTTCGCCTGCGCGACGTCGGCAGCCTTCAGAACCTTGTCGCCCTCTTTCTGGGCGGCGGCGTACTTCTTCATGTCGGCGCGACGAGCATCGGCTTCGGCCTTCTGATCGGCCTTCAGCTGGCGCTGACGCTCCTTCTCGGCCTTCTTCGGGTCGATGGCGGCAGCGGCGGATGCACCAGAAGATGCGGGCTTCGCGGCGCTGGTCTCAGCTGCGTCGTCGGCTGCGGACTCCAGCTCGACCGCGGTCTCTTCAGTGAGATCGTCAGCCATTGACTCACCGCTCTTCGCTTCGGGCACCGGATTCTCCTCGCTCTGGTTCGGGCCAAACCGCTCTACAGAATATCCGAGCGCCGGCGCCCCGAATGCCATGGGGCGACTGTGGGGGAGAATGACGGCATGGCTCGCATCCTGGTGATCGACAACTACGACTCGTTCGTCTACAACCTCGTGCAATACCTCGCCCAAATCGGCGCTGAGGTCGAGGTGTGGCGCAACGACGACCCGCGGTTCGACGACGCCTCCTGGCCCGACGGTTTCGACGGCGTGCTGCTGTCGCCTGGACCCGGAACTCCCGAAGAAGCCGGCGTCTGCATCGACGTGGTGCGCACCGTCGGCGGCCGGGTGCCGATTTTCGGCGTGTGCCTGGGCCTGCAGTCGATCAGCGTCGCCTTCGGCGGTGTCGTCGGACGCGCCCCCGAACTCCTCCACGGGAAGACCTCGGCCGTGATGCATGACGGCCGCGGCATCTTCGCCGGGCTGCCCAGCCCGCTCACCGCCACCCGCTACCACTCGCTGGCGCTCGACCCCGAGACCGTCCCCGACGAACTCGAAGTGAGCGCAACCACCGAGTCGGGCGTCATCATGGCGGTGCGCCACAAGACGCTGCCGATCGAGAGCGTGCAGTTCCACCCCGAATCGGTACTCACCGAGGGCGGCTACCAGATGCTCGCCAACTGGCTGGTGGCCTGCGGCGACCCGGACGCGCCGGCCCGCGCAGCGGGGCTCACCCCGCTGATGGCGATCACCGGCTGACCGCGACTACGCGGTGGGCGTCGCGGTCGGCGTCGGCGAAGGCGGCGGAGGAGTCGGTGCGGTCGCGATCGTCAGCGTGATCTTGCTCGACCGAGAAACGACCGTTCCCAGGGGCACGCTCTGCTGGAACACCTCGCCGGGGGTCTCTTCCGATTCCTGGTAGGCGAACACCACATTAGTGAAGCCGGCGTCGGAGGCGGCCTTCTGTGCTTCGCTCTTCGTCATGCCGCGGAAGTTCGGAACCTCGGACTTGCCGGTCGCGAAGTAGACGGTGATCGGAGTGTCGACCGACACCATCGTGCCCTCGTTCGGAGTGATGCTGGTCACCGTGTTGGGCTTGGCCGTCACCGGCTCATTCGGATCGGCCAGCTGGTGGACGTTGGTGAAGCCGAGCTGTTCCAGCTGGGTCACCACGGTGTCGACCTTCTGGCCCGACAGGCCGGTCGGGATCGTGGCCTTGTTGGGGCCGGTGTTGACCGTGATCGTGACCTCATAGCCCACCGGCACCGAGACGCCGCTGGCGGGGTCCTGCGAGACCACCCGGTTCTTGGTCAGATCGTCCGGTCCGGTGACCTCCACGACCTTGACGGTCAGTTTCTGATCGAGCAGCATCTGGCGGGCCTCAGCCGGCAACCGGTCAACAACCGTCGGCACGGTCGTCATCTCGGTCCCGCCGGTCACCGCCCGCCACACCAGGAAGCCGCCAACGCCGACGGCCAAGACGGCCAGTGAAACCAGGAAAGCGATCAGGCCGACATGGCGCTTGCGCGGTTGATCGGCCGGGGCCGGCTCCGGGGAGGCGTAGCCCGCCGGTGCCATCACCGCGGTCGCCTCAGCGGCGACGGCCGCCGGCACCGCCACGGTCGGCGGCAGCGGATGGGCGTGTACTTCCTGCCCGGCGAGCAGTCGTCCGATGTCTGCGCGCATCTCGGCGGCAGTCTGGTAGCGATCGGCCGGATCCTTCGCCAGCGACTTCAGCACGATGTTGTCCATCGCGGGGGTCACTTCGGCGTCCAGCTGGCTCGGCGGCACCGGAGCTTCCCGGACGTGCTGGTAGGCCACGCTCACCGGCGAGTCGCCCTGGAACGGCGGACGTCCGGTGAGCAGCTCGTACAGCAGGCAGCCGGCCGAGTAGATGTCGCTGCGGGCGTCGACGGTCTCGCCGCGCGCCTGCTCCGGCGAAAGATACTGCGCCGTCCCGATGACCGCTGCGGTCTGCGTCATCGTCGCCGAGGTGTCCGCGACGGCGCGTGCGATGCCGAAGTCCATCACCTTCACGTCGCCGGACGGGGTGAGCATCACGTTGGCGGGCTTGATGTCGCGGTGGATGATGCCGGCCTTGTGGCTGTACGACAGCGCGTCGAGCACGCCCTGGGTGAAGGTGAGCGCCTTGGCCGGCTGGATCTGGCGTCCGGTGCGCAGTAGATCGCGCAAGGTGTGGCCCTCGACCAGTTCCATCACGATGTAGGGCACCTTGACCCCGGTGACCGGGTCGGCCTCTTCGCCGGTGTCGTACACCGCGACGATGTTGGGATGGTTCAGCCCGGCTGCGGCCTGGGCTTCGCGGCGGAATCGCTCCTGGAAGGTCGGATCAGAGGCCAGGTCGATGCGCAGCTGCTTGATCGCGACTTCCCGGCTCAGCCGCAGGTCGCGCGCTCGGCGCACCTCCGCCATGCCGCCTCGACCCAGGGTGGCCCCGAGTTGATAGCGGCCGCCGAGGATCCGTGGCTCTTCGGTCATTGCGCGATTCCTTTCCGCTCTGCGCTCCAGCGCAGTGTTTTCGCAGCGTGACTCGTACATTGTTGCCGATTCAGACGCCAGCTGGCGTTGGTGCCGGTACCGATCCGGTTTCCCTTGATCATCGCAGAGCCTCGATCACTGCCTTGGCAATCGGTGCCGAAACCCGTCCGCCGGCGATCTCCGTCGAGGGTATCTCCGCGTCTTCCACGAAGACGCAGACCGCGACGTGCGGGTTATCAGCCCACGCGGTGAACCAGGCGTAGGGCCGACGGACGTTGTCAGAGTTAGCCGTTCCGGTCTTGCCGCCGACGGTGACGCCCGGAATCTGTGCCCGGTGTCCGGTGCCGCCTTCCACGACCTGCACCATCATCTTCTGCAACTCGGCGGCCGTGGTCGCGCTGATCGACTGCGCCCGCTGCTTGGGTGTGGTCTTGCTCACCACCCGCAGGTCGGAGTCGAGCACCTGGTCGACCAGGTAGGGCTCCATCTGGACGCCGTTGTTGGCGATCGCCGCCGAGACCATCGCCATCTGCAGCGGCGTCGCGGCCACCTCGTACTCGCCGATCGCGCTCATCGCGGTCTGGGCATCGTCCAGCTCGGCGGGGAAGACGCTAGCCGCCGAGCCGATCTCGCTCTGCAGGAACTTGCTGTCGAAGCCGAACTTCTCAGCCTGCGCGCGCAGGGCGTCCTGTCCGACCTTCACGCCCAGTCGGGCGAACGCCGGGTTGCAGGAGACCTTCAGCGCCTGCGTCAGGGTGATGTCGCCGCCAGCGCAGCCGCGGATCACCTTCGTCGAGCCGGGCAGCTTGTAGGCGGAGCCGCTGATCGGGTCGGACGACGTCATGCCGTTCTCGAGCGCGGTCGCCGCCGTCACCAGCTTGAACGTGGAACCGGGCGGGTAGATCTCACGAGTCGCGCGATTCGACATCGGCTTGGACGGGTCGGAGTTCAGCTTCTTCCAGGCCGCCGTCGACGCGGAAAGGTCGTGGGTGGCGAGCTGGTTGGGGTCGAAGCTCGGGGTCGTCACCATCACCTTGATCGCGCCGGTGGTGTAGTCCACGGCGACCACGGCGCCCTTGCGGCCGGCCAGCGCGTTCCAGGCGGCCTTCTGGGCCTTGGCGTCGAGAGTGGTCTCCACCGTCCCACCCTTGGGGCGCGCACCGGAGGCCAGGTTGATCAGGCGGGACAGGAACTGCGAGTCGTCCTGGCCGGCCAAGACCGCCGACTCCGATTGTTCCAACGCCGAGGCGCCGTAGAGGTAGCTGTAGTAGCCGGTGACCGGGGCGTACAGCTCACCGGACGGATAGGTGCGCAGGAACTTGTACTGGTCGGAAACGGCCGTGGACCGCGCGATCGGGGTGTTGCCCACCATGATCGGCCCGCGGTCCTGACCGAACCGAGCGTCGGTGACCCGGCGGTTCTCCGGGCGGTTGTAGAAGTAGTCGGACTGCACCAGGTACGACACGCTCAGATTCGCCATCAAGGCGATCGTCATCAGCATCGAGACCACGGCGACGGCGCGGATCGGGCGGTTCACCGTTCCTCCTCCTGCTCGGGTCCGGCCGGTTCGGGCCGGAACACGTCGATCGGGGCGGTGTGCTGCTGGTCAGGGTCGATGAGCTGCGCCGAAGCGCTGGGACGGTCGGGGAGATCGGCCGCAGCGGGCGGGTGGAACGCAGCCGTGCGCTGCTCGTCCGCGTCCGGGGCGGGAGCGGACGCCGCCAGGTCAGCTCGGCTGACCGGGACGGTCTGGTCGGGCGCATCCGCCGACGCGATGATGCCCGTGGGGCCGTCCGCCGCGATGGGACCGGTCGGCTCGTCGTCATGACGCGCAGCCCAGCTGCTGCGCTCAGCGTGCAGCGGCGCGGCCGGGCGCGGTAGCGGCGCCGGGGCGGTCATCAGGGGGCTGACGTCGATCATCTCGGTGGTGTCGCCGGCCAAGGAGGCGACCGGGATGGTCGCCACCGCGGCCACAGGGCGACGAACCTGATGGGTCACGACCAGGAGCAGGCCGACCATCACCCAGTTGGCCACCAGCGACGAACCGCCCTGAGACATGAACGGCGTCGTCAGGCCGGTCAGCGGCAGCAGGCGCGTGACGCCGCCGATGATCGCGAAGACCTGAATAGCGAAGACGAAGGACAAGCCGCTGGCGAGAAGCTTGCCGAAGGGGTCGCGCGCGCCGAGCGCGGCACGGAAACCGCGGGCCACGATGATGCCGTAGATCAGCACGATGGCCATCAGGCCGGTGATGCCGATCTCCTCACCGAGCGCAGCCGAGATGAAGTCCGTCTTGGCCAGGGGCGTCATGTTCGGGCGTCCCAGGCCCCAGCCGGTGCCGAAGATGCCACCCCAGGCGATGCCGAACTGGGCTTGGATCACCTGGTAGTTGCGGTCGTAGTTCGAGAACGGATCCAGCCAGGCCGACACCCGGGTCTGGACGTGGCCGACGAACAGATAGGCACCCACCGCACCGATTAGGAACAGCACGGTGCCGAGAATCGGCCAACTCGGCTTCTCGGTCGCGACGTAGAGCATCACCACGAACAGACCGAAGAACAGCAGCGACGTTCCCAGATCGTTCTGGAAGACCAACACCGCCAAGCTGGCCAGCCACATCAGCAGAATCGGCCCCAGATCACGGGGACGCGGCAGGTCGATGCCCAACACCCGCGCGCCGGCCAGCGCCAGCACCTCGCGTTTCTCCACCAGATAGGACGCGAACGCGATGGTGAGGACGAGCTTGGCCAGCTCGGCCGGCTGGAAGCTGTAGCTGCCGAGGTGGATCCAGATGCGTGCGCCGTTCTTCGCCTGACCGATGCCGGGCATCAGCGGCAGCAGCAGCAGGATCAAGCCGGTGAGGAAGAGCAGGTACGGGTAGCGCTGCAGGACGCGGTAGTCGCGCAGCCAGATGATCACCGCGATGCAGACCGCCACCGCGACGAACAGCCAGGTCAGCTGCAGTTCCGCGCTGTGGTGCGCCCGGACGTCGTCCAGGTCGAGGCGGTGGATCATAGCCAGGCCCAGACCGTTGAGCAGCATCACCATCGGAAGAATCAGCGGATCCGCGTACGGGATCCGCCAGCGGATCACCAGGTGCAAGCTGATCGCGATGATCAGCAGCGCAGCCAGGGCGTAAGGCCACTCCGGTGGCAGCGTGGCCGTCCGATTCAACTGGGTGAGCAGGTAGCCGCCCATCGCCAGCAGGATCGAGAAGGCCAGCATGAATGCCTCCACGCCGCGCCGCTTGCGATAGCTGACCACGTTGTCCATCAGCACTCCGTTGAGCCCGGATTGTGCGAGGGGCTCGAACTCGGGGTGGGTGTCGGCGTCGGGGTGGCGCTGGCCGTATGGCCGCCCGACGGCTTGGCCGACGGCTGACGTGAGCCCGACGGTGAAGGACTCGGAGCGGGGGTGGGCGTCGGAGGGTTGTGCCATTGCTGTCGCTGGCGGACGCATTCGGCGGCCTTGGCCTTCAGGGTGACCAGGCTCGCTCGGGCCGCATCAAGGGAGGCGGCCGGCATGGTCTGGCGCACCTGATCCTGGTAGTAGGGCGGCAGATCGGCCAGGCGCGTGTCGTCGGCCTGAACCAGCTTCGACAGCGGCAGGTTGAACACCGGCTCAGGGACGCCCTGGTAGATGCCGACGTACTCGCCGTCCGCACCCACGTAGTACTGCTCCTGGGTGTAGGAGTACCACAAGGCGCCGGCACCGGCGATCACCAGCAGCGGCAGAATCACCGCAAGCGCGATCTTGATCCAGGCGAGCCCCCGACGCTTCGCCGTCGGGGCGTAACGCGCCACCTCCGGCGACTCCGGGGCCGCTGTCGCGGCGGCCGGCGGAGACAGGCGCTCGACGATGGTTGCCTCGTTGGTGAGGTCTTCGATGTCGAGGGTGGCCGCGGCACCCAGGATCACCGGTTCGCCGTCGGGCTCGCCCTCGACCACGTCGGCGAGAATGATCGTGATGTTGTCCTGGGCACCCTCGAGGTGAGCCACTCGGATCAATGCGTCCATGACGTCGTTGCGTTCGCCGACGATACGGGCCGCGATCACATCGTCGGTGACCATGCCACACAGGCCGTCGGAGCAGATCAGCAGCCGGTCACCGGCGGCGACGTCGACCATCTCCAAGTCAGGGGTGTGATGCTGCTGGCCGTTGACGACCTTGAGGATGAGCGATCGGTGCGGATGCTCAAGCGCCTCCGCTTCGGTGATCCGGCCCTCGTCGATGAGGCTCTGCACCCACGAATGGTCACGCGACAGGCGGGTGAGGACGCCGTCGCGATAGCGGTAGGCGCGGGAGTCGCCGATATTGGCCAAAGCAAGGTGTTCGCCGTCGAACATCACCCCGCACACGGTCGAACCCATGCCGTCGAGGCGGGGATCGGTCTGGATCAACTCGGTGATCAGCGTGGAAGCGGCGCTGATCGCGTTGTCGATCAGCGGCAGCATCGCATCGCCGGTGGCTCCGGCGGCATCGGCGTGCACCAGCTGGGCAATGGCAATGGCGGAGGCCAGGTCGCCGGCGGCGGCGCCGCCCATACCGTCGGCCACCATCAGCATGGTGGGCGAGGCGTAGGCCGAATCCTGGTTGTTCTTGCGCACCAGACCGATCTCGGAATGCGCCTGGTAGCGCAGCGCCAACGCCATTACTTCTCCACGCTCATGATCGTGCGGCCGATGCGCAGTGAGTCGCCGGGGCCGAAAGGCGTGGTGGCGGTGAGCCGTTCGTTGTTGATGAACGTGCCGTTGGTGGACCCCAGATCGTCGACCTGGTAGCCGGACGCGCCCAACACGATCCGGGCGTGGTGTGTCGAGACGTAGTCGTCGTCGAGCACCAACTGGCAGTCGGGAGCGCGTCCGATCAGCACACCGCCGGCCAGCGGGAGTCGCAGGCCGGCTTGATTGCCGTGAGTGACGGTCAGGACGGTGGGAAGCTGTTTGGCGATCTTGCGCGGCAGCCGCGGCGGCGCACCGGCAGCGGGCTGCGCCTCATAACTGGCCTGGGCCAGCTCGGTCGCCGGCACCTTACGTCCGAACAGGTCGGTGCGGATGACGTTGGCTACGAAGGCGATGAACAACCACAGCAGCGCGAGGAAGCCCAGCTTCAGCCCGAGGACGACCAGATCAGACATCGCTCACCGGGGACGTGATCAGCATGCGCGTGTTCCCGATCTCGATGTGGCTGCCCTGGCTCAGTGCCGCTTGTCGGGTGCGGACGCCATCGACGGTGATGCCGTTGGTCGAGCCGAGGTCTTCGATGCTCAACGTGGTGCCGGCGTCGCTGGCGATGACGTTGATCCGCGCGTGCAGGCGGGAGACGCCCGGGTCGTTGATCCGCAGATCCGCGTCGGTGCCGCGCCCCACCGTCAGCCCGGGCGGAGTGAGTGGGTGTCGGACCCCGTTCACCTCGACCACCAGCGTGGCCGCACGCGGGCGGAAGGGGGTGTCGTTCTCTTCCGCAGGCGACGGGTTGCTGCCGGCCACCCCGGCCACGGCCTCGGAAGTGATCGTGAAGCGTCCGATCGGCAGGGACTCGTCCAAGCTGTACTCGACGCCGACCGGGCCATTGAAGATGTAGCCCTTCTCTGCGGCGTAGGTCATCAGTTGCGGGATGATCTCGGCGTTCAAGGTCTTGGAGTACGGAGTGAGGCGGTCGTAGTCGTGGCTCGACAAGCCGATGGTGAACTCGTTGGGCACCAGCTTGCGTTCGCGGCTGAGCAGCTTGGCCTCGGAGTCGAGCTCGCGCTGCAGTCGCGCGGTGATCTCGACCGGCTGCACGTCGCCTTTGAAGGCGCGGGCGAAAACGCCGCCGACCGCGTTCTCGAGTCTCTTCTCGACCCTGTCGAAGACTCCCATTCGGCCCTCCTCTTGGCACTCCCTGCCCACCCAGCCTATCGACAGGCGAACCTTCACCATATGTCTTGGGCCCTCTGCGGGCGCGGGTCGCGACCTGCGGGGGAGGGTTTCTCGTCCCTGTGGACGACCTCGCGCGCCTGGTGCGTACGCCGCCGGTGCTGAGTCGAGTCCGGCCCGGTTGCTGTGGTAGCCTCTTCCGGCTGGCTCGTTGAGAGCCCGCGCGCGAGTGGCGGAATGGCAGACGCGCACGGTTCAGGTCCGTGTGTCCGAAAGGACGTGGAGGTTCAACTCCTCTCTCGCGCACCGTAAGGTGCCTCTGACAAGGGAAAACACCCTCAGGAATGGTACAGCGCGGTGCTTTCTGAGAGAATCCTGAATGTGGTCTCTCGCTCTGACAAGGCAGGACGGACGGCGCCGAATCGCACCTCTCAGGAAGCCGGGGGCGGGCCTCGTTCGCCGCGCAAACCGACTTGACAAGGGGTTTCGCGCTCGTGTGGCGCGCCAGCGGTAGTCCCACGTTCACGAAGGACTGTTCGGAACGATGGCCCGGTGGTGACGCAAGGCACTTCCTGGCATCTGACGGGCCGGTGTCCGCGCGTGACTCGCCTCCGGTGCTTCGGTTCAGCGTAGCCGGGTCCTGATCTCGTCGAGGAGGGTGCTGGGGTCGAGCCACATGGAGGGGTACTCGCCGTACCAGCGTTGGACGCCGGCGGCGTCGATGAGGACGAAGCTGTGGCCGGGGAGGCCGGCGTGCATGCCTTTGCCGAGGGTGTGGTACGCCTTGGAGGCGGTGCCGTCGTCGAGCAGGAAGGGCGTGGTGACGCCGTAGCGGGTGAGGTCGGCGGTGATGGCGGCCTTGGTGTTCATGACGATGGGCAGGACGGTGATGCCGAGGGCGTCGAAGTCGGCCCTTCTCTTCTCGATCTCTTCCATCTGCATGATGCAGGCACCGCAGCCTGCGCCCTCGCTGAAGTAGAGGAGGACGGGTTTGCCGCGGAGCGTGGACAGGGTGGCGGTGGTGTCGGCGGTGGTCGGGAGGGTGAAGTCGGGTGCGGTGTTGCTGGTGGTCGCTGAGGTGGTCTGGGAGGTGAGCAGCATGCCGGCGATCAGGGCCACGACGGTGAGGGCTGCGCTCCAACTGAGCCAGCGCGTCCAGCGGCTGCGGCGTCTGTCGGCTGCCGCGGCCGCGTTCTGACGGGCGTGGAGTTCCTGGCGGGCGGTGGTGTTGGTCATGGGAAGTCTCTCGTTCAGTGGCAGGGGGCGGGGGATTCGGGTGTCGGGGTTGCCGGTTCGGCTGCCGGATTGGCCTGTTGATCCGGGTGGCGGTCGTGGCGCCCGATGAGGGTCGCCCAGATGAAGACTCCGGCGACCGCGAGGAGTCCGAGTCCCAGGAGCGGTTCGGGGACAGGTTTGAGCCAGGCTTCGATGGAGGCGAACCAGCCGGCGAGAGTGCGGCCGGTGGCGACCTGGATCTCTGGGCCGCTGGTCATCTGGCCGGTGTTGGCCAGGTAGATGATGAAGCCGCCCATGATGGCGAAGCCGGCGGAGACGAGCAGGTTGACGGTGTTGGTGGCCAGTTTCCAGGCGCCGATGCGGAACCGGACGGGCTTGGCGACCAGCGGCTTGTTGCGCAACCCGGTTGCGTCCCAGATCAGTGCCATGACGAACAGCGGGAAGACCATGCCGAACACATATGCCAGGCCGAGACCGACGCCGCCGATCGGGTTGCCGGCGAGGGCTGACAGCGTCATCACTCCGACCAGGACGGGTGCGCAGCAGCTGGAGGCGATGCCGCTGAAGACGCCGAGGGCGAAGAAGCTGGCGCCGTCGCCGCGGCTGGTGTCGGGCGTGCGCAGGAAGTTCGGCAGGCTCCACATCCGGCCCGACAAGGTGAAGCCGGCGAGGACGATCATCAGGATGCCGCCGGCCCAGTAGAGGACGGTGTGGTACTTGGCGATGGCGGCGGCGATGAGGCTGATCCCGACGGTGATCGGTACCAGGATCGAGGCGAGGCCGGCGGCGAAGAGGAAGGTGAGGGGCAGGAGTCGCCAGCGCCGGTTCTTCACCGCCCCGGCGAGGTAGCTGGGGGCCAGGAACACAATGCAGCAGGGGGCGAACAGGGCGACGCCGCCGGCGAAGAAGGCGGCCAGCACGCCGCCGGTGGTCAGCAGGTCACCCATGGTTTGCGGCTTCCGCCCCCGCGGCGCGGCGTTGCAGCAGCGCGTGGAGCTTGCGGCGGGGGAGCCTGCCGGCGGAGAAGTACGCGCCGTCGACGAGGACGAGGGGATTCATCGCCGGTCGGTGAACGCCGAGCAGGGAACGGCCCTCCTCGGAAGTGGCCTCCATCACACCCAGTTCGATCGGGGCGCCGTCGTCGATCAGCGAGCGCAGGTAGGTGTGCGCGTCGTCGCAGTAGTGGCAGCCGGGTGCGGTGACGAGTGTCACCGCCGCGATTGTTCGGGTGGGGGCGTTGGGGGTCATCGGTTGTGACTCTCGGCGTGGACGGGTGTCGGGCTGGGTTCGGGGTCGGGTTGGCCCGGCGTCGGCGCGGCGTCAGCCGTGGTGAAGCTTGGTTGTTGCCAGGTCACGGGCGGCAGCTGCATCGCGGCCGGCCCTGCGGGCGCGCTGTGTTGGCTGCGCTGGGCGGTCAGCCCGATCGCGGCGAGCAGCCACCACACGCCGACCCAGATTGCGGCGACGGTGATCACGCCGAACAGCCAGGGGACGGCCATGCCCATCCCGCCGAATCCCATCATCGTGGGCGTCCCGGAGTTGTCATGGCCCCAGCCAAGGCCGGTCGTCCCGGCGTTACCCCGAAGCCCTGATGAAGAAACCATGTAGATGGCCGATGGCACCGGGGTGATCTGTGGGCTCGGCGGCATGATTGCGGCATGAGCGAAGCCCCGAGCCTGACGCCCGCGCATGTGCTGGTGGTCGACGACGAGACGGTGCTGGCCGGGATGGTGGCGAACTACCTGCAGCGGGCCGGGTTCCGCACCAGCGTCGCCCATGACGGCGTCCGGGCTGTCGAGCTGGCGCTGTCCGAGGCCCCGGACGTGGTGGTGCTGGACCTCGGCCTGCCGGGTAAGGACGGGCTCCAGGTGTGCCAGGAGATCCGCCGCCATTCCGACTGCTACATCCTGATGCTCACCGCCCGTAACGAGGAGATCGACAAGCTGATCGGCTTGTCGACCGGCGCCGACGACTACATGACCAAGCCGTTCAGTGCGCGCGAACTCGTCGCGCGCGTCCAGGTCCTGCTGCGGCGTCCGCGGGTCGGCCGGGTGGTGGAGCAGCCGCCTCGGCAGGTCGGTGCTCTGCGGCTTGACCCGGTTGGTCGCCGGGTGATGGTGAGCGACACCGAGGTGGAGCTGACCCGCACCGAGTTCGACCTGCTCGAGGTGCTGTCCGCCCGGCCGAAAGCCGCCTTCACCCGGCGCCAACTGGTGGATGCCGTGTGGGGTCCGGACTGGGTGGGTGACGAGCATCTCGTCGATGTCCACATCGGCCACCTGCGCCGCAAGCTCGCAGAGGCCGCGGACCTTCCCTTCGTGGAGACCGTGCGGGGGGTCGGGTACCGGATGGGCCCGGGACGGTGAGCGCAACCAACCGTCCGGGCAGCCTGACCACCAGACTGCTGGTCTCGCAGGTGACGGTCTCGGTGGCGATGGCGTTGACGATGGTCGTGGTGGCCGTGATCGCCGGGCCTCCGCTGTTCGAGGCACACATGCGCGAGGCGGGCCACGACAACCCCGACGTGCTCACCCACTCAGAGGAGGCGTTCAACACTGCCGGCACGCTGGCGCTGTTGATCGGGCTTTTGATCGCGGTCACTGGCGCGATCATCGTCAGTGTCCTGATCAGCCGCAGGCTGCGCCGCTCGCTGGACGACCTCGGCGGTGTCGCCTCCCGGATCTCCCAGGGGGACTACGCCCAGCGGGTGGAGCGGACGGATTCCCGGGAGCTCGCGAGGCTGGCCGACAGCTTCAACACGATGGCGTCCCGGCTCGACTCGGTCGAGGCGAGCCGCCGGCGTCTGCTCACCGACCTCGCGCACGAGATCCGCACCCCTCTGGCCAGCATGGAGATCTGCGTGGAGAGCCTCGAGGACGGGGCCATCGAGCCCGGACCGGACGCATGGCACATCCTCACCGGCCAGATCGAGCGGATCTCCCGGCTGGCCGACGACCTCGGCCAGGTGTCCGCCGCAGAGGAGGGCAGGCTCAACCTCACTCTCGAGACGGCGGATCCCGGCGAGCTCGCCCGGGAGGCGGTGATGGCGGCCGAGGAGGGCTACGGCCGCAAAGGTGTCGGCCTGTCCGTCGAGCCGTTCGCCGGCCTCCCGACGGTACGGGTCGACCGGGCCCGGATCGCGCAGGTGCTCGGCAACCTGCTGTCCAACGCCCTGCGGCACACCCCCCGGGGCGGCCACGTCACCGTCAGGGTGGCAGCCGGCGAGGCGATGGTGAGCATCGAGGTCAGCGATGACGGAGACGGAATAGCGGCCGAACACCTGCCCCACATCTTCGAACGCTTCTACCGCGCCGACACCGCCCGAGACCGCGACCGCGGCGGCACCGGCGTCGGGCTGGCGATCAGCCGCGCCATCGCCCTGGCCCACGGCGGCCAGCTCACCGCCATCAGCCCAGGGCCGGGGAAAGGCTCCACCTTCACCCTCCACCTGCCCGAATGGTCGGAACCTTCATCGAAACAACATCGAACCGGCTAGAAACCCGCCGGGGTATCGCGCACGCTGGGCAGCACGACAACCGAAAGGCCCGCACAATGCCCAGGAGCCTCAGCAGGCGTGACCTCATCACCGGAGGCCTCGGCCTCGGCGCCGCCGCACTGCTCGGCGGCTGCTCGACGAGCACCACCGGCACGCCGACGACCCCGGTGAGCATCCCGCCGACGCCGGCTTTCGGCTCCCCGGACGTTCGCGCCGTCCTCCAGCCCGGGGTCTCCCAGGTCGATCTCGGCGGGATCACCGCCAGCACCTGGTGTTATGACGGGCAGGTCCCGGGCACGCTGCTGCGGGCGAAGGCCGGCGATGTCGTGCAGGTGCAGGTCCGCAACGGGCTCCCGGTCGAAACCAGCGTCCACTGGCACGGAATCCGGCTGCACAACGCCGCCGACGGCGTGCCCGGCATCACCCAGGACCCGATCGCCCCAGGGGCCGATTACACCTACACGTTCACCGCCCCCGACGCCGGCACCTACTTCTTCCACCCCCACAGCGGCGTCCAGATCGACCGCGGCCTGTACGCCCCACTGATCGTCGACGACCCCGCAGAACCCGGCGAATACGACCACGAGTGGGTGCTGGTCCTCGATGACTGGACCGACGGCATCGGCAAGGGTCCCGACGACATCCTCGCCGCCCTCAAGGCCGAACACGGCTCGGTCAGCGTGGGCATGAACCACGACATGTCCGGCATGGGCGGCATGGGTCGCTCGCCACTGGGTGACGTCGGCGACATCGCCTACCCCCACTACCTGATCAACGGACGCATCCCCGGGGCGCCGCACACCCTCATCGCCAGGCCGGGTCAACGAGCCCGACTCCGGATCATCAACGCCGCCGCCGACACCCTGTTCCGGGTCGCGCTGGGCGGCCACACCCTGACCGTCACCCACACCGACGGCTACCCCGTCCAGCAGCAGCACACCAGGGCCCTCTACATTGCCCAGGGCGAGCGGGTCGACCTGCTCGTGACCCTCGCTGATGGCGTGTTCCCGCTCGTGGCGTCCGCTGAGGGAAAGCAGGGGCAGGCCCTGATCCTGGTCCGCACCGGCGCCGGAGCCCCGCCGGCGGCGTCCGTCCACCCGGCAGAACTCGACACCGATCCGCTGCTCCTGGCAGCCCTCATGCCCGCCGAAAGTGCCCGGCTGCCCCAGCGCGAACCCGACCAGGTCGAACAGGTCACCCTGAACGGCCAGATGAAGCCCTACGCCTGGGGCATGAACGGCAAGACGTTCGGCTCCGACACCCCCATCACCACCAGCACCGGACGTCGGCTCCGCCTCCAGATGACGAACATGACGATGATGGCCCACCCGATGCACATCCACGGCCACACCTGGTCACTGCCCGGCAACGGCGGCCTACGCAAGGACACCGTGCTCGTGCTCCCCATGCAGACCCTCACCGCCGACCTCGAAGCCGACAATCCCGGACGCTGGGCCTACCACTGCCACAACATCTACCACGCCGAGATCGGCATGATGACGACCCTGCAGTACTAGCCCCGGATCTGGCCCGGCCGCAGGTCGAGCCGGCGCAGCAACTGGGCGTTGAGGGCGACCACAACGGTCGAGATGGACATCAGGATGGCGCCGACCTCCATGGGCAGGCTGATCCCGACCGGGGCGAGCACGCCGGCGGCGAGCGGGACCGAGACGAGGTTGTAGCCGGCCGCCCACCACAGGTTCTGCATCATCTTGCGGTAGCTCGCCTTGGACAGCTCGATGACCGACACGACCGTGCGGGGGTCGTCACTGGCGAGAATCACACCGGCCGAGGCGATGGCGACATCGGTGCCGGCGCCGATGGCGAGGCCGACATCGGCCTGGGCCAGCGCGGGGGCGTCGTTGACGCCGTCGCCCACCATCGCGACCCGCCCGCCGGCAGCCTGGAGTTCGGCAACCTTGGCCGCCTTCTCCTCGGGCCGGACTTCGGCGAGGACGGTGTCGATGCCCAACTGGGCGGCGACGCGATCGGCGACCGCCCTGGCGTCACCGGTGAGCATCGCCACCCGCACGTCCAGCCGGTGCAGAGCGGCGACGGTCGCTGCGGACTCGGGACGAACCTCGTCGGCCAGGCTCAGCGCTCCGATCACCTTCTCGTCGCGCAGCACCCACAGCTTGGTCATGCCGGCGTCGCGCGCGTCCGCCCCGGTGAACGGGTCGCCCGCCCCTGTCTCAGCCAGCAGGCGCGGACCACCGACGCGCACCGTCGTACCGTCCACCCTGGCCGACACGCCCAGCGCGGGTTGGGAGGTGAACCCGGTCACGGACGGGACCCGCAAGCCGCGTTCCAGGGCGGCGCGGAGGATCGCCCGGGCCAGTGGGTGCTCGCTGTCCGCCTCGGCTGCGGCGGCGAGCGCCAGCACGTCCTCCTCTCTGTCGTCGCCGACCGCCTCGACGCGTTCCACAGCCGGCTGTCCCTTGGTGAGGGTGCCGGTCTTGTCGAACACGACGGTGGTGATCGTCCGCATCCGTTCGAGGGCTCCCCGGTCCTTGATCAGGACGCCGGCGCGCGCCGATCGTTCGGTCGAGATGGCGACCACCAGGGGGATCGCCAGGCCGAGGGCGTGTGGGCAGGCGATCACCAGAACGGTGATGACGCGGACGACGGCCTGGTCGGGCTGGCCGAGCAGGACCCACACCACGCCGGTGATCGCCGCGGCGCCGAGGGCGAACCAGAACAGCCACCCCGCGGCACGGTCCGCGAGCAGCTGTGCCCGCGACGTCGAGGACTGGGCCTGCTCCACCAGGCGGCGGATGCCCGCAAGTGTGGTGTCCTCGCCGGTGGCCGTGACTTCGACCCGCAGGCCCGAATCGGTGCTCACCGTTCCCGCGGTCACCGCCTCGCCCGGTCCTCGGTGGACGGTCCGGGACTCGCCGGTGACCATGGACTCGTCCAGCCCGGCCTCGCCCTCGACGATCCGTCCGTCGGCGGGAATGCTGCCGCCGGGACGCACCAGCACCACGTCCCCCACGACAAGGTCGGTGGGCGACACGAGCTCGACCCGGCTGCCGCGGACCACTTCGGCGGTGTCTGGCAGCAGCGCTGCCAGGGAGTCCAGCGCCGAAGTGGTCCGGGCCAGGGAGCGCATCTCGAGCCAGTGGCCGAGCAGCATGATCACGATCAGCAGCGCGAGTTCCCACCAGAACTCCAGCGTGTGGCTGAGCAGCCCCAGTGTGGCCCCCCAGCTGGCCAGGAACGCGACCGTGATCGCTAACCCGATCAGCAGCATCATCCCGGGACGGCGTGCGCGCAGTTCACTGACCGCACCGCTGAGGAACGGGGAGCCGCCCCACAGATACAGAACCGTGCCCAGCAGCGGCGGCACCCACGCCAGCGGCCCATCGGCGGGGACCGCGTAGCCAAGCAGCATCGCGAACATCGGCGACAACGCGACCACCGGCACGGCAAGGAGCAGCATCAGCCAGAACAGCCGCCGGAACCGCTGCACGTGGTCACTGTGCCCGCCGTGCGCGGCATGCCCCGCGTGTTCGCCCTGCTGCTGCGGTGAGCCGTGCCCCATCGCGGGGTGGCCCTGGGACGCGAGGTGCCCGGCGGCGTGGTCGGTGTGAGGGTCGTCCTCGAGCCCAGAGCTGGGCTGAGTTCCGACGCCGTGCAGGCTCGCGTGCTCGTCCATGACGATCTCCTTCGCTGATACCCCCCATGGGTATCCGCGACAACCTATGCCGGAAGCCGTCCATTCCCGCTGGGCCCGATCCGGAACAGAACTTCAGAGAAACTTCACAGAAACCAGCCGGATGGCATCGAGTGCGTCCCCGACCCTTGGAGCATCCCGTCCCCCGCACCGAGGCAGGCTCCCGTGACCACCACCGCAGCACGACCGTCCACCCCACGCCCCACCCGCACGCTCGCGGACTCAACCGCCACGATCGCTGTCCTGGTGCTGACCGGTGTGCTAAGCCTGACCGCCCTGCTGGGCCCGAACCTGGTCGCGAACGAGCTCGGCATGGCCATGAGCATGGGGATGACCCACTACATGGAACTGCTCGCGGTGCACCAGCCGCGGAACCTGATCATCTTCATGGCCATCCCGGTCGTCCTCGCCGAGACCCTCGCCATCACCGAGCTGGCCATCCTCTTCCGCCGCGCCGCGACGCCGACCTGGGTTCGGGCCACCAGCCGCATCGCCGGCCTGCTGGCCGGCCCGATCATGCTGGCAATCTTCCTGCACCTGCTGGTGAACGCCGTCGTGCCCCTCACCCTCGCCGGGGCGTGGCGTGGTCCCGCCGACGTGATCGCCGTCCTGTTGTACCTGTCCGGCGCCATCCCTCTGGTCGGCATCACGCTGGTCGAGCTCGGTCTCGTCGGCACCGACCCCACCAACTCGCTGAAGTGGCACGCCACCTTCATTGCGATCTTCCTGGTGGTCGCCCACGTCGCCATGATCTTCGGAATGCTGGACCCGGGCCTGCTCGGCTACCGCATGATCCACCAGCACTAACGGTCGACCCACGCAGGGTGTGTCCTGTGGGACCGTATCTGCCGACTCGATCCGCCGACTCGATAGGTCCGAATCGGGAGCGCCACCCCACTAGTCGCGCTGAAGGTAGTCGAGCGGGTCGCTTCCGGCGCCGTTCTCATAGAGAGCGAGGTGGAGGTGGCAGGCGGTGGAGAGTCCGGTGGTTCCGACGTAGCCGATGATGTCGCCCTTGTCGACGCGTTGTCCGTCGCGTGCGGCGAGCTTGCTCATGTGGAGGTAGGCCGTCTCTACGCGTTTGCCGTTGATGGAGCCATGGTCGATGCGGATGTTGTTGCCCGAGCTGCTGCTGTAGCCGGCCTTGGTGACTGTGCCGGACTGGGTGGCGTAGATGGGGTTTCCGCAAGCGCCGCCGATGTCGGCTCCGTTGTGCAGGCGAACGTAGCCAAGGATGGGGTGTTTGCGCATGCCGAACCCCGAGGAGACGCCACCTTTGGTGGGCCAGGCGAACTCGTTGAGGTTGTTCAGGCGATACGCCTCGGCCTGGATGGCCTTGGCTTGCTTCGTTTCACCGTTGCGGTGGTCCTGCAGTTGGGACTGCTGGATGTTGGCCTGTATGAGCCGGGCGGCTTGGCGGAGGCTTTCGGCGCGCTGTTCGGCGAGTTGGCTCGTAGACGGGGGGTCGAGTCTGGTGGTTCCAACCATTGGTTGGGGTTCGGGTAGGTCGGCGGCGTGGGCCAAGTGGCTCAGTTCCACCGAGTAGCTCACGACGAGGAGCGTGGAGAGCACGAGGACGCTCGTGGCGCGCCGCGCGAGACGCCTGAACCGACTCGCGCGGTCGTCAGTCATTCTGCCCCCTCCGACAGAATGAGGATAGCCCAAGAGACTCTCAGGTTCCACTCAGTCGTCGGCTCGTTCGTCGTGGGGCGAGGCGTGTTGGTCGTGGCGGGCGTGGGTGAGGATCTGTTCGATCATGGCGCGTACGTGGTCGTCCTGGAGGTGGTACACGACGTGGCGGCCCAGGCGGTCGCCCGCGGCAAGGTCGAGGTGGCGGAGGATCCTGAGGTGGTTGGAGACCGCGGTCTGGGAGATGCCGAGTTCGGTGGTGAGTTCGCTCACTGTGGCGGGGGACTGCAGCAGGCGTGCGAGGATCAGGACGCGGGCGGGGGTGGCGAGACCGCCCATCACCTCCGCGACTCGCTCCGCTTCGGTCGGATTCAGTTGCATCGAGGAACCTCCGAGCAGTTGTGCATCCCTGATCAAACCAGATCGGCATCGTGTCCGCACGACACGCTCGAGCACTAGCAATACATCAAAACATCATGATATGTTCAGATCATGAGTAATGTTAGTCGTGTCGAGGCGGGCGACGACGCCCATGGGGATGGTCGCTGGGAGTTGTGGTTCGCGATCGCGTCGGGTGTGGCGTATCTCGCGGGTCTGCTGGCCGAGTTCGGTCTGGGAGCGTCGGAGCCGGTGTTCGTGGGCCTGTATCTGCTGGCCTACTTCTTCGGTGGCTTCTTCACGGTGCGTGGGGCGTGGCAGTCGGTGCTGCGGGGGCGTTTCGAGGTCGACTTCTTGATGATCGTGGCGGCGGTGGGGGCTGCTGCGGTCGGCAAGCTCGCTGAGGGCGCGGTGCTGTTGTTCCTGTTCAGCATCGGGCACGCGCTGGAGGAGTTCGCGATGGCACGGGCGACCCGCTCGATCGAGGCGCTGGCCGAGCTCGCGCCCCGGACCGCGACCGTCCGGGTCGGGCAGGACGCCACCGAGGAACGGCCGGTGGAGGAGCTTGTAGTGGGTGACGTGGTGGTGGTGCGGCCCAACTCGCGGGTACCGGCAGACGGTTTCGTGAGTGTGGGGTCGACCGCGATCGACCAGTCCGCGGTCACCGGGGAGTCGATGCCGGTGGAGAAGGCACCAGTGCCGAGCGTCGAGAAGGCGCTGGCGAACCCGGAGGCGATCTCGAGCGGGTCCCGGGTCTTCGCCGCGACGGTCAACGGCCCAGGCGCCTTCGACATGGTGGTTACCGCCGCCGCGGCCGACACGACCCTGGCCAGGGTGGTCACGCTGGTCAAGGAGGCCGACACAGCCCAGTCACCGACGCAGCGGTTCATCGATCGGTTCCAGCGTTTCTATGTACCTGCGGTCATCGCGGCGGTGGCCGTGGTCTTCGTCGTGGGCGTTCTGTTCCTGCAGGAGCCGACGGTGGACAGCTTCTACCGCTCGATGCTGGTGCTGGTGGCCGCCAGCCCGTGCGCGCTAGCGATCGCGACCCCGGCGGCGGTACTGGCGGGGGTGGCTCGGGCTGCCCGCGTCGGCGTCCTGGTCAAGGGCGGGGCGCCGCTGGAGACCCTCGGCAAGGTCGAGGCGATGGCCTTCGACAAGACCGGCACCCTCACCTGGGGCCACCCGACCGTGACCGACACGATCGCGGCGCAGGGGGCCACAACCGCAGAGCTCAGCGCGGTCGCCTTGGCCGTGGAGACCTTGAGCGACCACCCGTTAGCGACCGCCGTGGTTCGTGATCTCGCCGGGCTCGTGCCCGACGACGCCCGGCTGGCCGCCGCCGAGCTGGAGGCGGTCACTGGCCGTGGCGTGCGGGCGGTCGTAGATGGCCGCCCCACTGTCATGGGGAGTCTGCGGATGCTGTCCGAAGCCGGCGCCGAGCCTCCCGCCGAACTGGTGGCAGCCGTAGAGCAGCTCCAGTCCGAAGGCCGCACGACGATGCTGGTGCTGCATG